>JBEHXG010000022.1:0-79368 GCA_048498815.1 Acidobacteriota bacterium | reverse complement strand
GACTTCGTTTTCCAGCACCGGAAATAATGCGCCCTGAAGCAGGTGAGTGAACCGGCTCAGTTGCTCCCGCAAAGTAAGCTTCATAGGCCCAGGTTAGGCTATGACACCGCTATTTACAACAAAATCAAGCGTTTTTGTTACGCCCAGGAGACCAGCTTTTGCAACTGCCTCTTGTGAATGGCCGGGACGGAAATCAGGTGATCGAGATTGGCGAATCAGAACGGGAAAGCTCGATCAGCATTCGTTCGCGAGTACGATGCGCCGTCTGGACGGCCGAGTCGAGGCCGACGTGATAAAAGATTGCGCCCAGGATCGCTGCGATGACCATGATTCCCGCGAAGATCCAATCGTTCTGAAAAACGGAGCGAGCCCAGTAAGCGAGCACAACAGGCAGCAGGACAATCGGCGCGGCCAGGATTGTCAGCGCCTGCAGCTTGTTGGACATCTGATTCATCTTGTCGGGATCCATCGCACGGGGCATACGCACCGAGGAGATATTCCCCAGCCCGAACCAGAACAGCGCGGCAATGGCCATTACGACGAAAGTCTCGACGATTTTCAGGGGAGACGATGGAATCCCGAACGAATGAGCGACAAGGGAAACCAGAATCACCTGGGGCAGGAGCAAAGCCATTACGGTCAGATTCTTAGCAATCAGCACATCGCGAAACCTGACAGGCCAGCTAAAGTAGCCCTGCGCCGCGGATCGGTCAAAGCCCAGCGAGTTCCAGTAGGTAATCTGACCCAGGATCATCAGTCCGTAAACAGCCATGATCGGCAGAGCATACTGCAGTACGGCAGAGTTCGGCTTCGCCTTGCGCAGAGCGGGAGTGAAGATCAGAATACCGAAAAAGCACGACATCCCGTAGGCCATGCGGAAGCGTGGAATGCGCGACAGCGTGCGCAATTCTTTCTCAATGAGAGCACCGAGCGGGTCGCCGAATATCCGGCCGGGAAACCGGAATATTCGCTCGGCAAGGCTATCCGGCTTGTCTTCGCGCTGGCTCACGCGACGGGTTGAAGTGCCGTCGGACCGGAGGGTTCGTTCAAACTGCCAGCGGCTGAACAGCATCACGAGTACGATCCAGGCGAATCCGGCGGCAGCGGCATTTGAAACGCTTTCGCGCAGCATCGTATGTGAGAATGCAGCCCAGGGCCAAAGCGAATGCGAGGGCACGAACCGAAGCAGCGACTGAGGCTGCTTCACTTTAGAAAGCACCAGTAACTGCGGAGTAACAGAGATCAGCACCAGGATCAGGAAGAAGACTTCTTTGAAGCGGGTGCGAAGGAAGAAACGCTCCAGCCAGCTTCGGACACCCGCCGAAAGAAGCACGTTCATTACAACGAATCCCAGCGCGCCAGTCACGACGAACGGCGCTGCCGCGAGTCCGTAGAGTGGATTGCGGACCAGACCCGCTGTTATTCCGATGACGAGAAGCAGCACATCGAATGCATTGACCGCCCGCAGCAGAATCTCAATAATGAACAACTGATTCCGGGGAATCGGATATGCCATCAGCTTCTTCAGGTCGATGGAGGCTCCGAAACTCGCCGAGATCACCGGGGCCAACTGCCAGTACAGCGTCAACAGCAGCAGCAGACCAGCCAGTATGGCGTCAAAATATTGCGAAGCATCCGGACTGGAAAAGAGCAGAAAGAACGTCCACCCCAGGAACGCGAAGATGGAGTAGAAGAATAACGCGGTCAGAACCGAAAACACCGCGCTCTTACTTTTGCCACGGCGCATGCTCAGAAGCTGCGCCCGGAGAATTGCCCAAATCATTTGTGTGCCCTGATGATATCCGCGAGGGTATCCGGCTTTGAGTTGCGTGTCAGGTGGGGATACCTGGCGCCGCCATGATAATCGACGCTCCAGGTCTTGTAATATTCGCCGTCTTTAATCAGCAGAGTGATCGGACCGGAAGCTGTGGCGGAATCGGCGACGGCCTGGCTCAGCCGTTCCGGTTTGAAGGCGCGTTCGTTCACGGCGATGATCTTTCCGCCCGGCGCGATTCCGGCCCTGTAGGCCGGTGAATCGACTTTCACGTCGAGAATATCGCCTTCCTCCTTCGCGCTCAGACCGATGGAATACATCTCGGAAACGTACTTACGAGTTGTTTCGCGATCCTTCTGGTAACCCGATCTTTCCGCCGAATAGGTCAGGTCGTAGCCGCCACCGGTCACTCCGGCGAGATTCGCGTGAACATTCGTGGAGTTTAACCGCTCGGTCAGGAATTTCGCCCAGTCGTTGGGCTGCACGGCGTTCAGGGTCTTGACGACATCGTCAAAGGTGTAAGGCTTCACCTGAGGAGTTGTATTCGGAGCGCCTGCCCAGAGCTTGCAGAAATCGTCGAGAGACTTTTTTCCGCCGCTAAGATTTCGGATCGTGATATCGGCATCGAGCCAAAGCAGCTCGCCCTCATCATAGAAGTCAACATCACGGCGGAAGTCCGAGTAATCGTTGCGTGATTCGTAGAGCAGTTGGGCAGCCACGGCGGTATCCGCGGTGGAACGCCAGGCTCGGCCTTTCTCGTTATCGAGTCGCGCGGCGACCCATGCGAGGTTGTCGAGAAACTCCTGTGAGGTGGACAGACCCGCGCGCGGAGTGAGGATTTCGCCGAGATACTCGGTAAGTCCTTCATAGACCCAGAGCAAATCGCCGAGCATTGGCTGGCTGTAGTCGGGTGTGGCGAGGCCGGCAGGACGGCGGAACTTGCCGTTCCAGGAATGAACCATTTCGTGCGGCAGCAGATCGGCAGCCTGGCGGCGACCGGTTTCATCCACAATTGCGTCTTCCGGCAGACGGTCGTCGCTCGACTCGTGGTGCTCCAGACCGAAGTGGGCGACGTGATCGCTCAGCGTGTAGAGAAAGTGATAGTCGCCGTAATGGTGACCGCCGAAGAGCGTATTGGCTTCCTGCACCAGGTTGCGATAAGCATTTGCCAGAGTATCCGGTATCCGCGTTGCCTGCTCGCTGTCGGCGGCGACATGCAGATAGTGATGCGCCGAACCAACGGTTCCGAGATCGACCGTTTTGTAGTTCGCGCCGGTTTGTACGGGCGAATCGACCAGCGTGGTGAGGGACGCCGGCTTGAACTGAATGGAGTTGCCGGATTCGCTTTGAATTGGTAAGGCCGTTCCGTAACGCCAGCCGTTCGGGACCTTCATGGTGGCTTCGAACTGTTGCCTGTCAGAAGGCAGGCCCTGCGGATAGAGCAGGAACTGATTCCAGCTCAGCATGGCGAGCTGCGATGTAATCGAACTGCCCGAGGAGAAGCCGTCGGAGTCGGGCGGCGAGATGAATTCGATCGCCACGTTGAGCGTGGAGATACCGGGCGGCACCGTTACGTGGAACTGGTACATATCAGTGGAGTCGCGCGTCCACGGAATCGGCTGGCCGTTGCCGGAAACCTTCATTCCGGCGAGATCGGTGATCGGACCGGTGGGGCCGTGTTCGCCGGGAATCCACTTCGGATAGAGCAGCGTGAACGGTCCAGGCGCTACCGGGAGCCGCATATTGACGTGGATCAGCCGGCGGGTAGCCTCGCTTGCGTCAACGTCAATCTTTATGGGGCCGGTTTGCGCGGCAGCACAGAGAGCTAGCAGGAGAAGCAGGAGTACTTTGAGTGGTTTCATCGTTATCCCAGCCATTCGAGTTTTTCGTAAGCTTTGTCCGCGCCGACGGTGCGCACAAAAACATCTTCGAGAGTTTCCGAACCGTTCCTCAGATCGGCCATGCTGCCTTCGGCGACGATCTTTCCATCGTTGATGATTGCGGCGTGGTCGCAGAGACGCTCCACAACTTCGAGCACGTGCGAGGTGAGGAAGATGGTGGCGCCGTGCTTTACCTGGTCGAGCAGGATGTCCTTCATGAGGCGGGCTCCGACGGCATCGACGCCCTCGAAGGGCTCGTCCATTAAGAAGAGTTCCGGCTTGTGGATGAGCGATGCCGCCATCGCCACGCGCTTGCGCATGCCTTTGGAATACTCGGCGATGATCTTTCGGCCCTGATCAGCCAGTTCGAAGAGTTCGAGAAGTTCGCGCGAGCGCTCGCGGGCCAGAGGACGGGGGAGCGAGTACATGCGGCCGACGAATTCCAGGAATTCGAGACCGGTGAGGCGATCGAATAACAGAGAGTCATCCGGGACCAGGCCGATGCGCTGCTTAACGCGTATTTCTTCGTCCGGCATCGGCATTCCCAGCAACTGAATGGCGCCTGAGGTAGCGGGAATCAGGCCGGTCAGCATCCGGATGGTGGTCGATTTTCCGGCGCCGTTCGGGCCGAGGAACCCGAAGAAGGAACCGCGCGGAACGGTGAGGGAAAGGCCATCGACTGCCGCCTTTCCCTCATAAATCTTGCGAAGATCGCGGACTTCTATGGCTGGTGTCATGGTTCCGAAACGGTGTAAACCAGTGTAGCGAAATTGGCGGAATGATCGCGTATGAGCCTGAGATGAAAACGACAATGGCGGCGGCCCATGTGGTGTTTGCCATCGCGGCCCTTGATCAAACTCCGAAGCTCGAAGTGACTGCCATGAGGGTTCACACGTCCTCCGCGGTGCGCGATCCAGGCAATTGCCAGCGGTGAAGGCGGGGAGTACCACTTCATTTTCCGGGGCTCGGGGTACACAAGCAACATATCGTCGGCTGCGCTAATCCAGTTGGTATGCGGACCTGAGGCTGTGGATGTGACGGGAGTTCCCGGCGATGGGCAGTATCCCAACGGTTCGATATTACGGCAAAGGGGAAAGAAACAAGACGGCCCCGGGATGAAGAAGGCAGCGCCCCATGCGGGAGCAACAAATGTCGATGGCGATGCGCGGAACCGGAGTGGTGCTGACTGCATCAAAGTACACGATGGCTCAGATTGCTCAGCTCTTGTCGGTGCAGAGGGGGCGGGATGGAGGTTCGCTGGTCCCGACGCCGGGTTTGGCGTACGGCGACGATCGGAGCCAGAATCCGAACCCAGAATCCGGACCCGGCGATTGGGGCTGAAACCGGAGATCCGAAAGTCGACGGTTAGCATGCCGGTAATCGACCGGGTGGACAAGCCCACGGTGAACCAGCGTGCGGTTCTGCTCAGTTGCCCGGCATCCTGAATAATAGCTACAATGGCGTTTTCGGCCTAAATACAGGCACACATGACGACACGAGACGATTCCGATCCGCTTGCCCCGCACCGGGAAGCTGCGTTCTTTTATGGGCTGTTCCTGAGGGGGCACAGCCTGAATGCGCTTCGCGAGGATATTGACGTGCCCCGCCGCGTGGTGGATAAGTGGCACAGAGCGCAGGATTATCAGGGGACGTTCCTGTCCGATCTGGACCGCGTTTACAACTACCGCAAGCGTGTGCTGGCGATTTTTGAAAATCTGGTTTCCACCGAGCACTCGCGCATTCCCGTTCAATAACGCGCGCGCAGTTCGTTATAGGCGGGCATGGCCCACTCCAGCGCGGCCCGGCGGATGGCCGGCGTAGTCAGACTTCGCCTGGAAGTCCGGTGGCTACGAAAGCGCAGGGTTGGGTCTTTTGCGTAAACGGTGAGAATCCGATTGAGTGCTTCCGGCTCGGGGATGTCCGCGATTACGCGCATGGCGAAGATCGGACATGGTGCGCGGCGTGAAGACTCGCGAGATCGATCATCAGTATTCCAGTCTTCCGATCAGATCGGAAGACTGACGCACACCGAGGGCGGGAAGGAGTTCGTCCAATTCGCGTGCGATTTGTACGGGCGCGGCCGGATTCCAGAAGGTGGCGGTGCCGACTTCGACGAGCGTTGCGCCTGCCAGGAGGAACTCGGCGGCGTCTTCGCCGGAGGCGATTCCGCCCATCCCGATTACGGGAATCTTTACGGCTTTGGCGGCCTGGTAGACCATGCGGAGGGCTATGGGTTTGATGGCCGGGCCGGAGAGTCCTGCAAAGCCAGCGCCGATTCTGGGTTTACGGGTTTTGGCTTCGATTGCGAGTCCGATGAAAGTGTTGACCAGTGAAATTGCATCGGCTCCGTTTCGTTCCGAGGCCTTCGCGAAGGGTTCGATTGCAGCTACGTTGGGTGAGAGTTTTACGATGACCGGCCGGTTGGCTTTGGCTTTGACTCTGGCGACGAGGTCGGAAAGCGCTTCTTCGTCCACGCCGAAGGCCAAACCACCGTGTTTGGTGTTGGGGCAGGAGACGTTGAGTTCGTAGGCGGCGATGCCATCGGCTTCGTTGAGAATGTCGATGACTTCGAGATAGTCTTCCGCGGCGTAGCCGAAGACGTTGGCAATGATCGGGGTTTGGTAACGCCGCAACGAGGGGAGCTTGTCTCGGACGAACGCGCGGGCGCCGATGTTCTGAAGGCCGACAGAGTTCATCATTCCCGCGCGGGCTTCCCAGAGCCGGGGCGCAGGATTACCGTCGATTGGAGCGCGGGAAAGGCCTTTCACTACGATGCCGCCGAGCTGGTTGAGATCAATCAGCTTTTCGAACTCGATACCGTAACCAAAGGTACCCGAAGCCGCGAGAACGGGATTGCGGAACGGAATACCGAGGACGGTCTGCGGCATCGATCGGCGTTACTGCTTCGGCGCGGGTTTTGAAGCGGCGGGCGCGCCTTTCAGCAGAGCGTCGATTTCTCTGCGGATGGCGTTTTCCTGGTCTTCGAGGAATTTGGTCCCGTCATCGTTGCCATCGCCGTTGGAAATAACGCGACGCCGCATGGTTCCGGTGCGATCGATAAACGCGAGCATCGGAACGTAGAAGCCTTCTTCGGCGTGCATGAACTTCATCACCTGGTCGGTGGTGGAGTAGCCGACCGGGAAGTTGGCGCCTGTCACGCTGACGAACTTCTGGGCATCGCGTTTGGCATTCTCGTCGAACACCGTTCCGAGGATCTGCACGCCTTTGTTCGCATACTCGGTTTGAATTTTTGCGAGCACGCCCGCCGTGTGCTGGCAATGCGGGCAGGTGGTGTACATGAAGGCCATCACTACAACCTTGCCGTGGTAAGTGCTCAGCAGCTTTTCGCCCGTCTGCATGTGGATGACGAATTCACCGGCCTTGCGCGGAACGTCTTTATCCGCCGGCGGGGCGGGCGCCTTGGGGGCTGCAGGCGGGGCTTTCGGTGCGGCAGGCCTGGGTGGCGCCTGGGCGATGAGCCCGGTGGCGAGTGTGAGGGTTGAAAGAAGTGCAGTGAGTAAGCGCATTATTCCCTTCGTTATTTTATGCGATCGCCGACCTGCGAGTGCGAAACGAACCTACGGTCACGGCTATGGCGAGCACGAGCATGGAGAAATCCCGAGCCAGAGTTTTGGGGCCGAGCGCATCACCGGGTCCGAAGCAGCCGCAGTCGATTTTGAGGCCGACGATATAGGAGCGCAGCATCACGCTGAAGAAAAAGGCAAGGACGAGGGAGGCGATCAGAGTGAACCAGCGCTGCGCGAGACCGGAGATGAGCGCTACGCCGAGGGCGAGTTCGCACCACGGCAAACCTTTGGCTACCGGCTCCAGGGCGTTTTCGGGAAGAATCCCGAAGGCGTTGAGTCCACCGGCGAATTCGATCCACGGTTCCTTTAGCTTCGCGTAGGCCGCGTAGAGGAAGATGGCGCCAAGGATGAGGCGTCCGACGATGAGGAGCTTCCTTACCATTTACTGGCCGGCGATCTTGCTATCCAGATACTTCTTAAAGATGGTGTAGGGCGTATTCATGATGTCCGAAATCGGTTCACGTTTGCCGGATCTTGTGACCACGACTATGGTGGGGGTTGAGTTGATGTGGTCAACGTTGTTGCCTTCGGCAAGGTCGTTCGCGATTTCAGCATCAAGATGCGGCGTATTTTTTACCAGCTCGCGAATCTTCTGCATGCCGCCCGGGGGAATCACCATTGCCAGCGAAGCTTCCATGTTTCCGGTGTTCTTGCCATACATGGACCATTCATCCTGGGTTTTGAAGAGCTGGCTGACGGCGAGATCGTAGAAGCCGGCTTCGCCAGCCGCATCAGCCAGACGCGCGGCCTGCTGCGCGTGCGTGTGAATGGTGACGAGGGGGAAATCGCGGTGGACGAAACGAACCTTGCCCGTCGCGATGTAATCGGCTGTGAACTGCGGCATGAACTGTTTGAAGAACAGCGCGCAGTGCGGGCATTCATAGTCGGTGAAAGCTTCAATTGTGACGGGCGCGTTGGCGGAACCCTGGTACTTGTATGTAGTGTTGAGTCCACCACCCGCCGGACCGGCCTTCGCGGGCGCTTTCGCCGGGAAGGTCTTCGGCGTGACGGGTGTCTGCGCGGAAAGCATCAGGGCCGCCGGCAGGAGCAAGAGGAGGGTTCGCATGGGATTCGTCTTATTAGAACACTTCTATTATGTAGTAATGACGTCCGCCGAGTTGCTTGGTCACATACAAAAACAGCCCCATGGGCGGACGAGTTTAAAGACGCTTTACCGCGACTTGCGGGTCCGCGGGGATCAGCGCGCGGCAGTGGATGCGCTGATCGACAAGCTGGTGGCGCGCGGGGATTTGCTGGAACTGCGCGGCGGGCACTATGAGGTAGCCGGAGTAAATAAGGATAACGTCGCGGGTCGGGTGAGCGTACATCGGGATGGCTTTGGATTTTTGATCCCGGATACCCAGGTTCCGGGGCTGGCGGGCGATATCTATCTGAGTCGGAATTCGGTGAAGGGCGCGATGACTGGGGATCGCGCTGTGGCCCGAATTACTTTTCGGGGCCGTGAGGGTCGTGCGGAGGGCGTGATTATCCGGGTGCTGAAGCGCGCGCATCCAACGATTGTGGGCGAATTCCGCAGGACGCGGCGCGGCGGGATGGTGGCTCCGTTCGATCCGAAGCTGCGGGAGTGGGTGCTGATTCCGGAGGGTAGCGAGATTCCGGAAGAGTCGGCTCAGATCGATCGAATCGGTGCGACACCGGTGAAAGTCGAAAGCGCCGCCGAACTTGAAGGCATGATCGTGAATGCCGAGATTCTCGATTATGGCGAAGACGGGGGGCGTCCTGTTGGCCGCATCGTGGAAATCCTGGGGCAGCCCGGAGATTTCGGGATCGATGTGGAGATCATCATCCGCAAGCACTACCTGCCGAACCGGTTTCCGGCGGAGGTGGTGGAGGATGCGGCGCAGGTACCGGAGGCGATCTCCGAATCCGACCTGCGTGGACGGCGCGATTTTCGCGATTTGCCGATCGTGACGATTGACGGCGAGACCGCTCGCGATTTCGACGATGCGGTGTTAGTGGACAGGCTGGCGAACGGGCATTACCTGCTGCAGGTGCACATTGCGGATGTGAGCCATTACGTGAAGCCAGGGACCGCCATTGATGTTGAGGCGCAGATGCGCGGGACCAGCGTGTACTTTCCGGATCGCGCAGTGCCGATGCTGCCGTTTGAGCTTTCGACGAATATCTGTTCCCTAAGGCCGCAGGTGGATCGGCTGGTGATGTCGGCGCTGATGGAGATTGATGGTGAGGGTGCGCCGGTTCGTGCGGAGTTTTGCCGCGGGGTGATTCGCAGCGCGGAGCGAATGACCTATACGAATGTTCATAAGCTGCTGGAAGGGGATGCGGAGCAACGCGGGCGTTATGCGGGGCTGGTTCCGCGTTTTGAGCTGATGCGCGAACTGGCGGAAATCCTGATGAAGAAGCGGTATCGGCGGGGATCGATCGATTTCGATTTGCCGGAACCGCTGATTGAATTCGGGGAAGAGGGGGAGATGACCGGGGTTACGCGAAGCCCCCGGAATATTGCCAATCGGATTATTGAGGAGTTCATGCTGGCGGCGAATGAGGCTGTTGCGGCGCATTTAGAGGCGACAGGGCATGCTTCGATCTACCGTGTGCACGATCAGCCCGACCCTAAGCGGGTGATGGAGTTTGAGGATATCGCCGCGCAGTTTGGGTATTCGCTCGGCGTGGGGAGCGTGCCGGTTTCGCGG
The DNA here is from genome assembly GCA_048498815.1 of Acidobacteriota bacterium. Lineage (GTDB taxonomy): Bacteria > Acidobacteriota > Terriglobia > Bryobacterales > Bryobacteraceae > BOG-234. The sequence continues at coordinate 69,452 of JBEHXG010000022.1, read as the reverse complement.
CACCGCTATCACGAGAAAAAGGCACAGGGCCGCAAGGCTTATAAGGATGTGATGCTGCCGGGCGAGATCGCAGTGCCGTCGAAGGCTTATCAGCGGCTGGTGGCGAAGATCGAAGGGACGCCGGAGGAGCGCATCCTCAGTTATCTGATGCTGCGGTCTTTGAAGCAGGCTCGGTATAGCGCGGAAAACACCGGGCACTTTGCGCTCGCGGCTTCTCACTATACGCATTTCACTTCGCCGATCCGGCGGTATCCGGATTTGATTGTGCATCGCCTGCTGAAGGCTTCGCTCGACGGCCGGACATATTCGAGTGAGTCTGAACTGAAAACCATTGCGGAGGATTGTTCGTTGACGGAACGCCGTGCGGCTGAGGCGGAGCGGGAACTGGTGGAGTGGAAGAAAGCCACGTTCATGGAGAGCCGTGTTGGCGAAGAGTTCGATGCGCTGATTATTTCGACGGCTAAGTATGGGGCGTTTGTGGAACTGACGAATTGGTTTGTGGAGGGACTGGTGCCGATTGAGTCGCTGCCGGGGGATCGCTTCGTTTATCACGAGAATGTCAGGAAGATCGTAGGACAGCGGACCCGGCGGACGTTTGCGATCGGGGATGCGGTGCGGGTGTTGCTGGATCGGATCGATCCCCTGGAGCGAAAGCTGCAGTTTTCGGTGGTCGAGGCGGAGAAAAAGAGGGTGAAGAAAAGTGCAGGCAAAAAGGGTAAGCGGCGATAGTTTGGCTGCACGTTTTCGGCCTTCGTGACGTCTTGTTGAGATATGAAAGTTCCGCTGATCATTACTCTGCTGGTTGCGTGCGCTGCCGCGCAGACTGTTCCGGCGCCGGCGCTTGAGGCAGTTTCGATTCGTCCGCATGACGGGCCTTTGCGGGTAATGGCCGGGCTGAAGATTTCCGGGAATCGGGTTTCGATGGAAGGATACAGCCTGTTTTGGCTGGTGAGGGAGGCGTGGAATATCCCGAACTATCGGCTGGGTCTGGAGAAGCTTCAGCGCACCAGCGATCTGGATGTCTATTACGATCTGGCGATCAAGGTCTCGGGCACCGCTGAGATTTCGCGCGAGGAGTTGCGGCCTTTGCTGCAGACCATGCTGGCGGATCGCTTCAAACTTACCGTTCACAAGGAAATGCGCGATCTGCCGATGTCGGTGCTCGTGGTGGGAAAGAATGGTCCGAAGCTGAAGGGTGGTACCCCTGATACGGAATGTCGCTCTCTAACCGGTCCTAAGGCACCGACCGATCGCAATTATCAGTACTCGATGACGAACTGCGGAATTTCCCGGTTCGTTGATACCCTGGGTGCGGTCAACGGCAAGCCGCTCGTGGACAAGACCGGGCTGACGGGAACGTACGATGTGAACATCATGGCCACGCCCGATTTCCGGTCGGCGAACGGCGATCAGCCTGGCGACATCAGCGTGTCCGACGCCGTGGAGGCGCTGGGGCTAAAGATAGAGGGGCAGAAGCTTCCGATGGAGATTGTGGTGGTGGATCATGCGGAAAAGCCTTCTGAGAATTAGCGTCTGCTTATTCGTCGCAGTTGCAGCGGAGCCGCAGAACGCTCCGGCGCCCGCGTTTGAGGTCGCGTCAATACGTCCACACGTCGGGCCGCTTACGACGATGATGGGATTGAAAATATCCGGCACGCGGATTTCCATGGAAGGGTATAACTTTCCGCAGTTGTTGATGCGTGCTTACGATCTGAAGAACTACCAGGTTGGGCTGAAAGCAGTTCCCCGGACGGACGATTTTTATGGGTTCTACGATCTCGCGATGAAGGCCCCGGGCGATGGGGAATTATCGATGCAGCAGTTGCGCGCGATGCTGCAGACACTGCTGGCCGACCGGTTTAAGCTCACGGTTCATAAGGAAACCGTGGATGTTTCGGTATTCGAATTGGTGGTCGGGAAAAACGGATCAAAGCTGAAAGCGGGCGAGGCGGACACCGAGTGCAAATCGATGATCGGGCCAAAATCGCCTGCGGATCGCAACTATAACTATGCCATGAACAGCTGCGGAATCAGCCTGCTCGTGGATGCGGTTGGCGGACTGGTGGATAAGCCCGTTGTCGACAAGACCGGGCTTACGGGAAAGTTCGATATGAACTTTGTTGCAACGCCGGAATTTCGGATGCGCAATGGAGTGGAGCCCGGCGATGTGAGCGTAACGGACGCCGTTCAGACATTAGGTTTGAGGCTGGAGGAGAGGAAAGATCCGATCGAGGTTCTTGTCGTTGACCACGTGGAGAAGCCCTCGCCGAATTGAGTTCGAAAAACGGGTACAATCTCATTCATGCGAAAAATGTGGCGGGTTGTAACGGTTCTGGTTCTGGGGGCGGTAGCGGCGTTTTCGGCTGCCGTGGATGGCAAGTGGAGCGCGACGTATGAGACTCAGGCGGGGTCGATCACTACCACCTGGGAGCTGAAGGCCGACGGCGACAAGCTGACGGGAAAGGCGTCGTCTTCGTTTGGAGATCGCCCGATTTCCGAGGGAAAGATTGAGGGAAATCAGATCTCGTGGGTCGAGAATATCGATGCCGGCGGAATGCCGATTCGCGTTGTCACGAAGGGCACGCTGAGTGGCGACGAGATGAAGCTGACGCGCGTGGTGGGCGACGCCGGGACTACGGAAACAACAGCGAAGCGCGTTAAATAACTGTACGAACCTTGACATTTGCTGTGAATGCCGATATTGTCGGGGGTTCCCTGGAGGGGACTTCCGATGAATGGCGCCTCATTTCCGACGATTAGCATAAACGGCAAAGGGTTTTATTTCACGCCTGCCGGGGGCGGGAATGCAGTTCGGTTCATGGTGCGGGGCGTGGCTCTGTCCACTGCGGGGACTTGTCTCGGCGTCGAGGACATCCTGGCGGACGAGCACAATGCCGTGATGACCGGCACGATTATTCCGGCGTTGACGGCGCTGAATGTGAACGTGATTCGCATCTATCAGCTTCACGCGGGCGTGAGTCATGCGCTTTCGATGCAGGCGCTGCAGGACGCGGGCATCTACGTCATGGTGGGGCTGGCGACATCGGAGTACTGCGTGCAGCAGTTAACGGGCGCATACGGTTACGGCACGTTTTACCGCGCAACGAAGGTTGTAGACGAATTTCAAAAGTATCCGAATACGTTTTGCTTTTCCGTTGGGAACGAAGTGGAGTTTCCGGGGACACAGGCGAACTATGTCTACAATTCCAACCCGACGTGGACGACCGCGCAGGTTGTGCAGGGCACGGTCACGCTGGAACTTCAGGTTGCGCAGGCTCTGAAGTCTTTTGCCCGCGATATCAAGGCATATATCGTTGCACAGGGCTACCGGACAATCCCGGTCGGCGCGGCTCGGCAGGATGGTCCTCAGTCCGCCTGGACGAACAACAATGGAGTGGCATATTACCGCGGGCTGGTGGGTACGGATACGATCGCTCAGTATTACGCCGCCGGGGCTGCCGACGAAGCGATGGACTATGTGGCGGTGAACAGCTACCGTTTCAAATCCGGTGACGGCCAGGCGGCGAGTGCCTATGACGGACTGGTGACGGAGAGTGAGCCGTTGCCTGTGCCTGTGTTTCTATCGGAGGCCGGTGCGCTCGACCAGGTTGTCCGTGACTGGCATGAAGTGCCGAACATGTACAGGGTCAGTTCGCCGCCCCAGCCTGTTGCCTGGTATGAACAACTATCCGGGGAGATTGCGTTTGAGCTGCTCGAGGAGACAAACGGCTTCGGTCTTTATACGATTAGTGCCGGGAGTCCGCCCGATGGTTATCAACTCGCGGATAACGATACGGGAGCGACGGCGCTGGCCGCGGAGTTTGCGGCCGTTAAGGCGGCGTATCCGAATCCGCCTGCGCCAGCCAGTACGCCCGCATCGCCTACCACCGCTCCGGCGTCGTTTAGCTCGAATCCTGTCGTGACGGTGACATGGCCGGAGTTACTTACGCCTTACACGGTGATGACGCCGAATGCGGCGATTACTGTGGAGAATTACTTCACTGGCGGCGAAATTCAGATCACGCAGTACGGGACCGTGATGGGGACAGTGGCTGCTGCCGCGTCGGCGACCAGTCCGACGTCGGCGGCGGTTACCGTATTTGCGGGCGCAGCACTTTCGATTCAGGCGAACAATGGCGGCTCGTGGGACGCGCTCTGCGGGGTGGCCGCCTCAAATGTAGCGGCCGGTATTACGGTTAAGACGGATGTGGCGTGGGGGCCGTATGTGGGGTGCAATGTCAATCTGGCAGCTCCGATTTCGGTTACGTTTCGGAATTACTCGCTGAACGCGGCAACGGTCGAAGTAGACGGGAACAAGGTTACGCTTGCAGCGGCGCCCACGAAGGATAGTTACTCCAGCCAGACGGTCCCGATTACGGATTTACGTCCGCTGCAATTAATGGATACGGTAAACCCAGGCAATGCGATTTGCTCGGTGTCTCCGATGTTGCTTCAGAACGGTGCGACGGTCGAGGATAACTTATCGTGGGGGCAGGCCTGCAATATTCCGCTGGCGACTCCGATTACGGTTGTGGTCGAAAATTTCAATCCGGCCGAAGTTACGGTGAATGTGGGCTGGGCTATCGGTACGGTGCCGGCGGCGGGTTCGCCAGGCAGTTCGAGCGCATCGTTTCAGTTAGACAACCTCAACAATCTGTGGCTGCAGGCCGGAGGCGAGACTGTTTGCTATGTACCTGCCGCGGCGCTGCAGGATGGGATGACCATCAGAGATAACGTGGATACGCCCGGACCCGGGACGATTTGCCTGCTTTCGTTTAACAACGGGTAAGCGCGGCTGTTTCGTGCGATTCGTCGGCGTGATAGGAGCTGCGGACCAGCGGTCCGGCTTCCACGTGGGCGAATCCCATGGCTTTTCCCGCTTCGCGGAGTGTGTTGAATTCCGCGGGCGGGACGTAGCGGACGATGGGCAGGTGCTTTGGCGAGGGCCGCAGGTACTGGCCGAGCGTCAGAATATCCACGGAATGCGCTTTGAGATCGCGCATTACCGAAAGTACTTCCTCGTTTAATTCGCCGAGGCCAAGCATTAATCCGGATTTCACCGGCGTTTCCGGGCGGAGTTCCTTCGCGTACCGCAGCATTTCCAGCGATCGTTCGTAGCGGGCGCCGAGGCGCACCTGCCGGTAGAGGCGCGGCACTGTTTCGGTGTTGTGGTTCAGGACATCGGGCCGCGCGTCCATCACGATCTTCATGGCTTCGTAACGCCCCTGAAAGTCGGGGACGAGGACCTCGACTTTGCAGTCCGGGATGCGCTCGCGAATGGCATCAATGGTGAGTGCGAAGAGTTCGGCGCCGCCGTCTTTGCGGTCGTCGCGATTGACACTGGTGACAACGGCGTATTTCAGGCCCATCGCTTCTACGGCTTCGGCGACGCGGCGCGGCTCATCGTAATCGACCGTGAGCGGCGCGCCTTTCTGCACGGCGCAGAAGCCGCAGCGGCGGGTGCACACATTCCCGAGAATCATGAACGTGGCTGTGCGGTGATTCCAGCATTCGCCCACGTTCGGGCACGCGGCGCTTTCGCACACCGTGTGAAGCTTCAGATCGGTGATCAGGCGGCGGAGTTCGCGGTAGTTGGCGCCAACCGGAGCAGGCGCCCGCAGCCACGCCGGGCGCGCTGGATTGGGGCTTGCACCGCTGAGAGTAACGAGCACTTAAGTTCAGTTTAGCGTCCGGTTGAGACGCGAATCGAGGTGCGCACGCGTGCAGCGCGCGTATGCCACAATATTAGAGTAAATTCTCATGTCCAATCCCTCCACACCTGTTCGCGAAGAAGACATTCGCGACACGGAAGAGCAGAATCCGACGGAAACGGAAAGCTCTTTTGGCGACATCCTCAGCCAGTTCGAACAGAGTCACGCGCACGAAGCGGCCAGCGAGAGGGGAGCGGCGGCGACAGTGCCGGCGGTCGTGGTGGCGGTCAGTGCGGACGGCGTTTTCTGCGATGTAGGCCAGAAGACCGAGGGCGTTCTGCCCGTGAGCGCGCTCGCTGACGACAAGGGTCCGATTCCGGTGAAGGCCGGCGACACGATTGAAGTGATCGTGGGACCGCGCAACAGCGAGGGCTACTACCAGCTTTCCGTTATTAAGGTGGAGCGGCCGAAGGACTGGTCCGGACTGCAGAAGGCGTTTGATGAAAAGCTGACGATCTCCGGCACGGTTACCCAGGTAATCAAGGGCGGGCTTGCGATTGACGTGGGCGTGCGCGCATTCATGCCGGCTTCGCGCTCCGGCGCGCGCGATGTGCCGGAGATGCAGACCATGGTGGGTCAGCAGATCGCGTGCCGCGTGATCAAGCTCGATACCGAAAAGGAAGATGTGGTTGTGGATCGCCGCGTGGTGCTCGAAGAAGAGCGCGCGAAGGCGAAGGAATCGCTGCTCGCTTCTCTGGAGGCGGGTTCGGTGGTGTCCGGTACGGTGCGTAGTCTGCTGGACTACGGCGCGTTCGTCGATATCGGCGGCGTTGACGGGATGCTGCATGTGGCCGACATTTCGCATGGGCGCGTGAATAAACCATCCGACGTGCTGACCGTGGGGCAGTCGGTGACGGTGAAGATTCTCAAGGTCGATCCGGCAAAGCAGCGTGTTTCGCTGGGGATGAAACAGTTGCAGGCAGACCCGTGGTCGCTGGCCGCAGATAAGTATCAGCAGGGTTCGCGCGTTAAGGGAACCGTTGCCCGCGTGACGGACTTTGGCGCGTTTGTGGAACTGGAGCCGGGGCTGGATGGGCTGATTCATCTGTCCGAGATGTCGTGGTCGAAGAAAATCCGCAAACCTGCCGATGTGCTGAAGGGCGGGGAATCGGTTGAGGTTGTGGTGCTCAGCGTGAATCCGGCGGACAAGCGGATTGCGCTTGGGTTGAAGCAGGCGCTGGGCGATCCGTGGGAAGAGGTTGCGACCCGGTATCCGGTCGATGCGATTGTGGAAGGCCCGGTAACGCAGCTCAAGCAGTTTGGCGCGTTCGTTCAGGTGTCGGAAGACATTGAGGGCATGATTCACGTTGGCGATATCGTCAACGATAAGAGGATCAATCATCCCCAGGACGTGCTCAAGGTGGGGCAGATCGTGCGCGCGATCGTACTGGAGAACGATCGGGAGAAGCGCCGCTTGCGCCTGGGTCTGAAGCAACTGCAGCCGACTTCGGTGGACGAGTTTATCTCCGAGCATAAAGAGGGTGAGACCGTTACCGGGCGCGTTGCCGAGGTGAAGGGTAATCGGGTCACGGTGGAACTCGGCGAAAACGTACACTCGGTTTACAGCCTTGCGCCGCAGGAGCAGAAGACGGAGCAGCGGGCGGCGAATGTGGATCTGTCGGCGCTGTCATCAATGCTTGCGAGCAAATGGAAGGGCGGCGGATCGGGTGGATCGGGCGAGCCCGCAGAGAAGCAGCGCGATGTGCCGAAGCCCGGGCAGGTGCGTAGCTTCCGGATCGTGAAGCTGGACGCCGAGAAGAAGCGGATCGAAATCGAAGCCGTTTAGAACCGTTTCGCGGAGGGGAATCTTTATGGCCATGACGATCAGCCAGCTGCTGCTGCCGGAGTTCGACCAGGAGATGGCGACGACCCGGCGGGTGCTGGAGAGTCTTCCGGACGACAAGCTGGATTACCGGCCTCACGAGAAGTCATTCACAATGGCCCGACTCGCGGCTCACGTAGCGGAAATGCCGGCGTGGATCGCGTCGCTGCCGGGTCAGGACAAGCTGGTGATACCGGCGGATTTTAAGCCTGCGGTAGCGGAGTCTCGTGAGCAGTTGCTGGCGTTCTTCGATGACAATGTTGCGAAGGGCCGGGCGGCTTTGGCGCAGTTGTCGGATGAAGAGCTGGGACAGAACTGGTCGATTGAGTTCGCCGGGCGCGGTGGATTCGGGATGCCGAAGCTCAAGGTGGTGCGGACGGTCGTCATGAATCACATGATTCACCATCGCGCGCAGCTTGGCGTTTATTACAGGCTGAATGGCGTGCCGGTGCCAGGGATGTACGGGCCTTCGGCCGATGAGCAGAAGAACTTCGCCTGAACTTTAGGGGACGATTCCCTTCAGACTTTCCATCATCTCGATTTCAGGCTGAGAGAAGCGGCTGCGGAAGGCGGGCTTGCTCATATAAGTTGAACGCTGTTCTTCCGTCATACCGCTGAGCCTGCTCAGTTCCAGCATGATGACTCCGCGGCGCGGCGGCTGCGTATCACGCAGTTCGAGCAGAGACTGCCGAACCCGCATGCCGCGTTCGGCCGGCAGATCGGCGATGCGCTTTTCCTGTTCCTGCTCTCGGGCGCGCTGCTCCGGCGGTTCCTTCAGATAGTTCTGCACCATGCGTTCGATGTTGGCCTGGCGCGCGGGTGGCAGAGCGGATAGCGCCGTACCGCGTTCTTCCGGCGTCATCTCCGCAAGGTGCTGCAGGGTGAGATTCGCAGGCAGGCGGCGGGCGTTGAGCGCCTGCGCCGCGGCCCGGGCCTGCTGATTGGCGGCCTGAACCTGCGTCCGGTTCGCCTGCTGGCGAGCGGCTTTCGCCGGCGCGGCTCGTCCGGGCTTCTGCGCCGCAGCGTACCACGGCGTAGTGACACAGAGCATCGCGATGGCGATAAAGCTCGTCCGCTTCATGTTCCTAATAGACTCCGCTCTGGTTCGCCGGCGCTGCTGCCGCGTTGACTTCGTGAAGAAGCTGGAGGTCGGCGAGGGTGCGCTCGAGTTGATCCGCATCGCTAGCCGTCACGATTAGCGGGGAAGCCACGGCGCTTTGCGGTGCTTTCGGTGCGTGGTCCCATACATAGCCGGTGACAACAAGGGCCAGCGCAACAGCGAGGGGTGCGATGCGCTTCCAGAGACCGAGTGTCCCGGCCAGGCGCGCAGTCCAGGATTCCTGCGCGAGATCCGCGTCGATATGTCGCCAGAGATCGCGGTTGAAGCCCGCACTGACGGGCTGGGGCTGCCACGCATCCAGATTCGCCCAGACGCTGGATTGTGCGCGAGCGAGTTCCGCGCAATGCCGGCACGTCGCGGTGTGGCGTTCGAAGGCGGTGGCGCGATGGGCGTCCAGACGACCGGCAGTGTAGTCCACCAGGACCTCGATTGACGGACACGATTGCATTCCCGATTCCCGACTCATTTTATTACTCTCCATATCTCCTTACACCTCCTGCCTGCGCACTGTGCGAACGGCGGGGTCGAAGTGGGCGAGCCTGGCGCGCAGTGTTTCGTAGGCGCGAAACAACAGGCTCTTCACGGCCGACTCCGAACATTCGAGCGCCTGCGCGATCTGCGTATATTCCATCTCTTCGTACTTGTGCATCAGCACGGCGGCCCGCTGTTTGGCGGGCAGGGTAGCGATACAGTCCCGAACTTCGCGCAGCTTCGTTTCGTAGACCATGTGCTGTTCCATCGTTGGCTGCCGATCTTCGATTTGACGGGCAGGGTTGGCGCCGGACGGATCATGGCCGTGGAGAGGCGCATCGAGGCGCTCGGTGTTGCGTTCGTGTTTCTCATCGCGAAGCCAGTTCAGTGCGACGTGGGATGCGATCCGGAACATCCACGTGGTGAATTTTGCCGACGGTTCGTAGGACGACCGCGACCGGTAAATTCGCAGGAAAACTTCCTGCGCGAGCTCCTCCGAAACGCCTGCATCCTGTACCATGCGCTGGAGAAAATAGACCAGCGGATTGCGATGCTTATCGAGTAAGACGCGGAAGCTGTCGTTATCTCCTTCGCGGACGCGCAGCATCAGCTGAGCATCCAGATCGAGCGCCGCCGCGGCCTCCATGACAGATATAACCCGTTCCGGCATAAATAGTTTCGGGAGCTAATTCCGGATCAGGTTCGGGTCAGCACGTCATATACCAGGCAACTCACGGGCATTTCACTCGGGAAGCGGCAGCCGCTCGCGCTGTGTCGTCAGCGCGGGGTTGGTTTGCGCCCGCGCTTCACCTGGTACATGGCGCGATCTGCGGCGTCGAGCAGGGAATCGGGCTCAGAGCCGTCATCGGGGAAGACGGCGGAGCCGATACTGGCGCCGAGCGCAAGGCGCTGATCGTTGAATTCGAAGCCTGTTGAGATTAAAGCCTCCAGCCGGTGGGCCAGCGCTTTGGCGTCGTCGGGGCCTGCGCCTGTGAGGAGCACGGCGAATTCGTCTCCGCCCATTCTTGCGGTTACGTCAATGTCGCGGCTCGCGTTGCGGACGCGTTCGGCGACCGTTCGGATAGCCGCGTCGCCGGCGCGGTGACCGAAGTTATCGTTGATGGGCTTCAGGCCGTCCATATCGAGGTTCAGGACGGCGAATCTGCGGGAGTCGCGGTGAGAGTGCGACATTTCCCTGCGGAGCCGGTCGAAGAAGAGCGCGCGGTTGGCAAGACCGGTCAGGGGATCCTGCGTCGCGCAGCGAAAGAGTTCGCTGGTTTCAAGCTTGCCGGCATGATACATCGAAGCCGCAACCATACCGGACAGGAGTCCGAGCAGTTCCAGAGACTGCTCGTTGAAGGCGGCCGGTTGTCTTGAGAAGACTTTCAGGACGCCCACGACGGTCTCCCGAAACCGGAGCGGCGTGACGACCATAGAACGAAGGCCCACCCGACGGCAGGCATCGCGATCGACGCGAGGATCGGTTTCGGAATCGTCGCAGCGCAGCGCCTGGCCCTCGGCGACGCACAGTCCGGAAAGACTTCCCTCACGCTTGAGGCGGAGGCCAAGTTGTTTTTTCGCCTGGCCGGTGCTGGCGCGATAAACCATTTCATCGTCTTCGGCCAGTTCCACTATGGCGCCATCGGCGTCGGTGAGATCCTGGGAGCGGGTGGCGACGAGTTCCATGACGCTGCCGAGGTCGATGCCAAGCTGGGCGATTTCGGTCTGTGTGCGGATGATTTCGCGTAGGTGTGCGCTATCCAGCGCAGGGGCGGCTGAACTCAAAGTTTGGACCCTTTCCTTTGATCATAAGGGTCGCCGAATGCTGCGACCACATCCGCAGCCGCAGGCGTGCTCCGATCTGTATGGGGGATAATCGCTTGTGAAACTATGCGGGTAAGCAAGCCAGCCCTTCCCCCTTCGGCACTAACCTCCATATTCGGGTACGCCCTGCGCGTTTACCGCTTCGTGTTGCGGACTGGTAAGGGATGGGCGACGAGATCGGTCCAAAACGCCGTCGCCATTGCTCACGGCCGCGAGACGGCTCGGAACGAGCGAGCGATTGTTCTGAAGTATCTGATGCACCTCACCGGAATCCGCCGCTTCCGGTCTATTACGTGCACCCGGAGAACCGGAAAAGAGGGCGGTGGATATCAGGTATTCATCGTCATGAACGCAATCGCGTTTGCGCGGGCCACTGGCCTGAAATATGTTCACGGAAAGTTCCAGACGATCCACCATGCGGATCGACCCATGCCGGAATGGGTTACCGCATGGGAGGACCTCTTCAATCTGGGAACGGGTGAAGTGCCCTGCGACCCGCTGCATGACAAGCCGCTGAACTACTGCTATGTGTGGATATTTCTGGAGGATTGTTTCCGTCTCCGGAAGCAGAGGGATCGGCTGACCAGTCAGTTCAAGGATCTGATACCTGAATTCAGGCGCCGTTACTATGGCGACCGAGAACCCCGGCGCAACGAGATTCTTAGCATTGCAGTACATCTGCGGCGAGGGGACATTACACCGGCGGCTCCGAACAGATTCATTCCAACGAGCACCGCCCTGCGAACGCTGAACGAGATACGGCGCATTCTGGATGCACGGGGGGCCCGCTACGAGGTCCGTGTGTTTTCACAGGGCGAAATCACGGACTTTCCCGAACTGCAGCTACCTTCGGTTCGGTTCTTCCTTAATTCCGATCCGATCTGGACGATACGGGAGCTTATCGAATCCGACATATTCGTCATGGGCTATGGATTCTTCAGCTACTGCGCGGGGCTGATCAGTGACGGTGTCAAGATTCATCCATTTGAAGCCAGCGCGCAGCGGGGCGAGTGGGGAGGTAAGTTCCTGCCGGGATGGGGATGGATGTATCGTCAACCTTCGCCCGATTGGTTGATTGCGCAGACGGATGGCAGCTTTAATGAGGATGCCTTTGCTCATGCTTTGTCGCTTTATGTCCCTACGGCGGGAAACCTCAAAACTCGCCCCGCGGAGAGCGGGTCATGAGTCGGCGGATGGCTTCGGCAGGTGGGCGGTGCTCGTTGAGGACGGCATGCATTTCTTCGGTAATTGGCATTTCGACGTTATAGCGGGACGCAAGACGGATGGCGACGGATGTAGTCTTCACTCCTTCTGCAACGCTTGCTGTCGATGAAAGGATATCGGTAAGTATATTTCCCGCTGCGAGTTGCAGGCCAACCTTACGATTTCGGCTTAGATCTCCGGTGCAGGTCAGGACGAGGTCGCCGAGGCCTGCGAGGCCCGAAAGGGTGGCGGGCCTGGCTCCCGCAGCTACGGCCAGTCGGGTGAGTTCGGCTAAGCCTCTGGTCGTCAGGGCGGCTAGCGCGTTGTGACCAAGGCCCAGCCCATCACAGATTCCGGCGCCGATGGCTATTACGTTCTTGAGCGCACCGCCGATTTCTACGCCAATGGGGTCATCGCCCGCATAGACCCGGAAAGTGGGGCCGCTAAAGGCAACCTGGATTTCCTGGGCCGTTCCAATGTCTTCAGACGCGGCTACGATTGCCGTGGGCTGTCCGGCGGCTACTTCTGCCGCGAAACTCGGGCCGGAGAGGACGGCGATCGGGTTTGTTTTTCCGACTACAGCGCGGATGACTTCGGACATTCGTAGAAGAGAACCAGCTTCGAGTCCCTTGGTTGCGCTCACCAGCCGGGTGGTGGGGGAGAGATGGCGGGCGAAGGCATCGTAGACTTCCCGTACTACGTGCGAGGGCATCACGCTGAGCACGATATGGGCACCCGAGACTGCCGCCTGGAGGGAGTTGGTCGGAAGGATATTCTCAGCGAGTTTGACACCAGGGAGAAAGATATCGTTGGCGCGCGCAGTGATCATCCTTTGCACTAAGTCCGGCTCCCTAACCCATAGATTTATAGAGTCAAAACGCTGCGAAAGAACGCACGCCAAAGCAGTGCCCCAGGCACCTCCTCCAATGATGGCCAGAGTCCGCACTTAGCCGCGCCGCCGGAAGCTGAGGATATTTTCGTTGCCTGCCCGAATACGGGCGTAGTTGTCTTTGTGACGCCACAGGATCAGGATTGATGCGGCGGTGGCGGCGGCGAGAATCGGCCAATCCGGATGGAGAATGATGAAGCAGGCGAAGGGGTAGAGAATGGCTCCGACCATGGAGCCAAGGGAGAGGTAGCGCGTGGAGATAGTGACCATCAGGAAGATCAGGACGATGACGAGAACCGGGAGTGGCGTCAGGTAGCCGAATGCGCCGAGAAAGGTCGCAACCGCTTTGCCGCCTTTGAATTTCAGGTACGGGGAGAATGCGTGTCCGAGGAGCGCTGCGAGGGCGGCCATGCTGAGACAAAGAGTTTCGCCCCGGGCGAAATGATTCATCAGCGCTACCGCGAACCACCCTTTGGCGGCGTCGAGGATGAGAGTCAGGATGCCTGGGACAGGGCCGGTGCTGCGAAGAACGTTCGTTGCGCCAATATTGCCTGAGCCGGATTGGCGGACGTCGGCTCCGGTCATCAGACGGACGATGATGAGGCCGAACGGGATGCCGCCGAGGAGGTAGGCTATCAGAACGAGGATCTGGCCGGTCATTGGGGCGCGTAGTGCTCCTTCATCAGATGATACGTGGCAAGGGTGGAGTAAATGGATCCACTGGGTGCGGGAGTGCTGCGGTAGAGGTGAAATTCGCGGGCTTCGAACGAACCGAAGTCAAAATCGCTCATGGCTGCCAGGTGGTTGTGCAGGTGGTTGAGATTGGTCCCGGATTTGATGCGGGCCAGGGTCACGTGCGGCCTGTAGGCGCGGGATTCCGTAAGATAGCCGAGCGGTTTCAAGGCCTGATCGATCGCGCGCCCGAGGTCGGCCAGGCCGGGCCCTGCGTGGACGTCGGCATAGAACGAGCCAGGACGTTGCGCATTGGGGAAGAAACCGAAGTGCGCGAGATTGATTTGGATCGGGCGGGATGCGGGGACCTGGGATAGCGCGGCTTCAAGGGGCGCAAGCTGATCGTCAGGCCAGGCGCCGATGAATCTGAGTGTGATGTGAAGATTCTCCGGCGGGGTCCATTTGACGGGGGCGGCCGGACGAAGTTCGCCGAGCAGGTTGGCAATGCGTTGATTGGTTTCGGGCGGGAGCGAGAGGCCGGTGAAGAGTCGCAGAGGCAAGCCGAGCACTATTTTACAGGGGTAAGATGGTGGTTTCGAAAACCATGGCTACGGCAGGAGTTATTCACTGGAGAGCGGAGGAGGCCGGGCCGCTGATCGAGGTGTGCCGCAAGGCGGGCCTGACTGCGGAGCATCTGGAAGGCGGCGGCATTGATGTGTGCCGCGCTGTGCGGGCGAAACTGCCGGACGTGGTTTTGATCGATCTTTCGCGATTGCCGAGTCACGGGCGGGAAGTGGGGCGGTGGCTGCGGCGAACGAAGGCGACGCGAGCGATTCCCCTGGTGTTTGTGGGTGGTGACCCTGAGAAGGTAGACAAAGTGCGCGAGATTCATCCGGGCTCTCTGTTTTGCGACCTGAAGGACGCCGGGCGCGTGGCCAAGCGCGCAGTGAACGCCGGTCCTCAGGAGGACGTTGCGGTTCGCGATGTGACGGAGTTGTATCGCGAGCGGAGTGCAGCGCAGAAGTTGGGGATTAAGGCGGGCGCACAGGTCTGCGTGAAGGATGCTCCTCGCGGTTTTCCGGAGTTGCTTGGGGTGCTGCCGAATGATGTGGAGTTTCAGGAAGAGCCGGCGCCTTTGACGCTGTGGTTCGTGGAAGAGCCGGATGCGCTGATGGAATCGTTGAACGCCATGCGGCAGTGCGCGGGTCGTACAAAGCTTTGGGTTCTGTGGAGGAAAGGTGTTAAGGCTCGCGATGGATTGACGCAGAATTCCATTCGGGAAGCACTGCACGATGTGGGGCTGGTTTTCTATAAGATCTGCGCCGTGGATGCGCGCTGGAGCGGGATGCTGTTTTCTCGCAAGGATGAGGGCAAGTCCCTGGGGAAGACGGCTTGATCCTGCCGCGCCGGTTTTATGAGCGTGACGCCGTGGCGGTGTCGCGCGACCTGCTGGGCATGGTGCTGATGAAGGGCTCGACCGGCGGCGTGATTGTGGAGACCGAGGCCTACCCCGGCGGAGACGACCTGGCGTCGCACTCGGCGGTCGGTGTGACGCCCCGTACGAAGGTGATCTTCGGGCCTGCGGGGCATGCGTATGTATACCTTTCGTATGGGATACACGTTTGCATGAATATTGTGGCGGAGCGGGCGGGCGTGGCCGGGTGTGTTTTGATTCGCGCGCTGGAGCCAGTGGCGGGCATCGAGATCATGCGACAGCGCAGAGGCGCGGCGCGCGGAGCTCACAGTCTGACTTCGGGTCCGGGGAAGCTGACGCAGGCGCTGGGGATCACGCTGGCCGACTACGGCGCTGATTTGACGCGCGGCGATTTTGTTGTGCGGACTCCGGCGGTGGCGCGTTCGTTCGATATTGAGGTGACGCCTCGCATCGGGATTTCAAAGTGCGTCGATTTGCCTTTGCGGTTCCTGATGCGAACATGAGGTAACGATGCTTTGGCTGATTCGGCATGGCGAGACGGAGTGGAGCCTTTCGGGCGCGCATACGGGACGTACCGACATTCCTTTGACCTTGGCGGGGGAAGACAGTGCCCGAGCTGTGGGGAAGGAGCTCGGCGGACACGAGTTTGCGTTGGTGTTGACGAGTCCTCTACGGCGGGCCATGCGGACGTGTGAGCTGGCGGGCTATGGGGCGCGGGCGCAGATCGATCCAAATCTGGCCGAGTGGGATTACGGGAATTATGAGGGGCTGACTTCGCAGCAGATTCGGGAGAACCGTCCAGGGTGGGAAGTATTCAAGGATGGGGTTGAGGGTGGCGAGACCATTGGGCAAGTAGCGGCCCGGGCTCATGACGTGATTGATCGGGCGGTACAGGCGGAGGGCGACGTTGCGCTTTTCGCGCATGGACATATTCTGCGGATTTTAACGGCCTGCTGGCTAGGGTTGCCGCCCGAAGACGGGGCTAAGTTCGTGCTGGGGACGGGGTCGATTTCATTGCTGGGGTATGAGCACGAGAACCGGGCGATTTTGCGGTGGAATGCGTAGTCTCCAATTCGGGCATTATGGGGTTATGGCAGTAAGAAAATGACGTTTAGTCTTCCGGAGCCTTTGGCGCCTGAGTTTGCGCGTCGGGTTACCTCGCGGATCGTTCGCCGTTTGTGAGCGATGCTTTGAAAAAAGGCTTGCGTGAACGAGACGCCGAGTTCATCCGGGCCTGTGAAATCGCGAATGCGGATCCCGATGTGTTGGCAATGGACTGCAGAATTCGACGCGATTACTGATGCGATAGCGGAGCCATGGAATTAGTCCCGCTGCGGGACGATGTCTGGTGGGTAAATCTCGACCCTGCCACGAGCTCGGAAACTCACAGGGCAAGGCCTTGTGTCGTGACTTCGGCGACGGTGGTCAATGAACGGCGGAGAACGGTCGTTGTTGTCCCGCTGTCGAGAGACCCGGGCCGCCGTTGCTGGTTCCGGTTTCGCTGTGCCGGAAAACCCGGCGTTGATGTCTGCGATCCGATTCGGGCAGTTTCCAGGGAACGTCTACGTGAGCGGCTATTCAAGACGGCGTTCGGCGGATTCTGCAACTGGAAGGGTTCTAAAACAACAAGGCAGGCCGTGGATGGCCTGCCTTGTTTACGACTGTGAAGATCGGTCGAGCTTTAACGCGACTGATATTTCGGCGTGGAGAGATAGCCGGAGATCGTGTCTTTGCCGACTGAGTTCACTACGATTTCGTAGAGCGACTTCGCGACATAGAACTGAAGGGGTTCGTTGATGTTGCGGTCCTTCTTCTCCGTCATCTTGTCATCGGCCATTACGTTCAGGGTGAACTTATTCTTCCTGGGATCGGTTTTGTCGAGCTTCAGGCTGATGTTGCCGACCTTGGACAGATCCTTCTGCTTCTTTAGCGTGAATTCGATGTAGTTGCGTTCGCCGAGCTTCTTGAGTTCCGCCAGCTCCTGGCCGTTGGTGGCGACGAAGCCGTTGGTGACGCCAAGATCGCCCTGGACTTTTTTCAACGCCGAACTGAGTTCGGTCTTGGTCTGATCGAGCGCGGTCTTCGTATTGTTGAGGTCGGTCTTTACGCCGCCGACATCCGTATTTACGGTGTCAATTCTGGCGTTGGCGGTATCGGCCTTCTTACTGACCTCGGACACTGCGTTGCTGACCTGCCCAACCTGCTGGGCGGTCTTCTCGTTTTCTGTCTGGAGCTGCTTGCTCTTCTCATCCGTGTAAGAGAGGGCTTCCTTCTTTGCCTGGCTTGCCTGGGCGGCAAGCTGCTTCGAACGGCTGTCGAGATCGTCGCGGAGCTCGTCCATGTGCTTGCGCTGGGCGGCCGTCATAGCCGTGCTGTTTTCTTTCAGTGTGTCGATCTGGCCCTGCAGCAGGTCCGTGTTGTGCTTCAGATCGTCCTTCAGTCCGTTGACCTGATAGAGGAGGAAGAGATTAGCCGCGATCGAGGCGACAATGGCCGCCACGGCCACCGTCATCATTACGCCGGACTTGTTTTCCGGCGGCGGTGCCTGGTAGTTCATCTGCGGAGAGCTCATAAGTTTGGTGTTTTGCGTTTCCTGTCAGTATAGTAGAACGCACCCGGCCGATGTTGTGTTACACCAGGTCGAAAGTTTGCCCCGGGGCGACCGGGATGGCTTCGATGTTGTAGGTGGATCGGATGAGGCGGGCCAGGGGGCCGGACTCTTCGGGTTCACCGTGCACGAGGAAGACCTTTTTCAGTGTTGGGGTCATGGGTTTCATCCAGGTGATGAGTTCGCCTGAGTCGGCATGGCCGCTGAGTTCGTCGAGCCGCTGTACTTCGGCGCGAACTTCGGTCGGGATGCCAAAGATTCGCACGGATTTCATACCGTTTTCCAGCTTGCGGCCAAGCGTGTTTTCCGCCTGATAGCCGGTGATCAGAACCGTATTCTTTGGATCGCCCACGTTATGCGCGAGGTGATGGAGAACACGGCCCGCCTCGCACATGCCGGATGGCGAGATGATGATGAACGGTCCGCGAAGCTCATTTAGTTTTTTGGACTCATTGGCGTCGCGGATATAGGTCAGTCGTTTGAAGCCGAATGGATCGCCTCCGTCTTCGAGGTACGCAGCGGTCTCCTCGTCATAGCATTCCGGGTGAGCGCGGAACGTTTTTGTGACATCGACGGCGAGCGGGCTATCGACGAACATCGGTACGGACGGGATGCGGTGCTCGTTGATGAGTTGGTGCAGCAGGAGGACGATCTGCTGGGTGCGTCCGACGGCGAAAGCGGGAATGATCAGGCGGCCGCCGCGTCCGAGGGTACGGTGGACCACGTCTTCCAGACGGCGGAGCGCTTCGCCCTGCTGGGGGTGTTTCCGGCTGCCGTAGGTGCTTTCCATGATGAGGTAGTCCACAGGCGGAAGCGGTTCGGGATCGCGAATGATGGGGAGGCCGGGGCGGCCGACGTCGCCGGAGAATGCGAGGCGGGTTTTGCCGTCGGTGAGGACGATGGAGGCGGAACCGAGGATGTGGCCGGCGTCCCGGGATTCCATGGTGAGACCGCCTGCGATTTCCGTTGGCCGGTGATACGGGACGGGACGGAACAGTGGCATCGTGGCCTCGGCATCGGCCATGGTGAAGAGCGGGTCGGCGGCGGGGTCTTCGGGATGGTGGCGATTGACAAAGGCGGCGTCGCTCTCGGCGATGTGGGCGGTGTCGCGAAGCATAGAAGCGCAGAGGTCAATCGTGGCAGGCGTGGTGTAAATGGGACCGTGGAAGCCCTGCTGGACGAGGAGTGGCAGGCGGCCGCTGTGGTCGATGTGGGCGTGAGAGAGGACGACGGCATCGATTGAGCGGGCGGGGAAGGGCATGTCCCTGTTTTTGCGCTCGGCATCACGGCGGCGGCCCTGGTACATGCCGCAATCGAGGAGGATTGTGGAATTGTTGGATTCGAGTTTGTGCTGGGAACCGGTGACGCCGCCGGCGGCTCCCTGAAAGGTGAGTTTCATTTTAAGGGTCAGGATATAACGGAGGGTCGACGGGTGGGGCAGGGAGAGCCGGAGTGCGTGTCGTGAGCGGATCCACTAGTCCGCGTACGAACCGTGCACAAATCTGTGCTGCGCTTCCGCTGATGCCTGCTCCGATAACTTTATTGGTTCGGTGGTCCGTCCGGTCGCTGGATGGTGAAGGGCGCGATGGCGGGCAATCAGTGTTTGCGCCTGAGTTGTCAGGATACCTGCTCCAGCTATGGTCAGCAGAGCTCCAGGGATCAGGTTCAGGAGAATCACCTTGATTCGTCCGGCGCCTCTGGTTGCGGGGAGTTCGCAGAGCAGGGTATAGCCCAGGTAGATCGCGGCCACGGCGGCTGTGGCTAGCAGGAGTGATATCAGGCGGTCCATTGGTCTCCCACTGATACGCATGCGGAGCGCCATCCGGATTTATTGATATCGCTTGGGTTAGGCTCTCAGCTCCTGGCTGAATTCCACCAACCTTGCGGTTTTCAACCTACAGCGGAATATTGCCGTGTTTACGGCGCGGGGTGGTGTCCACCTTGGTTTCCAGCATTCGCAGGCCTCTGATCAGGCGCTCGCGGGTCTCTTTGGGTTCGATAACGTCGTCGATGAAGCCACGTTCCGCTGCCACAAAGGGGCTGGCGAAGCGCTCATTAAACTCTTCTACTTTTTGCGGGCGGGCCTCCGGGTCAACTGCGAGCTCACGACGATACACGATATTCACCGCTCCTTCCGCACCCATGACGGCGATCTCGGCTGTCGGCCAGGCAAGATTGAGGTCTGTGCGGAGGTGCTTCGAGCCCATGACGCAGTACGCTCCGCCATAGGCTTTGCGCGTGATCACGGTGATCTTCGGGACGGTCGCTTCGGCGTAGGCGTAGAGCAGTTTTGCGCCATGGCGGATGATGCCGCCGAACTCCTGCCCGGTGCCGGGCAGGAAGCCAGGTACGTCTTCGAAGGTGACGATCGGGATGTTGAACGCATCACAGAATCGCACGAACCGGGCGCCTTTGACGGATGAATCGATATCCAGACATCCCGCGAGAAATGCAGGCTGGTTGGCCACGATACCGACAGAGCGTCCGTCAAGGCGAGCGAATCCCACGACGATGTTGCGCGCGAAATGCTGGTGGACTTCAAAGAAGTTGGCGTCGTCAACTACGCGATGGATCACTTCCTTGATGTCGTATGGCTGATTGGATTCCGCGGGGACGATGGTATTGAGTTCCGGATCGGCGCGATCAATCGGATCGCTTGTTCTGCGACGTGGAACCTCATCGCGATTATTCTGCGGCAGGAAGGTCAGCAGTTCGCGAATCATCTGGATACATTCGGTATCCGTAGCCGCGATGAAGTGGCCGACTCCGCTCCGGGAGTTATGCGTCATCGCGCCGCCGAGCTCGTCTTTGGTGACGTCTTCGTGGGTGACGGTCCTGATGACGTCGGGGCCGGTGACGAACATATAGCTCGTGTCGGCCACCATGAAGGTGAAATCGGTGATGGCGGGGGAGTAAACAGCGCCACCAGCGCATGGGCCCATAATCGCGGAAATCTGCGGGATCACTCCGCTGACCAAAGTGTTGCGCAGAAAAATGTCGGCGTAGCCCGCCAGCGAAAGCACGCCTTCCTGAATGCGTGCGCCGCCGGAATCGTTGAGGCCGATGATCGGCACGCCGGTCTTGAGCGCGAGGTCCATGACCTTGCAGATTTTGATGGCGTTGGTTTCGGAAAGCGAGCCGCCGAAGACGGTGAAGTCCTGAGCGAAGACGCAGACGTGGCGGCCATTGATGCGGCCATAACCCGTGACGAACCCATCGCCCGGGACGACCTGCTTTTCCATCCCGAAATCGCGGCAGCGGTGTTCGATGAGCTTGTCGGTTTCCTCAAAGGAGCCTTCGTCAAGAAGGAGGTCCACGCGCTCCCGGGCGGAAAGCTTGCCTTCGCGATGCTGGCGCTCGCGGCGCTCAGGCCCCCCGCCTTCCTCGGCGGCGGCGTGGCGGCGGCGAAGTTCATCGAGGCGATTCATATGGAAATCAGGGTAGCGTGTCAAATCCAGCCGTGGAGTTTGTACCACGCGACTTTGGCGGTTTCGTCCAGCAACTCGAGGAAGACGGACCAGCGGGCGGAGACGTTGTTGATCTGTTTGCGGGCATCCGGGAAAGGGAGGGGGCTGGGGTTGAGGCCCGCTTTGCGGAAGGCGCGGAGCGCGCGTCCCATGTGGTAGTCGGAGGTGAGCAGGACTGTGCGATCCGGCTGCCTGCGGAGGAGGCCGGCGACGAAGACCGCGTTTTCGTGAGTGGAATTGGCGGCAGTCTCGACAACGATCGCCGCGCGCGGAATGCCTTGGTTAACCATGAGGTCGCGCATGAGCGGGGCAGCATCTTTGCCCGTGACGACGACTCGGCGGAAGTGACCTTCGCGCCAGACGAGAACGGAATAGAATGCGCGCCAATAGGAGCCTGGGCCGAGCATGTCCGGTGCAGTCATGTCCTGACCCAGGACGATCAGTGTGTCGCCATCGCCAGGCCCCCAATTGGTGGAGAGTGCGGTGACCCAGTAACGGAGAACCGGGGTTATGGTAACGAAGATCATGAGGAAGCCGAGCGTCGCGGCGAGCCGGACGATGCCCCTCCAGAGAGAACACATTGAATCCATTATTAGCTGCGGGTGTACAGTCGCCGCAGAGTGCA
The DNA here is from genome assembly GCA_048498815.1 of Acidobacteriota bacterium. Taxonomy (GTDB): domain Bacteria; phylum Acidobacteriota; class Terriglobia; order Bryobacterales; family Bryobacteraceae; genus BOG-234. Next base: position 47,605 of record JBEHXG010000022.1, on the reverse strand, counting down.
CGGATCACGATCCGCCCGATATCTTCCGCGCAATTCAGGAGCAATTAGGGTTGAAGCTTTGACCGAAACGTAAAGAAATTGAGATTTTGGCAGCGGATAACGTAGACCGCGCCGACATCCGCCAACTAAATCCGTTGAACGGTCGGCTGCGGTACAGGAATCGGTTCTGGCGGGAACATCAGGGCACAATCCGGCGCGGGAATGAGGAAGACATCATCAGAACCACAGTCGCCACAGACGATTTGCTCGCGGTACTTGTTCCATATAGCGTAAGCAATCGCTGTCAGCGGACCGAGCGCGAACATTAGCGTATTCCAGAAAGCGCCGCCCGGCCGGACGACCCTGGCCAGCTGCGGCAGATGGCAGTCGCGGCAAAAAGCGCGGGGAGACCACTCGCCGAAGTTGTACGAGCTGAGCGCCAGGGCGAAAACCGCCGCCCAATTCACCAGAATCGCGGCCAGCACCCATCCGGCCGCATTGCGATTGCGCCGAACTGAGAACCGCCAGGCGAGATAAATTGCGGCCAGTTCACCTAAAACGACGACAATCCCAATCTGGAACTCTGCCCTCATGAGGGAATCTTAACTCCGTCATGCTCAAAATGGAAGGAATTTTTTCAGGAATTCCGGAATCAGCGTCCGCGGCGGGCGTCGCGCGTCTTTTCGGCGCGGACGGCTTTCGTGGAAAGAGCCGGTGCGGGGTTGTTTTCGTCCTTGCGGGCGCGCTGTTTCGACCGGTACATTTCGGCATCCGCGGCGCGCATGACGTCGTGCGAAGTCGCACCGTCATCAGGGAAAACGGCGAGACCGCAACTGACTCGCGTGGAGAGCGTATAGCCGCCGTCGGAATGTATACTTTCGGCGGCATGCTTGAGCCGGCTCGCGAGGATATCCACTTCGCGGCGGTTGTTCACGCCTTCCACCAGCGCGACGAATTCATCGCCGCCGATTCGACCCAGGCAGTCGCTGGAACGGAGCGCGCGCAGCATCGAAGCGCTGACGCCGCGCAGAAGTGCGTCGCCGACATCATGGCCCCAGAGATCATTTACCTGCTTGAAGGCGTCGAGATCGAGGTAAATCAGACCGAATTTATGACCGGTGGCACGGGCGCGGATTTCGGCGTCCTGCAGGCGTTCGAGAAACAGCCGGCGGTTCGGCAGGTTGGTGAGAGGGTCGCGCAGCGCCATGGTTTCGGCATCGCGCCGAAGCAGTGTATTGGATGCGACGACCATCCCGAATGCGCACAAAATAAAGGCGATATTGGCGCAGATCGTGGTGGCGATCTCGGTAGGAACCGGAGATAGAAAATTCGGACCGTAGTGTCCTGTGAATGCTTCCCAGGCCCGGACGCTGGAATAAGCCGCCGTAAAAGCGAAGGCGAACGCGGGCGACCAGAGAACCAGGCGCTGACCGACGGGCACGCGCCGGGCGAGGGCCAACGAGGCGCTTGTTGCAACAATGGCGAACATCAGGGAGACAATGCCGACCCGCATTCCGAGGTCATCCACCTGATAGAGATAGTGGCTATAGAACAGAGCGGCTGGCAGCGAAACCAAACCGACGACGATTGGAGGAAACTTGCGGAGTCCGCGGAACTCCCGGATTCCCTGGCTACACGTAATCAGGCCACCGACCATCACTACGTTGCAAAGGGCAATGATGAAGTTCCCAGGAATGGCGAGGCGCCCCAGGCCGAGGAGTCCGCCTATCGTAATCGTGGTGATTCCGAAGGTGAAGAGGCGCATTCCCGCGACCCGTCGGTTCACGTGCCACGCCAGCAGCGCCGCCGCAGTGACCACCATCATGGTGACCAGCGACATCGCCTTCATGGTGAAGAGATCGAGGTGCGGCTGGATCGGTGACACGTCCATGGAGCAGTACTGTCCAGTATACTCGCCGGGTGGCGAGATGTGCGAATTCACCCAATTCCGTCCACGGGCTTGCCGGGTCAAAATGACCCGATTTATGCAGGTAGATTCCGTTCCTGAATTGGGCATAACATCTTGATATATTGGCGCGAGCCGCCTAATATCATTAATGTGTGTCCGAAGTGCAAGTCGATGCGGCTGAAGATCGTTGACGCCGTGGGTCTGGAACGGATTAAGGCTTTTGTTACCAGTCAGCGTCAATATCACTGCCTCGATTGCGCCAACGTGTTCCGTATCCCGGACCGTCGTAAGACCGCGCGTGGCGCGGCCGACGTGCGGTCGGCGGCCTGGGATTCCAAGAAGTAAAGTCTGTCAGCGCCCTTTGCCGTACTAACTGAAGTTAATAGCTTTCCATGGTGATAGTGGAGGAATCTCTTCCGGTGTAATCTGAGGATTGACCATGAAGATTACTGAACTGGCGCACGCACTGGGCTGCGCGGTTGAGGGTGACGGGGAGATTGAGATCACCGGAGTGCGCGGCCTCGAAACCGCGGGACCCGGTCATCTCACGTTTCTTTCGCACTCAAAGTATGCCCCAAAACTGAAGCTGACTGAAGCGAGCGCGGTGCTGGCGGCTAGGCCTGTGGCGGGAAAGACCACGCTGATTTCGGAGAATCCGTATTACGACTACGCGCGGGCGCTGGGGTTGTTTTATCAGCCGCCGCGTCCCTCGGCTGGCGTGCATTCTTCGGCGGCGATTTCATCGAGCGCACAGATCGGTGAGGGTGCTTCGATCGGGGCTTTTGTTTCCGTTGGCGACGAAGTTGTGATTGGGCGAAATGCAGTGCTACATCCACACGTCGTGATTTATCCGGGAGCGGTAATTGGCGATGATTTTACTGCGCACTCGCATTCGGTGGTGCGGGAGTTTTGCCGTGTGGGAGATCGCGTGGTGCTGCAGAATGGTGTGGTGGTCGGTGGCGATGGCTTCGGCTTTGCAAAGCGATCGGATAAGACGCACTACAAGATTGTGCAGTCCGGCGTCACAGTGATTGAGGACGACGTGGAGATCCAAAGCCTGACATCGGTCGATCGGGCATCAATGGGCGAGACCCGGGTGAAGCGCGGGGCCAAGGTGGATAGCCTGGTCCAGATCGGGCATAACTGCGTGGTGGGAGAAGATAACATCATCTGCGCCCAAACCGGTCTCGCGGGAAGCAGCGTCCTGGAGCGCGATGTGTTGCTGGCGGGGCAAGTGGGTATTTCCGGACATCTGACGATCCATGAAGGCGCGACGATTTATGCGCAGAGCGGTATTGGCGGCGATGTACCGGCAAAGGCGCGGCTTTCGGGATCGCCTGCGTTCGACGCGGGCGAATGGCTGCGCGCGATTACGGCGTTTCAGAAGTTGCCGGAGATTCTGCGTACGGTTCGTGAACTGAAGAAGCGATCGGAAGGAAGCGACGAGAGCAAATCATGAGTGAAGAAAACGCGATACCACCGGCTTCGTTACCGCCTTCACGCCCGTTGCTGGCCTACAGGAACGAACCGTTCCTGAACAGTCCGGACGCCCGGGTTCTGCGGATTCTTTCCGAGTACCTGGAGCCGCTCTCTCACCTGCGGCGACAGCGGATTCGGGATACGGTAGTGTTCTTCGGGTCGGCGCGTATACATGAAGATAGCCCGCTGGGTAAGTACTACACCGATGCGCGAACGCTGGCCGCCATGGTGACGACGTGGGCGAAAACGTTCCGCGAGCGGACCTATCGATTCGTGGTGTGCTCGGGTGGCGGCCCGGGCATCATGGAAGCGGCGAATCGAGGGGCTTCAGATGCGCGGGGAAAAAATATTGGATTAAATATCGGTCTGCCGTTTGAGCAGTTCCCAAATCCATACATCACGCGTGAGCTGAGCTTCGAATTCCACTACTTCTTCATGCGTAAATTCTGGTTCGCCTACATGGCGAAAGCGCTGGTGGTATTCCCCGGCGGATTTGGCACGATGGATGAGCTGTTCGAGATCCTGACGCTGACGCAGACGAAGAAGCTGGCGAAGAAAATGACGATCATTTTGTACGGATCGGAATTCTGGAAAGAGGTTGTGAACTTCGACGCGCTGGTGAAGTATGGAACAATATCGCCGGAGGATATGAATCTCTTTCAGTTCGCCGATACGCCCGACGAAGCGCTTGCACTTCTCCAGAATGGCCTAACCAGCCACGCTGAGCCGTCTGAGCCACCGGAGGCCGAAGTGCCCGCGATTTCGCACAGTGTGCGGCCGGATGATCCTCCGCATCGCGATTCGAAGTTGTGAGGGGTGAAACTCCAGCACGGTTCCATCTGACGCGGGGACGTTCCGTGGCGCTGGCGGCTGCGGTTCTGGATGGCCTGCTGGTGGTCTGGGGCCGCCTGCTTGCCGTTTCCGTGCTGATCACCCTTGGACTGCTGATCTGGGGCACCTGGGAACTGTACCGCTGGACGAAGCAGCGGCTGATCTGGAAGGTTCGCAATCGGCTCATCGTTACCTACCTGTTTATTGCGGCGGTGCCGATCACGCTGATCCTGGCTTTGTTTTTTGTCGCCGGGTGGGTGCTGACGGGGCAATTCGCCGGATATCTGATTAATTCCGCGCTGGAGCGGCGCGAAGAATCGATCGAAGTACCCGCGCGCCTGCTGGCGAGGGCCGCGCCGCAGGACCGTCTGGCGATCGCACAGCACCTCACCGCGACCGGAATTCAGGCGTTTGAGGCGCTGGTTGTCGGTCCGCAGGAGTTCCGCTATCCGGCCGATTCGAAGATAGAAATGCTGCCCGACGGCTGGCATGATTTCACCGGTGTAATTTATCGGGGTAGCGATCCCTATTTGATCTCGCTCGCGAACTATGCGGGCGCCCGCGCGGAAATAATGATGCCGCTGACGGATTCGGTGCTTTCGAATCTGGTTCCGGGCCTCGGGACGATTCGTTTACCGAGGCAGTTAATTCGGCCGCCGGATCAGATTCAAAGCGGTGTGCACATCTCGACGTCGAACGCCTCCAGGCGCGCGATTTCCGTGGATGGCGACGATGTTGAATTTGCGACGAAGCCCGCAGGCAAATTGCCCCCGGCCTATAACGCGTTCGATGTTGAGGTGGTGTCTTTTACGCCCGTCAGGCTGGCCGAGTGGGGCAGCGCGAACTCCGGCAGGAACCTGGTGATATTGGGGACGACGCGGCTCTCGGCGGTGCTGCGAGTGGTCTTTCCGGAAAAGATACAGTCGTCTCAGAGTTTTCTGGTTGGCTTCTATGTTCTGCTGGCTTTGCTGGGACTCGCTGAGTTGATCTCGCTGTTTATTGGTGTATCGATGACACGAACAATCACCGGCGCCGTTCATAACCTCTATGAAGGAACGATGCGGATCGGCGAGGGCGATTTCGTTCACCGAATCCCCGTTCGGGGCAAAGATCAGCTTGCCGACCTGGGGCATTCGTTCAATAAGATGGCCGCGCAGCTGCAGCAGTTCGTGGTCGTGACGCGCGAGAAGGAAAGGCTGCAGTCGGAAATCGCGATTGCGAGCGAGGTGCAGACTCGCTTGTTTCCGCACAAGCCTCCGGCCGGAGATTCGGTGGAAATGCTCGGCGTGTGCCACGCAGCCCGCATGGTATCCGGCGATTATTATGACTACTTCACGGCGGCGGATGGCGAACTCGCGCTGGCGCTGGGCGATGTGGCGGGCAAGGGTATTTCCGCCGCGCTGCTGATGGCCTCAATTCAGTCGATCATGCGCACGCAACTTTCCGAAGGGATCGGGCCGATATCTCCTTCCGCTACGGTGGAGCGTCTGAACCGGCTGTTGTATGCGAGTACGTCTCCGGAAAAGTATGCGACGTTCTTCTTCGGGCTGTATCAGCCACCTTCGCGTGAGGTGATTTACACGAATGCCGGACATTTGCCTCCGCTGCTCATTCACGGCGATACGTGGGAGCTACTGGAAGTCACCGGGTCGGTTGTCGGCGCGTTTCCGTCAATGCGATATGAAGAACGCACGGTATCTCTGGGGCCGGGCGACCTGCTCGTCGCCTACACCGACGGAATTACAGAGCCGGAGAACGCCTACGGCGAAGACTTCGGCACCGAGCGCCTGGCGGAAGTGGTGATGCGGTATCGTGATGCAGCTCCGAGCGTGATTGTGGAGAAAGTGCTCCAGGCTGTGCGGCACTGGGACACGTCAAAGGAGCAGGCGGACGACATGACGCTCCTGATTGTGCGGGGCATCGGGTGAGGATTCTCAGCGTCGCGCAGATGAATGCCGTGGATCGCGCGACTATCGAGGCTGGAATTCCCGGCGTCATTCTGATGGAGAACGCGGCGCACGCGGTGGTGGATTACATTGCCGGGCGTTTTGCGCCTGTTGAGAAGCAGCGCGTTGTGGTGGTGTGCGGCAAAGGAAATAATGGCGGCGACGGGCTGGCGGCCGCTCGAATCCTGCATGCGCGATTTCGACCCGCCGCGCTCGACGTCGTACTGATTGCCGATCCGGGGGAACTCGCCGGAGATGCGGCTGCGAATCTGCGGATGCTGCGCGCGGCGGGTGTTCGTGAGGTTCGCGAATTCACGGCGGAAATGCGTGAAGCGACGCTCGTTGTCGATGCTGTTCTCGGAACCGGCCTGCGTGGCGCTGCGTCTGGTGCGGCTCTTAATGCCATTGGGCGGATCAATGGTGGTTTTCCGAGCGCGAAGGTGGTCGCGGTGGATGTGCCGTCGGGCCTGGCAGGGGATAGCGGGACTGCGCCGGGTGAGTTTGTTCGTGCCGATGCCACTGTCACGTTTACCGCGCCGAAGCTCTGCCATGCGCTGCCTCCTGCTCGCGGCCTGATGGGCGAGTTAAGAATCGCTGCGATCGGAAGTCCGACATCTCTGTTTGAAAACAATCCCTCGTTTGATCTGTCGCTGACCGTCGCGCGGGAGATTGCGGATTTGTTTGCGCCGCGCGCGGGAAGCAGCAACAAGGGCAGCTATGGACACGTGCTGGTAGTCGCGGGAGCGCGAGGCAAATCAGGCGCGGCGGCGATGGCGGGTATGGCGGCGTTACGCGCGGGCGCCGGACTGGTTACCGTTGCGTGTCCGGAGTCGGCGGCGGGCGCGGTTTCGGCATTCAGTCCGGAACTGATGATAGAGCCGCTGCCGGAGTCGAAGACGGGTGCGATCGTACGCGCATCGCTCGATAAGATTCAGGAGCTTGCCTCGAAGTTCACCATTACCGCTCTTGGGCCCGGCATTGGAATTGAAGACGGGACTCGGGAGGTGGTCCGCAATCTGTTCACATCGGTGGCGAAGCCAATGGTGGTGGATGCGGACGCTCTGAACTGCCTCGGCAGCGCGGATTGGGGAAAGCCGGGAGCCGCGCGGATATTGACGCCGCATCCCGGTGAGATGTCGCGGCTCACGGAACTGCCGGTTCCGATTGTGCAGTCCGATCGCATCGGGATCGCGCGTGCGTTCGCGAAAGATCGCGGTGTGACGCTGGTGCTCAAGGGTGAGGGAACCGTAATCGCACTGCCTGACGGCCGAGCATGGATCAATTCAACGGGATCGCCCGCGATGGCCACCGGTGGAACCGGCGATGTTCTAACCGGCATGATCGCGGGACTCGCGGCGCAGTTTCCGGGAGATCCGGATCGCGTGACGCTTGCCGGAGTTTACCTGCATGGACTCGCCGGTGAATGCGCTGCGCGGCGTCTGGGCGAGCAGCCGGTTATTGCGACCGATCTGCTGCGCTGGCTGCCTGAGGGGATTCGTGCCATCGGAAACGTATCGAACTGAGTCGCCGGAAGAGACAATCGCGCTGGGGCGGAGGCTGGCTCCGGAACTGCGTGGGGCGGTCCTGCTGATTGGCAATTTGGGGGCGGGGAAGACTACGCTCGCGAAGGGAATTATCGAAGGAATCGGCAAGGCGGAACCAGATGCCGTTGCCAGCCCGACGTTCACGCTGATCCACCAATACGGAGAGCAAGATCCGGCATTTCACATCGACCTCTACCGTCTCGATGAGCCGCGCGAAGTGGAGCGACTTGGACTGGATGACCTGTTTCGCGGCGGCGGGCTCGTGCTGCTCGAATGGGCCGAGCGATTTCCGGAGCTGCTGCCGCGGGAGAGGACCGAGATTCGCATCAGCGCGGTCGGAGACGATGCGCGCGAGATCGTGGTGACGCGCTAAACATACTCCACGAACGCGCGCTTCATCTCGACCATCACTTCATCCGGCGGACGGTTCCAGATCGCTTCGTTCATGATCTCAACTTCAATTGGGCCGGTATAGCCCGCGGCTTCCGCCGCTTTGCGTAAACGCCGAAGTTCAATCACTCCCGTTCCCATCATGCTCCGTCCGGCGAGAATTCCAGGCAGAGGCACCGCCCAGTCCGAGACATGCCAGGTCAGGATGCGGCCTTTGCACTGGCTCAGCTTGGCGTAAACATAGGGATCCCACCAGATGTGGAACGCATCGACCGCGAGACCCACATCCTCCGCGGGAAACTGTTGCGCCAGGTGAAGCGCTTCATCCAGCAGGCAGATCACACTGCGATCGGCCGCAAACATCGGATGCAGCGGTTCGATCGCCAGCGTCACTCGCGCGGTCTTCGCGTGATGGAGGATCGCGGCAATGCCGTCGGCAACCATGCCGCGCGCGGCATCAATATCGCGATCGGGGGCCGGCCCGCACACCAGCACCAGCGTTCGCGCACCGAGTTCCGCTGCTTCATCAATCGCCCGAAAATTATCTTCGATGCGCTTCGCGCGCTCAGCCGCATTCGCTGCCGGGAAGTAACCGCCACGGCACAGGCCGGAAACACCGAGCCCTGCTTCGCGAATGATCCGCGCGCTCTCTTTGATACCAATCTCTGCCACTTTTTGCCGCCATGGCCCGATCCATCGCAAGCCATGGCGTACGCAAAGATCGACACACTCTCTCAGTGAGCATTTATCGAGCGTGATCTGATTCAGGCTCAGGCGTTCGAGCAATTCGCTCATAACTGAAGTTCCGGAACATCCAGCCACCGGCCCGTGCGCGAAGACTCAAGCGCAAGCGCCGCCAGTTGCACGCCCTTGGCGCCCTCCAGCAGATCGTGCACATACGGCGTCCCAAGAGCTACGTGCTTCAGAAACATCTCCCACTGCACTTTGAACGCGTTATCGAAAACCGTGTTATCGGGCACTTCCTGCCATCCTGCGCGGAAGTCAATCGGATTCGGGACATCCGGATTCCACACTGGTTTCGGTGTATTCACTCGATGCTGCGTGCGGCAGTTACGGAGTCCAGCCACAGCGCTGCCTTCGGTCCCATCCACCTGCATTTCGAACAATTCATCGCGATTCACCCGCACAGTCCAGGAGGAATTAAACTGCGCGACGATGCCGCCCTCCAGTTGCAGACAGGCATAAGCAGCATCGTCGGCGGTGCATTTGTAAGGTATGCCGGATTCGTCCCAGCGCTGGGGAATGTGGGTTGCTTCGAGGCAGCTCACGCGTCGCACCGGTCCGAAAACATGATCGAGTACATAGCGCCAATGGCAGAGCATGTCCACGGTAATGCCGCCACCGTCCTCCGCGCGATAGTTCCACGAAGGTCTCTGACCGGGCTGCAGATCGCCTTCGAAGACCCAGTAGCCAAACTCGCCGCGCACCGAAAGGATCCGACCGAAAAAGCCGCTGGCAATGAGCCGTTTCAGTTTCATGATGCCGGGCAGAAACAGCTTATCCTGCACAACGCCGTGCTTCACGCCATGCTCGTTCGCGAGGCGAGCGAGGCCCAGCGCTTCGTCCACCGTCTCCGAAATCGGCTTCTCGCAGTAAACATGCTTGCCCGCGCGAATCGCCGTCGAGACATCAGCCACACGTCGCTGGGTAGTCTGCGCATCGAAGTAGATTGTATTTCGGGAATCCGCAAGGCACTCGCTGAGATCGGTACTCCACCGCTCGATTCCGTTCGCATCCGCGAGCCGCTGCACTTTTTCCGCATTGCGGCCGACCAGAACCGGATCCGGCAGGAGCGCAGAGCCGTCCGGCAGCACCACGCCACCCTGCTTCCGAATGGCCACGATGGACCGAATCAGATGCTGATTCGTGCCCATGCGGCCCGTAACGCCGTTCATAATAATTCCGACCGATTGCATCTTCATCTAACCGAAAAGTATCTCATCCGCAAAGGCGTTCCCGGCCGGCTGTGTTACCATGAGGGTTCCGTAGTAGCCATCGCACCTCTTTCCTTTTGAATAACTTACATGAACCTCCGGTCTCTTTTCAGCCTTTTTTCGTCCGATCTCGCGATTGATCTCGGGACGGCCAACACGCTCGTTTTCGCCAAAGGAAAAGGGATTGTGGTAAACGAACCTTCGATCGTCGCGCTGAATAAGACGTCAGGCGATATCGAAGCGGTGGGCAAGGAAGCGAAGGAGATGCTGGGCCGCACTCCGGGCAACATCGTAGCAATCAAGCCGATGAAAGACGGCGTCATCGCTGACTTTAAAGTCACCGAAAAGATGCTGAACTACTTTATCCACAAGGCGCACAACCGCAAGATGCTGGTGCATCCTCGCATTGTGATCGGAGTACCAAGCGAAATTACGCAGGTGGAAAAACGCGCGGTAATGGATTCGGCCTATCGGGCGAAAGCGAGCGAAGTGCATCTGGTGGAGCAGGCGATGGTGGCGGCGATTGGCGCAGGCCTGCCGATCACCGAACCCGGCGGCAACATGGTGGTCGATATCGGCGGCGGCACCACGGATATCGCGGTGATTTCGCTTTCCGGTATTGTCTATTCCCGATCGGTGCGCATTGCGGGTAACGAAATGGATGACGCCGTCATGCAGTACATGAAGCGCAAGCACAACATGCTGATCGGCGAGCGCACGGCGGAACAAATCAAGATTCAGATTGGATCGGCGTATCCGCTGGATCGTCCGCTGACCATGGAAGTGAAGGGCCGCAATCTCATTGAAGGCGTGCCAAAGACGATTGAGATCAATGATGGTGAAGTTCGCGAGGCGCTGTCAGAATGCGTCGCGACCATCGTGAACGCAATTCGGGTGGCGCTGGAACGCACTCCGCCCGAACTGAGCGCGGATATCAGCGACCGCGGCATCGTGCTGACTGGCGGCGGCGCCCTCATCAAGAATCTGGATAAGCGAATTCGCGAAGAGACGGGACTGCCGGTTTCGATTGCCGACGACGCACTGGCGTCGGTTGTGCTTGGCACCGGTAAGATGCTCAGCGACTTCAAGCTTCTGCGCCGCATTTCAATCGATCAATAAGAGGAAGCGGGGAACGCCCCACACAGGCCGCTAATGGATTTGCTGCATCGGTACCGGAACATCACCGTGCTGTTCGTGGCGATTGTTGCCCAGATCGCGGCCATCGCATGGCAGGTGCGGCGGGATAACGATGTGCCCCTGCTGCGCGTCTGGGCTGTAAGTGCCGTAACGCCTGTAGCCACTGCAATTGAAGGGCTGCGTTCCGGTGCGTTCGGTGTCTTCACCGACTACTTCAGCTGGCGCGGATCGCGCAACGAAAGCCGCCAGCTGCGTTCCGAGCGCGACCGGCTTCGGCTGGAAAATCAACTCTTGAAAAACGAACTCGCGGCAGCGCAGAGGACCGCCGCGCTGGCGGGATTCAAGGCGCGCACCCCCTCGAAGATGATTGACGCGCACGTGATCGGCGCCACCACGGGCATGGGAACTCGGTCCGTCCTGATTGACAAGGGTACCGTGGAGGGTGTCCACCGGGGCATGGCGGTTGTTACGCCGAATGGCATTGTCGGCAAAGTCCTGGCGGTGTACCCGTTCGCGAGTCAGGTCCTGTCCGTGACGGATGCTGGATTTTCAGCGGGAGTCGAAACGCAGAAGAACCACACGCGCGGCGTGCTGAAGGGCATGGGCAGCAGCACAGCGAAGATCGATTACGTGCCCGCGGGGCAGAAGGTCGAGAAGGGCGAAGAGTTTTTTACCTCGGGCGACGATCGTGTATTTCCGCGCGGCATGCCTGCCGGAAGAATCGTCAGCGTGACCGACGGGCCGACGTTCCAGGATATCTACGTTGAGCCTTTCGGTGCGGAAGCCGCGCCCGAGGAAGTGTTCGTGATTGTGGATCCGGTGCATCAGGAGATTCCCGATGCGCCGCCCGCGGATACTCCCGTGTTCATGGCCCCCGATACCGCCGCGGCTGCCGGCAGCTTGCCGCCTTCCACAACGAACGGAACTCAGGCGGATCAGCTGGTAGACCAGTACCGGAAGATCGGCGCCGCACAGAATCATCCATTCGGCGATGTCGGGACTGCTTCATCGCTTCCCAACTTTAATCTGAAAGTTCCTGGTGTAAACGCGCCGCTTCAGGCCAGCGGCGCCAGTGGCGCAATAGGGGCTTCGGGCGGACGGGGCGTTGCCAGATCGAGCTCCGGGGCACGTGCGTTTTCCGGCGTACACGCTTTCTCAGGTCCACGGATCGCGCGGCCGGCGTCCGGGATTGGCCGGCCCTGATGGCTTCTCCGCTGCACCGCATTCTGGTGGATGACGCGCGGCAGGTTCGGCGCGCGCGTTATCCGGTATGGGTGTTTATCGCGGCCCCGATTTCCGCGCTGCTTATTCAGATTTACCTGCCGTTATTCCAGACGCTGCGGTTTGTCTCGAAGATTGACCTCCCGCTGCTGGTAACAATTTACTTCGCGCTCATGCGGCGTTCGCAGATTCGCGGATTGACGATCGGCATGATTCTCGGCCTCGCGCAGGATTCTTTTTCCCGCTTCTACATTGGCATGTACGGCCTGTGCAACACGATGGTAGGCTACTTCTCCGCATCCATCGGCCTGCAGTTCGATGTGGAGAATGCATTCGTGCGCGTTCTGCTCTGTCTGATCTTCTACATGTTTCACCAGTTCCTCTACTGGGTACTGCAGCGCGCGGTGCTGGATCAGGCGGTAGTCTTTGACGTCCCGGGTGAAGCGATTCTCGCTGCGATCAACGCGCTGATCGGCGTGGCGCTCTTCCATTTTCTGGACAAACTGCGGATTCGGGAATAGTCCGGCGTGAGCGCTGTGTCGTTTGCGGTGATAACGGCGGATCGCCCCGAGGTGGCGGCGCAGTGTCTTGCCAGCTATTGGTTCGCGCCGGGATCCGTTGCAGAAGTTCTGCTGATGGACGACTCGCGTCGGAGGGCGCCCACAGCACCGCCCGGGGTTCGTCATGTAACTCGAGAGCACCGGCGCGCGTTCGCGGAACGATTAGCCAATGCCGGAGTTTCACCAGATGCTGCACAGTATTGCCTGCTTGGCTTCGATCATGGCTGGTTCACTGCCGGCGCGAATCGGAACGCGGCTCTGCTGATGGCTGCGGGCCAGCGGATGTTGATGGTGGACGACGACACGCGCGGCGAATTGAGGGGAAATCGGGCCAGTGGACTTTGCCTCGGCGGACCGGGTGATCCAACCGATATCCGGTTCTTTGAGAACCGCGACGAAGCATTATCCGCCGGTACGCGGATCGACGCCGACGTCGCGGCGGAAGATGCTCAATACCTCGGAATGCAGCTTTCTGACGGATCCCGGGTTCGCCTCGTAAGTCATGGGGTTGCAGGCGATTCCGGCTTCTATTCTCCGGCGCATCTGCTGTGGCTGACTTCGCCCTCCACTGGCAGACGACTGAGGAGTTCGGACGCGACGCTCGCCACCGCAATGCGCAGCCGCGAAGTTTTCCGAATGGTGGAACAGCGAACCGTAACGCGAGGAACCGTCTGCATGGCGACCGCGATCGGGCTCGATAATCGCGACCTTCTCCCGCCGTTTCTGCCGGTAGGGCGCAACGAAGACGGTTTCTTCGGCAACCTTCTGCATCGCACGATGCCGGACGCCGTGACGATGCATTTGCCGATCGCCGTCGCTCATGTGCCTTCCGAGATACGGCCTTATTCGCGATTTGCAGGTGACCCGCAAACGTTGCGCTTATCCGAACTGATCATTTTGCTGATGTCGATACAGACGGTGGGAACGTTCCAGGCGCTCGGTGAACACCTGAAGATGCTGAGTAAGAATCCCGCGACGTTCGTATCGAAAGCACGTGAGATCGTTCAGGTGTCGCGCCGCGCTCTGCTAACTCGTATCGAAGATTGCTGGGGAAACTTCACCGGATGCTCGCCGTCGTGGATTTCTCTTGCCGGACAACTGCAGTGGCGGCTGCTGGAACTCATCGGATCGCCTGATTGCTGGCGTCCCATGGAACTATCGCAAGCCTCGGAAAACGAAGCAGCCGCCGAAACCGCGCGCATCGCAGGGCTTACCGGCGAAATGCTTTGCGAGTGGCCTGTTATTGTGGAAGCTGCGCGATATTTTCGCGATACCACCGCACCGTAGTCGGAATGCCCTCTTCGAGCGGAATCGAAGCTTTCCATCCCAGCGCGGCCAGCTTCGAAACATCAAGCAGCTTCCGGGGCGTGCCATCCGGCTTCGTACTATCGAAGACCAGATTCCCGCGATAGCCTGCCGCGTCACTCGTAAGCTCCGCCAATTCGCGAATCGACAAATCAACGCCCGTCCCCACGTTGATCGGCTCGGGCGACTCATAATTACGCATCAGAAACAGCGCGGCGGAAGCCAGATCGTCCACATGGAGAAACTCGCGCTTCGGCGACCCCGTGCCCCAGACGACAACTTCCGGCGCGTTCTTCTCCACTGCTTCTACAAATCGGCGAATCAACGCAGGCAGCACATGCGAGTTCATGGGATCAAAGTTGTCGCCCGGCCCATACAGATTTGTCGGCATCAAACTGATGGCATTAAATCCATACTGGCTTCGATACGCCTGGCACAGCTTGATACCTGCGATCTTTGCAATTGCATACCACTCGTTCGTAGGCTCCAGCGGACCCGTGAGCAGCGATTCCTCCTGAATCGGCTGCGTTGCAAGCCGCGGATAAATACATGACGACCCAAGAAACAGAAACTTGCCCACACCCGCTCGTCGCGCCGCCTCGATGATGTTGATCTCGATCGCGAGATTGTCATGAATGAAGTCCGCCGGATAAGTGCTGTTCGCGTAGATGCCGCCAACTTTCGCGGCCGCCATGAAAACGAACTCCGGGCGATTGGCTTCGAAATAGTCGTACGTCGCCGTCTGCGAACGCAGATCGATATCCGCGCGACTCGGCAACAATAGATTGCCATATCCGGCGGCGCGGAGCGCGCGCACGATGGCCGAGCCGGCGAGTCCACGATGTCCGGCGACAAGAATCTTCGAGTTCGGGTTGAGCATTGCGGTTGAAACTCCAGACTATCGCGGCAGGTTCTTTCCCGCGTCGCCCAAAACGTGAATGCGGCCCAATAGAAGGTACAGAGCGCCGGGGTTTGGGTCGGGGCAGCGAACGCAAGGCGCTCGGGGCGCGGCAATGGAAATGATTCGCGGGTTCATGAACGTGCGGACACTATTCCAGCCTTGAGAAACGAACCCTTTGCTCGCCGGAGTGCATCCAACGGGCATGGAGTCTGTTCTCGAACCGCTGCGGCGAATTGGCACGCTGGCGGGATTCGCCCGCAAAGCCGGCCCTATGCTTTGGGAGCGCATGGCTGAGGATCGCAGGCGCGAAGTTCTGCCAGCACCGCACCGCCCGAACTTAGCGTCGTGGACGTCCCACGGCCTGCATGCGACCTGGCTGGGGCACAGCACCGTGCTGCTCAGCATCGATGGCTTCCGAATTCTGACCGATCCGGTTTTCAGTACCCGAATCGGTGTTGGCCTCGGTCCGGTCACAATTGGTATGAAACGACTCGTCGCGCCGGCGCTGGAAATTGCCGCGCTTCCGGTCCCTCATCTGATTCTGCTCTCTCACGCGCATATGGATCACCTGGATCTTCCAAGCCTGCGAAAGCTGAAGAATCCGCAGACCGTGGTGGTGACGGCAAAGCATACTTCCGATCTTGTCGGCCCGAGTCGCTTCCAGGCAGTTCATGAACTCGGTTGGAGCGAAGCGCGGCAGGTGGGTCCGGCCCGCATAAGCGCGTTTGAGGTGAATCACTGGGGAGCGCGGATGCGCACGGATACTCATCGCGGCTACAACGGTTACGTAATCGAAACGCCGCGTTACCGCGTGATGTTTGGCGGCGATACGGCTTACACGAACACTTTCCGTCAGCTTCGTACCTCACGCCGCATTGACCTGGCCATCATGCCGATCGGCGCATACGATCCGTGGATCCACGCTCACTGCAACCCGGAGCAGGCGCTGGCAATGGCGAACGACGCAGGCGCCGATGTGGTGCTTCCTGTGCACCACCAGACCTTCAAACTCAGCAGCGAAGGCTATGAAGAGCCCATCGAGCGATTGTCCCGCGCGGTTGGAAACGACGGAAGCCGTATCGCCATCCGTGGAATCGGCGACGAATTCCACCGAAATTAGCCGTTACTGCGAAGCCGCTCCCTCGAACTGAATACTCGTGGACGCCCCGTATTTTCGATAATTTCGGAACTCGATCACGTTGCGCGTGCACTGCGTGGTGCCTCGCAGGCAACTGGCTGTTTCCGAATGTATCGGAACCAGATAGCGCCCGTCGCCGATAGGGACGAAGTCATAGTCCACCGATGCTGTGACACTGTCGAGCGGAAACTCCAGCGGCAGGTCGCGTGCCTGCATTTCGATCCGCAGCACGCGGCTGGTTTCACGATCGATCCAGATCAATCCCGAGTACTTCGGACGCAGCGTTTCGCCGTTTGCGCGCACCCTCCATGCGGAATGTGGCTGCTCAACAGAATAGGCATAACGCCAGGATGGGCGGCCCGCCGTTACAGTCTGCTGCCGGCCTGAAAATGCTGCCGCTGTATCGGTGGCAAAGATGGTCCGCAGAATTCCCGCAAACTCGCCTTCCGTCCAAACGCCCGTCCCGGTCTGCTGGGCGTCTTTCACGCGCTTACCGTTTTCCAGCAGATTCGCGTACGTTTCGCGACCGTATTCATAGGTCACGTCAGCCGTGACCACGTCATTCTGTTTCCACGCCGTGCGGCTGTTCCGAGCCGCGTCGGTAGCGAAGCGCGTGGTGATCTGCTTCACCATATAATCCGGCAGTGACTGAGTAAAAGAGAATGCGGTTTCGCGTGCCTGGCTGATCACGTTGTCGGATTGCGCGAATGCCATTACGGCAGGCAGGCACAGGATCAAAGCGCTCTTGTGGCGTAATCCAAACATCGCTACCCGCCATCTTCGCAGATTCAGCGTTCTAGATGGATAAGACTTTGCGGAGGGCAGTCTTAAACTTCTCCATCTCTTCGCGAGTGCCAACAGTGACGCGGACATGAGTGGGCCAGACCGGCCATGGGCGTCCGATGTAAACATTCTCTTTTTGCATCGCGGCAATCACATCGCGCGTCGGCTTTCCGGTATCCACCATAAAGCAGTTCGTCACCGAGGGCGTGCAGTTCAGCTTGCGGGCGGCCAGCCACGCCAGTACATCTTCGCGTGTATCGCCGATGATCTTTCGTCGCTCCTCCAGCAGCCCCTTCGCCCGCAGGCTCGCCCCGGCCGCGGCCATTCCGGTAATCGGCAGCATGCCGTTGTTGCTGAATTTGTCCAGGCTGGCGATGAGATCGGGACGCGCCAGCACCGCACCTGCCCGCAACCCCGCCATGCCATAAATCTTCGAGAAAGTTCGAAGAATCACGATGTCGCCACCCGCCGCCACCATCGCTGAATTGAAGCGAGGATTGGGCGCGATATGCATGTAAGCCTCATCCAGGAGAACGATGGAACCCTTCGGTTTATTCGCTATCAGCCACTCCAGATCGGCCTGCGGCGTGACGGTCCCCGTTGGATTGTTGGGATTCGTAATGCAGATAACTCCGGCGTCGGGAACCGCCGCCATTGCTTTCACGTCATGTGCAAATCTCTTCGTCAGGGGAATGCGGTGCACGTTCGCCCCCGCAACTTCGGCGGCACTGGCTCCGGCTTCGTAACCGGGATCGCCCATGACGTACGGCTTTGTCGGCGAGCAAAACGCAAGCACCGTCTGATGCAGCGGTGCGCTCGAACCCGGATAAATGCGTACGTGATCCGCCGGAAGTCCTTCGCCTTCGGCGAGAAGCTTCTGCACCGCGTCAGCCTCGCTGAACAGATAGCGTCCACCCTGACTGGCGATCGCATGCAATGCCGCGAGCGCTTCTTTACAGGGACCAAGCGGATTCTCGTTGGCATTGATCATGACCGCGCCCGGAGGTGCGCTAACCTTCGAAGCCTGCGCCATGGCCATCTCCCCGGAAAAGGGAAGGGAAGAGCCCGCCGCAAGAAAGGAAGCGATCCTCCCAAAGCTTCGGCGTGAGATTCCGCGGCGAATCAGATCGTTTTCAGCGGTGAGCGAAAGCATGTGAGTCTCCTGACGAACGTGGTCCTGAACTCGAAGCTCTTACAGTATCAGAGTTCGTATTCCGCTATCAGACGGCGGATGTCATCGTGAGCCGTCTCAAATGCAGTCCATACCGACCCGCACCAGTCGTCGATCGCCCGGTCTCGCTCCGGCCCCGGCGAAGCCACAAGAACATCCGCCACCGTCTTCTCGCCGCGGTTTTCCGGGAGGGGCAGTATCGGCCAATCCCGCTTCGTCCGCGCCAGCGTAGCGTGAGCCATTTGCACCTCGCGGCCCGAATACCCTTTTTCGACTCGCAGACAGAGGCCCACGAGCCCAAACACAACAGCGATTGGCTGGCTCGCCCTGTTGGCGGTCTGGACAGTGCAAACGTCTGCGACGTGCTGCAGGATAAACGACGGACGCCCCATGCTGTAGACATAGACTTCGTCGTATGCGGTGCGCGCCGGATCCATCCGCGTTCAGTCTATAGCCGGATCTCGTTCATCGCCAGTTCGGCGCAGCCGAGCGTGAAGGCGAAAGGAAATGGACCCGGATCGTCGGTCCGGTACATGCCATCGAAGAACACCAAAGCCCGGGAATCGTCGTCATCGCTGAATATAATCGAAGGCTTCCATGGACCGGCGTGCCACCCCCGATCTGCCGCAGTCATGATCTGCACAGGCGAGCCCCAGTCAGTGAGCTTGCCCGATGGTTCGTCCGCCGAGCACCACCATAGCCCCGTCTCCTGCGGAGGCTCGCCGCCCGAAACCGATACTCGTGAGAAGACCGCTTCAAATCGATCGCCACGTCTGGAAACGAAGAAATCGAACATCTTCATCTCCGCCGGCGCAAACATAGTATGGGTGGTCCATCCTGTTACGCCATCTTCGCTTTCCGCGTACCCGTGAACCAGGTAATCCTGATGATTTGAACCCGCGACGTACCAAATCCGCCACTTGCCCTCGTGATAGATCAGGTTCGGTTCATAGACGCTGCCACGCTCCCATTCCTCATTCGCGAAGAAACAGGGCTGCGCGTAATTAATCCACTCGGCACCATTCCATTCGAGGAATCCAATCGTATAAGGTCCCCATAGATTCTCGGCTGCGCCCGCATAATAGATGCGTTCCACCCACTCGTTGCGCCGCGGATCGAAACCCTTTACATAGGAAGGGCAGTGCCGCCCCCCCATTTCCATCCCACGACCTGCTCGCCGTGTTTCCCGCCAGCGGAATCAACTCTCCGGCAACATCGCGAACCGGAGTCCAGGGCGACGAACCGGGTCTCGCGCCCTGCGGCAGATATGCGCTGAAAATCTCTGTGGGGCCGTAACCGTGTGGCTGACCCGCAACGAACATCCACCACTGGCCACCGCGCAACAGTACCGTCGCATCCAGCAACTCGGCCCCGCCACTGGCCGTTTCAGGATCCCGGGGATCGAAAACCTTCCACTCTCGGGTCACAACAGGCTTGCCGGGCATCACCTCATTCATAACGCAGAGCGTCAATTGGGTCGAGCCGTGAGGCCTTCAGAGCCGGCAGCCATCCCGCGAAAAGCCCAATTATCTCCAGCACAACTGTGGACGTAACAACCGCAAACTGCGATATATGCAGATGGATATCTCCGTTGCCGGTCGTATCTTTAAACAACGGACCCAGCAAAGGCAGCGTTCCGATGCCTGCCGTCGCTCCCCAGCCGATACAAACGCCGAGCAATCCGCCGGCAGTAACAATAGCCATCGCTTCAAACAGGAACTGCCACAGAATCGATCGCCGCGTCGCTCCGAGCGACTTGAGCACACCAATTTCGCGCGTGCGCTGTGTGACGGAAACCAGCATGATATTCGCCAGCCCGATTCCCCCGATCGCCAGCGTGAACGCGCCAATGATCCCCAGAAGAATCTGCAGCGCCAGCGACATCGTATCGATCATCTTCTGAAACTCGTTGAAGACGATGACCTCCAGCGCCTGCTCATCGTTCGGAGAAAAATTATGCGTTCTGGCCATCACTGCCCGCACATCCTTCAGCGCCTGCTTGCGAAACAAAGGATTCGCCGGCATCCACACAAAATCCTCCGGATGTCGAATATCGCGAAACAGCGAAGCCGTTGAAAGCGGCATGAAGATGCACTCGTTATCCGGCGTGTTGTAGTTCGAAATCTGCGTCTTCGGCTTCAGAACGCCAACAATCTGAAACGGCATGCCGTTGATTACGACAGTCTCCCCGACCGGCGGAATTTCGCCAAAGAGCTTGTGCGCCGCCTTGGCGCCCAGCACTGCCACTCGCTGCTTATTCTGGTAGTCTTCTCCGTTAATCCAGCGTCCGGTGTCTAGCGACATGTTCCGGACTCTCTCATAGACCGGCTCCACCGCCCGCAAAGACATCGCCTCTTCGCGCGCGCCCCGCACGACCATCGCGCCGCGCACCATGACCTCCGCCGAAATCGCCGATACCAGCGGCACATTGTCGCGGATCATCTCCACGTCGGAAAGATCGAGCCGAATTTCGCGGCCCGATCGCTGTCCACCGGCCTGCGTCGAAGTCTGCCCGCCGAAGACCAGAATCAAATCCTGCCCTACAGCCTGAAATGAACTCCGTAATGCGAACCCGAACCCCTCACCATAGGAATAAAGGATGACAAAACAAGCTACGCCCCAGGCAAGCGAAGCCATAGTCAGCAGGCTGCGCTGCCGATTGAACTTCAGCGCCGCTCCTGCTTCCCGCAGAATCGATCCGACCGTCACGCGACTCTACCTCTCATAGCGCAACGCCTCCACCGGGGTGAGCGCGGACGCACGCCACGCGGGCAGCATGGCGGAGGCCACCGCGATTACTGTGAGCGTTCCAAAAGCCAATGCGGTGGTGGCCCAGCTCACGGGCAATCCCGGGAACATATCCGGCATCTTCACCAGCTTCAGCGCGCTCGATAGTCCGAAGGCAACGCACCATCCGATGAACCCGCTTACAAACGCGAGCACTGTCCCTTCCACCATGAAGTCCGCCAGGATGCGAGCCCGCGTAGCGCCCAACGCCTTCCTCAGACCAATTTCGCGTGTGCGTTCGGAAACCGTGACCAGCATGATATTCATCACGCCAATCCCGCCCAGTGACAACGTGACCAGGGCAATGAATCCCAGAAACACCGTCATCGAATCGAAGATGCCATCCACTTCTTTCTGGTCCTCCACGGTGTCCCACATTCCCATCGCACTCTCGTCGAGTGGATCGAAGTCATGGTTGTGACCGACAATCTTCCGTGCCTGCTTCTCAACCACCAGCGAATCCACGCCTTCTCGCTGTCGGTACAGGATTTCAGAAAGGTTGCCCGCGTCGTAGTTCTTTGAAGGCGGCATATCCCGCGCCATCGCCTCATACGGCACGAAAATCTTCTTCTCGTCAAGGCCCGAATAGCTGTTGTTCTGATCCTTATCCGCCATCAGCCCGATGATCCGATAGGGCAGTCCATTCAGAGATATCGTCGTGCCCACCGTACCGAAGCGCGAGCCGAACAACTGCTTCTTTACATCCCGCCCGATGATGCAGACGCGGGCCCCCTGCGCCGCCTCCTGCTCATTAAAGAACCGCCCCTCGCCAATAGGGATCGTGCGCAGATCGGGATACCCCCCGTCCACACCGCTCGCATCGAACGAGCCGCTGTTAAAAGGGCTCGTCGCCTTCAGCCCGTTCTCCAGCTCGATCGAAACGCGTTCGATGAAATATCCCTCCCGTCGCAGCGCCACCGCATCCGCATAATTCAGCCGGATACGCCGTCCCGCGCGCTGCCCGCCCGCCTGCATCTCTGTACGTCCGCCGAACAGAATCGTCAGATTCTGACCCATCTGCTTCGTACTGTTGTGCTGGCCTTCTTTGAAGCTGTCGCCCATCGCAACCACCAGCACCATCGAAGCCAGCCCCCACGCGATGCCTGCCATGGTGAGGAAACTCCGCAGCTTGTTGCGCAGCAGACTGCCGCTTACCTGGCGCAGCAACTCGCTCAGATACGTCATTGCAGGATGACTTGCTGGCCTTCATTCAGGCCCTTGAGTACTTCGGTCTTCGCGCCATTGCTGATGCCGAGCGATACGGAGAGCTTCTTCTTGCCGCTGGGATCAACCGCATCCGGAACTTCCACCGCCGTCGACTTGTCCTTGTTGTAAAGCACCGCTCCTTCGGGAATCGCCAGCACGCCTTTGTGCTCTTCCAGCACGATCTCCGCGTTCGCCGTCATCTGCGCCTTCAGAATCTTCTTCTCATTCGAAATCGAAACGCGCACTTCAAACGTGGTGACGTTATCCTTCTCCGTTCCCATCGGAGAAATCTTCGTAACCTTGCCGTCGAACTTCTGATCCTTGAACGACTCGATCTTGATACGCGCCGGCTGCCCCAGATACAGGTGCCCCACATCGCTCTCATCCACCTTCCCCTTCACATACACTTCGTTGAGATCGCCAATCGTCATAATTGGTGTCGCGCTCGACCCCACCTGCAGAATCGAACTCACCGCTGTACCCACTTCGCTGTCGCGCGAAAGCACCACGCCATCGATCGGCGATACGATCGTCGCGTTCTTCAGATTTTCCTGCGCTGCCGCGACCACCGCCTGCTGTTGCTCCAGCGCCGCCTGATCGCGCGCAATCGTTGCCTTTGCCGTTGCCAGATTCGCCTGCGCCGACTCCTGCTTATTCGCCGCAATCCGATAATTCTTTTCAGCATCGTCACGTGCGTTCTGCGCAATCAGGCCATTCGTGAACATGTTGCGCGCCCGCTCCATGTCCTTCTGCAGGAATGGCAGGTCGGCGCCCTGAGCGTCCACCTTATACCGCTCATAATCCGCCTCCGCCGAGCGCAGATTCGCCTCCGCTACATGCAGCGCTGCCTGCTGCTGACGCAGAGCCGGAAGCAGATCGTTCTGATCCAGTTCGCAGATCACCTGATCCTTGTGGACGATATCTCCCACATTCACCGGTAACTTCTGAATAATTCCACTGGCCTTACTCTTGATTTCCACCTGCGTGACGGGCTGAATCTTTCCTGTCGCCACAACCGACCGCGCCAGATCCATCTTCTCGGTCTTCGCCAGCTTCTCCGGCTCAATCTTCTCCGGCTTCTTTCCAATGGCCTTCATGCCGAAGAACCCCCCGGCGCCCAGCACCACCACCGTCGCCGTAATCCAGATCAGCTTCCTGCGCTTACGAGCAGCCATGCGTCGCTCCTTCCAGTTGTGCAATAAAAGGTTCGGACCGGACCGTGCCGCACGCATCCGGAGCCCGGCGCGGCTGACTGTACGATCCCGGACAGGCCCGCGGCGCAACGGACTCTGCAATTACGCCAACACACGCAATCGATGTCGCAAATAAACCCATCACCATCAGTGTTTCCGCAATGCCCGATCTCATGGCCCTTTCCTCTTGATCGTTATACGTGTCAGCCCACGAAAAGTTCGCGAATATCGGAAGCATTGTATGCTGGCGAGTGGAGTTGATCACGCCAATGAAATTCGCGAAATATCTGGTAACTACGCTGTTACTTGCAGGCTTTGCCGCCGCCCAGGCTCCGCCCAGCCCGCCTGCCACGACTTCGGTGACGCTTGACGGCAAAACGCTCACCATTAAGTACTCCGCGCCCTCCGTCCGCAAGAGACAAATCTT
Source organism: Acidobacteriota bacterium (assembly GCA_048498815.1). Classification (GTDB taxonomy): domain Bacteria; phylum Acidobacteriota; class Terriglobia; order Bryobacterales; family Bryobacteraceae; genus BOG-234. Next base: position 23,743 of record JBEHXG010000022.1, on the reverse strand, counting down.
CGGACCCGGCGGAATCATCTCCAACGATCCCAATTATCCCGTCTGGCGCGCCGGTGCGAACGACGCCACCGCCTTCCACACCGACGCCGACCTTACGATCGGCACCCTGAACGTTCCCAAAGGCGACTACACCATCTACGCGCTGGTGGAAGATCCCAACAACTGGCAGCTCATCATCAACAGGCAAACCGGGCAGTGGGGATTAACCTACGACGCAAAGCAGGATCTCGGGCGCGTCAAAATGACGATGAGCAAGCCGCCGGCCCTCATCGAAACCTATAAGATGACGCTCTCCCAGACCGGTCCTAAAGCCGCCAAACTTCAACTGGAATGGGAGCAGCACATCGCCAGCGTCGCCATCACTGCGAAGTGATAACGCGGCGGATGCCATAATCGAAAGACCCCGTCTTTCGATGCCTATTCGCAGCATGACCGGCTTTGCCCGGGTGTCCCGCAATCTGCCATCGGGCGACCTTTTTCTCACCCTGAAGGCCGTCAATCACCGCAGTCTGGACCTTCATTTCCACACGTCCTCCGAGTTCGACGCAATCGAACCGGCCATGCGCGCGGCAATTCGCAAACGCGTCTCACGCGGACACGTCCAGATTCAGGTTTCATACAAGCGGAATGCCGCAGCGATCACGAATGGGCCACTCATCAACGAAACGCTGCTCACAGCCTGGCTCGAATCGTTTCGCTCCGTCGCCAGCCGCTATGGAATCGATTCCGAACCCGATCTCAACCAGGCGCTTCGATTGCCCGGCATGATTGAGACCCGCGCCGCGACGCCGGAATCCGATTCGGCTCTCGAATCCGAAGTCCTCGTCGCTCTGAGCGAAGCCCTCGATGAATTCGATGCCTTCCGCGTCCGCGAAGGCGCGGCGATCGAAACCGAACTGCGCGCGCGGGTCCGCACTATCGAAAACCTCGTCGCGCAGATGGAAGCCATCCGCGCAACCGCGCTCCCGTACTTCCATAACCGTCTGCAGGAACGCCTTGGCGAACTCCTGGAAGGCCGCCAGATCGATCCTGCCCGCCTCGCCCAGGAAGCCGCCCTCATCGCCGAGCGCAGCGATATCAGCGAAGAGCTCGTTCGGCTCCGCACCCACGCCGGACAGGCCGCCAGCCTGCTCTCCGCCGAAGGCGAAACCGGAAAGAAACTCGATTTCCTCCTTCAGGAAATGAATCGCGAAGCCAATACGATCCTCTCGAAAACCGGCGGAATCGGCGAACAGGGCCTCGCGTTAACAGACTTCGGCCTCGCCGCCAAAGCCGAAATCGACCGAATCCGCGAGCAGGCTCTCAATATCGAATGACCACTGTTTTCATCATCTCGGCGCCCTCCGGATCGGGAAAGTCCACCCTGGTCAAACGCCTCATGGCCGAAGTGGAAGGCCTCACGTTCTCGGTTTCCTGCACCACCCGTCTACCGCGCGGCCAGGAGAAATCCGGCGAAGCCTATGATTTCATTGACCGAAGCGAGTTCGCCAGCCGCATCGCCGCCGATGAGTTTCTCGAATACGCAGACGTCTTCGGCAACTACTATGGCACCCCTCGTTCGGCCCTCGCCACGGCCAGTAAGGCCGGCAAAGACCTGGTCCTCGACATCGACGTACAGGGTGCGCGACAATTAAAAGAGACGATTCCCGACGCCGTAACAATTTTCATTCTGGCTCCTTCGCGCGAGATTCTCGAAAAGCGCCTTCGCGACCGCAGCCAGGACGCCGACGAAGTGATTCGCCGCAGATTGAACGACGCGGCCAGGGAAATCAGCGATTACAACCTGTACGATTACGTGCTGGTGAATGAGGATCTGGAACTGGCCGTGGAATCGCTGAAATCGATCGTGCGGGCCGAAAGGGTCCGAAGAGTGCGGGTTGAAGAGAAGATTCGCCCCATTCTGCAGACGTTTGAAGCCGGGTTTTAAAGGTTGGGAGTGAAAGAATATGAGCGAAACAACACCCAGAAATAACGCGCACTGCACGCTGCCGGACGATGTCGATCAAAGCACCTACCGCTTCATCATCGTTGCTGCCAAGCGCGCGCGGCAGTTGCAGGGCGGCCAGCGGCCTGTGCTGCCAACGTCCTCGAAGAAATCGACCGTGATCGCGATGGAAGAAGCGCGCCGCGGTCTTGTGAAGTATGACCTGCCGCCCGATGCTCTGGCGGCGCTTGAACCGGTCGACGAACTGTCGCTCTAAACCGGCGTCCACCGGCGGTTCCCGCGGATCGAATGAAAATCATTCTAGGCGTAACGGGCGGTATCGCAGCGTATAAAGCTGCCGATATCGCCCGTTTTCTGATTCACGACGGGCATGAAGTGCAGGTAGTCCTCACGCGCTCTGCCGAAGAGTTCGTCACTGCGAACACATTCGCCGCACTGACCGGGCGCAGGGTGCTCACCAGCCTGTTCGAGGCTTCCGCTGCAATTGAACATATTGAAGTGGCGCAGCAAAGCGACATGCTTGTGATCGCACCGGCCACGGCGAATATCCTGGCGGAATTCGCGCATGGACTCGCCGGCGGATTCCTGGCCACGTTGTATCTGGCGTTTCGCGGACCGGTGATCCTCGCACCCGCCATGAATACGAACATGTGGGAGCACGAAGCGACACGCGCGAATCTGGAAACGCTGCGCCGGCGCGGACACGAAATCGTAGAACCCGGCGTTGGCCTGCTCGCCTGCGGAACCGTCGGCGCCGGGCGCATGGCCGAAGTCGAGACAGTTGTCGATGCCATCCGTCGCATAGTAAATCCGGCGCCCCGCGATCTTGCCGGCGAAACGGTCCTGATTACGGCCGGACCGACCCAGGAACCGATCGATCCGGTTCGTTTTCTCTCCAATCGCTCCAGCGGAAAGATGGGTTATGCGCTTGCGGAAGCGGCGCTCGCTCGCGGCGCGAAGGTGATTCTGATAAGCGGCCCGGTGTCGATTGATCCGCCGGGAGGAGCGGAAGTCCTGCGCGTGCGAACCGCTGCCGAGATGCGCGAAGCAGTGTTCGCCCGCGTTGCTGAAGCGACAATCGTAATCAAATGCGCGGCAGTTGCAGACTTCCGCCCCGCTTCGCCGGCTACGCGCAAGATCAAGAAGTCGGATGCGGCGCGTACCGTCGAACTGGAGCCAACCACGGATATTCTCGGCGAACTGGGACGCCATCGTGGCCGCTGGCTCCTCATCGGCTTCGCGGCGGAAACCGACAACACGCTCGCCTACGCGCAGCGCAAGCTCGAAGAAAAGAACTGCGACATGATCGTTGCCAATCGCGTAGGTGTGGAAGGTTCGGGCTTCGAATCCGAATCCAATGAAGTCACGCTGGTGCTGCGGGGCGGGGAAGTCGTGGAAGTCCCGCGCGCGCCAAAGCGCGAAATCTCCGACCGAATTCTGAGTCAGATTGTGACGCTAAAGATGGCGGTAAATCGGTGAGTCCCGAAGAACTGCGCAGGAAGATCGAATACTTCCGCGACCTGGGCGTCAAAGAACTCTATCGCCGGGAAGCCGAAGCGGAGATTGCCGCGATGCCGGTCCTCACGGAGTCCAAACCGGGACCTGTAGCAGCTACGCCGACCCCGCCGCCGACCCCGTTGCCAGGTCTCGCGCCCGCGGGCGATTCACTCATCCAGATTGGCCAGGATATCGGCGATTGCACCCGCTGTGGCCTCCACAAGGGCCGCAACAAGATCGTATTCGGAGATGGCAACCCGCAATCCCCGCTGGTGTTCGTCGGCGAAGGACCGGGCGCCGACGAAGACGCTCAAGGCATCCCCTTCGTAGGCCGCGCCGGCCAGCTTCTCACGCAGATGATCGAAGGGACCGCGAAGAAGGAAGGCATTCCGCTGCAGCGTGGGGACGTCTACATCTGCAATGTAGTGAAATGCCGCCCGCCGGATAACCGCACGCCCGAACCCGATGAAATGGCAATCTGCGGACAATTCCTCTTTCGCCAGTTGCAGGTGATAAGGCCGAAAGCCATCTGCGCGCTGGGCTCGACGGCAGCGAAGGCGCTGCTGGGAGGCAAGGACGGCGTCACGAAGCTGCGAGGCAAATGGCACAAGTGGAACGACATTCCGCTGATCGTGACCTATCATCCGTCGTATCTGCTAAGGGCATACAACGTAGAAGCCAAGCGCGAAGCGTGGGAGGATTTGAAGAAGGTTCTGCACTTCGTCTACGACTAAGGGGGACACGCGACTTTAGTCGCGTCGGTCTTCGAATTCGGCACTCTCAGAGCCAAGCGTAGCTCAAAGGCAGTTATACTCACCTCAAATGATCCGCGATATTCTCATCGACGCCGTGGAATCTCTGTCGCCCGACCAGCAAGCGTTAGTTCTTCAGTTCATTGAATATCTGAAGCGAGAGAAAGAGAGCGGCGCCTCGACCTTTGCCCATGCGGCGGACCAATTCATGGCGGAATACCCGGAACTGCTTCGCCGTCTCTCGCACTCCGACGCAGCACGTGTTGCGAAAGGCCTGGCGGCAGTAGAGCAGTGGGAAGAAGAGCACGGGCGCTTTACGCCGGAAGAAATGAGCGAAGCCCGTCGCCATGTGCGAATTCAGATCGAGAAGGCGGGAAGGATCCGCGCGCTTCCGTAACCTCTGGCCCCCACGATCACGCGCAGGGGTTGCAGAAGGAAACTGACATTGCATGATCGGCGTCAACTCTGTCGGAGTTGGCCCACCTATCTGACCCCGCCGCCACGCGTAAGCAGCATCGTAGCCGGGAATTACTATGGCCAAATGCCGAGTTGCTCGGCTTGCGCATCGAGCCAATGCAAGATACCGATGATATGGCTCGAGTTCATGCCAAGGTTAAGCTTATGCCTTGCGAGCGTCCCGTCTCGATATCGATCCCACAGGAGGAACACGCGCTTCACTTCATCCTTAGCGATGGCACGAGTGCCACCGGTCGACTCCACATCAATAACGAGAGTGTCGCCTGGAGCAGGCAGGAATTTGATGAATTTGAACTCGGTAGTTAGCAAGCCCTTTGATCGGCTCCATGTCCGGAGCATCGTACCTGAAGGTAACCGCAATTGAACGTCATTCCACCAATCCTCAAAATCAGACTTCATACCTCCCCGCGCCCCCTATGCCTTAGCCTGCCGCTTATGCCAATCCTCGGCAAACAAATTAAAATGCACCTGCTCCCGTGGATGCGCGTTCACAAACTCCTCATTCAGCACAACCCCCAGCCCCGGCCGCTCGGGCAGACTGAAATACCCATCCACAACCTCCGGATAAACATCCACCGCGCCCTTCACCCACGCATCCGCAAAATCATTAAAGTGCTCCTGAATCTTGAAATTCGGAGTACAAGCCGCCAGATGCAGATTCGCCGCCGTAGCCACCGGCCCGCACACATTATGCGGAGCCATCAGCATGTAATAAGACTCCGCCCACGCCGCCAGCTTCCGCGCCTCAGAAATCCCGCCAAAGTGCGATAAATCGATCTGCACAATATCGCAAGCCTGCAATTCAAACAATTCGCGACACTCCACACGCGAATGAATTCGCTCGCCTGTAGCAATCGGCGTCGACGTAATGGCCTGCGATACCTTCTTCAGCGCAGCCAGATTCTCCGGCGGCACCGGCTCTTCAAACCAACCCGGACGGAATGGCTCCAGGTCCTTCGCGATGGAAATAGCCGCGCCCGGCGAAAACCGTCCATGCATCTCCACAAAAATGTCGAAGTCCGGACCCACCGCATCGCGCACCGCTTCCACCAACGAAATCGACCGCATCCGCTCCTTGCGATCCAGCTCATAGAAGCCAGCGCCAAACGGATCGAGCTTCGCCGCCTCATACCCACGCGCCACTACGCGCTTCGCCGCCTTCGCAAATTCCTCCGGCGTGCGCTCCACGGTGTACCAGCCGTTGGCGTAAGCCTTGATCTTCTGCCGCACCGCGCCGCCCATAAGGCGATATACCGGCTGATTCAAAGCCTTACCCACAATATCCCAGCACGCCATTTCGACCAGCGAAATTCCGCTCATCGCAACCTCGCCGGCGCGGCTGTAATCGTTGCGCCGCATGCTGTCCACAATCAGTTCACGATCGAACGGATCGGCGCCAATCACGTAGCGCGGCGCGGCCTCGGCCAAATAGCCCAGCAGTGCGTCCGTATTGTTGATCATGCGGACTTCGCCGACGCCGGTCAGACCCTCATCGGTCTCTACAAGGAGAAAGGTCAGGTTGCGCCATGGGGTGCCCATGACAAGGGGGCGGACTCGTGTAATTTTCATCGCTTCTAACAGCGTACAGGATGGTATGGAATCGGTACCGCAAATCCCGCGCGGAGGCGTCCAGGCTCACATCCGCTTACCGATTCTGCGTCTATGCCGAACAACGACGGCAGCTCCCAAAGCCGCGGCAATGGCGACACCGATAAGCCACGCCAACCGATAGTCGGGCTTCAACTTCTTCAGCATCTCTTTCGCGTGCCCGTTAGAAGGATCGAGCACTACGGCCTTTGTATAACTGACAATCGCGCCAGCCCTGTCGCCGCTCACCTGATACGCCTCGCCGAGACTGTCGTACGCATTGGAAGAGAGAGGATGCTCGCGGGCATTGAGCCGGAAAATCTCAATCGCGCCGGCCGCATTCCGGTCTCCATAAAGAACCCGGTATCCCAGCGCGTTCAACTCCCCTTCTCCCAGATCGAATTCGTTGCCGTCTTTCAACTGCCGGAATTCCCCGAACGCCTTCTGAACTCCGGACTCGCGAATCATCCGATACAGTTCCTGAGCGCCGGATCGCAGCGGCAAGCTATAAGGCTCACCCGCCAGGATGTGTTGAATTGCCGTGTTGATTTCCTGGCGCTTGCTGTTGCCCATGTTCGTGAGCATGATGACGGCAGAGCGCTGCGCCAGCCGCCGCTCGATGAACGCACGAAAGCCCGCATGGCTGCCCGTATGCCACACGTACGTGTTCGCGCCGCCCGGACCCACATTCCATCCAAAGCCATACGACGACTTGCCTTCCTGTACAGTCGCCGGTGTGAACGCCTGCATAAGTGTCGATCGCTTCACCAATGCTTCTGTATCGAGCATTCGATCCCACTTGAACAGGTCGTCGACAGTCGAAAAGATTCCGCCATCGCCGGGTACCAATGTCGGACCGCCGTTGTCGATCTCTCCGAAAGTGCCGTACCCAACGGCCATTCCAGGGCGCCTCGCCGCCGGATTGTCATAAACGAAGGTATTGGTCATCCCGCACGGCACGAAGATCCTCTGAGCCAGGAAGTCGTGAAAAGACATTCCAGCCACGCGTTGAATGACAATGCCCAGCAAAGCATATCCCGGATTGCTGTAGCGATATCGAATGCCGGGCTTCGACACCAGTGCATCCTTCTTCAGCAGCGCAGTGATCAGCGAAGGCGGCGTCAGGCCGGAGTCGTCAATGTCCAGATCTCCGTAGTCGCCAATTCCCGAGGTGTGCGTCAATAACTGTCGTAACGTGACCTGGCCAATGTGCGGAGCGCCGGAGAACTCCGGAATGTACCGGGACACCAGATCGTCATCCTTCAAAAGCCCCTGCTCGGCGAGCATCATGATCGCCATCGCCGTGAACTGCTTTGTCACGGACCCGATGTCGGAGAGGGTGTCTGAAGTAAAGTCGGCCCCGTTGCTGATGTCGGCTTTACCAAATCCACTCGCGAACACCACCACTCCGTGTTCCGCAACCAGGATTGCCCCGTTGAACTGACCTCGCCCATGCAGCGTTGTCATCAGTTTTGCAATGGCATCCCCGTGTTGGGGAGCAGTGCCGGACGTTACGCCACCGAACGCAATGTATAGGAAAGCGGTTGCAAAAGCCGGGATCGCCAACCTCGTCATGTACTCGATATACGCCCTGTGTCGCCACCTGTTAGCCACGCATCGCCGTTCCGGCTGTGTCCATCCAAACACTTCCTCAATGCCCGTCGCCGGTTTGTCGCCAGACCTAGGCGTCTGCTTCCGGTCCCTCCGGACAACATATACCTCAACGCTGTCCGTCTGATCACCGTCATATGGATGAAATCCCCTGTGCAGAAGGAGATCACCATGAAATTGTGCAGCTGTCTCGCCTCCACACTTGCGGCCGGGCTTATGTTCGGCCAGCCGGTGCCGGATACAGGCCGCTCCTTCGAAGCGGCGTCAATCAAGCCATCGGCGGAACCGATTAGCTTCTTTCACTACAACGTCTCTCCCGGCCGGCTCGATTCCAAAGCCATGAGTCTGCGCTATCTGATTGAGGAGGCATTCGAACTGCCGGGTCTCGAACTATCGATTCCCGATTCCGCCGGCTCCAGAAACTACGACATCATGGCAGCCACCGGCGCGCCCGTCTCACCGGACGAAATGCGTAAGCTGCTGAAGAATTTATTGATCGAGCGCTTTCATCTCGCAACCCACTGGGATACCCGGACCCTCGCCATTTATCGTCTGGAGATTCTGCCTGCGGGACCCAAAATGAAGCCGACGGCCGAGGGCTATTCAGGGTCTGGTAACTCTCCCACCCACCACAAGGACGGATCGATGGAGTTCACCGGCTCCATGACGATGCGGTAGCTCGCCGGTCGAATGGCGCAGTTTGCCGGAAAGCCCGTCCTCGATGCGACCGGCCTGAATGGCTATTTCAAAATCGTATTTGCGTTTACGCCAAACGATCCGACGATCGAAGCCACAGGCACAAGCGTTCCATTCCTCGCCAAAGCCGCCGAGGAACAACTCGGTCTCAAACTGGTGCCGTCAACGGAGCCGATCAAAATCCTGGTTGTGGATCACGCCGACGACGTGCCTTTGGCTAACTGAATCCCGGCCTCAGTCCGGTCGGGTGAAATCATAGCTACTCCGACGAATCCGACCTCGCGAAATCAACCTCAGCCGCCGGATAGGCCTCCACATACTCCTCGCCGCCGCATCCGTAGTACGCGACCGTGCGCGCGGCAAAGTCCACGTCGTAGCGAACAACACCTGCGCGCCAGGACGCTGCGAGAAACTCCGGAAAGGTGCTCTCGCCCGCCTGATCCGTCCGAATCGCCGCGATCAGCGCCTCGCGATTGAAGCGCGGCACGTCCACGATCCCGCTCACCAGCGGACTGCCCTGCATCATTACCGGTCCGTCGTCCGTCAGATACAAATTCTGGCACGAGGGCAGTGTCCAGACATTCCGCTCTACCCCTGCCAGTCGTAAAGTCTCTGCGAGGTACGGGAAACCGCCCGCCGCGGGCCGATTAGCCAATGCATGTTTCAATGCTGCCTGTAGATTGCGAATTGCTTTGCTCATAGTCTTTACTCAATGGGGATATTTCTGATCTGATGAAAATCGGCCAGTTTGACGAGCAACCGCCGCAGCGTCGTTCCCTCTTCGCTCGTCAGACAGCCGAAGAATTGTTCATCGTTCCGACCCGCGAGACCGGCCAGCCGCGGCAGGATGCGACTGCCGGCAGCCTTCATAGAAAGCATCTGAACACGGCCGTCTTCTGCATGGGAAGACCGCGAAATCCACTTCTTGCCTTCCAGCTTGTCGACGATCTTCGAAATTGCGCCGCGCGTTACGCAGAGATCCGTAGCCAGTTCTCCCGAAGTAATCCCGGGCCGTTGGCGTACGGAGCAGAGTATCATCCACTCCGCAACCGAGGCGCCTTCGTCCTGCAGCGCTCTCGCAAATGCCCCCGAAACCTGATTCGAAACGCGCCGCAGCCAGTAGCCGAGGTGTTCTTCGGGATCGGGCCCGGGCGGCTTTCCGTGCGAGTTTGTTTCCATGGAAACTATTATAGGTTCCGTGGAAACCACTGTCAAGCAAAAGTTGCGGGTTCAGCACCGCGCCCGCAGAGATCATGCCGCGTGCATTCCGGATCATCGGAGTCTCGGGTATTCCCGCGGCTGACTCAGTTAGCATAAAGTTTCTGCCAGTACCCTTCTACACTTTCCGCGGCGAACAGTGGCTCGACCGCTCGCTCCCTGAAGTCTTCGCCTTCTTCTCCGAAGCGCGAAATCTTGAAGCCATCACGCCGCCATGGCTTCGTTTCGAAGTCCGCACCGTCAGCACCGCGCAAATCCAAAGCGGCACACTGATCCGCTATCGCCTCAGTCTTCGCGGCATCCCCTTCGGCTGGACTACCCAAATCCGCTCCTGGAATCCGCCCCACCGCTTCACGGACGTACAACTCTCCGGTCCCTTCGCACTCTGGCATCACACCCACACGTTTCACGAGCGGAACGGCGGCACGCTGATCAAAGACGTCGTGCGATATCGTGTACCGTTCGGCCCGCTGGGACGTATCGCGCGGACACTACTCGTCCGCCGCGATGTTGAGCGCATCTTCGACTACCGTCGCCGCCGGATCGAAGAGCTGTTCCCGCCTCGCGCGCCGCACACCAAAATCGTTTAATAATAAGAAGCTCATGTATACTCGTCGCGACCTTGGAAAGCTCGCCCTCGCAACTCTCCCCGCTACCCAGGCGCTGGCCCGCGTAGTCACGAACGTCCACGGAATTCAACTCGGCGTGGCCGGCTATAGCTACAACACGCTGCCGCGTGAAGGAATTCTCGACGCCATCGTCACCCACATGGCGGGAACCGGCATCGGCGATTGCCTTCTTTACGGCCTTCACACCGAGCCGCTCGATCTCGCATCCAAAGCCCGGCCCGCGCGCGGCGGATTCGCACGAGGAGCCAGCGGAGCGCTCGGCGCAAGCGGAACGCAGGGGCGTGCGCCCGGCGCGGGACGCGGACCCAATCCCGAACAGGTCGCGGCCATGGAATCGCTGCGCCAGTGGCATCTCACCACGCCGTTCGATTACTACACTGCCATCCGGAAAAAGTTCGCAGCAGCCGGACTCGCGATCCACTCTTACGACGCCACGCTTGGCAACTGGACCAGCGACGAAGATCTCACCCGCGCGTGCCAGGTCACCAAAACGCTGGGCGCGCAATACCTGCACTGCGTCCTGCCCAAATCAGCCGCGAAGCGCCTGGCTCCCATTGCCGAGAAGTTCAACATAAAAGTGGCCTTTCAGGGTCGGCCCAACATGAATTCAACCGATCCCGAAGCCATGGCAAAGCCCGCCGACTTTGAAGAAGCGATAAGCTACTCGAAAAACTTCGGTACCAGCATCGACGTGGGGGACGCCACCGGCGCCGGCTGGGACGCTTTCCAGTTCGTCGAAAATGCCGGCCACCGCATCTGGGGTCTGAATCTCAAAGATCGCACGAAATCGAACGTAAGCATGCCCTGGGGACAAGGCGACTCCCGCATCAAAGACATCCTTCGTCTTGTGCGTGATCGGAAGTATTCCGCTCGCTGTTACATCGATTGCGACTACGCCACCGTGCCCGGAACCACCCGCCTCGCCGACATCAAACGTTGTCTTGATTTCGCAAAGGACACCCTCGCATGAAAATACTCATAGCGTTCTGCATTGCGACCGCCGCCTTCGCCCAACAGTTCGAAGCCGCGTCGATGAAATCCGTGGATGCCTCAGTAGAAAACGGGGCGAGCACCGGTGGCCCGGGCACCAGCGATCCGGATCGAATCGCATGGCATCGTACGTCGCTTACGTTCATGCTCGCCCGAGCGTACGGCGTCGATCCGGAGCAGATTTCCGGCCCTGCCTGGCTTGGCACCACGTATTACTCCGTTGAGGCAGTCTCTCACCACGGCACAACCCCGGCCGATTTCCAGCTGATGCTGCAACATCTTCTCGCCGATCGCTTCGCACTCACCACGCACCGCGATACGAAAGAAGTCGCCGGCTTCGAACTGGTAGTGGCAAAAGGCGGATCAAAGCTGAAGGCATCCGTAATCGATCCGGATAAACCAAACATGCACGGCGAAACTCGCGTGACCAATGGCGTGGCTCACTCGACATGGCGTGAATATTCAATGAACGAGGTTGCGGCCGCACTGCGCAACGAACTGGGCATGTCAATCGTGAACGGAGTGCTGCAGCGACCGCGCCTCATCAACAACACCGGCATAGAGGGCAAGTTCGATATCACGCTGGATTATGCGCCGGCCCGGATGAGACCCACGGCTCCGGACGATCCCGGTCCCGCCGCACCCACCATCTTCACCGCGATGGAACAACAGGCCGGCCTGAAGCTGAATCCAACCAAAACGCGCGTCGACGTAATCGTAGTCGATCACGCAGAACGCATCCCCACGGCTAATTAACACTGGATACCTGGCCCTCGGGACATCGGTTTTCCTGCTACGGGTATCATGAATCATGTCGATGTCGCTCCTGCCTGGGTTGCCGGGAATGACGGCTGGCCGCAGCTTTTCCTTCTATCCGCCCATCCTGGGCATCGCACATAACGAGTGGCGTTTCCGCCGCTCAAACTGGTCGGATTTCGTCGTAGTCAACACCCACACCGGCGCCGAAGCCTGCATCCCGCGGAACTTCGTCGCTGACATTTCCGCCAACGCGCCAACCATGATCGTTGGCCTGACACGCGAAATGGAGTGGCGCGATGGTATGGCCGTGCCCTATCGACGGCCTGTGGTCCAGTTGCCAATTGCCGTGAACGACACGCCTCGGCCCGCCCGCCGCACGCGTTCCGCGCCGGTAGTCAGCATTCGTCTCGAACCGCCCGCGCCGGTGAAATCGGGGCGCAAAGCCGTGGTCTTCGTTATGCTCGGAATCGTCGCGTCGGCCATTACCGCCGATGTTTTTCGCCCGATCGAAGTCTGGAATCGAATCTCCTCCGTACGCGTGAATCGGGTCTGGCAGGAACTCAAACCGGTCGACGACTACTCTTCCATCGTTCGCCGTCTCGGTCCCCCGGTGAGTCAGCGAACCTACATCGCGTCCAACGGCGACGTCTTTCGTTCTCTCCACTACCCTCGTTTTCATTTCAGCGCAATCCTTGAAGGACGAACCGAAAATGAAGCCAGATACATCGGTTCGCTGGATGCCGGCGGCCGCGTTTTAGGTTCGGGCGCCATTCCTTCATATTCGGTCTTGCATTCCATACCCCGGTTCTGACACGCTCAACAGAATGGTTCTTTTGCGAAGGTTTTTGTGGATAGCTCTGACATGTTGCGCCGCCATCGGACTGGGCGCGATCGCCCTGAGTCGAGGCGAGCACATTAACAGCCTCTGGCTGATTGCAGCCGCTTCCAGCACATATCTGGTCGGCTATCGCTTTTACGGAAAATTCATCGCCGCGCGCGTGATGACGCTCGATGATCGCCGCGTAACGCCGGCCGAGCGCCTCGATAACGGTCATGACTTCGTCCCCACCAACAAGTGGATCGCCTTCGGCCATCATTTCGCCGCCATCGCAGGTCCGGGCCCGCTTGTAGGACCAGTCGTCGCCGCCCAGTTCGGCTATCTGCCCGGCACGCTCTGGATCATCATTGGCGCAGTGCTGGGCGGCGCGGTTCAGGACTTCATCATTCTCTTCGCCTCGCTGCGCCGCGATGGCAAATCGCTCGGGCAGATGGCTCGCGACGAAATTGGCAAGGTCGGCGGCTTCGTCGCATTAATCACGGTGTTGATGATCATGATCGTGCTGCTGGCAGTTGTGGCGCTGGTAGTCGTGAACGCGTTGACAGGCAGCCCGTGGGGAACATTCACGATCGCCGCCACTATGCCCATCGCGGTGCTGATGGGCTTATATCTGCGCTACTGGCGTCCCGGTAAGGTTCTGGAATGCTCGGCGATCGGATTCGGTTTTGTTCTGATGGCGGTTTTCGGGGGACAGTGGATTGCAGGTTCCGCATACGCTCACTGGTTCAACCTCTCTGCGATATCGCTCGCCATCGCGATCATCATCTACGGATTCTTCGCCAGTGCACTGCCGGTTTGGCTGCTGCTCGCGCCGCGTGATTACCTCAGCACATTCGTAAAGCTTGGCGTAATCGCCATGCTCGCGCTCGGTATTTTCGTCGTACGCCCCGACCTGCAGATGCCCGCGCTCTCAAGATTCGTTGACGGTACCGGCCCGGTACTCGCGGGTAAAATCTTTCCATTCTGCTTCATCACCATCGCTTGCGGAGCCATCTCCGGTTTCCACGCCCTGATCTCCTCCGGCACCACGCCAAAAATGATTTCGCGCGAAACGGACGCAACGCCGATCGGCTATGGCTCCATGCTGCTCGAAAGCTTTGTCGCCATTATGGCGATGATTGCCGCGTGCTCGCTCGATCCCGGCGTCTACTTCGCGGTGAATTCGCCTGCCGGCATCGTAGGCAAGACCGCTGAGGCTGCCGTGAAAACGATCTCGGGCTGGGGCTTTCCAGTGACGGTAACTCAGATGGCGGAAATGGCTCGGCACGCCGGTGAGACCACGCTTTTCGGAAGGACCGGTGGTGCACCTTCACTTGCGCTTGGCATGGCGCATATCTTCGCGCGCGGTGGCGGCGGCGATGCTGTGCTTGGCTTCTGGTACCACTTCGCCATCATGTTCGAGGCCCTGTTCATTCTCACCATCATTGACGCCGGAACACGCGTCGGCCGCTTCATGCTGCAGGATCTTCTCGGTCATGTCTGGAAGCCACTGGGCCGCACAAGCTGGATGCCCGGAGTGATTGGCGCCAGCGCTCTGATCGTTATCGCGTGGGGATACTTCCTCATTCAGGGCGTCCGTGATCCCCTTGGCGGAATCAACTCCCTTTGGCCGCTGTTTGGAATTGCAAATCAACTCCTCGCCGCCGTAGCGCTGTCAGTAGGGACGACCATCCTGCTCAGGATGCACGGACCTAAGTTTGCCTGGATCACACTCGCGCCGCTGATCTGGCTGGTAACGGTAACCTTCACGGCGGCATCGCAGAAGATCTGGTCGCCAATTCCACGCATCGGCTTCCTCGCACAGGCCGCGGCACTCGAAACAACACACTCTGCTTCTGCGGCCGTCCATGCACAGATCTTTAACAACTATCTCGACGCAGTTGTCTGCGGCGCCTTCATGCTGCTGGTGGCCATCATCCTGCTTGATTCGCTGCGCCTCTGGTTGGGCATCCTGAGCACGGAGAAAGCATGAAGGCGCTGCGCGAAATCATGAGCGGCATCCTGAATCTGTTACGCGAAATAGGCGACGAAAACGCCTATAAACGCCATTTGCAGGCTCACGGAGCAAAGCACTCGCCGGAAGAGTGGCGTCGCTTCAGCGATGAACGCTTTCGCTCGAAGTATCAGCGTGCAAAGTGCTGCTGAGGGTCGCCTCGTATTCGGACTCGAGAAGTCCTGCCCCGTAGGCGGACAGATGGAAATCGTCCAGATAAAGCAGGTGGCCATCACGCTTAACCTGCCACGTTCCGTCAGAACAAAGAGTGCGAATCGGGCGGCTCACCTTTGCCCTGGTGCCTGATACAGCCGCAATGATGATCGGGTTCATCACGTTGTCCATCTTCTGAATCTCCTGCCACTGGCCCACTTCACAGACGGCTTCGCTTTGATTGCGGAAAAGCGTCCTTGCGAAGCAGTTGTAAGGCCGATAGGGCATTGGAAACTGTCCGGTCACGATGACTTCGCGCCCGCTTGCTTCGAGCCGCCGCACGGTGTCGCGAAGTGCCGATGCCAGTCGATCGCGCGCTTCCCGGGATGGCGCAAACGCTTTCTCGTTGCTACGCCAAACCTCTCCCGTGAGCAGGATATCCCAGCGAGCAGCCAGTACCACCACATGAACATTGGCATCGCCAAGCACATCGTTGAGTGCGTGCTGATTGAACGCCGGACACGCATCGGGTAGCGGAGCGCAGCCGGCTTTGGCGATCTCGCGTATGGTGACTCCGAGCCTGCGACCAACGGTATCAAGTGCGGGTGCAAGCTGCGCCGCGTGCGAATCGCCCCACAGTACAACCGAGTAGTTCTGTGATTCTGCGCCGAGCAGGCAGCCATCCACTGGCGGGAACAAATCGTTTTCGCTGAGACATGGGGATCCGATAAATGCCTTTTGCGCGGCCTGCGTTTCGCGATCCCAGGCCGCCCAGCGCGGATTCTTCGAGCGCTTTGGAAATCCGTTTGAGTAAAGAAGCACCGAGCCGGTGAGCACGAACACTGCACTCACCGCGAGTCCTGGAATAACGCCGAATCGTGAGTGCCGAGCAGGAGTTTCAATGTATTTCCAGGACAGCCAGGCCACGGGAAATGTAATCAGGAATAAGACCAACCGGAGTTCAGTATTCAGTTCGCGATTCAGCAGCACGCGGCCGAAAAAGAGAATCGGCCAGTGCCAGAGATAGAGCGAATACGAAATCAGTCCGATTTTCACCAACGGTGCAAACGACAGAAGTCTGTTTCCAAATGCAATAACCAGCGCAGTCCCGATACACGGCAGCAATGCGGCGAGGCCCGGAAAAGGCGTTCTGTTGTTGAACAACGTGAACGTCGCAATGAGCATCGCGAGGCCAGTCAAAGAACCGAGGGCTCTCTGAGGAAGGGCGCGCAGCGGTACCAGTGCCGCTCCAATTCCGAGTTCCCAGGCTCGTGACGGGAGAAAATAGAAAGCGCCCTTTGGATTCGTTCCGGCCCACAGTGCGCTGACTGCAAACGAAGCTACTGCGATCACGGCAGTCAATGCCGGCCGAACTCTGCTGAGCAAAGGAAGACTCAGCAGCGCGAGCAGCAGCGGCCAGAGGATATAGAACTGTTCCTCGACAGCCAGGCTCCAGGTGTGCAGCAGTGCGTTGCTGTCCGGCGGCGCGTCGAAGTAGCCCTGGGGCTGGCGTCCGAACTGAACATTCGAAAGGAAAGCTGACGCGGACCGGAGCCCTTGTCCGAATTCTCTTAACTCAGAAGGGCGCAGCAGGATCCAGGCTGCGAGAGTTGCAACGGCAAACATCGCGAACAGGGCAGGGAATATTCGTCGAACGCGGCGGCCGTAGAATGATGCGAATGAAAATCGCCCTTCCGCCATCTCCCCGGTAATAATCCGCGTGATCAGGTAACCCGAGATCACGAAGAAGACATCGACTCCGGCATAGCCGCCAGGAAATCCAAGGCCTGCATGGAACAGCATTACCGCGAGGACCGCGACCGCGCGGAGTCCGTCAATGTCAGCGCGGTACGCTGCGTTCACGCTACGCTGAGTTCAACCCAGCCTGGCAGGGTGGCCGGCTGGTTCTTCAGGAACACCACGCGGCGCGTCTTGGGGAAGGGAAGTCCGGAGCGGATTGCGCGCTCGTAATACGGGAGCGTGCCCAGGAGTTTGCGATGCTCGGCGTCGTCCATTCCGATCGCGGCGGACTTGCTGAGGAAACCTGCGCCCCAGCCGATTGCCAGCAGGCATGATCCGCCGGATTGAGCGGCCTCGAGCTTCGCCGTCAGTTCGCTTACGGATTGATTGAGCGCGGCCAGACCTGTCCAGCGCGCGTACTGCGCATGCAGTTCGAGTTGCTTCGCCGCGTACTGATTCGCGGCGGCGAACAGCGACTCATGCGTCACCGGTTTATTCCAGCGCAGCGATTTCCGAACTTCTTCGCTGTTCAGGAACGCGTTCTCGCGCCAGTCGCCCTCGAACACCGAACCGGGCGTCGCCATCTCCGCGAAGGAAGATTGTCCATTCTGCTTCCAGCCGAGCGAGAACTGATCCTGTCCTTTCGCGATGAGCGTGGAAACACGCAGCATGTACACGCGAAAGCTGTCGCGCGCTGTTTGTGCGGAATCGGTGATCGACACAGCGCGCATGCGGTCGCTGCCGCCTTCGCCGATGGTCTGCTTCTCAAACGTCACGCCAGGGCGACGCGTTTGATCGGCGGCATCGCGAAAGGCAGCAGGCTTCGCGTGAGCGAAAACTGAAGCCGTTCTGAGCGCCCCTTTGATCGCTGCGCCCGGCAAAAACGGACCCGTTTCACCCGAGGCGAAGGCCGGGATGTTTAGCGCCTCCAGCGGCGAGTTGTTCCAGTGCGCCGTGCAGGAAGCGTCTTCGAAGGGGATTCTGCGGTCCGCGAAGTTCTGCGCGAATCCTCCCCATGAAGCGAAGTCGAGGGTGGTGGCTTTGCGGAGCTGAGTCAGGTATCCTTCGAGTCTCGGTCCGCGAGAAAGCAGCCGGAAGATGCGGTTCTGATCGAGTACGTTGACCTGATCGCGCCACACCATGTAATCGATCGGCGAGAGCCTTGTACCGTCACCGACAAGGGTCGGCGTCAAAACCGTTACACGGTATTTCATAGCGCCTCCTGGGCAGGTATGGCGGAGGGAGGTTCTGGCTCCGCGGCCGGCGCTACGTCCGCTGCCGGCTCTGCGACTGCGGGGTCTTCGGGTGCAACGTCGGCTGCCGTGCCCGTCGGTTCAGGCGCGACCGGCGTGCCGGATTCCGGGGCTTTCATTTCGGCAGGTTCCGGCGTCACTTCTGTTCGGGTCTTTACCGACGGCTCGCCCGGGGCTGCTACCGCCATTGCGAAACCGGCGCGATACACCGGATGCGCGAAGCCTTCGGGAGCCACATCAACCGCTCGTCCTCTGAGTTCCGGCGCGAACAACACCGAGCCTTCTTCCACCAGCCGGACCTGCTTCTTCGGTGCGATACCGGAGCGGCTGTCTGTCCAGCCGCCACGCTGAGCGGCTCCATATTCGCCACGCGACCAATCGACCTGATCCTGCGCGTGCGGAGAGTAAGTCGAAAGCAGCCACCAGGAACCTTCTTCATTCGGCTTCAGAGAGAGCAGGCCGGAAGCGTCAGAGAATTCCGGCGTCGCAGCCCGACCCCAGCCACGTGAACGCTCGCCGCCGAAGCCGGAGTCGGCGAGCAACCGGAACGCGGATTTCACACGAGTTTCCCATTCACCCGATTCAACCGAAAACACTCCCCACCACCCGGCATTCTGGGCGAACTCCAGCACTGCGGTGCGGTGCGGTTCCGCGGCGCCGGTCATGCGATCTACCGCCGCCGCTGTGCGGATAACGATCTGATACGGAGCGCCTGAACCGGTGTGAACCATGCACCCGGTTTCGCCATCGATCAGCCAGCGCGATTCATCGATGATGCCGTGACGCACTACTTCAAGCGGCACCAGCTTCGCGGCATCAAGGTATAAACGGCCCTTGCTTGCCGGAGGCCACCAGGTTTTTGGCGGCGCTACTAACCGTGTCTTGCCAATAAATGGAAACAGAGAACTGAAACGAACCGCCGAACCGCCTTCCGCGCCCGCCGTTACGGCCAGCCACTCTTCGAGCCAGCCGAGCGTTTTCATGGCGTGCGTCATCGCGGAATACAGCGCATCGCTGTGATACACGGTATCGGCGCGCTCGCGGTCTCCCGCACCATGCCCTACACGCCACGGCGTGGTGGGACGCAGTCTGACTTCAAACAATGCCATTGTCAGGCAGCGGCCAGTTCGCCGCTAACCTCCGCCACCTTCGCGCTCAGTAAAGCGAGATTCGCGCCCGATGCAAGTTCACGTTCTTCCGCGCCTGTCGCGTAGAAGTCGCGGCTGCGCCACGTGAGTTTCAGATTGTCGAAGCTGACGCGCCCATTACCGCGTGAACCACCGCCGCCCAGCGCGTCATCTTCGAGAAGGCGCAGACCCTGCACGAGGAGCGCAGGCAACACACTGTCTTCCGCGCAGAGCAGATCGAGCACCATGCGGATTTTGAATCGCGCACCCGCGGGCACACGCTCGAGCGTGCGCGGATTCGCCTGAGAGGTGATGCGGTCAATGGCGTTTTCGCTCTTCACTTCGGTGAGTTCGTCGTCGAGATTCTCGCGCATCTGCGGCGTGATGCTGCCGGCGATGAGCGGAGCGTCGAACACGCTGAGGCGGGCCGGTGTGGCCTGCGCAACGCTTTCGTCGCCGCCCGCCGCTTTTTCGGCTCGGCCGGGGCTGCGTCCGAAAAGTAAACAAATTTCGTCGTCGGGGCGGTCGCTTTGGTGAATGCGAACTTCCTGACCTTTGCGCTTCGAGATGTAGACGAGTTCGGAAGGTACGGCCATGCCGGTGGCCTGTTCGAGCAGCGCGCGAATGCGTCCGCGCAGCGAACTGCCCGGCACATAAGGACGGCCCTGCGCATCCTTCACCACGGGATTATCCGCGCCGCCGATTTCGAGCGAGCCTTTGCCTGCGCCGACGTGCAGTCCGGTTTCGCACTGCATCTCACCTTCGAGGATCAGCTTGCCGATCAGCTTCAGTTCTGTTTGTGCTGTATGAGCGCTCATATACGTCCTGTGGTTATTCGTTGTAGGCGACGATCGCTTCGAAGAGATCGCGGAAGCGCTCGTAGCCGCGCGCTTCGTTCTTTCGCGTGACCTGCAGCAGCAGGCGCTCGATCTGATCCAGACTGCGAAGTCCGTGGCGCGCGATCGTGTAGGCGACACGTGCGCGAAGCATGACGAATTCGTGCTGGCGTTCGTTTTCGGGCGCGCGGGTTGCTCGCTTGACCGAGTTGTAGAGACGGCGCAGGGTGCTGCGCGTACTGGAGTCGATGTCGCGAATGCGGACTACTACGGCGTGCGCCTGATTATCCAGATAGAGACTATCGTTGATCAGCTTGTCGAGATCGATATCCTGGGCGAATTCGAAGCGGCGTTCTCCACCGCCGGGACGGGGACCGCGATCGCCGCCGGGACGGCCTTCTCCGCGGCGATCATTGCCACGCTCTCCGCCGGGTTTGTTGCCACCCTGTCCCTGGGGACGTCCGCTTTCGGGCCTTGATTCACGAGGGGGACGGTTCTGACCTTCGGGCCGGGCTTCACGGGGCGGTCTGTTTTCACGGGGCGGTCTGTTTTCACGCGGAGGACGATCGCCGCCGGCGGGTGCAGAGCCCGCAGCCTGAGCGGGCGCCGATCCCGATGCCGGGCCGATCGGTTTATTCGCAATGTGTGCCGCCAGTTGCGCCGCCAGATCTTCTACGGGCGGAGTTGTGGACTGTTCGTCAGCCATGATGTTTTCTCTCTTTTACTCTTCGAGCAGTCGCGCCCATTCGAGAGCGACCACCCCTTCGGGCTTCAGTCTTAGTTTGCCGCGCGACCTGCGCCCGGTCATTTCCTTCATCAGATTGGCGCGCAGTTTATGGAACTCGCGCTCCTTACGGTTGGCCACACCGGAAAATCGCCGTTGAAAACGGGCCGCCCGCGCCATGAGACGTTCGTCACCAGTTCCGTCCGGGTCCGGCGATTCCACTTTACGATAGAGGCTGCGCAGTTGTGCGAGGAAATGGCGGCCTCCGCGGAATTCTTCGTTGAGCTGGACGAGCGTATCTTTGAGTTCCGCCGCATCGTTCCACTGCTTCCATTCGAGGACGCGTCCGAGGATGTAGAAGCAGTCTTTGTCGCTTGCCTTCGCTACAGCGAGATCTCTGGTGCTGGCTTCCCAGACGCGCGCGAGCGGAGTTGCCGGCTCGGCGAGCGTGAGCGCCATGGTCATCGTCTTTGCATCGGCGCCGGAGAGGTCTTTCAGGTTCTGTTCGGCGAAGCGTGCGAAGACGCGTTCGAGTTCTCTGGCGAAGCCGGCCAGTGCGTCCCACGAGCCGAACAGTGTGAAGCCGACGCCAGCGGCTTCGAGGACGGTTACGCGCCGGAAGTAGTCGCCCTGCGAGCAGAGGAGTTCGATTTCGCCCGCGAGGAATTGCTGGTACGTCATCGAAAGGCTGACGTGTTCTTCCACGCTTTGGGCCCGGCGAATGCGCAGGCCGTAGTCGTCGATTTCACCGCGAAGGACACCCCAGAGTTTTGCGCCGGTGCTGCGCAGCGCGAGTTCTTTTGGTGTTGCGGGGACGTCGCCGTTGCGCGCGGCGTGCCGCAGTGTTGCGATGCCACTGGTCGAGAAGGTTGAGCCCTGGCCGCCGAGTTCCCACCGCATACCGGCTGATTCGGCTCCGGCTTCGGAGGCTGCAATCAGAGCAGGGAAGTCGAAGCTGAATGTTACAGCCGCGGCATCGCGGAGGTTGCGCGGAATTCCGTCGGACGCGATCGCTGCCGCCGATGGTTCGAAAAAACCTTCGGCCGCGACGACGGGCCTGAGGTTCGCGCGCAGGCCTTCGCTGAGGCGCTTGCGAACTACGGTCCAGTCGCCGAGATCTTCGGTGCTGCTCCAGATTAGGCGAACGATATCGTTGGTCGCCGCGTTGAGGACCGTATTGGCGCGCGCGAGGAATTCGGATGCGGCGTCCGCACGCTCCTGATCGGGAAGGATCGCGAAGAACTGTCCGCCGCCCGATGATCCTAGTAGCAGAGCGGGGAGTTGCAGGCTTTCGAGAAGCGCGCGTGGCAACACTTCCCCCAGGAGGTTCAGCCATGTGAGGCGAGCTTCGAAGACACGGTTGTCGCGATCGGCCGGCGCGCTGAGCAGGAAGTCTTCCGTCCCGACGAGGCGGCCCTGCAGCAGTATCTGTGCTGACATTCTTTTGAAAGACCTTTCGTTAGGCTATCACGCGCTTATTTTTTGAATGTTGTCGCAAACCGGCGCGGAGTGCGATATACATATCTGTTATGTCCGAACGACTCACCGATCGCCGCCGTTTTCTTGCCCTCGCCGCGGGAGGCGCCGCGCTTGCGCCTGCCGCTTTTGCTCAGGCTGTGAATCCCGTGCCCGCCGCGCGGGACTGGTCCGGCAACACGCCGCTCCAATATCCGGATCCGGATGTGATTGCGCTCGATAAGCGCTTCGCTCCTTACATCATTGGAAATACGCCGATGCGACGGCATGCCGTTGGTATGTCGTGGGCTGAAGGCCCGGCATGGAACGGGGTCGGACGGTATCTGGTGTGGAGCGATATCCCGGCGAACGCTCAGATGCGCTGGACGGAAGAAGAAGGACGCACAAGCGTGTTCCGCAGTCCGTCGAATTACAGTAACGGGAATACGTTCGATTACGAGGGGCGGCAGCTTTCGTGCGAGCATGCCGGGCGGCGGGTTGTGCGTTACGAGTACAACGGGACGACGACTGTTATCGCCGATAAGTTCGAGGGCAAGCGGTTCAATTCGCCCAACGATATTGTGGTGCATCCGGACGGCAGCATCTGGTTTACGGATCCGACGTACGGCATCCTGGGGAACTACGAGGCGTTCAAGGCCACGTCGGAGATGAAGGCCGCGGTATATCGGGTTGACGGTAAGACGCTCCAGGTTGAGAAGGTCACCGACGATCAGGAGCAACCGAATGGGATTTGCTTCACGCCGGATTACAAGAAACTCTACATAGCGGATACGGGCGCGCCGGGTAATATGCGCGTGTACGATATCAACGGCAAATCGCTGCGGAACGGCAAGGATTTTCTGAAGCTGTTGTATCCGGGAACGAAGGATACGATCGCTACCGACGGGATGCGTTGCGATACCGAGGGTAATCTCTGGTGCGGTGCGCGTCCGGGTGTTCATATCGTTACGCCTGGTGGTGAGCCGATCGGGCTGATTCGCCTGCCGGAAACGGTCGCCAATGTTGCATTCGGCGGGACGAAGCGAAACCGGTTGTTTATGGTGGCGAGCCAGAGCCTGTATTCGGTGTTTGTGAATACGCAGGGGGCTCACATCTGCTAGCTGCGGCGCGAATGCCGAATTTGACATAATATGTGTTATCACAAGTAAGCTTCGAGGCTTACGCCGCGGGCGGTCGGGAGTCGCCTTCTTATGGCGCTGTATCCGACCGCCGACGAATTGAGCGCGATCTCTGCCGCCAGCGGCGACGCGGTTGGTATTTGGACCAGGCAGACTCATTTGCCCCAGTCAGCCGGTGCGGGCTAACTGGTATAACTCGTCTGCGACGGCCTTTTAGCCCGCGCAGCATGGCTTTTGCCTTCGATCCTCACTCTCTGATACCGAGCCTACGTCTTCCGCTTGACCCGATAATTATCAATCGCGATTGAAAGTCCACTCGCCGGT
>JBEHXG010000021.1:0-83532 GCA_048498815.1 Acidobacteriota bacterium | reverse complement strand
GCCCATGCCTTCAAAACTCAATCTCCATGGCTTCGGCGACCCCGAATGTGTTACCTATGTCTCAGGTACGAACTGTTACCTGTGTGTCCGGTCCGGACATGACCGATGTTGCGGAGAAGATGGGAATTGAACTCCGGAGCACTTACCTCATGGGCTACGTTCCGACCAATACCGCGCGTGATGGCAGGTACCGGTCGGTGGTAGTTAAGGTTTCGGTGCCGCGGATGCCAAAGCTGCAGGTGTCATGGAGGCACGGCTACTTCGCGCCAACGCAGTGACGAGGCCCTCAGCGCCGGATAGTTGCGAGAGCCCTGCTGAAGTCCGCGGGTGAGAGAATGCTGATGATCTTCCCGTCGAGAAGCTTGAGACTCTGTTCGATGAGATCGGGGTTGTCCCGTCGACCGCGCGGCACGATATCTTTTTCCCCGGGCATCGGGCCGTACTTGAAAGTGTCCATGGGGAACGCCGGAGGCCGGCCGTATTTCAGGTAGAAAAACCGGAGTTTCGTCTTTACATGAATGAGCCCTTTGGGCAGGGTGTCCGGACGGTCCGGTGGTACCCCCAGAATAATCACCGTGTCCGACGGTGATACCTTGCGTATTTCCTGCGTCTCCAGATCGCGGATCAGGCGTGCTCCGCCGATGGGATCCTGCAGCGCGTGATAATCCAGGGTCCAGTGCTGCCGCGCGTTGGCTACCTGCTGCACAGCGTTCATGTCAGTCAGAGTGAAGTTGTCTTTTCGGAAGAGCTCCTGCTGTCGATCAACGTCAAACGCCACCACACGAAAGACAGCGTCAGGCATTTGTTCGACGAGAGAACCAACCATGCTGATCAGCATGCCCCAGAAATCGGAGGTCTGATCGGCCCTGCGCGTGAGCGGAAGCGAGGCATCCAGGAGTATTGTGATGTGGCGCGACGGGGATGGCGGCGCTGAAGCCGCGATCGACGGGAATGAGAAATCGCTGACGGCGCCGGGCGGCATTTCGACCTTTTCGGAGCGCTCGCCGAACGAGGGATGCGCGTCGATTGTCCACTGTTTGCGGCAGACACGGCCGCGGTCATCAATCAAAACCCAGTTGACCTGGTAGCGTCCTTCACCGGTTTGAAAAGCGCCACCATACTCTCCGATTAAGCCTGCCTGGCTGCGCGGATTGAGATCGATCGAATCGTAGAAATAAACCGGTGGATTCCCGTTGTTCTCCGACGCCACGCGGAATGCGACATACCAACGGTGGGGACCATCGAGATAGGGATCGAGCGAGGAGTCGAATGTATAGCCCGGCTGAAAGCGAAAGCCGAAGTTAAGGCGCGGTTTGACTGGATGCAGAGCGCATGGCAACGGCTCATGGGCCTGACTGTCCTCAAGCGCGCTGACTTCAGGTGGAAGCTTGTCGCGACTGGTAACTACCTGGGCCCAAGCTGCGGGTAGCCAGGACAGTACAATTGCTAACCCGAACAGGCTCGCCTTCACCCTGCGCATGCGTGCCTAATATTATGACGAAAAAAAGCCGCCGGGCTGACCGGCGGCTCTTGTGTTGATCTGACTGACCGGAGTTTTAGTCGCCGAAGCTGCCGACTTCTTCCTTACGCTCGGTCTTAGGCGCGGCGGGCTTGATGCCGCCGAGGTGGCTAACCGGAACGAAGCCGGATTCGATCGGCTTTTCCTTGAGGATGACTTCGCGGTAGAGCTTTTCCATCTTCGCGTCTTCGGCCGACTTCTTGATGATTTCGGCGTTGCGGGCGCGGATCTTTTCTTCGCGGGCGGTCTTGGCGATGCCCTTGTCGTCGAGATCGTGCTGAATGCCGGCGGCAACCGCTTCGGCGTTGAGGATGAGGGAATGCTCCTTCGAAGGAAGGTTGACGCTCTTGCCGCCCGCGATGATTTCGTGGCGACCCTTCTCTTCGTACCACTTGGTCAGCGTGGCCGTCATGTGCATCTTCTCAACGATGTTTCGCCAGCCGACGCCGGTGTTATAGGCGCAGAAGCTGATTTCGCCTTCCTGCGTGGCGTAGGGGATGATGCACTGCTCGGTGCGGCGGAAGTCGTAGTTGAACAGATCCTGGAACCACATTCCGGCGATGAAGAGGAAGTTCCAGCGGTCCTTGCGGCGCATTTCGATGTCTTCGAAGGTGCGGTCGCCGGTCACCTTACCGTAGTTGCGGCCGGTGGCGCCGAAGCACTTATCGAACTTCTGCAGCAGGTCGGTCAGTTTGAAGGTGCTGGGGGCTTCTTCCGGCTTGTAGTTACGGAGAAGAGCGAGCGAAACGCCGAGGATCGAAAGGAACTTGCCTCGGGCAGCGTCGTTCACCGCAGCGACGTCCTTCGAAAGCTGTTCGGCGTTGAGGAACGCGGTGACCGGGCGGAATTCCTTGGTTTCTTTGTCAATCATGACGGCCATGCCGACGCCGCAGTTCGGGTGGCAGCCGCAGGAGAGCTGGCCCCAATCGGCATCGGGTCCGTGAATGAGATCGGCCCAGTCGGAGAAGGTGCTCATGAAGGAGATGGGGAACCAGTCGCGGGTGGGTTCGCCCATCTTCACCTGATTCTTCACGTCGTGCGCGAGGTGAGACAGCGTGTAGCGCTGCGCTTCGCGGCGTTCCGGGGTGATCTCTTCATCGCGGCCGGTGAAGGAGACGGGCTGGAAGGAGAGGAAGGAAATCTTCTTGGGGTTATCGAGCGCGAACTCGATGACGCGTCCGACCTGCTCGTTGTTCACGCCATTGATGATCGTGATAACGGGGACGATATCGACGCCGTTCGAGTGCAGATTTTCGATGGCGCGCAGCTTGACGTCAAACAGGTTGCCGATGGCGCGGTGCGAGTTGGCCGCGTTACCGATACCGTCGAACTGCAGGTATGCGTAGCGCAGGCCGGCATCGGCGGCCTTGCGGGCGAACTCGGGACTCTTCGCGAATTCAATGCCGTTGGTCGCGGCCTGCACGCTGTTGTAGCCGACCTTGCGGGAATAGCGCACCGCATCAAGGAAGTAGGGTGACAGTGTGGGCTCGCCACCGGAAAACTGCACCGACATCTGGCGGCGCGGCTTGATCGAGATGGCGTTATCGAGCATCGTCTGGATGTCTTCCCAGCTCAGCTCGTGAACGAAGCCAACCTGATTGGCGTCCATGAAGCAGGGGTCGCACATCATGTTGCAGCGGTTGGTGAGGTCGATGGTGAGAACGGAACCGCGTCCGTGGGTCACGGTGGAGGAGCCGTGATTGTGGAGTCCCTTATCGGCGTGGGCGCGGATGTCGCGGCCCGGGAAGACATGTTCGACGTGGGCGAGGAAGGCCGGGTCGATCGCCATGACGTCTTCGAAGTGCCCGTGAGTGGGGCAATCCTTGACCATGAGGATTTTGCCGTCTCGCTCAATGATCTGAGCTTTGATTTCGCCAATCTTTTCGTTGCGAAGGACGTCGACGGGGAGTTCACCGTCAAGAATGCGCTTGCGCAGCTCGGGAATGCACTTGGGGCAGAGGGAGTCCGTGGCGCGGGGCCAGCCGAGTGGCGGCTTCTGCTTTTCCCAGGACTTGAGGAGCGGCTTTTCCGACCATTTGGGCGTGAAGGAAGCGTTGGGCTTAATGGAATTGAACGCGTTGAACACGTTCCACGCCAGACCGGCTGCTTTGGTGACTGCTTTTTCCGCTAGTTTTGTGCCTGTGGCCATCGTTCTCGATCTCCTGAAGTGCTTTGAGTGCTTACACTTCGCCTGATATGGACTATCATCAAACAGGGTAAGCCGGCCCGGGGCGAGCATTCGACGGATTTTCATCGAACTGCGCCGAATCGCCATCCGGCGGGGCATATTACCCCCTGAACTGGACAGGAATATCGGACCTTTTGGAGATTCTAACACAACGCGTAAGTAGTCGGCTGGTCCGTGAGTTAGCGGCAGAAGTCGGGTTCGAGCTGGCTGGGGTTACCGCGGGTGGCCCTGCTCCGGATTTCGAGCGATTTCGGGGCTGGATGAGGCGCGGACTGGCTGGGGAAATGAAGTATCTGACCGATCATCGTGCAGCGGTGCGGGCCGACTTGAGAGAGCTTCTGCCGGGGATTCGGTCTGTTGTGGTGGTGGGGAAGCGTTATGCCGGAGGCGGTGGCGGGGGGATGGCGGCTTACGCGGCTGGTCCGGACTACCACCTGGAGATTCGGCGGGGGCTGGAGGAACTGGCTTCGCGATTAGGGGCAGTAGCCGGGGAGTTCGGATGGCGGGCTTGTGTGGATACAGCTCCGGTGCTGGAGCGGTCTTTGGGACGAAAGGCCGGCTTGGGCTGGATTGGGCGTAATACCTGTTTGATCAACCAGCAATTGGGTTCCTTTTTTCTTCTTGGCGAATTGCTTACAACGCTTGATATTGAAGGAGATACGGCTCCTCCCGACCGGTGCGGGACGTGTCGCCGGTGTATCGAGGCTTGTCCAACGACAGCGATTGTTCCGTCGCCGGATGGTGGGTTTGAACTGGATGCGCGGGTTTGTATTTCCTATTTCACGATTGAGCTGAAGGGATCGATTCCGGAGCAGCACCGGGCGGCGATTGGCGGGAACGTATTTGGGTGCGACATTTGCCAGGATGTCTGTCCGTGGAATCGACGGCACACGAGCGATGGCGTGGAGGGGGCGGATCTGCTGGAATTGGCGGGGCTGAGTGCGGGCGAGTACAAAGATCGATTTCGGGATACGGCGGTGAGCCGCACGAAGTATGGGGCATTTTTGCGGAACGTGGCCGTTGCGATGGGGAATTCGGGAGAGGGGCGCTTTCTTCCGGCGCTGGAGCGGATGGCTGAGTCGGATGATCCGATAGTGGCCGAGCACGCACAGTGGGGGTTGGAGCGCGTTAATCTGGATTCCACAAGATGATTGAGTTTCGTGAGACGGGACTGATTGCACCTGACGGCAGCATTATTGGCGTGATTGCCGAGGAGGCGGCCGGATTATCGGCGACAGGTTTGGTTCGCGTTGGTCCGGGCGAACCGTTGCCGGGGAGCGTGGGGAACTATCTTCTGGATCACGCTCTTTCGCAGCTCGATGCGGTGAATAAGACGCGTGCGATTTCGCGGTTGGTGGAATTGCGACGGGCTGGTGCGACGTTTGTCCTGATCTCGCACGATGAGGCGCTGCTCGAAAGTTCCGCCGATGAAATCTGGTGGCTGCGGGATGGGAAGCTGATCGGCCGTGGTGATCCGATTGAGGTCTTGACTCGGTATCGGCGGCATGTGGCCCAGTCGCTGCGGGAATCGGGACGCGGCAAGGTTGCTCCGCTGGCTCCGGCTTTGCGCGATGGAGATGGGAGGGCCACGTTGCAATCGATTGAACTGCTGGGGGCGGATTCGGCGAGCACGATTGTGTTGCGGAGCGGCGAGCAGGCGGCAATTCGTGTGACGGTGCGATTTGAGGGCGATGTGGAGGATCCGGTGATCGGGGTGCTGATCCGGACTCGTATCGGACTCAACGTTTACGGCACGAATACGGAGCTGGAGAATATTCACTTCGGTCCGGTGAAGGCAGGGGACCGGGTGCGCGTTACGTATCGCTTCAAGTGCGACTTGTGCGGGGGGGATTATACGGTTACTGCGGCGTCGCACGACCCGGATGGAGTTTGGCACGACTGGCTTGAGGATGCTGCTGCGTTTGCGGTATCGGACGAGCGGTATACGGCGGGAGTGGCGAATCTGAGAGCGCAGGTCGCGGCTGAGGTTTTGCCTCGGGGTTAGGGACGAACGGCTACGGTGGCCACCCAGGACGCGGCGCCTTTTGCGTCGTAGGCTCGCATGATGATTGTGTTGGTGCCCCGGAGGAGCGGGACGTTGGACGCTACCCAGGTTGTGGTTCCCGTGGCGACGCCGGTTGCACCCGAAGACGTTTGCCAGGTCACCCGAGTGATGCCTGCACCACCACCGGCTGAACCGCTGAGCGTCAGAGCTGGTGTGTTTACGGTGACTACTGCGCAGACCGGAATCGCGATAGATATGGACAATGGCGTGGTTGTGCCGGCACTCGCTGGTTGCTGAAGGGTAACAGATGCCGTGCGGGTTGAGATGTCGCCCGCTGCATCGACTGCTGAGAGCGTTAGCGTGTTCGCTCCCGCGACCAGGGGGATTCCACCAGCGGTGAACGAGCCCATCGCCGAGACTGCTGCAGTGCCGGCTGCTCCATGATTCGTTTGCCATTGCAGTGAATCGGGGCCCGTGCCTCCGGTGATCATGCCCGTCAGCGAGATTGAACCTGCCGTTGTGGTTGAGACGACGGGATCGAGTGTCAGCGTCAGTGCGCTCGTGCCGGCAATGACCGGCGGGGTTAACGGGTAGAGTTCTCTCGCCGCTCCGATATCGTTGGGGGAAAGCGTCATTCCCCGGTGGTAGTAGGGATACATGACATCGCCGGGATTGTCTGAGTGGGTGAGTCCTATGGCGTGTCCTAATTCATGCAGAGCCACGGTGTAGAGGTCTGTGTCGGAGCCGATTTTCCATGATTCATCGGCATCGAAGTGCATGTCGCCGGCGATGGGTTCGGCGTTGACGGGCGCGGGATAGAAGGTGTGGGCGAGCATGCCGCCGGGGCCATCGAACGGATAGTTATCGCCGTGGCTGCCGCCGGCAAATTCGATGGAAATGTTGCGCGGCTGAGCCGAATTTGCGATCGGCGTGAAGGAAACATTCGCGACGGCGGCCCACTGATTCATGGCGCGCTGGATTTCACCCTGAGCGGCGGCGGTGGGAAGTTTGGCAGTGAGGCTGGCGAAGTAGTAACTCAGATGCGCCATGCGGTCCGCTCCGGTTTCCCACCCGCTGAGTACGCTGGAATACTGCGGGACAGGACCGCTGGTGGTCAGCATGCCTGCGCAGGGATAAGCAACTTGTTGGTTGAGCAGTTCCGGAGCGGCCGGGAAAAGATAAGCTACTTCATCGCGCTGCGCGAGGAACTGGCGCTGCGCTGCCGTGGCCTGGGCGATCGCATGATTTGGCAGCAAGCCTGACGGGCGCTGAAAGCTCACGCCGGCGGCCGCTTCGATTGCGGATTGCTGCGCTTGTGTAATGTCCGAGTGGAATTCGACTACGATTGGAGCGGAACTGGTGCGGCGAATGGCAGGACTGATTCGGTCTGCGGCTTCGATGGGACCGGTCCAGCGGACTCCGGCGGGTCGGGAATTCAGATTGCCGGAAACGACGACTGCGTTATCTGGGAGCGCCGCGGTGACCTGCGCGCCTGCGGCGAGCAGATTCGCGATATCGGTGACACCCGGAGGATGATCGAACTGAACAATCATGTGCAGCGACTGGCGTCCGGTTCGTTGTGGGATTCGCGAGGTAGCGGGCTCGGTTTGAATGGTTCGCGCTTTTAAGTGGACGTTTTGCCCAAACGCGCTCGCGGCGATTACAAGCCCGGCTAGTACAGCCGCCGGTACGGCCCTGATTCTTCGCATGATTTCTTATCGGCAAAATATTTTTGTCGGTAGACTAAAGTTTTCGGTGGGATTAGGCGCACTTTGTTGTGCCGCCTGACGCTAAAGGGTGAATGCGCGCGGTACTGACAATTGCGGGATCGGATGCGAGCGGCGGCGCGGGTCTGCAGGCCGATCTCAAGACCTTTCATCAGTTTGGTGTTTACGGAATGTCCGCAGCGACGCTAGTCACGGTGCAGAATTCCATGCGAGTTTCGTGCGTGGAGACGCTGAGCGCAGAACTGGTCGCAGAACAGATATCCGCGGTTCTGGAAGATATACCTCCCGCGGCGGTGAAGACCGGCGCTTTAGGATCGGCGGCGATTGCAGAGGCAGTGGCGGCGGTGGGGTTCGGGTGCCCGCTGGTAGTCGATCCGGTGATGATCGCCTCACATGGAAAAGCGTTGCTGGACGAAGATGGGCGCGAAGCTTTGAAGAAATCGCTTTTGCCTCGCGCTTATTTGGTCACGCCGAATCTGCCTGAAGCTTCCGAATTGAGTGGGATCGTTGTGAATGACCGCGAGTCGATGCGCCTGGCAGCTCGGCGAATCGCCGATCTGGGCGCTGATGCGGTGCTGGTGAAAGGCGGGCATCTGGACGGCGATGCGGTGGATGTTCTGTGGCACGCGGGTTCGTTTACGGAGTTTCGGGCACCCCGTGTGGAAACACGCCACACGCATGGCACGGGCTGCGTCTATTCTGCCGCGATTACCGCGGGGCTGGCCCTTGGGTGCGATCCGATAGAGGCGGTCGGGCGGGCGAAGAAGTTCGTCCACGAAGCGATTCGCACCGCGCCCGGACTGGGTCGTGGCGCCGGTCCTCTGAATCTGTTTGCGGGAATATAATGAACCTCGAATGTTCCGAACATTATTCACAGTTGCGCTGATCGCTATTCCGGTATTCGCCATCCAGCAGCCGGTGAAGACGAAGGGTGGTCAGGTTTCCGGAATGCCGGGCCGCGATGCGGCTATCACGTCGTTCAAAGGAATTCCCTTCGCCGCTCCGCCGGTGGGCGATCTTCGCTGGCATGCTCCCGTACCCGCGAAGCCGTGGACTGGTTTGCTGAAGGCCGAGAAGTTTTCCAATTCCTGCATCCAGAACATCGTCACCGAAAACAAGCCGTGGACCTACGAGTTCATGACGCACAACGAGATCGGGGAGGATTGCCTGTATCTGAATGTCTGGACTGGCGCGAAGGCAGCCACAGAGAAACGTCCAGTCTTTGTATATGTGTACGGTGGCGCGTTTACGGGCGGATCGGCGCAGGTGCCGTTCTATGACGGCGAGGGGCTGGCGAGCAAGGGCCTGGTGGTGGTTACGTTCAACTATCGGATCGGGGTGTTCGGATTCCTTGCGCATCCGGAACTTTCGAAGGAGTCCGGCCACAACGCTTCGGGCAACTGGGGCATCATGGATCAGGTCGCGGCGCTGCAGTGGGTGCATGACAATATCGCGGCATTCGGCGGGGACCCGGCAAGAGTGACCGTGGCCGGACAGTCGGCAGGAGCGCAGAGCGTGCTGGCGCTGACGGCAACGCCTCTTGCGAAGGGTTTGTTTGCGCGCGCGATTGCGGAGAGCGGCGCTTCGATCACCGGCATGGCGCTGACGAGCACCACAACGCTTGCCGACAATGAACAGGCCGGCGTGAAATTCGTGCAGAGCAAGGGCGCTGAGGATTTAAAGGCGCTGCGTGCAATGAGCGTGCAGCAGATTTTGGCGCCGGCCGCCGGCGGTGGACGTGGCGGTGTGCGCTCCGGAGTCATCACGGATGGTTACGTTCTGCCCGCCACGATTGGCCAGATCTTCGCCGACGGGAAGCAGAACGACGTGCCAACGCTGACGGGCTGGAATGCGGACGAGAACGGCGCTTCTCCAAAGCCGAACGTGACGCTGGAGACGTATAAAAAGAATGCACAGCAGCGCTATGGCGATCAGGCCGAGTCGTTTCTGAAGCTGTATCCGGCGGCGAGCGACGCGGATGCCGTGCAAATGAGTAACGCGGCGGCGCGCGATCAGTGGCGGGTGAACGCGTATCTGTGGGCTGCATCCCGCGCGAAGACCGCCAAGACGAATGCGTACCTCTATTACTGGAATCACGTACTGCCTGGCCCGGACGCCGGTATTTACGGCGCGTTTCACTCTTCCGAGTTTCCTTATACTCTGAACACGCTCTATATGTCCGAGCGGCCGTTTACGGACATGGACCGGCAGATCGCCGACCAGATGTCAAGCTACTGGGTGAACTTCACAACGAATGGCGACCCGAACGGGAAGGGCCTGCCCGTCTGGCAGTCCGTGAACCAGCGACCTCAGACAACCATGCAACTGGGCGATAACCCTGGTATGATTCCGATTACGAACGATACGTCGAAGACCGCGTTCTGGACGATGTTCTATGCGAAGCAGATGGCGCGGTAGCGACCGGATCGTCGCGTTATAATCGTCGATTCACGTATGACGAAAGTCCAGCGGCATTTCCAGTTGCAGCGTCCGGTTGATGAAGCTCTTATGGAAGAGATCGCGCAGATCCACGCGATCTACGGGATTGAACGGGTGCGCGTGGAGCCTTCCGGCAGTCTGCTGATCGAGTACGACGCGTCGCGCCTGACGCTGGCGGGCGTGGAACTGGCGCTGGAGCGCGCCGGGATTCCGGTCACCGGCACGGTCAGCGCGTAAGCACGAAAGCGTATTCGAACGCCTTTTCTCTGAGACGGGCATAGCGGCCGGAGGGTCCGCCGTGTCCTGCTCCCATGTTGGTGCGCAGAATGATGACGTTGTCGCCGGTGTTGTTGTCGCGCAGCTTCGCTACCCATTTCGCCGGTTCCCAGTAAGAGACGCGCGGATCGTTCAGTCCTGCTGTTACGAGGATGTTTGGGTAGACTGCCGGTTTTACGTTTTCGTATGGCGCATAAGCCCGGATGTATTCGTAGTATTCGAGCTCGTTTGGATTGCCCCACTCTTCGTACTCGGCGATGGTGAGCGGCAGGGTTTCGTCGAGCATCGTGTTGACTACGTCCACGAACGGAACGTGGGCGACTACGGCGTGAAAGAGATCGGGACGCAGATTCATGACGGCGCCCATGAGGAGTCCGCCGGCGCTTCCGCCTGCGATGGCGAGTCGACTGGGTGACGTGTACTTTTGCGCGATGAGATGCTCGGCGCAGGCGATGAAATCCGTGAACGTATTTTTCTTATGGAGGAGTTTGCCGTCTTCGTACCATTGACGGCCGAGATCGCCCGAGCCGCGGATGTGGGCGATGGCATAAACGTAGCCGCGATCCAGCAGGCTGAGGCGTTCGGTTGAGAACGCGGGTTCGGTCAGTATTCCGTAGGAGCCGTAACCATAGAGATAAAGCGGGCTCTGACCATCGCGTTTCAGACCGCGGCGATAGATGAGTGAAATGGGGATCTTGGCGCCATCGTGCGCGGTGGCGGCGATGCGTTCGGATACGTAATCCGCCGGGTGGTAGCCCCCCGGTACAGCGTACTGCTTTTTCAGTTCACGCTCATGCGTATCCATGTTGAAGTCATAGACCGTGCGCGGCGTAGCCAGCGAGGAATAGAGGTAGCGGAGTGTAGAGGTCTCGTACTCTTCGTTGCCTTCGGTGAAGAAGGTGTAGGCGGGTTCGTCGAATGTGGCGAGGCAGTCTGAGTCCGCGGTGAGAATTCGCAGTTGTTTCAGGCCATTGACGCGTTCGACGATGGCGAGGTGATTGCGGAAGCCGTCGAGTTCCTCGAGCGAGACATCTTCGCGGTGCGGGATGACCTCGGTCCAGTTGGTGGGATCGTTATCGGGTGCGCGGAGCAGGCGGAAGTTAATGGCATTTTCGTCTGTGCGGACCCAGAAGTAACCGCCCTGATGCTCGGCGTAATATTCGACATCCTGGGTGCGCGGGCGAAGCGGAAGGAATTGTGGATCCCGTGTTTGCGTTGATGCGTAGCGGACTTCGCTTGAGGCGTGACTGGTGATGGTGAGAAAGAGGTATTCCCCGCTTCGGGTTCGTTCGATTGCCAGATTGAAACGCTCATCGGTTTCTTCGTAGACGATCTCGTCTGGCAGGGCGGAGCCGACTGCGTGGCGCCAGAGACGATAGGGTCGCTTCGCTTCATCGAGCGTGGTGTAGAAGAAAGTGGCATTGTCTGACCAGGCGCCGGAGTAGTAGACGTTGGAGATTTCTTCGGCGATGAGTTCGCCCGTCATCAGGTTTTTGAAGCGGAGCGTATAGATTTCTGAGCCATCGTTATCTACGGCGTAGGCAAGCAGGGTTCCGTCCGGGCTGACTTCGTCGTAGGCGAGGGAGAGGTATTGGTGGCCTTCCGCAAGGGCGTTGCAATCGATCAGGATTTGTTCACACCCGCCTGGCGCCCGACGGCAGTGAATGGGATACTGCTTTCCCTGTTCCGTGCGCGTGTAGTATTCGAAGGTGCCCTTCGGTACCGGAACGGAGGAATCCGTTTCCTGAATGCGTCCTACCATTTCGTGATAAATGCGATCTTCGAGATCGGCGGCAGGCGCGATTACGGCATTGGTAAATGCGTTCTCAGCGTCCAGATAAGGAAGTGTCGCGGGGTGCTCGCGGTCGCGCAGATAGAACCAGTTATCGGTAATTATCTGGCCGTGGATGGTGGCCGCGTGCGGAATTTTGGGAGCGGCTGGAGGCCTCATGAATCGTTGAGTTTAGCAGGCCCGGAGTGTGTCGTTTCCGCCATTTATTGTGACCCGACTTACAAAGGTTTACCGCCTCGAATGCCGCGAAGTGATAGATTTCAAATGTGCGAATCCTTATTGTTGACGATGATGAGGAACTGGCAGGTCTGCTCTCCGAGTTGCTGACGCGCGAAGGCTTTCGCGTGGATATGCAGCACGATGGCCCTAAAGGTCTGGCCACGGCGCTGGGCGGCGGGTACGATCTGATGGTGCTCGACGTCATGCTGCCGGGTATGGACGGCTTCGAGATTCTGAAGCGCGTGCGGCGCGAGTCGCGCCTGCCGATCCTGATGCTCACGGCGCGTGGCGAAGACGAAGACCGCATTATCGGGCTGGAACTGGGCGCGGACGATTATCTTCCGAAGCCGTTTAATACACGGGAACTGGTGGCGCGCGTGCGTGCGATCATGCGGCGGCTCGAAGAGCGCCGGCCTGGCGTGAAGCTGGAAGTGAATGGAATCACCATCGACCCGGGAACGCGCGACGTAACGCGCGACGGCACGCCGGTGGAAGTGACGACTTTCGAATTCGACATCCTCGAAACGCTCATGCGGGCAGCCGGGCGGGTGGTTTCGCGCGACGACCTGATGGAAGAGCTGTACGGACGTAAAGCAACGCCGTTTGACCGATCCGTGGACATGCACATCAGCCATCTGCGCAAGAAACTGGAAGGCGACAAGCCCTTGATCAAGACGGTGCGCGGCGTGGGGTATCAGTTCGTGCGGTCGCCGGAAGAAGCGATAACCGCTTAAAGAAACAGAGGTAGAGAAGTGAGAAGTCTGTTCGTAAAAATCCTGCTGTGGTTCATTCTGACCGTGGTGGTTGCGGTGAGCGGGACTTTTTACGTTTCGAACATTCTGCAGCAGCGCCAGCAGCAGCAGCCGATGCAGTTCAGCCGCTTCACCTATGAATTGCGCGACGCGCGTGACGCCTGGGAAGCGGAAGGCGCGAAGGGGCTGGAGTCGGTACTTGCGAAGGTCAAGGATGCCGACCGCCTGGAATCGCATCTGGCCGATGCTTCCCAGCATGATTTGCTGAATGGGCGGGACTGGTCAAAAGAGATTGGGACGGTGCTGGCGCAGACTCAGGGTCGCGGCGGCGGCAGAGGCCCGGCACGCGATGGAAATCCGTTCTTTCTCTTCACCCGCATTGACGGACCATGGCCGCAGATGTCGGTTACGCAGACCCGATCGGGCCCGAAGTATTACTTCATTGTGAAGTATCCCGTGAATCCGAATGCGCAGGCGGCGAGCAGGATTGAACTGTTGCCGCAGACTTGGTGGATGCTCGGCATCTTCGCGGTGCTTTGCTATGTGCTTGCGCGGCACGTGACGTCTCCGCTGCGCAATATGCAGAAGATTGTGGAGAAGTTCGGGCAGGGCGATTTCACTCCGCGCGTGGCTTCACGCCGCGGCGACGAACTCGGCCAACTAGGCCGGACCGTCGACCAGATGGCGGAGCGCATCGATAATTTGCTGAAGTCACAGAGGCGACTCCTGCAGGATATTTCCCACGAACTACGTTCACCGCTGGCTCGTCTGGGTGTAGCTGTGGAACTGGCGCGTGGAGGCGCGAATCTGGATAGTTCGCTCGACCGCATTGAGCGCGAAGGTAACCGGTTGAATACGCTGGTGGGTGAACTGATTCAGGTAACGCGCGGCGAGGGCGACCCGCAAGGGCTGGCAACGGAGCGGATTCGTCTGGATGAGCTGATTGGCACGATCGTCGAGGATGCGCGAATTGAAGCCGAGAAGCGCCACGTGATTCTGAACGGCAGTTTGTCTGAAGTAACCATGGTGGGAAATCCGGAACTGTTGCGGCGCGCGATTGAAAACCTGGTGCGGAATGCGATCCGGTATTCGCCCGAAGACACCACCGTGGATGTGTCGCTTTCCAGGGTGGGTTCGGTTTATCGCATTTCGGTGCGGGATCACGGCGCAGGTGTACCGGAAGAGTCGCTGCCCTCGATCTTCGATCCGTTTTACCGGGTGGAGAAGGATCGTGGACGGACCAGCGGCGGAGTCGGATTGGGGCTGGCGATTGCCAAACGCGCTGTTGAGCTGCACAGCGGCACCATGCGGGCGCAGAACGTGAAACCGGGGCTGCGTGTGGAGATCGACCTCCCCGTTCCGGTTGCGGCGGCTGAGCCTGCGCCGACGCTGGTTGGTTCCCGAGCCTGAACCCTTCGTCTTTTTACCAGAAATAGGTTGCGACTAAGCGGGCGGGTTGCGCTTTCCCGTTTACCACTTTGACGGAGAGTACCGCCTGCATATTCTTCTTCCGCCAGTCATGCGGCGCGGCTGCGGCTAAGGTTTCCATTTGAGCTGAATCGCTGAGGAAATCGGCAGCGGCGAGGGTGCCAAACTTCCGGATGCCGGCGCTGGTCACCGCGATCCGGTCGGTTACGGGATCGAGAACCCGGGACACGATTGCATAATCCGTGAAGTCGGCCAGCGGCCCGTGCGGAACTACCCACTGGCGGGCTCCGAGGTTCTGCCGATCCTGAATGAACGCAACGCCGCCGTTAGCGGGGTCGCCTTCGACCGCGAAGGTGAAACGGAGTTGTTGGGTCAGCCGCTGCGCCAGCGGGTTTGTGAACGCTCCGATGAGAACGGATGGGCCACGCTTCAGCGTCTCGGGTGAGATTTCGGGTTCGCGCAGTATGCGATACGGCTTTCCCATCAGCCGCAGGCTGCCGCTCAGATCGGCAAGGGCAATCGCGTCTTCGAATACCAGGCGATCTTCGGGACGTCCACCGGCGTAGATCAGTACGGTTTCATCTCCCGACGCTATCGGAGCCCAGAACTGCTCGTAAGAACTTCCGGGAGTCCGGAGGGCCAAAAATCCTCCGCCGGCCAGCGTGCCGATCGTCAGGGCGATTACGGCATAACGCAGCTTTGGCCTGGGTTTCGCCGTAATCGGGACGAACGTCGCTTCCGGCGGCGTCTGAACGACCGGAACCAGGGCAATCGCAGCGGGCTCGAATATAGGCCGGTAGGAACCCGTGGGCAGATCGATACGAAGTTCGTTCTCGTGTCCCGGTTCGTGATAATACTGAGCGATGCGCTTGCGCAGGTCTCCCGCGACCACGCGAACCACCGGTTCAGCGCTGGTGTCGTAATCCAGCGGACGTCCGAAAACCTGAACGCCAATTGTGCGTTCCTTGAGCTCCCCGCCGCCGTCTTCGAGCGTGCGCTCCACAATAAATCGAAGCAACCCGCAAACTCGCTTGCTGCCGCGAAAGGCCGGGCTGACGAGTAAACGCTCCAGCTGTTCGAGGACCGCCGCAGTGCTCGCGGATGCCTGTTTTGCCTCTGGCGCCTGGATCAAGACACCGATAGTATACATGGCAAAAAGGGTGTTTTCGGAAAGTTTACATACTGTGAATCAGGCCGAATCCCGGCTGTTGTCGCGCGCAGAATGTCCGCCAGCTGGCGGTAAGTAACTATCTTATTTTCATACATGTGCGGGACGTATGCTACCGTATCATCCTTGAACGGCAGTATTAAGGGTGTAATACTCCTGCCGGTATCCTGCCTGAGGTGTGCTGGCACTTTGGTGCACGCCAGGAGACAATTGCTGAGATACTCGAAAGTTCCCGGCGGCGATGGAGCCGCGCTACGGGCGCCTGGGGCGTAGACAAGGAATCACGGAAGAAGGCACATGACTACAAAGACTCGATTGATGACGGGGATGTTGGCGAGTTCGTTCGCCGCGGTCCTCATGATGGCGCAGCCTCCGGGAGCGCCGGGCGCCAGTGGCGGTGGTGGCGGGCGCGGGCGAGGCGGCGGCGGACGCGCCGGCGCGTTTCCGCAGTTCACGCGTCAGCTCGCAACTCAGGATGTTCTGCTGCGTGGCAAGGGCCTTTATGAGGCAAACTGCGCCTCCTGCCACGCGGAAGACCTGCGCGGTGTGATCGGAAAGGGCGTAAACGTACTGCGCTCTCAGGCGGTCTACAGCGACCAGCACGGCGAGCTTCTGGGGCCTGAGGTGGCGAAGCACAAGCCAGCCATCACCCTGCCCGCGACCGATATTACCGCTCTATCCGAGTATTTGCACAGCGTTCAGGCGACGATGGCCCAGCAGGGCAGCCCTCCGAATCGGGGACAGGCGGGAATCGAACTGAACATTCTGGTTGGTAACGCAGCCGCCGGAAAGACCTACTTCGACGGTCATTGCGCCAGCTGCCACTCGATCACGGGCGATCTGAAGGGCATCGGCACGAAGTATGCTGACGATCCCCGGAATCTGCAGAATGTCTGGGTCACCGGTCAGGCCGGCGGGCGCGGTGGACGAGGTGGCGGTGGCGCGGCCGGTCAGGCCACGGTGACTTTGGCGAACGGCCAGAAATTCCAGGGCCGGATCGTGAAGTCTACGGACTTCCTCGTCACGATGATCACCGCGGATAACGTGCGGCACTCGTGGGCGATCGTGAACGGTTCGCCCAAAGTGGAAACCGTCGATCCCCAGGCAGCGCACAAGAAGATGGTGCTCGAGATGGACGATCCGGACAACAAGAACATGCACGATGTTACCGCCTATCTGGCGACACTGAAGTAGAGGAGGCGATAGATCGATCATGAAAAAATTTCTGGTATTTGCATCTCTATTGAGCATTCCGGCCCTGATGCCGGCGCAAACGGGCGGTCTTGAACCGGCCGATATCAACAAGCCTCTTTCCGATCAATGGACGAGCTATTCAGGTGATCTCAGCGGAAAACGCTATAGCGCGCTGAAGCAGATCAACACGAACACGGTGAAGAATCTGAGCCTCGAATGGATGGCGACCGGCATCCAGACCGGCTGCGGTGCCACAGGGACGGCACCCGCGGCCGCCGGCGGCGGTGGGTTTGGCGGAGGGCGCGGCGGCGGAGGAGGCGCTCCCGCTCCGATCATTGTGGACGGCTTTGGCACAGGCGACGTCAACACGTGCGGACCGGCTCGTTTCGGCGGCGGTATTCTTTACACCGGCGGCACGATATACGCGGCGGCTCCGGACAACGTTTACGCCGTTGACGCTCACGACGGTACGGTGCTCTGGCACTTCTACTGGAAGACCAGGGGCGGCACGAGCCTGGCCACCCGCGGCATCGGAATGTGGCACAACTACATCTATTTCGAACTGCATGATGACTGGGTCGTCTGCCTCGATGCGCGTGACGGTCACCTGGTCTGGAAGAAGGAAATCTCTCCCTTCGAACAGCAGTATTTCTCGTCGAACGCACCGATGGTGCTGGGCAATCACATCATCATCGGAACCGGGAACGACACCGACGCGCCCGCGTGGCTGAAGTCGCTTGATCCGGAAACCGGCAATGAACAGTGGCGCTTCTACTCCACAGCTCAGAAGGCTGGCGATCCGGGCGCGGAGACCTGGGCGAGTCTCGATGCCGCGAAGCACGGCGGCGGCACGTCCTGGATTCCGGGTTCGTACGA
Organism: Acidobacteriota bacterium; assembly: GCA_048498815.1. Taxonomy (GTDB): domain Bacteria; phylum Acidobacteriota; class Terriglobia; order Bryobacterales; family Bryobacteraceae; genus BOG-234. The sequence goes on along the minus strand of JBEHXG010000021.1, from coordinate 65,949 downwards.
TCCGGAAACTCACATCTACTACTTCGGCACCGGAAACCCGACCCCGGCGTACACGCAGGGACGCGGCGATGGCGACAACCTCTACACGTCATGCCTGATCGCGCTCGATGTGGATACCGGGAAGATGAAGTGGTACTTCTCGACCTCGCCGCATGACACGCACGACTGGGATTCGACGGAAACGCCGATCCTGGCCGATGTCCCGTTCGGTGGCAAGGTGCGCAAGCTGGTGATGATGGCGACCCGCAACGGCTACTTCTACGTTTGGGATCGCGTATCCGGCGAGCACCTGATTACGAGCAAGCTCGGACTGGTGAATAACTACGCTTCGGCCGTTTCGCCCGACTCTCCGCTGCACCTGAATGCGAAGGGAGAAGTGCAGCGAAATCCGCAGAAAGATGCGATCGTGGCCGGTTCGCTGGTCAATAACGACGTTCTGAACTATCCGCCGCCGACGTTCTCACCGGATACCGGCCTGTTCTATGTGCACGAGCAGAATGCGCTGCGCATTTACTATCTGGCCGATCCCGATCCGCGCGGTTCGATGGGGTTGGGCGGCACGTCGAATGGCGGAAGCCTGAATTATGGGACCTTCCTCGATGCGATCGATTACACGACGGGCAAGGTGAAGTGGCGGCATCCGATTCAGGGCAGCGTTGGGCTGTTGACGACGGCGGGCGGCGTGCTGTTCCTGTCGAACGGCGGCGGTATTGAGGCGATCGATGCCAAGACCGGTAATCCGCTGTGGCATTCGGATATCGGCGGGCTGTCTGCGCCTCCCGAGGCGTTCATGATGGATGGGAAACCGCATGTGCTGGCGACGGTCGGCGGCGGATTTTTCATGTACGCACTGAACTAAGCCAGCAGCAGTAGCCAGAAGGGCCCGCGGAGTTTCCTCCGCGGGCCCTTTCATTTAGTGGAACGCGTTCAGGATATTGGAAAAGCCATACTGCTGCTGGTCTACGCCACTGCAGGAGGAGCCGGTAGTTTTTGATTCCGAACACGGTGCATCGCGGGAGACCGACCACATCGACAAGCGCACGACGACGGGATTGGGCTGTGCCCAATCGAGCAACAGACGGGCATCGGCAAGAGAAAAGACCTCCGGTTTGACGTCGTTGGCTCCGATCATGGGGCAGATGCCGATACGCGCGCGGATACCGTTATCCAGCATTTGCGCGGTTGCTCCGTTCACCGCGGTGATCGCGTGGAGTCCCATAGTTTGGGGATTGGCCGATGCACCGTAATCCATGGTCATGAGGTTTACGACGGCGACTTTCACTCCGTGAGACATGGCGTTCGTCAGCAGACGGATGCCGGAGGGCGCAAGGCCTGTGGTCTCTACCGGTAACGTGTAGGTGATCTCGAGGGCGGGATTCGCCGACTGCAGGGCTGCCAATGCTGCATTGCGGCGGTCAACCGAGGCAGCGTCTTTGATTGCCGCACCTTCGATATCGAGATCCAGTCTGGTCAGTTTGTATTTGTCGATCACAGCCCGGTACTGCGCCTGCAGCGCCGCTGGCGTGTCGCACGTCAGCGCGAGCTCTTTGCCGGCCTCACCGCCGAACGAGATCAGAACGTCGCCACCACCTGCCCGCAGGCTTTCGATGGCGGGTCCAATTACGATTTCCTGATCGAGAGTGGTCCTGCCGCCCCACGAGGCCGCACACGTACCTCCGTCGGCCGAGGCGGACACGATGAAGGCGAGAGTGAGCATATGAATGCCGGAGTCGCGAACAATGGCGGAAAGGTCTGTCCCGGCGCGCGGCATGATGTAGGGGGCATAGAAGCGCTGGGGTGGCGCCTGCGCCCGCAGCAGCCCGCTGAGAAGGGCGAGGGCGATCAGTGACCGGGAGATTCGGAGAAGTTTCACGGGGAGATTGTGACGGCAGAGGGGGACGGATGTCAAATCGATCTCCGAGCCCGCCGAATCGCTTGCATTGCCATGGTCGCTCTGATATTCTTCCGGGTGGTATCGGTTCCACAATCATGAAAACCACATTATTCGCAATTCTTGTGAGCATTGCCGCGCTCGCTCCCGTTCGTGCGGCGGCGGCTGGTCCCATTCGCGTGATGCTGCTCGACGGGGAGAGCGGCGGCACGTATCACAACTGGCAGCTCACCACACCCGTCATTAAGAAAGAACTGGAAGAGACAGGTCTGTTCCAGGTGGACGTGGTAACGGCTCCGCCGAAGGATGGCGATTTCAGCGCGTTCAAGCCCGAGTGGAGCAAGTATCAGGTCATCGTCTGGAACTACGATGCACCGAACGAGCGCTGGCCGCAGTCGCTCAAGGATTCGTTTGAGCAATACGTGAAGGACGGCGGTGGTGTTTCGCTGGTCCACGCCTCGGACAACGCCTTCGGAAGCTGGGAAGCCTTCAATGAAATGAGCGGCGTGGGCGGCTGGCGGGGGCGTAATGAAAAGTCGGGTCCGCACTGGATTTACAAAGACGGCAAACTGACGGCGGACGACAAGCCCGGCCCCGCGGGTCGTCACGGAAAACGGATGCCGTACAAGGTTGAAGTGCGCGCTCCCGAACACCCGATCATGAAAGGCCTGCCAAAGATCTGGATGCACCAGGGCGACGAACTTTACGCCAACCTGAAGGGCCCGGGAAAGAACATGACCGTGCTCGCGACGGCGTATTCCGATCCTGCCAACGCCGGCACCGGCATGGACGAGCCACAGCTAATGGTGATCACCTACGGTAAAGGCCGTATTTTTCATTCGACGTTTGGGCACGATGTGAATGCGCTCGCATCGGTGGATGGGATCGTGACATTCCAGCGCGGCACTGAGTGGGCTGCCACCGGCAAGGTAACTCAGAAGGTTGCGGCATCGTTCCCCACGGCTGATTCCGTCAGCTACCGGACCGACATCGCGGCGATGGATCCTCACTATGCGAGCGGACTCGATCCCCTGACGGCTGCTGCTCCGGCGGGTGGTGGCCGGGGTCCGATGGGCGGACCTATGGGAGGAGCTATGGGCTTCTCCGGACGCGGCGCAATGGGCGGTTCGGGACGGGGCGGCATGATGATGTCTGGTCCCGGCAGATAAGTATGGCAAGAATTCGAAAGGCACTGGCGGTGCTGTGCGCTGTCGCCGGCTGCTCCCTAGTGGCTTTGGGGCAGGGCGGGGGACGCGGGTCCGCAGCGCCGCCCCCCGTTCAGTTAATCGGTGGTCGATTCAAAGCCTACCCGAACGATGCGATTCAGCGCGGCACGGACGCTTATAATCCGACCTGTGGATACTGCCACGGCGAGCGCGGCAAGGGCGGAAATGCCGGACCAAATCTGATCGAATCGGAAGTCGTGCTGCACGACGAGGACGGGGTGCAGATCGGCGCGCACCTGAAAAGCGACGGGCACCAAAAGGCGGTCAAACTCGATCTCTCGCAGTCCGCCGTTTTCGATCTGGCTTCATATCTGCACGCGCGCATCATTGCGACGGCAAATCGCACGGACAGCATTCACTTCGACGACGTCGCTAAGGCGGGAGATCCAAAGGCAGGTCAGTTGTACTTCAATGGCGCGGGCGGATGCAGCAAGTGTCATCAACCCGAGGGCAATCTGAAGGGCGTGGGCTCGAAGTACGACATTGTGGCGCTGCAGGATCGAATCGTGAATCCGCGCACCGGCCGAGGCGGTCGCGGGGGCGCTCCCGATCCCACGGCGATCACCGCAACCGTCACCATGGCGGACGGCAAGACCTTCAACGGCGTGCCGCTGCTCGTTACCGACTTTGTGGTGACACTTCGGTTTCCCGATGGATCGACGCAGAGCTGGAGTCGCGAAAACGGTGTTCCGAAGGTGGAGCGTCACGACCCGCTGCAGGCGCATGTCGATAACATGCTGAAACTCAAAGACAGCGATATGCACAATCTCACCGCATATCTGGCCACGCTGAGATAGAGCGGAAGACTCCGATGAAATCATTTTTCCGATCGACGCTTTACTCGTTCCTGGCCGCGCTTTCGATCTCCGGCAATCTGCTGGTGGCGCAGCAACTGCCACAAGCGGATATTCAGAAGCCGAAACCCGATAGCTGGCCGACGTTCAACGGGGATTATTCGGGCCGGCGCTACAGCCCCCTGAAGCAGATCAATTCCGATAACGTCAAAGGCCTCACGCTCGCGTGGATTTCGCGAGTAAATATGACCGGGCCCGCCACGTATACCGATGGACCGGGCAGTCTGCCACCCGCCGGGACGCAGGCCAATAACCGAGGTGTGCCGCTGCTGGTGAATGGCGTTCTCTACATGACCGAACCCAATTCCATGTTCGCGATTGATGCGCGCACGGGGCGGGAAATCTGGCACTACGTGTGGAAGGGGTTGCCGGCGGAGTCGCTGGGCAATCGCGGCGCCGGAATTTACGGCGACTGGGTCTATTTCGAGACACCGGACTGCCATCTGATCTCGCTCGACATGAAAACGGGCAAGCAGCGCTGGGCGCAGCAGATTGCCGACGTGAAGCAGGACCACTGGTGCTCGGACTCGCCCCTGGTCATTCGTAATCACGTAATCGCGGGAATTGGCGGCGACTTCCTCGACATGGCGAACTATGTGGAATCGCGCGATCCCGAAACCGGCGAACTGCAGTGGCGCTTCTACACCGCGGCACAGGAGGGCGATCCCGGTTTCAAAACGTGGCCGAACAAGCAGGCCGCAGCGCACGGTGGCGGCGGTGTGTGGACGCCTCCCACGTACGACCCCGAACTGAATCTGCTCTACGTCGGCACAGGTAATGTTGAGCCAACATTTGTGGGGCAGAGCAGGCCCGGCGACAACCTGTACACGTGTTCGGTTGTGGCACTGAACCCCGATACCGGAAAACTGTCGTGGTATTTCCAGATGTCCCCACACGACACGCATGACTGGGATGCTTCGCAGATTCCCGTGCTGGCCGATGGAGTAATCAACGGCCAACCTCGCAAATTGTTGCTGCAGGCTTATCGCGGCGGATTATTCTTCGTTATCGATCGCGCCACTGGTAAATCGATTTCGACCACTCCGTTCGTCGAAAACCTGAACTGGTACAAGGGCATCAAACCCGACGGACAACCGATTCCCGATTTCAGCAAAGAGCCATCCACCGCGGGCATTCTGACGTCGCCGCCTTCCGGAGGATCGACGGGGTACCCGAGTCCGGCATTTAATCCCGATACAGGTTTGTTCTACGTCGGGACGTCTCAGCAGTTCGCCATCTTCTATAAACTCGACACGGACGCACAGCCGGAAGGCTACGGCGCGGCGGAACATGGCGTAGGCGGCGTGGCGAGCGAACTCAGAGCCATCGATTACAAGACCGGTAAAATTGTGTGGAAGCGGGCAACCGGCTTTGGGGCTCAGAACCTGATGACAACAGCGGGCAGTCTGCTCTTCGGGGGCGATGGTTACAACAACTTCATCGCCTTCGACGCGAAGACGGGAGTGCCCCTGTGGCATTCGGGACTGCTGGCAAATCCCGGCAACGCACCGATTACATATATGCTGGACGGCCGCCAGTACGTTTTGGTGGCGGCCGGTGAAAACCTCTATGCATTCTCTTTGCAGGGTCCGGTGAAATAAGGAGCGACTGACATTCCTATTCTGGGTATTGACGTAGGCACCGGCGGCTCACGAGCCGTTGTGGTGTCGGAAGACGGCGCCGTGCTGGGTGCGGCAACCGGCGAACACAAAGCATTCGATTCGCCGCAAACGGCGTGGGCGGAGCAGGAACCCGCCGACTGGTGGAAAGCTTCCACCGAAGCCATTCGCGCAGCGATACAGGCGAGCGGCGTCGATCCGAAGCAGATTCGCTGCATTGGCCTGACCGGGCAGATGCATGGCGCGGTGCTGATGGATGAGCACGGGGAAGTGCTGCGGCCCGCCATCATCTGGTGCGATCAGCGAACCGACGAGCAGTGCGCCTGGATCACCGACAAAGTGGGCGCGAAGAAGCTCCTGGAACTGACGTGCAATCCGGCGCTGCCGAATTTCACCCTGACCAAGCTGCTCTGGGTTCGCCAGCATGAACCGCAGATCTGGGCAAAGGTTCGTCACGTTCTCCTGCCAAAGGATTATGTTCGGTATCGGCTGAGCGGTGAATATGCGATTGACGTAGCGGACGCTTCCGGCACGCTGATGCTGGATGTGACGCATCGGCGCTGGTCGGATGAGGTGCTCGGTCTGGTGGACGTTGACAAGGCGCTGCTTCCCGCTGTCTTCGAATCGCCGGAAATCTGCGCGAAGGTCTCAGCAGCGGCGGCGGCACTGACCGGCCTCGCTGAGGGGACTCCGATCGTGGCGGGTGCGGGCGATCAGGCTGCGGGCGCCGTCGGCATGGGCATCACGCGACCGGGCGCGGTGAGCGTGACGATCGGAACTTCCGGCGTCGTATTTGCGGCGACCGAAAATCCATCGCTCGACCCCGGCGGTCGTCTGCACACCTTCTGCCATGCAATTCCTGGCCGCTGGCACGTAATGGGTGTGACGCAGGCAGCAGGATTATCGCTGCGCTGGATTCGCGACCGCTTCTGCGAACCCGGCTATGACTACAGCAAGCTGTCTGAAGAAGCTGCGGGAGTTGCGCCCGGCTGCGATGGCGTGCTGTGGGCTCCGTATCTGATGGGCGAACGCACGCCGCATCTCGATTCCGGGGTGCGCGCCGCCCTCACCGGGCTCGCGGCAAGCCACCATCGCGGTCACGTTGCCCGTGCGGTAATGGAAGGCGTGGCATTCAGCCAGCGCGATAGCTTCACCATCTTCGGGGAACTCGGTGTGCCGGTGAACAAAGTGCGGCTCTCGGGTGGCGGCGCGCGGTCTGCGCTGTGGCGGCAGATCCAGGCCGATGTTTACGGCCACGCCGTGGAAACTATCGCCGCGGATGAAGGCGGGGCCTACGGTGCGGCGCTGCTGGCCGGCGTGGGTGCCGGGATCTGGCCCAGTGTGGACGAAGCCTGTGACCGCAATGTTCGCGGCGCGGAAACGATTCCGCCGGACGCGAACACCGTGGCGATCATGAATCGCCAGTATGAACGATATTCGCGGGTTTATCCCGCGCTGAAAGAGATCTACAAATCATGAGCGATCAATACACTCCGCTTCCGGAGCACAAATTTTCATTCGGTCTGTGGACCGTGGCCAATCAGGGGCGCGATCCGTTCGGCGCGGCGGTGCGTCCCCCGCTTCCTCCCAACGATGCCGTGAAGATGCTCGGCGAAGTTGGCGCCTGGGGCGTTAATCTTCACGACAACGATCTGGTGCCGATCGACGCGACGCCGGCAGAACGCGATCAGATTGTAAGCAGCTTCCAGAAAGCCTGCAAAGAGAGCAACATCGTGGTGCCGATGGCAACGGTGAACCTGTTCTTCGATCCGATCTTCAAGGATGGGGCATTTACATCCAACGACGCGCGCGTGCGTGCCTATGCAGTGCGCAAGACCATGAGCGCAATGGATCTGGGCGCCGAACTGGGCGCGAAGATTTTCGTCCTTTGGGGCGGACGTGAAGGCGCAGAAACCGATGCCTGCCGTTGCCCCGGTGACGCAGTGAAGCGTCTCCGGGAAGCTATCAATTTCCTTTGCGAATACTCGATCGATAAAGGCTACGGGTACAAATTCGCCATGGAAGCCAAGCCGAACGAGCCGCGGGGCGACATCTACATGGCGACCACGGGCAACTACCTCGGCCTGATCCCAACGCTCGCGCACCCCGACATGGTGGGCGTGAATCCGGAAGTGGCGCATGAGACCATGGCCGGTTTGAACTTCGTGCATGCGGTGGCGCAGGCATGGGAGGCGGGCAAGCTGTTCCACATCGATCTGAACGATCAGGCGCCCGGCCGTTACGATCAGGACTTCCGCTTCGGCGCGGCCAATCCGCGCAATGCCTTTTTCCTCGTCAAATTCCTCGAAGACGTAGGCTATGCGGGCTCGCGGCATTTCGACGCGCACGCGTATCGCACGGAAGACTATGCCGGCGTGAAGGAGTTTGCTCGTGGCTGTATGCGGACCTATCTCATCCTGAAGGCTGCCGCAAAGCGCTGGAATGCGGATAAAGAAATTCAGGCACTGCTGAAGGAAAACGTTGCCGCGGGCGCGGGCGCTCCCTCCGTAGCTTCGTATTCGGCGGCGAGCAGTGCGGCGCTGCTGGGCGCGGATCTGAATCGCGAAACCATCGCGGCGCGCGGTCTGGCCTACGAAAAGCTCGATCAGTTGACTACGGAAGTATTGCTGGGCGCACGTTAGAAGGCGGAGGCGCCGTGCTTTCGCGGATGACGAGGTCCACGGGGTAAACGATTACCTCGTGCTCACTCGTCTCCGCGATGGCCTCGAAAAGCTTTTGGCAGGCGGCGCGGCCCATGTCGCGGGTGGGTTGAGCCACGGTCGTAAGTCCCGGCCAGAGCAGCGCGCCTTCCGGGATATTATCGAAGCCCGCTACGGAGAGCCGCTCGGGTATTTTTATGCCGTGCTGCAGCGCAACACGCATGAAGCCGAGCGCAATGGCGTCGTTGCCGGTCACCAGCGCGGTGAAATCGAGGGGTGATTTCAGGATTTCACTGGCATACTGGCGGCCGGCTTCGGCTTCATAGCTGTGGCAGTAGGAAATACGTTTCGGGTCGAGGCGAACGCCGCGTTCTTCCAGACCTTCGCGGAGACCGATGAGGCGCTGCCGGGTGTCGACAGAGTGCTCGGGTCCGCCCGCAAACGCAATGCGGCGATGGCCGAGTTTAGCCAGATGGTGGGCGACAGCGGCGCCGGCCGCGCGGTTATCGCAGCGCACGACATTCAGGTTCGCAACGGCCTCATCCGGGGCAACCATCACAATCGGCATCCTGGCTTCCACGAATTCATGCACCAGCGCGCGTTCGCGACGCTGCGATTTCACCAGGATCACGCCGTCCACCCGGTGCTCCTGAATCCAGCGCTGCACGATGCGGGGATCGTAGCGGCCGCTGAGTTCAAGGCTCGCGAGCATGAGACTGGTGTCTCGGGTGGAAAGCTCTTCTTCGATGCCAGCCAGCAACTGGGTGAACCAGAGATCCTGACTCGAATCGACTACGACTCCGACGGAGCCCTTGAGCCCGAGACTAAGATTGCGCGCCGTCCAGGAACGTACATAGCCGAGTTCCGCGATGACCTCGGCAAGCCGCGCGCGGGCCGTCTTGCTGACGTAATGCCCGTTGAGGTAACGCGAGACCGTGCTGACAGCAACGCCGGCCTGCTGCGCGACATCGGCAATGGTGGGCTTGCGGGGAATTCCAGCTCTGTTCGAAGCCAAAACGAATTTTATTATAAGCGGGTCGGATAGACTGTTAAGCGAAATCGTATGAGACGAGGATGGATTGTAATTGCACTGACGGCGCTCGCTGCCGTGGCGGCCTTACTGGCGCAGAGTACGCCCGCACCGGCGAAGAAGCATCTGCTCGCGATCGGCGATGTGCGCAGCGGATATCAGCACGATTCGGTATCGCATGCGCTGGCGACAATCGACCGGCTGGGGTATGAATCCGGCGTGTACGTGACGTACATCCGTACCGATTCGCAGCTGCTGACGAAAGGGAAGATCGAGCGCCACGATCCGCGCACGCCCGATCTGGGCGCGAATATTAACGCGAAGAACCTGGATTACTTCGATGCCATTTTTTTCATGGGCACGGGTGAGAACGATCTGACCGATCAGCAGAAGAAGGATCTGTTGTCATTTGTACATGACGATGGCAAGGGCTTCGTCGCGGCGCACACCGGAGACGATGCATTCTTTACCTGGCCGGAGTTTGGGGAGATGGTGGGCGGGTATTTCGATAACCATCCCTGGGGTGTTTTCGATGCGCCAGTCGTGGTGGAAGATCCTTCGTTCCCGGCAATGAAAGCCTTCCCGCTAACCTTCTCAATTCGCGATGAGATCTACGTTCACAAAGCCCCGTTCTCGCGCGAAAAGGTGAACGTGCTGGCCAGTCTGGATGCGGGCCACCTCGATTACGCGAAGGCGCAGAACCTGCATCGCACGGATAAGGACTTCCCGGTAGCGTGGTCTAAGATGTATGGCAAAGGTCGCGTGTTCTATTCCACGTTCGGGCATGCGGCGGAAACGTGGGACGATCCGGGGGTGCAGAAGATGTACCTTGAGGCGATCAAATGGTCACTGGGTCTGACTGAAGGCAGCGCGGCACCGCACCCGCATAAATAGCGCGGCTCAGTTCAGATCGAATGCCACTGTTCGGATGACAGGCTGCGCATCGGCGGCGGGCGCTACAGCCACTTCGAGAATATACGGACCAGGCGTAAGGCCAGTCACGGGGATCGCCAGACCAACCGGAACCAGCGGCTTGCCAGGCCTTGCGAAACCGGCGGCACTGACCATTGCGGACTGGCTAATTGGCTCTCCGCTCCCGCGGCGCAGAACGGCAACGCGCATAAACGGTGGCGGTCCGGCAGCATCCGGGCGATTGATCTCGAAATAGAAGTATCCGCGCTCGCCAGTCTGAAAGCGGTCGCTGCCGCCGGGTACCACTTCCATTCCTTTTGAAATCATCGGATGAGTGGCTTCGAGCAGGGCGTCATCAAGCTCACCGGTCAGATCGGCCGCCGCATGCGCATCGTGGCTCAGAGCAATTGCGCTTACTCCGAGGGTCTTACCATTCCAGGCTTCGATAGCCAGCGGCACGTCGATTTTGCCAAGCGGGTGATCGCCTGCGCCAGCGATCAGGCGGAAGCTGTACTGACCCGGAACCACTTCGAAGCTGTTGGTGTAATGCCAGGGCGCTCTAAGAAATGCATCTACCTGGGCCTGCGTATCGAAATCAAGTTTTGCGGTATCGCTTAGTCTGGCGGCTACCGATCCATCCGGTTTTGAGGCTATTCCGGCGATCTCGATCTCCGCATGGAACTTACCTTTCTCCTTCTGAAATTTTACTGACGCTGGATTCAAATCAAGTGCGACAGTGACGCGGGCAACACCGGGCCCGGAGTAAAGCCAGGGAAGCTGCATCTTCGCGTTGAGCGCGTTAGACGATGCGCCGGCGGCTTTCGCCTCGAGCGCCGATCCGGCTGGTGGCGCTCCCGAAAGCAACGCCGGACGCGAAGTACAGTAGCCCTTCCGGGCACGCACGTCCACGCCGGAGCGCTCTACCTTAACCTGCAAAGTGTGGCATGTTCCCTCCGCGGACTCGACGGCGGGGGTGTATCCGATCAGATAGTACTCATCCTGTTCCTGAACAATCTTCCCCACTGTACCGGCAAGATCGCTGGTATTGTTGAACACAACACCGCCAGTACCTTCCGCGATTGGACGGAGCGCATTCTGGAACGAAGGACTCGCAGTAATGATGCCACTGACCAGCGGCGCACCCGAGGCGTCTACGTTGAGATTATTCGGCGCGCCACGCTGGAAGCCGAGCAGAGGTGACGCTGCGGTGTGCAGGCGACCCGTCACAGTTACGCCCGTTAGCCCATAGACCGCAACGTTCGCGCGGTTACAAGTCCCAACCACAGCCGAGATATCGACAGCAAAATCACTTCCGGAATTGACTCCGCCAGAGAAGACCACCATGGCCTTTCTTCCCCGAACCACAGCAAGGGAACCGGCGGTGTAGCCGACCGAGCGCAGCATGTCACGATAGGCCCCGTCGAGTGCCGCATCGATGACGGGAGCTGAAACGGAAGCCCCGCGCCCCGCGCGTACCGCCGCCGTCGTCACCTGAGACGCAAGGGTAGCCGCACCGGCCCCCTGAACCAGGCTGAGTGCACTCTTCAGCTTCGCCGCATCCGTCGTGAAGTTCTGAAGAATCCGCGAGCCTCCGTTGAACGTCACGACCGCAAAATACCGGTCCGGAGTAGAGAAACGGTCGATGAACTGCATCGCATCCTGACGCAGCGTAACAGCGCGTGAAGGCGAAAGCGTGGTGCAGTCGAAGAACAACACGACGTAGTGCTTCGGGCCTCCCTCGCTTTCGAGGGAGAGCGCAGAAATTTTCTGTTCGTGTCCGTCTTCGAATACGCGAAAATCCTTTGCCGCAAGATCGCGAACAAAGTTGCCTTTGTGGTCGGTCGCCACCGCATCCACCAGAACAACGCGCGTTTCTGTGCGGATGATGGCTTCGTTCTGGGCCTGCGCTGCCGACACAGCCGCGAGTAGCAACGGAAGAACACGGAGTTTCATCAGGGTATCTCCACGCGAGTGCTTTGCGCCGCGAGCGTGCCACCCTCCGCGTCGCGCACCACCATACGAACAATGTAGTTGCCAGGCCGAACCGTAAAACTCGTCTTAATCGGCAGGCCAGCCCCCAGACGCTTTTCCAGAGTCTGATCGAGCAGTGCCAGTGTCACAATCTTCTCCACCCCGCTGACGAAGTTCCCGTCATCGTCAAACAGGCCGGTGTGGATCGTGACCACATTACGGTTCCGATCAGCGTCTTTATGATAGGCGAGCTTCTTCGCATCGATAGTCGCGACCGCCGACAGCGTACTCTCTCCGGAATCGAGCCGGAAGTACTGCGTCTGGAGCCTGGCCGGCAGGTCGTGAACCTCATCGAGCGAGAAGAAGGCATCCTCCATCTCCTGCCTGGCCTGCTCTTTCGGATCGATACCCGAGTGCGGCGCATAGTAGCCCTTGCGCGCCTGCACGTCCAGATCTTTACCGTTTCGCAGTTTGACCTTCAGGTTGTGATACGCGCCATTGAGTTTGAGATCCTGCGGAGCGAAGCCAAGCACATATATATATTCCGGAGCCGCAACTGTGCGGGCGAAGCCATTATCGAAGTCGTTGGAGTTCTGATAAAAGGTTCCGCCGGTGCCCTCCGCAAGCGAACCAAGAACGCCCGATTGCGTGAAAACGCCCGTTCTCTCGTAGCCGGAACGCAGATTGAGCGTAGCCGTATTGCCCGATATTTCGCTGGCGTCGCCGCCGGGAACCATTGCATAGAGGCCGCGTCCATCGAGGGCGCCGATCACGATGCTGGATTTGATCGCGCGGTTGATGATCTGCGTTTCGATGTCCTGACGATCGTCGGACACCAGAAATCCCGGCGACACCAGCACTAGGGAGCGCTGCCCTGGCATCGCCGCCATCTTGTTCAGCACGTTGCGAAGCGTGTCAAAGGTGGCCTCCGCGTCCCGGGCATTCAGGGCGTCGGTCGATTTTGCGGCATTTCGGGCGATCGTTTCCGCCACCTTCGGATCGGTCAACTGCATGCACAGCATCGTGTCTGCAGTAGCGACGCCCAGCGCTTGATTATCGTTGCGCTCTTCTATCAGCAGCGCCTCGTAATCTCCCATCTTCGGGCAGGCGTTCTGATTCATCCCTTTGGTAAGGCCCCCGCTGGCGAGGCGGATCGCATCGATTGCAGCGTGGAGCTTTTCGCGATCGCGCGTGAAGTCCGTCATATGCATGCCAGAGGCGGTGTAGATCGCAACACGTTCCAGCGGGTGAATATTATCGATCTGACGCTTTGCCGCATCTCGCAGGTACGGGAGTTCGGCGGGCTTCAGATGAATGTCGTCAAAGAGGTAGGCAACGAAGCGATTCGGGATGCCATCCGTTTCAGGCGAGGCAAGAGTTTGACCTTCCGTCGCCTTCGGCGCGGCCTTCGTTGCAGGCGCGACTGCGGCGTCGGCAGGAGGAGCAATTCGCTCCACGGCGAATTTGGAAATCGACTGCAGCTTCCCGTTATCGAAAAGCTGAAAATCGTCCTGATTCAGGGTGCCAACCGCAACGCCTTTACTACTCCGAACAACAACCGGAACCGAAACAAGGTTCGTAATCGAACGAAAGGTAACCGCCGACTCCTTCGTACTGACTTCTCCGCCCTGTGCAAATAGCAGCGTGCCTGCCAGCAAAGCAGCGGCAGGGAGGATAAGGGTGCGGCGTGGCATTGATCAGGTCTATTCTACGACGGTGCTAAGGCACTTCAACACGCGTACTCTGAGCCGCCAGCGTGCCTCCTTCGGCGTCGCGAACCACCATGCGGATGATGTATTTGCCCGGCCGGACCGTAAAACTGGACTTAATCGGAAGCCCCGAGCCGAGCCGCTTCTCCAGAGTCTGATCCAGGAGCGCCAGCGTCACCACCTTTTCGAGCCCGCTCACAAAGTTGCCGTCGTCGTCGAACAGCCCGGTGTGAATGGTTACGATATTACGATTCCGGTCGCCGTCTTTCTTATAAGAGAGCTTCTTCGCGTCAATTGTGGCCACTGCCGAAAGCGTGCTCTCGCCGGTGTCCAGCCGGAAGTACTGCGTCTGCAGAGTGGCCGGAAGGTCGTGAATCTCATCCAGCGAAAAGAACGCCTCATCCATGTCGTGCCGGGCCTGTTCGCCGGGATCGATCGCCGAGTTGGGCGCATAGTAAGCCTTGCGCGCCTGGACCTGCAGTCCCTTACCGTTGAGCAAACTGACTTTCAGGTTATGCAGCGCTCCGTTAAGCTTCATCTCCTGTGGGCTGAAGCCGAGCACATAGATGTACTCGGGAGCGGCTGCCGTGCGTTCGAAGCCGGTATCGAAATCGTTGGAGTTTTCGAAGAAGGTGCCACCGGTTCCCGCGGCGAGCGTGCCAAGAACGCCTGACTGAGTGAAAGAACCGGTTTTTTCGAACCTGGTGCGCAGGGTCAGAGTGTCGAGATTCGTAGTGCCGGGGACGCTTGCATCGCCGCCCGGTGGCCTTGCATCAAGGCCGCGCCCGTCCAGTGCGCCAATTACAATATTGGCTTTTATCGCGCGGTTGATAATCTGGGTTTCCATTTCCAGGCGATAGTCCGCCACAAGGAAACCTGGGGACACCAGTACCAGAGACCGCTGGCCTGGCATTTCCGACATCTTGTTCAGTATCGCCCGCACGGTATCGAAGGCGGTCTGTGCATTCTGCGCGTTTATGCCATCAACGGCCTTGGCGGCACGCCTTGCCGCGGACTCAGCATAGGATGCGTCGCCGGCAAGATCCATGCACTTGCCGGCATCTTTAACGGCGACTCCGAACGCTTCCTCGTCATTCTTTTCCTCGATCAAATACGCCTCATAATCCCCCATCGAAGGGCAAATATTCTGCTGCATAGCCCTGGATGCTTCACCGTCACCCAGGTGAACGCCGTCAATCGCCGCACGGAGCTTTTCCCGATCCCCCATGAAATCGGACATATATTTGCCAGACGTCGTGTAGATAGCAGCGCGCTCCAGCGGATGAAGTTTATCGATCTGGCGCTTCGCCGCCTCCCGCAGATAAACCAGATCGGCTGATTTCATATGCAGATCGTCAAAAAGAAATGCGACGAAACGGTTAGGAATACCGTCTGCGCTGGCCGCAGTCAATATCTGGCCGGCCGCCGGAGTCGGCGCTGATTTCGGCGTAACGCGCGGATCGACCGGCGCAATACGCTCCACTGTGAATTTCGAAATCGACTGCAACTTGCCGTTATCAAAGAGTTGGAAATCATCGCGGCCCAGCGTTCCGATCGCAACACCCTTGCTGTCTCGCACCACAACGGGCACCGAAACCAGGTTACTGATCGAACGAAACGTAACTGTCGATTCCTTCGTTGTGACTTCTCCACCCTGCGCAAGGAGGAGGGCGCACGGAAGCACGAAAACGGTGATTACCGCGAAAGAACGAGGGCGCATGGACGTAGGTTCATTCTACGTCAATTCGTGCGGAATTCAGGCGTAGCTGGACGAACCAGCGGATCGGCCGGCGCGTTCCTTTTCGATGCGTTGCTGATACCCACCCTTGCGGAATGCCAGGATCGGATTGGCGGACAAATTGCGGGCGACGCGCCATGCTTCAATTGCGGGACGGACATCAGTCGAAAAAGCGTCTTTGAGACAGGTTTCGGCATCGATAAGATTCGCATCCGCCTGGTGCTTCGCAAGCTTTTCATGATCCACAATAGCGGCCTTTGCGAAAAGTTCCTGCGCTGTCACCACGGTCTGAATCATAGCCTCGATCTTCGGTTTGAGATTGTGGCTCTGATCCACCATATAAGCAATATCCGCTGCCACGCCAGTCTCCCATTCGTAGTGCGCGATTTCGTGGAAGATGCGGAAGGCCTGATAGGGATCGATGGACCCGAAAGTCAGATCGTCATCCGCGTAGCGGCGGTCGTTGAAATGAAAGCCGCCCAGCATCCCCAGATCGAGCAGCCACGCCACAATCTGCTCGATGTTTTGCGACGCATAGTGGTGGCCGGTATCGACGAGAACCTTCGCCCGTTCACCGGCAACGCGCGCGAAGTGTAAAGCCATGCCCCAGTCCGCGATGTCCGTGTGATAGAAAGCCGGCTCGAACGGCTTGTATTCAACAAGCAGACGCTGATTGCCTATGAGGGCCGCATGGGCCTGCCGGAGTCCGTCTTCAAACCAGGCTTTGCGATGGCGAATGTTTTGAGCGCCGGGATAATTCGAGCCGTCGGCGAACCAGAGCGAAATATCGCGGCTGCTCACCGCGGCTGCGATCTCAATGCTTTCGATCGTGTGTCGCAGAGCGGCTTCGCGCACTTGCGCATCGGGATTACCAAACGAGCCGAACTTATAGATGTGATCCTGAAACAGGTTCGGATTAATGGAGCCGGGTTGAATGCCTGAGGCACTCGCCAGCCCCGTGATTTGTGCGGCCCCTTCCGCGCAGTCCCAAAGAACATGCAGCGCGAGCGTCGGGCACGCGCCGGTTACCCGATGTACTTCCGCGGCATCGAAGAATTTTTCAGCAATCGTCACCGCCGCGGCGGGCTGATGGAATTTACCGAAGCGCGTTCCGGTATCGGCAAACCCCCACGAAGGAAGCTCAATACGAAAGCGATCCAGTGCGCGCCAGATGGCATCGGCCTGCGCGGAGTTCATACTTACTGACCGAGTTTAGCGCTGAGTTGCGCCCAGCGTTCGTAAAGGGCATCGACCTCCGCCTGTGCAGCGTCGAGATGTGCGGCGGCGGCAGTAATCCTCGCCGGATCTGACACGATAGCGGGATCTTCAAGCGCCTCGCGCGCCGCTGTGAGCCTGGCTTCCGCGCCTTCCACCTTTGATTCGATCTGTTCCCACTCACGAGCTTCGTTGTAGGAAAGCTTCTTCTTCGCAGGCTCGGCCGCCTTTGGAGCCGGCGCTGCTGCGACGGTCTTCGTGCGCGCCTTCTTCGAGGCGTTCGCCTGCTCCCACTGCGCCAGTTCGGCAAACAGCTCAACTTCTCCATCGTCTATAGCCAGAAGCGTACTGGAAAGACGATCCAGCAGAAATCGATCGTGCGTAACCAGTACGATCGCGCCAGGAAAATCCGCGAGGTTGCTTTCGAGAACTTCAAGTGTGGGGATGTCGAGATCGTTCGTTGGTTCGTCGAGTATGAGCACGTCGGCGGGCTGCAGCATCAAACGCGCGATATGCACCCGCGCGCGTTCTCCGCCGGAAAGGTTCCTGACCGGAAGATCCAGCTGGTCGTTGCGAAACAAAAACCGCGACGCCCAGCCGGCGACGTGCTGCGAGCGGTCACGGAAGATCACGGTATCGCCTTCCGGCGCAAGCGCGCGGCGCAGAGGCTGCTCCGGATCGAGCTGGTCGCGATTCTGATCGAAATATGCGATGCGCAGACCTTCAGCGCGGCGGACCTCGCCTTCATCGGGCTCAAGCCCCCCTGCGAGGATGCGCAGAAGCGTAGTCTTGCCGGAACCATTCCCACCCATCACGCCGAGCCGTCCGCCCGGTCCGAGAACGAAGCTGACATCGCGGAAGAGCAGCTTGCCGCCCATGCTTTTCTTCAGACCTTCGCACACGATGAGGCGTTTCGTCATGCGCCCTGTCGCAGAGAAGTCGATCGCTGTAGCGCCCACATTCGCTGTGCGCGCGGTAATGCCGGCAAGTTGCGCCTGAAGCTCCTTCGCGTCCTGAATCCGTGCCCTGGATTTCGTGGTGCGGGCTTTCGCACCACGGCGCAGCCATTCCAGTTCGCGCTCTACCAGGTTTTCGAGGGCGTCCTGCTGACGCTGCTGGGCGCGGAGGAACTCCGAACGCTTTTCAAGGAATTTGCTATAGGCGCCAGGCACGGAGTACAGGCCCAGTGGATATGCGCGATTTATCTCAGCTACCCTCGTGGAGCAATTCTCAAGAAAGTAGCGGTCGTGCGTAACGAAGATAGAAGCAAATGAGGCCGATGCAACCAGGCGTTCCAGCCAGATGATGCCGGCAACATCGAGATGGTTCGTCGGTTCGTCAAGCAACAGAACATCCGGTTGCGCGGCCAGGGAACATGCAATCGCCAGGCGTTTCCGCCACCCCCCGGAAAGCGTACCGGCCTCTGCCGAAGCGTCTTCGAAGCCGACGCGGCTGATGATTTTCGAAACCTCCGTATCGATGTCGTCCGAGGCGCCTGTGGGGTTCTCACGAGCCGCCGCAGTGATGAGTTCGCGAATAGAGGATTCGGGCGGATCCTGCACAACCATCGAAAGGCGCACGCCCTTGCGAATCGAAACCGTACCCGCATCGGGCTTCATTCCACCACTCAGCACGTGCAGAAATGTGGACTTACCGGCGCCGTTCGGCCCAATAATTCCGAGCCGCTCCCCCTCGTGCAGGCTCAGCGAGATGTCTGTGAATACAGTGCGCGAGCCGAACGCCTTGGCGATCGCATCGCAGGTCAGAATTACGGCCATGTTCTAGCGGTGGAGCTCCACTTCGATTGGATGGGTTTCCGCATGACGGAAGACGACGCTGATACAGGCGCGACCGGGTTCGATACCCGCCGGGAGAAGTGCGTTGATCTGTCGCGTTGAAGCGGGCGGCGCGAGCCAGATAGCGGGAAGGTCGGTGCCATCGAGGCGGATCGAGAGCTCCGTCATGCTGCTGTGATCGGGAAGACCCGCAACCCACGCTGAGACACAACTGCTCTCGCCAACGCGAATACGATGGTCCTCAAACGTCTTGCCGTCGGCGAGACGCGTCACCCGCAGATGTGGACGCGAATCGGGCGCGCCTGCCCGTCGCTCTTCTGTGGGAATATCCACTGCGATCCGAACAGGTGCGCTGTAGCGGGAGTCGGCGACGCGGAGTCGCGCATGGTGCCACCCCGGGACCAGTCCCGGCGGAAGTTTGCAGGATGCCTGCCAGCCTTCGCCTATGCGCGTCACATGAATCGGACGCGAGCCAAAACGGCCGATCTCCGGAAACACCGAGTCGCAATCGAGTGCCGGACTATCAGAGGCGAAGTAGAACGTGATGTAATCGTCTGCGCCGGCCGAAAAATCGTGATTGTGCGTAGTGCTGTTTTCAATGCACAAGACACGTGGCGCCCGCTCGTCGCCTTCCGGCTGATCCCAGTTGCGCCAGGCGCTGACATGGCCGCGCTCGGCAAGCTGGCTCTCGAATTTCACGCGCGCGAAGCCGGCAGTGCGTGCGAATGCAAGCAGGCAGGCCACATTGGGACCGCACCAGTTATCGAGCTGGCCGCGAAGCTCGGCGGTTTCGTAAAATTCCATCGCGGGAATCGCGGCGGGGTCGCCATCGACGACGAACGATTCAATGCAGGCCAGGTCCCGGCACATGCCGCAAACGTTTTCAAGCGCCAGCAGGGGATGCTTCAGGTGATAGAGGACGCCGAAGAACAGCACGATGTCGAACGTGCCGATGTCCTTCGAAGTAATGCGGCAGATATCTGCAATGTGGTAGTCGATGCGCGACCCTAGCAGCGCGCGCGCCTCCAGCAGCCGCGTATTCTTCGCGGCATCCAGAGCCACAACGCTGGCCCCGCGGCGCTCCATCTCAAAGCTGAACCATCCATCCCATGCGCCAATATCGAGCACCCGCTTCCCGCTAAGGTTTTCCGGAATCGAAAACTGGCTCAGGCGATTCCGCTGTTGCTCAATGCTCTGATGCCCCTGAATCACCGACCCATCGGGCAGTTCGATGCTGTGATACCAGCCCAGCTTCGCAAGACGCTCCACCTGTCGCTGGTTGTCGGCAATGAAGTGGCTGTCGCGCGCTTCGCTCATGCGTTGACGATCTGCAGGAGTTCCGATTCCGCGCCGCCCGATTCGCTCTCGGTATCGGGATTCGCCTCAGGATCGTAAAAGCGCGTATCGAGCAAACGCCCGGGATGTATGTTGGACATCGCCTTCAGAATGTTTTCGCGAAGATGCGGGTGATCGGTCTCCCATCCGGCAATAGTTTCCCGGATTCCCCGCCGAACAGTGCCGGTCCGCAGCGAACAGCCGCAGGGAACAACCGAAATGCCGCGAGATTCCACCCACGCGCGTGTCACCTCTTCCGTCACGTAAACGAGTGGACGAATCAGGCGAAAATCGCGCTTGCGGGAAACTGTTACGGGTGGCAAAGAACTCATGCGGCCCGTATACAGGATGTTGCGAAACAGAGATTCACAGAGGTCATCCGCCGTGTGGCCGAACGCGATGACGTTAGCGCCAAGCTCGCGCCCAATCTGATAAACCGCACGGCGCCGAAAGCGGCTGCAGAGATCGCAGCCATGGTCGGGCTGCTCTTCCAGAAGCTTCAGTGACGGAGTGTCCGTGTAGTATCGCCACTCCACCCCCAGGCTGCGAATGTATTCGCCTACCGCCTGTACCGGCGCGAGAAATTTACCCTGTTCAATCGTGAAGGCGCAGACGGAAAAATCGATGGGCGCGCGCTTCTGCAAAAGCAACAGCGCTTCCAGCATTGCAACGGAGTCTTTCCCGCCGGAAACGGCAGCCGCTACGCGGTCACCTTCGCGGATCATCTGAAAGCGATGAATCGCTTCGCCAACCTTGCGCAGAAGTGTCTTTTCCAGATCCACTCAGCCTATTATCTCAACCTGTACCTATGCCGCCCAGGTATAGGCGCAGAATTTCCGAACGGTCTGAAACCCTGCCTTCTCATACAGAGACACAGCGCGACGATTTTCGGCAGTCACCGTAAGGCTGACTCGCGCGGCACCGCGCGCAGCCAAAGACTGGCAGGCCATACGAAGCAGCGACGAACCCAATCCGGAGCCGCGCCACTCCGGCAGCACGCAAAGCTGGGCGATGTGTCCGCTATCCCCGATCGCCGTACCCGAGAGCACAACGCTCGTCAGCACCAACCCGATGGGTTCGTTGGAACCGGCATCGAATACCATGTAAGAAGATTCCGGACGGAACGTCCCGCACCCGGGAAAGTTCACGATATTGCCAAGAAACGTTCGCGCGCCACCCGGCGACCGGTACTGGGCATTAATGTCGCTGTCAGTCTCACCCTTATAAGAAGCGGCAATGATGCCGGCGGCAACATGCATAAAACGCTCGTGCCACGATTCAAATCGAAACCCGTCAATTCGGGCTGGAATATCGACGGGAGCACCGCTCCGCGCCAGCAATAGGCGATCATACAGCGCCACACCCCGGTTCCGCGCCTGCACGGCCGATCCGATGCGTCCCGCAGCCTCGGCGCTCGCAAGCATCAACTGGCTCTCCATCCGTGTGACGCGCGGAGTAGAGGCGAGCGCTTCCAGCAGCGACCGAAACAAGTCCACCTCCACTTCCGGAGTACGCCATGCCTGCCGCACAAACAAATCGCCAATGATCCCCCGCGGCTCTTCCACCACGGCGTACCCATAACCAGCGACTTCGCCGCCAATCATCAGCGCCGCGCCACCCAGAGAATTAGTCCCCGCATACTGGCGGACCAGCTGAGCCGTAGGTGCAAAGTCCCAGGCGAGCTGCGCACGCCACTCGCTGACTTCTTCTTCCAACAGCGGATTGAGATCGACCGCTGAAATCCGGCGGAGATCTATGATCTGACGTTGACCGGACTGCCCCGTAACGAAACTGGCTCTTGCAGCCATCCGCCAAAGAGTATAACGCCGCTGTGATAACATCCGGCAGAGCAAACACGCGAGGAGTCCTGACTGCTATGAAAAAAACCGTCCCTTACATTGCTGCAATGGCAACCGCCGGCGCGATGGCGCTTCTGATGGCCCAGTCGCCCGGGGTGACTCCGGGAGCCGCGTCCGGTGTGACCGGCGGCCGAGGAGGACCCGGCGGCCGCGGCCGTGGCCCCGCACAACCGCCCGGACCGAGCGGCAACTCGCAGTATCGGCTCGGTCCCGATTCGATGGCATGGGACGACGTGCCGCACGGTGAGATTCGGGGACCCTTCCACATCGAAAGCACCGTTTATCCGGGTACGCAGCACACCTACTGGGTTTACGTTCCTGCGCAATACACACCGTCCGAGCCCGCCGCGCTTATGATCTATCAGGATGGCCAGGCGTTCAAGGATCCCAACGGCGATCTGCGCGCGCAAAATGTAATGGACAATTTGATCTACCGGCGCGAGATTCCGGTTATGATCGGCGTCTTCATAAATCCCGGACGCCGCCCCGATCAGCCGGAGCCGCCCGAGCCCAATGGCGGCTGGGGTGACCAGACAACAAACCGGCCAACCGAATACAACACACCGGACGACAAGTACGCGCGCGTAATCACGGAAGAACTCATGCCGGTTCTCAACAAGGAGTACAACATCTCGAAAGATCCGGAAATGCATGGCATCGGCGGATCGAGTTCCGGCGCGATTGCCGCGTTCGCGGTCGCATGGGAGCGCCCCAACGATTTTCGGAAAGTGCTCAGCAATGTTGGAAGCTTTACGAATCTTCGCGGCGGATATGTTTATCCCGAGCGCGTGCTCGCGAGCGAGAAGAAGCCGATCCGTGTATACCTCTGCGATGGGCGGAATGACAATCGCAGTCTCGATCCGAACCGCGACTGGTTTCTGCAGAACATCAGACTCAAAGACGCGCTCGTGGCGAAGGGCTACGACGTGAACTGGTCGTTTGGCATGAATCTCCATGGCCAAAAGTTCGGCGGCGCGATCTGGCCTGAAATGATGCGATGGGCATGGCGAGATGCGCAGAAGATCTCGACCGACCCGAACGACATGACGGAGCGCTCGTTCCGGGGGCCGGCTCAGAAGAAGTAGGCCGATGCGGCGTCGTGTGGTTGCCGCACTGCTGCTCGCCGGATGCTTTTCGTTCGCAGCGGCGGCGCCGGTCGATGTAATGGTGCAGGGCTCGGGAGATTGGGAACTGGGCCCTTTGCTCCAGGCTCTTGAGAAAAAACACGAAGTAAAGCTTCAATCGTGGACTTACTGGACGGGTCGCATCGGGAAATTGTCCGTCGTGATTTCGCGAACCGGCGAGGGACCGGTCAACGCGACCGCTTCAACTATCGTTGCTATCGAGCAGTTTCACCCGAAGTTGATTATCGATCAGGGAACCGCGGGTGGCCACGATCCGGATCTGCACGTTTACGACATCGTCGTAGGTGAGAAAACGATCGACTGTTCAGCGGTTATGTCGGATCACGGCGATACCGGATCGGGGGTCGATCCGAATCGCTGGCATCCGCTCTACCCCAAAATCGATGGCACAGAGTATCGCGGATATCCTGGCGATCCGGAATTGGTCGCGGCCGCGCTGGCAAATCCCTATCGGAAGGGGAAAGTCGTCAAGGGCGTGATCGGCTCCGGCTTTCAGTTCATAAGGGAACTCGATCAGATCGCATGGATGCGCCGCACTTTCGGCACTCGCAGCGAGGACTGGGAGAGCGCCTACATCGCGGGCGCTGCGCAGGCGATGCATGTGAGGTTTGTTGCCATCCGGGTCATCTCCGACACCGAATGGAACCATCCGAATCTGGAACGCGACGCCGGCGCGATTGGAGCACAGTTCGTTCTGGATCTGTTGCGCCGCCTGCCCACTCAGTAGCCGCCGAGCGCGACAGGATTTGATCCTTCCGTGCATGTATAACCGCCAGGCTTCAGGTCTTTGAATTCCTGCACAGCGCCGCTGGGCCACTCAATCACCAGCCGGCTCGCTTTCTCTTCCTTGCCCATCCCAAACGTCAATGCAAGTTCCGATTGGGAAAGATAGCTCGATCCCGTATGCACCATCCGGGACTGCGTGCCCTTCGCGGTCGTAAGCCGCGCAATCGCCCCGATAGCATCGCGGCTGGATTTCGTGCCCTTTAAATGAAGCCGTAAGGAGCGATTTCCGGAGGCGATTTCCGCGCGATATAAGTATGCCGGGCCCTGATTCGTGGTGATCAGAATATCGGGAGCGCCATCGCGGTTAAAGTCCCCAACCGCGAGGCCGCGTCCAACCTTGGGTGTTGCGAATCCTCCGCCCAGCGATTCTGCCAAATCATGAAAAACACCGGAGCCGTCATTCCACAGGAAATGCGGCGGCTGCGCATACCCGTGATTCCCCGCAATATTCCGCACGTTCGCATCGATATGGCCATTAACGGCGAGCAGGTCCAGATGGCCGTCCAGATCGAGATCAACGAACGCGCATCCGAAACCCAGCCTCGAACGAGACGGCTGCCCAATGCCTGCGCGCAACGCCGCATCGGTGTAGCCCCCGCCACGATTTTGCCGATAGAAAGCAATCATTTCATCGTCGAAATTCGTGACAGCTATGCCCGCAACACCTGAATTATCGAAGTCCGCGGCATCCACACCCATGCCCGCGCGGGCGCGCCCATCTTCACTGAAGGCCACGCCTGATTGTACGGCGACATCCGTGAACGTTCCATTGCGCTGATTCCGATAAAGCTTATTCGGCTGGGTATCGTTGGCGACAAAAAGATCGGGCCAGCCATCGCGATTGTCGTCCAGCATCGCAATGCCGAGCGCTTTCGAACTCGCGTCAAAGATGCCGCTCTTCGCCGTAACATCTTCGAATGTGCCGTTGCCCCGATTGCGAAACAGCCAGCACGTGGAACCGTGATAAGCCTCGGGCGTGCAGTACGATTTATTCTTTCCATCCACACTGCAAACCACATCGTGCTCGGGTGACCACCGGACATAGTTGCAGACGAAAAGATCAAGCAATCCATCGCGGTCATAATCGAACCAAAGCGCGGACGTGCTGAATGCAGCGCGTCCGCCCAGACCTGCGCGGTCGGTCACATCGACGAACGAGCCTTTACCCGTATTACGGAAGAGGCGATTCTGGCCCACGCACGTTACATAGATATCCGCGAAACCGTCGTTATCGTAATCCGCAACGGTGACGCCAAGGCCGTACATTTCTATTGCCAACCCTGCCTGACGAGTGACATCCGTGAATGTGCCGTTACGGTTGTTTCGATACAGGCGCATCGTAGTGTTTTGGCGTCGATGTCCCGGCCAGTCGCAGCCATCGATCAGAAGAATATCCAGCCAGCCATCGTTATCGTAATCAAGGAAAGCACAGCCCGGCCCCATCGTCTCGGGCAGAAACCTGGCGCCGTACGCCCCGCCGTTATGTCGGAAATTCAAGCCTGCGGCGCCAGTGACATCTGCCAGGCGCACGCCAGGCGCGGCCGCAGGCGCGGCCAGCAAGGGCGACGCGGCCGCTGCCAGAAACTGGCGCCGGCTAAAGCCGCTCATGCGATGCTGACCAGCCCTGTGCGGATCGCATAAACCACAAGCGCGGCTGTGTTGTGGATCTGCAGAGTCTGCATAATATTGGCGCGATGCACAGCGACGGTGTTGACGCTCAGGCCAAGGACAATGGCGATTTCCTTATTTGACTTCCCATGCACAATAAGCTGTAATACCTCCAGTTCGCGCGTGGAAAGCGCGGGTGCGGATTCACTGCTGCCGCCCAGTCGGCCAAGCCGCGGATCGAGAACCTGCTCCCCCGCCGCAATTTTCCGAATAGCGGCGACGAGTTCCAGATCCATCGCATTCTTCAGCAGGTATCCGCGCGCGCCGGCATCCAGACACGTACGCACATAATCCGGTTCCGCATGCATGCTCAGCATCAGGATATTTATTTCCGGTTGCGCCGCCAGTATACGTCGCGTAGCGATCGCGCCGTTCATGCTCGGCAGCGCGAAATCCATCACGACTACATGCGGTCGCAAGGCCATCGCGGACTCCACCGCCTCGAAGCCGTCGCTCGCCTCACCAACCACGCGAATATCGGGCTCATCTTCCAGCAGCCGACGGAAACCGTTGCGCACCAGGCTGTGATCATCTACAAGAAGCACTGTAATCTCAGTCGGCATGTGACTCCACGGGAGCGGTAACCGGCACAACAACTCTGATTAACGCGCCGCCTGTAGTTCCTCGCAGGAACTCAATCGACCCGCCGATCAGATCGCCGCGCTCCCTCATGGAAACAAGCCCAAGTCCTTGGGCCGTCATGGCCGGATAGCCGACACCCTCGTCTTCCACCTCCAGCGTAAGTGCATGCTCAGCAAACCCAATACGAACCCATGCGCGTTTTGCTCCGGCATGACGAACCACATTGTTTACCGCCTCCTGCACAATTCGATAAAGATGAATCGCGATTTCCTTGCTGACGGGCGCTTCCACGCCAGACCGCTTGTACTCAATCTGCAGGCCCGTCTGGCGCTCAATCCCTTCAAGGTAGACCGTCAGAGCGCTTTCTAGGCCGGCATCGTCGAGCACGGAAGGGTGCAGCGCCTGAGAGAGTGTCCGTACTTTTTCCAG
Organism: Acidobacteriota bacterium; assembly: GCA_048498815.1. GTDB lineage: Bacteria > Acidobacteriota > Terriglobia > Bryobacterales > Bryobacteraceae > BOG-234. The sequence goes on along the minus strand of JBEHXG010000021.1, from coordinate 39,524 downwards.
CGTATTCTGCACAATCTGCCGAACTTCGCGCAGATCGGCATCAGGCGAGATTCCATCGCGGGAGGCGCGGCGATCGGCGCGGCTCAGCATCGCTCCGATGGCCGTGAGTATCTGTCCGAACTCATCGTGCAGCTCACGCGAGATAGACCGGAATGCGTTCTCCTGCGAGGTAATTAGCTGCTGCGCCAGTTCGCTGCGATGTTCGGAAATCTCCGCTACCTGAGTGAAGAGCCTCCGCACATATTGAACCAGGTAGAGACCGGTGGCCACCACGACAATCAGCATGGCACCGAGAAAGAGATAGACATTCCGCTCAGCGCCGGCGTAGAGCTCCTGCGCCCGCGCCGCCGCGGCTTCCTCGCTCGAGTTATTCGCCACCAGCAATCGCGCGACGTCTCCACTCAAAGCCGCCTGCCGGGCCTGCAATGAGTTTCGAATTCTCACGCGAGCTTCCGCATCCTGGCCCGTCGCGGCGGTCTCAAAGACGCGATCAAGCGCATCCCAGAACTGGCGAAATGCGTCAGCCAGATAGCGCCTTTGCGAAACGTCACGCTGTGCGTCCGCAACGGAGGACTCGCGCGCGAGGGCATCTTCCAGATCGTCCCGAAGCCGGCGGAACTGTGGCTGCCATGCGGTAATCGGATACCGGCTGACGTCAGCGGCTTCCGTATCCAGCATGTCGCGCATCGCGAGCGCCACACTGTTCAGGCCGTTCTGAATCCGCAGCAGAAGCAGCGAATCCAGGCGATTCCGGTCGATGGTGCCGCTCTGCAGACGCCGCAGACTCTGCAACTGCACAATCGTATAGCCCGAATAGACACCCACGGCAATGAGGGTGATCATGAGGCCAGCCAGCAACCGCAATGTAGGCGAGCGGGATATCATCCTATCGTTACCGGCCTGCCCCACGACCTCAATAGTATTTTTCCACTATTGGCGTGAGTGCGCGGTATGGCTATCCTTGATCTATCCTACCCTTACTTCTTTTTATCGCGCTGCTGAATGCGGCTTACGTGGGGGCGCTGCCGTCGCCCACAATATTCTACGTTGGCAACGTGCTGCTGCATCTGGCGCTCGGCGCGGCGGCCGCGGGCTGGCTGATCTGGAAGTGGCGGCGTAGCGGACTGGTTGTCCCTCTCGCGGCCTCCGCGGTTGCCGGCCTTTATCTGGCCGTGCGCGGCGCCACCCACGATCATTTCACGATTCTATGGCTGCACGTCGGACTGGGCGTGATCGGGCTCATGGCGCTGATGCCGCGCGCCCGCGCCGCAATACTGGCACTCACATTTGTTGCCCTGGGTCTGCGCCTTTATCAGAAGCCGGATCGCATCGTGAATCCGAAAACCGTTCCGGTTTCGATGAACGAAGAAGGAGATGGCCCTAAGTCCCCGTTCTGGCCGTCATCGGCGAAAACGAATACCGGGGGGCTGATTCCCTCCGACTTCTTCATGGATTCCAAGCTATGCGGCGACTGCCACAAAGACATTTACCAGCAGTGGAACAGTTCCATGCATCACGTGGCGTCGTTCAACAATCCTGTCTACAAAGCCTCGATTCTGCACATGCAGGAACTCAGCGGCACGCAGGGCAGCAAGTGGTGCGCCGGCTGTCACGATCACGCGGTCTTTTTCAACGGCCGTTTCGATAAGCCGATCAAAGAGCAACTCGATACCCCGGAAGCGCAAAACGGACTGGGCTGCGTTTCCTGCCATTCGATCATTCACGTGGAAGGCACCATGGGACAGGCCGGCGTCACGATGATGTATCCGCCGCTGCATCGTCTCGCCTCCAGCAATAACCCCGTGATTCGCAAGGTCGGCGACTATTTGACCTATCTGAATCCGGCACCGCATCGCCAGACGTTCATCAAGCCGTTCATGCGGCAGGATTCGCCTGAGTATTGCGCCGGCTGCCACAAGGTACATCTCGATCAGCCCGTGAACAACTACCGCTGGCTGCGCGGATTTAACGAATACGATAGCTGGCAGGCGAGCGGCGTGTCGGGCCAGGGCGCGCGCTCGTTTTACTATCCGCCGAAGTCGCAGAACTGCCGCGATTGCCACATGCCCATGGTGGCTTCAAGCGATCCCGGCAACAAAGACGGCATGATTCACTCGCATCGCTTCGCCGCCGCAAATACGGCGATTCCCTACGTCAACGACGATAAGAAGCAGCTCAGCGAGACGGAAAAATTCCTGCAGTCCGGCTTCATCACCGTTGATCTCTTCGCGGCAACGCCGATTGAGGACTCAAAGGAGACCACGCGGCGCCGTGTTTCTGACGCCCCGCCAACGCTTGCCTCCACGTTCGGTGTAGGTGAAGAATCGGATCAAAGCGGCACTGTCACGATCCGCGACGTGGATAAAGTCGCGGCGCCGTTGAATTCGCCGAGCGTCGCTCTGCAGCCGGGCTCAACGGTTCGCGTGGATGCCGTGGTTCGCACGCGAAAGATCGGCCACTTCTTCCCGGCAGGCACCGTGGATGCTTACGACGTCTGGCTGGAGTTCCAGGCGCGCGATGCCCGCGGAAAGATTTTCGCCTGGAGCGGCGCGGTGGAGGACAGCGGCGGCGGGCCCGGTTCCGGCCCCGTCGACAAGGCAGCGCACTTCTATAAGTCGTACCAGCTCGATGGCGCGGGCAATCCCATCAATAAGCGCAATGCATGGCAAACCCGCAGCGTGATGTACGTGAGGCTGATTGGGCCTGGTGCCGACGATACTGTTCACTACCGCATGACGATTCCGAAAGATGCGGTGGGGCCGATCACGCTTGAGACGAAGCTGAATTACCGCAAGTTTTCAAATTATCTGACGAAGTTCGCCTTCGCAGGTGTAGCAAAATCGGGCGAGGCGGGATTGTCGTTTGACAACCGCGAGTATTCGTTCGATTCAAAGCCGGTGCCAAATATTCCGATCGTCACAATCGCAAAAAAGTCTGTGCAGGTGGCGCTCGGCGATACGAAGTGGACGCCCGTCGTCGCGAAGGCCGACCGCGAGCGCTGGAACGACTGGGGTATCGGAATGCTCCTGCAGGGCGATATCCGCGGAGCGGAGTATGCATTTCATCGCGTGACCGAAGCCGATCCGGCATATGCCGATGGCTGGCTGAACATTGGACGCGCGCTCGTGCAGGAAGGTGAGACCGACGCAGCGCGGCCTTATATCAATAAGGCGCTGGCGCTTTCGCCCGGGCTCGCGCGCGGCAACTACTTCCTCGCTTTGACGGAAAAAGCTGCCGGCGACTACGATGGCGCCGCGCGCAGTCTGCGGCAGACGCTTGATCAGTATCCGCGCGATCGGGTCGTACTGAATCAACTTGCGCGGGTCCTGTTTCTGCAGCGGAAATACGAAGAGGCGGTGAACGTGCTCGGGTCGGTGCTTAGTGTGGACCCGGAGGACTTGCAGGGCCACTACACGCTGATGCTCTGCTACCGTGGATTGGGAAAGTCGGCGGAGGCGGCCCGCGAAGAGAAGCTGTTCCTGCGCTTCAAAGCCGATGAATCGGCGCAGGAGATCACGGAAAAGCCTCGACTCGCCCGTCCGGAAGATAACAATGAGAGACAACAGATCCACGATCACGTTGCTGATTACACCCCTCGCACTACTGTCGTTGCTGCCGGTGGTGGCGGTTCGCGCAAGGCTGCAAGCCGCTGATGCTCCGACTGGTCCGGTTCGATTCGCGGACGTGACGGCGGCCGCTGGAATTCATTTCACCCATAACGCCGGGCGTACCGGGAAGAAGTGGCTTCCGGAAACGATGGGCTCCGGTGTTGCGTTTGTGGACGCTGATGGCGATGGAAAACCCGACGTCGTGCTGGTCAATGGCAGCGACTGGGTGTCGCGTGGTCGCCACACAACGGCGGCGTTCTATCGCAACAACGGCAACGGGACGTTCACCGATGCGACGCGTGGCAGTGGCCTCGACATCGAAATCCACGGCATGGGAATTACCGTTGGCGATTACGATAACGATGGCCGGGACGATCTGTACATCACTGCAGTTGGCGGCGATCATCTCTTTCACAACGAAGGTAACGGACACTTTCGCGATGTAACTCGTGAGAGCGGCGTCGCGAATTCCGCATTCGCATCCAGTGCGGCCTGGCTTGATTACGACAAAGATGGTAAGCTCGATCTCTTCGTCGGCAACTACGTACAGTGGACACCGCAGAACGATCTTTTTTGTTCCCTCGATGGCTCGGCGAAGTCCTATTGCACCCCGGAATCGTATAAAGGCACCGCGCCCCGGCTCTATCACAACCTCGGTAACGGAAGGTTCGAGGATGTAACAAACAAAGCGGGTCTCGGCGATGCCTCGAATAAAACGCTGGGCATTACCGTGTTCGATTACAACGGCGATGGCTGGCCCGATCTGTTTGTTGCCAACGACACGCAGCCGAACAAGCTATACCGCAATCTGGGCAACGGAACATTTAAAGAAGAAGGACTTGCGGCCGGCGTGGCGTTTGGCGAAGAAGGAGTTGCGCGCGGAGCGATGGGCACGGATGCTTCGGACTATGACCGCTCCGGGCATCAGCATCTCATCGTTGGCAACTTTTCCAATCAGATGTTGGGCCTGTACCACAACGAAGGCACGGGACTGTTTGTGGATGAGGCGCCGCGCTCCCCTGTGGGTCGCGCTAGTCTGCTGAGCCTTACGTTCGGGTTGTTTTTCTTCGACTATGACCTCGATGGCATGCCCGATATCTTTGCGGCAAACGGACACCTGGAAGAAGAGATCGGCCGTGTTCAGCCAAAGATTCAGTACGCGCAGTTACCGCTGCTCTTCCGCAATACCGGCAGCGGCAAATTCGAGCCCGCGGCCGGTGTTTTTACCGAACCGCTGGTGGCGCGCGGCGCGGCCTATGCCGATATCGACGGCGATGGCGATCTGGACGTTCTCGTCTCCACGAACAACGGCGCGGCGCACCTGTATCGCAACGAAGGTGGCAATCGCAATCGCTGGCTGCAGGTGAGGCTGACTGGCACAAAGAGCAATCGCGATGGCATCGGCGCGGTAGTGCGTGTTACCAGCGCACAGGGCAAGCAGACTCAGACTGTTCATAGCGGATCGAGCTACTGCTCTGCCAGCGATCTCGCGCTCACGTTTGGGCTGGGGAAAGATCAGACGATCAGTTCCCTAGAAATCGACTGGCCCGATGGAAAGCATCAGAAGCTCGACAACGTCAAGGTCAATCAGCGCCTTACCGTAACCGAGAATTAGTTTCATGCAGGAAGTTTTAGCGCTTTCGGGCGTCGCGCAGGCGCGATTGATCCGCGAGCGCGAGATTTCTTCGATTGAACTCGTCTCGGCGCATCTCGACCGTATTGATGTCGTGAATTCGGCGCTAAATGCGACGGTAGAGATTCTCCGCGATTCCGCGCTCGAAGCGGCGAGGGACGCAGACTGCGCAACGCTCAGTGGCGCATTCGCCGGAGTGCCTTTTTCGGTTAAGGATTCGATCGAAGTTCGCGGTACAGTCTGCTCAGCCGGAACGCTGGGGTATCGTAATCGCCCTGCATCCGGGTGCGACGCGACGCTTGTGGCGCGGCTTCGGGCTGCGGGCGGAATTCCCGTGGCGCGCACCAACCTTCCTGATCTGCTTTTTGCGTTTGAGAGTGACAACCTGATCTTTGGCAGAACAAATAATCCTTACGATGCTGAACGAACATCGGGTGGATCGAGCGGCGGCGAGGCCGCCCTCATCGCCGCGTGCGGTTCGCCATTCGGTTTGGGCAGCGATGCCGCGGGCAGCGTGCGCTTGCCTGCTCACTACTGCGGCATTGCAGCGCTGAAACCAACCTCCGGCAGGCTTGCGCGCACGGGGCATGTGCCTCCTTCCGGAGGATGGATCGAAGCGCTTTGGCAGATCGGACCGATGGCGCGCCGGGTGGAAGATCTTTGGGCGATGATGTCGGTGATGCTCGGCGCGGATGGCGAAGACCGCACAGTGATTCCGATGCCGTTCCCGGGGCGTGGGGAGCAATTGCTTTCGGCTCTTCGAATTGCGTACTTCACGGACAACGGAGTGCTTGCAGCGGACGCGGATACACGTACCACAGTCGAAGCAGCGGCGAGATCGCTGGATAGAGTTGTGCGATCCGTTGAAGAACGCCGGCCGCCATCGATTGATCGGAGCTACGAGCTCGAAATGGAAATGCTCGGCATTGACGGTGGCGATGCCTTGCGGGAGTTTGCGACAGGTATTGGCAGCGTCCCAACGCACCCGCTGCTCAATGGGTGGCTGGATAAACTGACGCCATATCGAACCGATTTAGCGGGCTTTGCGCGCTACTGGGCTAAGCTCGATGCGTTCCGCACGGAAATGCATGGTTTTCTGAACGGTTTCGATGTACTGATCTCGCCGGTATCGATCAGTTCGGCAGTGGCGCACGGAATGTCGATCCGCGATGACGTCTTTCCCGGCTTCAGCTACACAATGACGCACAACCTGACCGGATGGCCCGCCGGCGTGGTGCGTTGCGGAACCTCAGGCGATGGTTTGCCGATCGGAGTGCAAATCGCAGCGGCGCCCTGGCGCGAAGACATCGTGCTTACGGTCGCGGAATATCTGGAGTCTGCGCTGGGCGGCTGGCGCGCCGCTCCGCATATTCCAGGCTGAGGCGAAGCTTTTGCGGCAGGATTTCGCGCCGGTAATGTTCGGCGGGATCGGCGACCTGAGCGAGCAGAACGGGCTCATTACGAAAAGCAAACGAAGCGGCGTCAGCCAATCCGGGGCGAAGTTCCAGGACCTGTCGCCACAATGGATCGTTCCAATCGACAAACTCGGGAACTTCCGGGCGCGGACCGATCCACGCCATCTCACCGCGCACGATATTCCAGAGCTGCGGCAGTTCGTCTAGTTTCGTCGCACGAAGACACGCCCCCACGCGCGTAATACGCGAATCGCCGGCGCGCGTAATCGGCAGTCCGTCACGGTTCCGCATCGATCGAAATTTCCAGAGTGTGAAAGGAGCTCCGCGCCATCCGACGCGGGTTTGATGGAACAAAGGCGGGCCGCCGTCCTCCAGCCAGACCGCGATCCCAATCAGAACCAGCAGGGGAGCCGCAACGATAAGGGCCAGCATTGCCGCCAGTCGAGTCATGCTTGCTTCCTGATCATGGCGAGATAATGACTTCGCAGCAGAGGAACCCATTCCAGCGCGCCGGCCAGCCACGCAGCCCGCGGAACGATAGCACGCGCCAGCGGTGGCAGCAGAGTACGCGATTCAATCTGAATCCGGCAGCCGACAAACAGTTCGCGGATTTCATCCTTACCCATAGGCCGGATTGCCGTATTCCAGGGATTGCGAATGCGAAGATCGTACCAGAGAATCGCACCCCCGGGCCGCAGCACTCGCAGCATCTCAGCCGCCATCGCGCGCTTCATTGACGTTTCATGAACAGAACTGAAAACGGTGAACTGGGAAACGATGTCGAAGAACTCGCTGTCAAACCGGATTGCTGATGCGTCCGCTACATCGAACTGCGCGCCAGGTACCACTTTGCGCGCCTTCGCAATCCGCTCAGCGGAAAGATCGATCCCGTACCTCTCGGCCCGCTCGAATTCCGCGAGCCATTCCCCGGAGCCGCAGCCAACGTCGAGAATTCGTCCATGCATTGAAAGAAGTTCACTAACGCGAGTTAGCAGACGCTGCCGTGCGAAGCGATTTGCCGGGCGCTCTGGTGCATAGAAGTCGCGGGGAATCGTTGCATCCCGGCGGGCGAATTCACGCCGGATGCGTCCGGCTTCGGCCTTGACAGCATCCGCTAAGGAATCCGATCCCATAAGAGAAATGGTAGATCGCGAAGACCACCGGGAGCAATGGCAATAAACTCCAGCCACTACGTCGTGCCGCCGTGAGGCTGAACAACAGGCTCGCCACAAGATAAGGCGCGTCGAGAATCAGAGCCGCGTATGGGTGCATGGGCAATACGATCGCGTTCACCAGAATAAACGCGCCGGGCGCAAGGTGCCGCCACGATCCGGGCATGCGATGTTTCCGAATGACCGCTGGCTTCCAATAACCATAGTCAAAGTATTGCCGCGCGAGCGCAGTTAGCGTTGCACGCGCCCGATGGCGGGAGCGAATCGCCGGACTTTGCCAGACAACACCGCCCGCACGCATCAGCCGCAGGTTCCACTCATCGTCCTGATTACGCACGAGCGATGCGTCGAACCAACCAATGCGATCCAGCGTTGCACGACGCCAGCACCCAAGATAAACGCTGTCGACAGGGCCTTCGTATTGACTATCGTGCGACCTCGCACCGCCGGAGCAAAACCTCGACTGAAACGCCGCCGCAATCGCACGCTGACGGTATCCCACTCCATAAGCGATCCACGGCCCGCCAACATTGTCCGCGCCTGTACGCTGCAGGGTTGCGACGCACTGCGAGATGTAGTCGTCTGCGTACCAGGTGTGTACGTCCATGCGGATTACGATGTCGTCGAGTTGTTGCGCGATCGCGGAAATCGCGAGTGCCGCGTTCAGACCCGATGCGGCGCTGCCGCCTGGATTGTCGATGAGATGAATTCTGGCATCATTACCTGCGCGCTCCAGAATGCGCGCGCGGGTGCCATCGGTGCTCATGCCATCCGCAATCCAGGCCTCCCATCGTGTTTGCTGAGCCGCAAGCCGATTGAGAAATGCGTCGATATGCGCGCGTTCATTGCGGCACGGAACGATGACGGTAACCACGGAACTACCGGCCGTTGGCAATAAGACGACGGTTCAGGAGATCGAGCGCTGCCTGGGCGGCAAACGCGCGGACTCTGGCGCGATCATTTACCGGCCACACACGATGCGTCACGTCAGTTCCATCAGGCCCCGCGATGCCGATGTACATCGCACCAGCGGGAGCATGCGGCCCATCCGTGTCGGGACCGGCGTTGCCCGTGATGGACATAGCCCAGTCGGCGCCGGTCTTCTGCCGCGCGGCATTGGCCATGGCAAGAGCGGTTTCGTGACTGACGGTCCCGCACTTCGCGAGCAACTCCGGCGGAATACCCAGCAGCTCAGTCTTGAGCTTCGCCGTATAAGTTACGTAGCCACCGGCGAAGTAGCGCGAACTTCCGGCGACGTTCGTAATCCGCTGCGCGAGCCCGCCACCGGTTGCACTTTCGGCTACGGCAAGCGTTTCGCCTGCATTTACCAGTCGTCGCCCGATCACTTCTTCAAGCGGCGTCGCGTCACGCGAGTACACATTTTCGCCAAGAGCATCCGCAGCCTGCTGAGCCACCTGCTCACTCAGTGCAACGGCGGCTTCCACGGTTTCGCACTGTGCCCGGAATCGCACCTGCAAATCGCCTTCATGCGCCAGTACGGTCGTTTCCAGCCCCGCTCGGCCAACATAGATCGGTGCGATGGTCTGATCCAGCTGTGATTCCGAAATCCCGGTAATGCGCAGCACCGAAGTGTGAATTGCGGCAGGCGGCGCGATGTTTTGAATACGCGGCAGACATTCGCGCGTGAACATCGCTTTCAACTCACCCGGCGGGCCCGGCAACAGAATCAGCCAGCGCGATCCCGAACGGAGCCACTGCCCGGGCGCGCTTCCACGATCGTTCGTGAGGACTTCCGCCCCCTGCAGGATCATCGCCTGACGGCGATTAATCTCCGGCATCGGTCGTTTCATGCGGCGAAACCGCTGCTCAATCGAATCCAGAACATCCGAATCAATAGACAGCGTCAGCCCAAGAGCCGTCGCAACAGCATCGCGCGTGAGGTCATCTTCGGTAGGACCAAGCCCGCCCGAAAGAACGAGAATATCGGCGTCATCCAGCACGCGCCGAATCGCGGTCGTTAATCGCCCCCGATCGTCGCCAATCACATGTTTCGCGGTGACTTCAATACCGAACGCATTCAGCTGTTCGGTGATGAACAGCGAGTTCGTATCGATCCGCCCCGCCGTAAGCATCTCGGAGCCAACGGCAATGATCTCGGCGTTCATCGGCGTTTAGAAGACCTGATAGCCCTTGATATTCACATCAACGCGGTGAATCGCATTCGTGGTCGCGACAAGCAGCGCGCGCGACGGCGAAAACGCCAGCCCGACGATGCCGGGTCCCGAAAGAAAATGCTCCGCAACTCCATCGGGCGAAATCTTAACGACACCCTTGCGCCCCATAAACGAAGCCGCCGAGTACAGGTTGCCATCGGCATCGAACGCCATGCCCTGCGGACGCCCCAATCCCCGATAGAAGACCTGTACATCGCCGTTATCGCCGATGCGATAGAGGCTGTCGAAGCTGGAAGTGGTTGGCCCGCTCACGTAAAGATGCTGATCCGGTCCCCACGCCAGGTGGTAAGAAGAGATCGAAGGCTCGATTGTTGCGTAGACGAAAATCTGACGGGAGGAACTTACTTTAAAGATCGTGCCGCTGCGATCGCCAACGTAGAGATTGCCGAGGGGATCGAAACAAATCCCCGTGGCCACTCCCATGCCCTCCACGAAGACAGACATGTTGCCGGTAGGGCTCACCTGATACACCACGCCATCGAAACGGCTGGAGATGTAGAGCATGCCATCGGGACCAGCGGCGAGGCCGGTGGGGTTCATCATGTCATTGATGAACGGCCGCAGATTGAAGTTGAGGTCGATGCGATAGACCGACACCGGTACCTTCTGCCCGCGCGATCCGCTGAACGTTGTGTAGATGTTTCCAAACGCATCGACTGCCGGGTTGGTAACCGGATGCAGATTCTCCGCCACGCAGATGCCGATATCGCAGCTCCAGGTTTCGCTGACCTTGCCGGTGCTGCCGCCTTCTTCCGGCTGCATGCCTCCCACGACGAGTTCGCCGGCCGACGCACCCTCGGGTACTTTCACGATCACTAGCGAGTCGGACCCAACCACGACGGGAGCCACAACGTCGCCAATGGTCACGCGCGGTTTATTACCCGCCGCGAGATGCTTCCCGCGAATCGCAAGTTCACCGCCTGCAATTGCGGCCGCCGGCTGCACGCCGGAGATTTGCGGTTTGTCTTTGCTTCCGGCCTTTTCAGAGGCTGCTTTTCGTGTTGCCATAGTTCAGTAGAGATTTAATCTGCCCGCTACGTACAGGATAAGCGCCCCATAGACGCCCGCCATGGCGTCGTCAAGAACAATGCCTGTGCCTGCCGGCAGTTTTTCGATGCGTCTGATAGGCGCAGGTTTCCAGATATCGAAGAGGCGGAACAGCAGCAGCGCCAGCAGGAATGCGAGCGGCGTCAGCCGGGTGGCGCCGGCGAGCGTGATCCACTGGCCGACGACCTCATCCACCACAACGATCTGCGGATCTTTACGACCGGTGCCAACGGCGACCGCTGTGGATGACTGAATCGCAGGCCACAGCGCTATCAGTGCCAGCACTGCGAACGACCAGGGCGGCCACTGATGAAAGAACGCCAGCGGCCAGGCGACGATCAGGGCTCCGATTGCGCCCATGGTGCCTGGCGCTTTGGGGATCAGTCCACAGCCGAGCCAGGTAGCGAACCAGAATGCGGGTCCGCGCCTCATGCCTTACTCAATCCTGAGCCTCGTCCTCAGACTGGATCAACTCGTCGGCCGGCGTGGAAATGACGTACTTTTCGGTGGCCCAGTTGCCGAGGTCGACATCGCGGCAGCGCTCGCTGCAGAATGGCGATTCCTTATCTTCCAGTCGTACAGGGCGATTGCAAATCGGGCACTTCATCGCGCGGGTAACTGACTCGGGGTGATGCTGATGAGCGCGGGCGCTGCAAAGGGAACTACCCCGCCTCCTTGCGCGGCCTCCGTGGAGGGGAGCAATGTGCCGATGAGGTCGTAATCGTGCGCTTCGGTGATGCGAAGCAGGCGCATCTGGCCAGGTTGCGGCGCGTCGCCTTCCACATCGTTGATCAGTACACAGCCATCGATTTCCGGGGCCTGAGTGGACATACGCGCCTGCCACAGCAGGTCAGTATCGGGGGACAGGCCTTCGACCAGGACAGGTACTTCGCGTCCGCGCATCTGGCGATTGTGAACGCGGGAAATCTTACGCTGAATCGACATCAGTCTGCGCTTACGGTAATATATATCGCGCGCGCTGACTTTGCCTTCGAGCGCGAAACTCTTGCTGGTATCTTCGTCCGAGTAAGAGAAGACGCCGAGGCGATCGAACTTCGCGGCTTCCACGAACTGGCAGAGCTCTTGGAATTCGGCGTCGGTTTCGCCAGGGAAGCCCGCGATGAAGCTGGTGCGGATTGCTACGCCTGGAATCGTGCGGCGCACCTTCTCGATCAGCTTGAGGAAGATGTCTCCCGAAGCGCCGCGCTTCATCCGCTTGAGTACACCGGCGCTGGCATGCTGCAGCGGCATGTCGATGTATTTCACCAGCGACTTGTGTTCGGCGATTGTGTCGAGAAGTTTCTGCGTTACGCGATTCGGGTAAGCGTAGAGAAAACGAACCCATTTTTCTTGCCGCGATTCGATCTGCGCGAGGCGGCCGAGCAGAACGGCTAGTCCGTCTTTGAGGCCGAAATCTTCGCCGTAGCAGGTGGTGTCCTGACCGATCAGGTTGATTTCGCGTACTCCCTGTGCGAAGAGCCGCGTGGCTTCGTTCACTACCGATTCAAATCGGCGGCTGCGGAAGTTGCCACGATACTGCGGTATCACACAGAAGGTGCAGGGATGATCGCAGCCTTCGGCGATCTTGATATAGGCGAAGTGTCGCGGCGTGGCGAGCACGCGCGGCGTCATGTCGTGATAGAGATAGAGGCCGTCGGGCGCGGGCGCGGCGTCTTCGATTCCTTCGCAGACCTGAACGATGCGATCCACTTCATTGGTACCGACGATTGCATCCACTTCCGGCAGGTCTTTCCGCAGGTCGCCGCGGTAGCGCTCGACGAGACATCCGGCGACTACGAGGCGCCTGGCCCGGCCAACCCGCTTGTATTCCGCCATTTCGAGAATCGTGTCAATGGATTCCTGCTTGGCAGGATCGATGAAGCTGCAGGTATTGACGACGAGCACGTCAGCCTGATCGGGATGCGGAGTCAGCTCATGACCGCGGGCGGAGAGCTGGCCCATCATCACTTCGCTGTCGACAAGGTTTTTGGGGCAGCCGAGACTTACAAAACCGACTTTCAAGGGGACCTGAACGTTATTTTAGCAAGGACTGGCGGAGAGAGGGGGATTCGAACCCCCGGTAGAGCTTGAGACCCTACGACGGTTTAGCAAACCGCTGCTTTCGACCACTCAGCCATCTCTCCGCAGGTGAGTTACAGATTCGATCTTAACATGCGAATCGTGAAATACGGCTCATACGGTAGAATGAGAAACACGCGCCCGTAGCTCAGCTGGATAGAGCGTTTGCCTCCGGAGCAAAAGGTCAGAGGTTCGAATCCTCTCGGGCGTACCACTTCCCTCCAACTACGATGCTGATCCGGGACCGCCTCGCTACAGGCAAGCCGTCAATATCTTTCGAGTTCTTCCCGCCGAAGTCGGATGAGGCTGCGGCCCAGCTGGAGCGCACGATTGCCGATCTGAGCGTGCTCGATCCGGCCTTTGTTTCCGTTACTTACGGGGCTGGCGGCTCGACGCGGGAGAAGACGCTGGAGATCGTGTCGCGGATTCGAAGCCAGGCCGGAATTGAGGCGATGGCGCACCTGACGTGCGTTGGGGCTTCGAAAGCGGAGATCGGCGCCACTGTGAATCGCCTGGTGGGCGCCGGTGTTACGAATATTCTGGCGCTTCGGGGTGATCCACCTCGCGGCGAAACCAGTTTTATTCCGGCGGCGGACGGTTTTGCTTACGCGGATGAGCTGGTTGGTTATGTGCGCGGCGCGCATGGGAAGACGCTTTCCGTGGGTGGCGCGGCTTATCCGGAGAAGCACCCGGAGTGCGCCAGTGACGCACTCGATCTGGATAATCTGAAGCGCAAGGTGGACGCCGGGGTAGATTTTCTGATCACTCAGTTGTTTTTCGACAATCGGTGTTATTGGGATTTTTGCGAGCGCGCTCGCGCCGCGGGAATCGGTGTGCCGATTCTGCCGGGTATTATGCCCATCACGAATGCTTCCAATCTGCAGCGCTTCGGGGCGACGTTTCCCCCGCAGCTGGAAGCGGAACTGGAGAATCGCAAGGCCGATCTGCAGGCCGTAATGCAGCTTGGGGTTGCGCATGCGACGGCGCAGTGTATCGACCTGCTGCGCGGCGGCGCACCGGGCATTCACTTCTATACGCTGAACCGAAGCACGGCAACTCGCGAGGTGTTTGCGGAGTTGCGCGTTGCCGGTCTTGCCTGACCGCGAACGGGCCTGCGCTATACTGGTTTAGTTGTGATTCAAGCTCTTCTGGTAACCGTTCACGTAATTGTCTGTGTGTTCCTGATCGTCGTCGTGCTGCTGCAGAGCGGCAAGGCGGCCGATCTCGCCGGTGCTTTTGGCGGGATGGGATCGCAGACGGCATTTGGTCCGCGTGGATCGGCGACATTGCTTTCGAAGGCGACCACGATTTCGGCGATTTTGTTTATGCTGACGTCGATTACACTTTCGGTAATAGCGACTCGCGGCTCGGGTGGAGTTTCGACGGCTCCCGTTTTGGAGCGGCATGGAAGCAAGACGACCACGAGCGCGCCGGCAACACCTCAACCGGCGCAGCAGAAGAAATAGTTGTAGTAATCAAACGCCCCAGTATTGCGGAGGTGGCGGAATTGGCAGACGCACTAGCTTGAGGTGCTAGCGGGAGCAATCTCGTGGGGGTTCAAGTCCCCCTCTCCGCACCATAGATTCTAAAGCAGTTACAGGAAAATGGCCACCAGCGAGAACGGTGGTCATTTTCTTTTTGGACCTTATTCTGGACCTTATCTTTTTGGGACCGGTCTGGACCTTGTTGGACCTTATCGCGCCGCTCCAGACCGGTACCGCAACAGAGCGAGGCCGCGGCGAGGTCGGTGCTGGCCAAATTCTCCAAAATTAAAACTCGCGCTCCGCGTTCTCCCGTGCGATCAAGCTGGCCGGGCCGACCGGCCCAGTCTCGGGGTAGGATACATAGAATGGTGAAATTGTTTTAGATTCGGCGAGTGATTCACTATGCAACAGACGATCGAACTCCAGGTTCAAGAGGACTTCCTTGAGAGGCTCGCGACAACCCGCCCCGTGCAGGCCCTATCGGAGCTCATCTGGAACTCGCTCGATGCCGACGCAAGAAATGTGAAGGTCGAGTTCGACCCTGACGCGTCCGGGCTACTCCGATCCATACGCGTTTCGGACGACGGATATGGAATTGCCTATGAAGACGCGCCGACGTTCTTTCGAAAACTTGGTGGCTCTTGGAAGCGCGAGCACAAACGCACTCGTTACGAGAACCGAGTTCTTCACGGTGAAGAAGGTAAGGGCCGATTCAGAGCGCTGGCGCTCGGAAGAGTGGCCGAGTGGAACGTCACTGTGCCGTCAACCACCAGCCCGTCACCGGGGCTCGTCACGTACACCATAACGATCATTCGAGACAGGCCACGACACGCGACAATATCCGATCCCCGACCCGCCCCCGAATCCGCCAGACGTGGCGTCGAAGTGGTTATATCGGAACTCTTCAAGCAGTGGCAGATTGAAGACAATGAACAACCGCTGAATGAGCTGACGGAGATCTTTGCCCTTTACCTGACAGATTACCGTTCGATTCAGCTATCGATCGCCGGTAAGCGCGTTGATGCAGCCGAGGAGATCGCCCGGCGAGACCAATTTCACCTATCGCCTGTCGGGGTGGAAGGCTCCCCGTGGATGCAGCTCGATGTAATCGAATGGAAGAGCGAAAAAGATCGCGCCCTCCATCTATGCAATGAAGGCGGGTTCCCACTGAGCCGGCTCGCCCCCGGAGTGGTCGCGCCTGGCTTTTCATTTGCAGCGTATTTGAAATCGCCATATATCTCTCAGCTCAACGAGAACAATCTGCTTGAAGTGGCTGAGATGGTGCCCGCACTCAACGGGGCTGTTCAAGAAGCTAGAGATAAGCTGCGCGACCACTTTCGAGCGCGTGCTGCCGAGAAGGTCAAGGATCTCGTCAAAGTTTGGAAATCCGAAGATGTATATCCATATCCGGAGGAACCGAAGACCGCTGTCGAGCAGGTGCAGCGCCAAGTATTTGATGCCGTCGCCGTCACCGTGGCCACGGCATTGCCGGAGATTCAGACTTCTGAACAACGAACTCGCCGATTTCAGTTTCGGATGTTGCGGCAAGCTATTGAACGCAGCCCAGAAGACCTTCAATTGATCATTAACGAGGTTTTGCAGCTATCCCAGAAGAAACGGGAGGATCTCGCTCAGCTCCTGCAAAAAACCTCGCTGGCGAAGATTATCAGTGCTGCCAGGCTGGTGGCAGACCGACTAGAGTTTCTCGACGCTTTGGAGAGCATGCTCTTTCGGGCTGAGTTGAAGGCGACGTTCAAGGAACGGAAACAGCTTCACCGGATACTTGAGACAAATACCTGGCTTTTCGGCGAAGAGTTTGCTCTCACCGTTAGCGATAGAAGCCTCACCGAAGTGCTCCGAAAGCACCGGGATGCTTGTAAGATGACCACTGTTCTGGTTGATGATGAAAAAGTCAGTAGGCCTGATGGTTCCCCCAAGGGGCGCCGTCGCGGCATTGTGGACTTGGTTCTCTCCCGACGAATTCCGACCCCATACCCCAAAGAGTTAGATCATCTCGTAATTGAACTGAAGGCCCCTAAAAAGGCCCTGGCAGCAGAGGATACGCAACAGATCAAAAGCTATGCGTATGCAGTATCTCGCGACGAGCGCTTCAAAGGACTCCGAACGAAGTGGCGGTTCTGGCTGGTGGGGAACGACCTTTCCGAGTTTGTCGAGCGGGAATTGGACAATGACCTGCCGCTGGGGGTTCTGCAGCAAACCACAGATGGCATCACAATCAGCGTGCGCCGTTGGGCCGAGCTAATTCAAGAGGCCCGGGGTAGGCTTGAGTTTGTTCAAAAAGAATTGAACTACGAAGTAAATCGCGATCAAGCTTTAGAACGCTTGCGCGCAACCTATGCTCACATCCTGGGCGGTAGCGAGCCCGTCGGGAACGGGGCGGATGAGGGAGTAGTTCCTGACGAGGAAGACCTCGAAGACGAAGAAGCAAGCGGCGAGTCTGGTGAGGATAGCCAAGACACCGTTGATGTGCCTGGCCAGCATAAGACGGCTCATCACCAGCCCTAAGATTTTCGGCTCCTCTTTTTTCTGCTGGGCGTCAGTGCTTTTTTGAAATTGTCGGAACGTTGGGCCTTGACCCACTTGTCCATCTTCGCGCCGCTCTCCTGGATGTCTGCCAGGGACACGATGTGATATCGCTCGAAGCACGACCGCGTCTTGTGCCCGCTTATTTCCATCGCGCGCTTTTCCGACATGCCGATCTTCTCGACCATGTTGCGAACGGCGGACCTTCTGAGATCGTGGAACAGGAGGTGAGGAAATCCGGCGTCCTTCACTGCAGTCCGCCATGATTCATAAAACGTCTTAATTGCCGACCCCGGCTCGTTCCGCCGTCCCCCATGGCCGCTCTTAAGCGTGGGGTCAATCTCGCAATCGATCGGATACCAGAAAAAAACGAGGTCACATTTTGGGAAGTTCTGGTCGCGGAATTCCTTCTGACGCCGCAGCCACTCTGCCATGTCCCCATAGATGGGCGCCGCCAGCGGGACGGGCTTTCGGTTCTGCATTCGAATGAATCGAACCACCCCGTTATTGAAATCAACCTGCGCCCACTTCAGTTCGAGGAGGGCTCCTCTACGATTGCCAATGTGATATGCCATGACAAACATACACTTCAACGACATCGGCAATTCAGCGAGTACCTTTTCATACCCGTCGAACTCGAGAAAGCCTGATCGGACATTGTCCTCGCCAGATTTTTGAATGTGCGGGACTTTGACTACCCGACTGGGAGTCTTTTTGAATTCCAAAAGGAGCGCCGACTTCAGGTAGGTGAAATCATGGTCCACGGTCGCGTTGGACACGGATTCGGTTCGCATCTCGCGATACTGCTCGAAGTGCCGCGTCTCAAGCCTAGCAACCTTCAGGGGACCGAAGAACGGCCGGATATTCGCTTCGATGCACTTCTCGATTACGTAGGCGGCCGGTTTCTTTTGAGCCTTCAGATGGACAACATACTGGCTCAAGAGTTCTCCGCAGGTGACACTCTCGACCTCGGGAGCCGCGATCTTGCCGGCCTTAATGTCAGTGATGAACGTGTCTCGAAAGCGCTTAGCTTCAGTCCATGCCGCGGCTTCGCTCTTGAATTTCTCAATTGAACCCAGGCACTTCTTTTTCTTTCGCTGGTGCCCGTCGATGCTGTATCCGTATGTGTAAAACCAATACCCGTTGTACTGGAATAGAGAGCCTTCACCCTTTCGTTTCCGTTGTTCGTCCGACTGCTCCATAGAGCAACTGTACCCTATAAAGCTAGTTATGTCAAGTTGCCCGGCGGTGCATCGCTTCGGAGCGCAACTCGGCTACTTCAATCAGGTATTACTTCACTTCTGTGGACGTAGTCCTTCAACTCCGCGACCGCAATCCCGCGGTATCGACCGCTGCGGCTCACAGCGGTGAGCTTTCCTTTACGAACCAGCTTGCGCACACCTTCATACGTGGTACCAATCATCCGTCCCGCTTCGTCATAATCCACAATCAGCGGCGGTCCGGATTCGTCCGCGATCAGCTGTTTAATTAGATCCTTTATCCGCGGAGTGAATGCAACGAGGAGTTGCTCTACAAACTGCCGTTCGAAGACACCACCCATATTCGGCTGACGCGCGCCTCTCGCAAGGCTGATCTGCGGGGCAATTTCAAGCGCCGTTCGCTGCGACATTCGGCATTTCCTTTCCATTGACATGTCCCGTGATACCGGTTCCTGACGGTAGTGCCCTTGCACTGCTCCGCGATCGCTGTTGAAATCGACGATCCGCCCTCTCAAGCCGGTCGAGGGCATCGAGGAGCTGAAGTCCGACTTCGCTAGTCGCGTCCGTACGCGGCGCGAATCGCTCCGTATGCTTTATGGCAAACCTGATCCGGTCGATCGCTACGCGCGACTGGTAAGCCATCTCAAACTCGAGGGCTGCAGGCCTCGAATTCGCAGCGTCTTCGATGATTTGAAGTACTTGATCCATAGATTCTGAACTCATTGAACCTGTTCCTCCCGTCGCGCCCCCCGAGCACCCTGAAGTGGCCCGCCCCCGTCACCGCCTACCGGCTGCACCGGACGATATGGCTCTTCGAAGAGAATGTCCCGATTCACCCTGACATTGAACTTGTACCCTGCCGGGATCTTGATTGTTGGCTGGACGTTGAGATTCTTCCGCGTTATCTGTGTGCCGAGTTGGCTTACCTCTCGACCAGCCGCACTCTCGGCGTCTTGAGTCGGGCTCGGATAGACAAGAACACTCTGCTGCCGGCTTTGAGTCACAGCGAGGGCGGCGTCAAACAGACTCGTCAGCACCGCGAAGCCGAACAACCGCTGGTAGTGATTATCGACCTTGTCGCGAAGGCCCGAGTTACCCTGTGCGTCGAGACCCGCCATCCCGTTCAGATCGATTGCCGACCCGTCCGGGAATATCACGCGATGCCATGCGACCTGGACGCCGTTCTGCCCGTACCCAACGCGGGAGTTGTAAGCACCAACGAGCCGGGCCCCCTGCGGTATCAGCAGGTATTGGCCGGTGGCGGTATCGTACACATTCGACATCACGAGAGCTTTCAATTCTCCTGGGAGGTCCGAATTTAACCCTTGTTCCAGCGCCGCCGGAATTTCCCATCCGGCTTTGATCTCAAAGCGGGAGAGCGGTGGTTCGCGCGTGTACTTTAGGTAGTCGTTAGCGACGCTCCCCGTCTGGGCCTTCTCCAGGTAGGACTCCTTTTGGGCCTGAAGGTTCTGCCCGTCGAATTCGCTGTTGGCATTCGCCACGCTTGAGGATGCCGAACCGCTAGCGGCGGGATTCCCCGAGGTTAGAGCCCGTGCAATGGCCGCCAATTGAGGCGATGCGCTATCGGCGGCGGGCGTGACGTTCCCAATGCCAAGGCCGTCCGTGGCCGGACGACTGGGAGTCGAGGATTCCGCTCGAATCCCGGTGGGCGCCATGCGAGCCTGCTGTTCCGTCATGTACGCGACGGACAATGCCCGTTCTTCCGGTGTCGGTTCGCGCGCCACAGACAATTGAGTAACGGGAGAAGGGATAGATTGTGGTGTCTGCATCCGGCGAACTACGATGCGCTCTTTCGGAAGGTTCGAGTCCGCGTGCTGCAATTGACTTGTTTCGTCGGCCGCCGCTGGAAGGATTCCGTGTTCCGCGTTTGTCCGGACGCCAGCGGAACCGGCGGGGCTCAGTTGTTGCACTTCATCCGGTCGCGCGGGCTCTACCTTCTTGTAGGGACTTCTTTCCGCCGCTACGGTCTGTTGTTGTCGACGCCTCAATCCGCCGTAAGCGAAAAGTCCCAGCACCGCCACGCCGGTGAGCACGATTAGTCCGGCAGCTCGGCCGCTGATCCTCGGCGATTTCTCCGGCTGGGGCCGCAGGTCGATACCGCTGGGCGATGCAGTCTCGCGAACAGGCTCTGGCTTACCCTCGGTGGTCACGGGTGATCTCCACTTTCTGCGCTTTCTTGCCAGAACCCAGCACGAGCTGCGCATGCTCGAACAGGCGGTCAACGATGTACATCTGGTCTTTCATCCGATAGTTCACAACCTCTCCTTTGCCATCCGTTCCGACGACCATAAGGACCGGGGCCTCGCGGTTGACGATGTCGGTCGACATCTGAATGTATGTTTTTGATCCGTCATCGAAGACGCGCTGAGGGCGAATGTTTTCGTCGCCGCCTTTGATCTGATAATCGAAGTGCAAGCGCTCGACGGACAGCAGAAGTCCGGGTTGGGTCGGAGCTGCAGCGCGAGCCGCCGCTATTTCCTCCCGCTTCTGTTCGGCGAAATGGTCCTTCCATTTCTTGCCACCGTCGTCGTCGTTGTAGACAAATGCAACACGTGAAACATAATCGTCCGCCTTCGAGACGAGCCGGACATAATAGGCGCGGCGATCGGTCGTGATCAGAAGGTTCGTATCCTGCCCGGGCATCTGAGGCTTGAGCACGAGCATTGCGGTGCTCTCGTCGCCTTTGCCATACGTGGCGGGCGCCACGTTCCATCGGACTGAATCGCCAATCTGCGGTTCGCCGACAAGTTTCTCTCCTGGCTGCAGTTCAATCAAACAAACACGCAAAGGAGCGCACACCACGGTCGGCAGACCGGCTCCGAAGGCGAACAGCACGCGGCCGTCCGGTCCCGGCGCTGCTCCGTTCTTTTCCGCTCTCCAGGAGGCACTGAACTCAACGGCTTGCTGCGCTGTTGCGGAAAGCGTGACATCCGTCGTCGGGTGGTAGCCCTTGGGGGACTGCGGATTGGCCGCGGGCCCCGGGCGGCGTCGCGCCTGAATCGGATGGCACCTCCATTGAGTGCTCCAGCGCTCGCACGTTCGCGCCAAAATCAAAATGATCGACGAAGTTATCTGTTTTGGGCGGCGCGACGGTCGGGATTGCCGGAGTCGGTTTCACCTGAACCACAGAACTCGGTGACGGATTCTGCGGCTCCTCCGGGCTGCCTTGACCGAACAGTACTCTTGCAGTGAGAAGTGAAATAAGAAAAGGTAATCGTGGCATTCTTTTGGCTCCTTTTCGAGCGATAACTACAGAACCTTGGTCCAGGCGGCATCCGTCACGTAAATCCCGAGCGGGTTGACACGCATCAACCGCTCCTCAGTCGGCGGATTGAGTGCGATTGTGAAAGAACCCTTCCAGTGATCGGTGGAGACAATTCCCCCGTTCAGATCGTGGGTGGTTTCGATCCACTCGATCTCATACGTCCGGTTGCTGTCGGGCAGGACGGACTTAACATCAATACTCACCGTTTGCGTCTGTCCCCGTTTTTGTGGTGGGTCGCCGCGATAGAACGCGGTGATGAACGCTTGCGCTTCGCTTCCCATGGCGAGGTGCGCGTAAACGTGGTCAATCGCCTTTCGCTGTGCGAACGGATCGGTGGTGACGAGGCGCAGATCTTCAATCCATGTGAACAGCACTGCCTTTTTGAGCTTTTCGTCCGTTGTCGTGGTCACTTCTGCCGGGCCAGCCGACACGGTTCGCCCAAGTGAATCGATTGCGACGACAAACGGAACGACCCTGGAACGGGCCGAGAGCGCCACGATTCCCGCTACGGCGACGAGCGTCGCCAGCGCGCTCAGGATAGCGATGAAACGCCAGTTTCTCGCGCGTGTAATGAACTCTCCATAGCGCTCGTCCCATTCGCGGCGGGCCGCGACGTAAGGATTGAACGGCGAGTCATCTGCCGAACTCGATTTGGTCTTTAGAGTGAGTCCCATGTTCATGCTCCTAGTCGTGGTGCTCGATATCCATTCGGGGCGGAGTCGAATGCGGCGCATGATCCGGCGGGAGAACAGAGTTCAAACGCCTTCCGAGATTCCGCATTCGCGCTGACACCGAACCGAGGGTGTTCTGAGATTTTTCCGCTGCTCCAGCAGCTTGGCCAATCGCCCCGTCTGGCGGGGATGTTTCGCTCGACGCAGGAGCGATGTTTACGCCCGACGACCCGGGAGCCGGCGGTTCTGGTTGTCTGGAGTTACCGAACCCTGAGCCCAGCCCAGAACTGGTAGGTCCTGGAGGAGGCACCGAACCGCCTCCGGGCCCCGTGGACCCAATGTCCCCCGCGCTGCCGACGATCAGTGACGATCCCGCGCCGGCACCGGCGGCGGCTCCGACACCGCCAAACGTCCGGGCGCCTCCGGCGAGTACGCCTGCGCCTCCCGATGCTACTGCTGCAACGGCCGCACCGCCGGCGATCAGGGATGCACCAGCGGCAATGAGGTCTCCGCCAGCCAACGCCGGGGAGCCCCCCAGCACTGCCGAGAACAGCTTCGGGATCTGCCAGCACAGCATCATGTACATCAATGCCGCTGCCATGACGTCAAGCGCGACCATCTCGGGAGATGCGGATGTCGAGGCTCCTTGTGCTTCCGTTACCCACGCGTTGCCGAGGTTCGTGCCAACAGAGATGAGCAGATAGATGACGAGGATTTTGACGCCGTTCGACACGGCCAAACCTATGTATCGCTCGGCGTAGGGCGCGGTCCATCGGGAGCCGCCAAAACCGAGGAAGATAAATCCGGCGGCGACAACGATGTAACTCTCTACCATCGCGACCATGAACTGGATCGTGATCATCGCGTAGGAAATCACGACGATGATTGCTGCGAAAACCAGAGAGAGGATGACCGCAGGTTGCGTCAAGAAACCCGCGATGCTAAAGCCGTTTGAAAGAGCGCCCGCGACGTTGAGGCCCTGCCCAAAAACATTGCTGGGCGAAATACTCATGACGCCCGACGAATTCTGGCCGATCTGGGTGAAGCTGTCGATGATGAACGGTATCCACACCGGGCCGTTGATCAGCAACATATAGAAGCCGCCGATCCACATGATTTTGCGGACGAGTGCAGCGGTGAACGATTGGAGGTCCGCCTTCTCCAAAACCATGACGGCGGCACTCCACGCGAACTCGATCACCGCAAGCGCGCCGAATAGCGCGTTCGCGTACCCGGCGATATTCGCTACCCAATTCCCGCGCGCAGCCTGAAATGCGTTCAGGATCTGGCTCGGGTTTGTCGAAACAAACGGAGGGGCCTGGGCGAAGCCACACGTACCGACGACGAAGAGCAGCATCGACGCCCGAACGATTCTTGAGTTGTTCTTGTGCATTTCGTCCTCTTGTCAGGCGTGCGATTGGCTTCTCACCGCCATCCCGGCAGAAATGTCAGTCCATCGCCGGTGGCCCCGTTGAACTGGAAGAACTGTTGCGCTGCGGCTTCCGCGTTGGCCTGTTGCTGGATCGTTGCTGCCTGAAATGCCTGCTTGCTTTGCAGATCGGCCAGCATCAACTCGCGAAGCTTCATAAGCTGCTGAACTTCCTGCTCTGAAATCTGTCCGAGCACCTGCAGCGCTTCCATTGCGCCGTCTGAGGTTTGGGCCATTGTCCGAAGCCCGGTCAAAACTGCCTGTTCGTTCTGCAGTTGCTGGCCCTGCATCCCCGCCGCCTGCAACGTGCCGAGAGTTGTATCGAGCGAGGTCTGCGACCAGGTCTGGTATTTGTCGTAGTAATTGTTCGGTGTGAATCCGGCGAATCCTTTGAAGCGGTTGGTAAACTGCGCGTCCAGATTGGCCATGGAGTAGGCCAGCGAAAAACCACTCTGAACAATGCCTGCCAGGGAGTTGATGTCCGCCTGTATTGGGCCGAAGATCTGGTTCGGAAGACGCACGAGATTTCGGATGGAGTTCTGTAACTGTTGAATCTCGTTGGCGAGTTGGTTGGCCGCCGTCAGATTGACACTGAGTAACTGGCCATAGTTCAAGAGTTGTGTGAACTCTGTTGCGACCGGTACAGCCGCATGGACCGAAGGCGGGGTGCTCCCGAACTCCGCCAACACAAACAAAACCGCGATCGCTATGAGGCTTTTGCGCACGTTGACTCTCCTTCAAATTCCGACGTGATACGAGCGAGGTAATCCGCCCAACTGCCGAGGCCTCGGAAGCGGAGCCACTCCGACCTCCATTCGTCGCCAAATTGCTCTCTGATTTGGTCCATCAACATTCGTTCCTCGCGGCCGTTGACGCCCACGAACGACAAGGCAACCTTTCCTACGCCCATGTCTACCAGGCGACGGCCCAGCGGAGAGACCACGTAATAATGCTGCTTCGGAATGCTGGTTTGCAGAATGTCGAGCTCGCGATTGTTCAGGCCGAGTAGCTCATAAAACGTTCGGGAGTTCGGGCTCTTCGATTCGGCATTCGGCAACAGGATCTTTGTCGGGCAGGCTTCAAGGATGGTGTCCGAAATCCCGGAACCAAGAACGTCGCTCAGTTGCTGCGTTGCCATGACCACGACGCCGTTCTGCTTTCGCATCGTCTTCAGCCAATCCCGCATACGCTCGCGAAACAGATCGTGCTTCAAATAGCTCCACGCTTCGTCGAGCAGCACAAGAGTCGGCGAACCGTTGAGACGTTTTTCGATTTGCCGGAATAGGTACAACAGGACCGGGAGGACTGCTTTTTCGTCAAGCTGAAGAAGATGTTCAGTCTCAAAGGTCAGGAATCTTCCGTTGCCGAGTGCGTCGACTTCCGCGTCCAGGAGCTGACCAAGCGGTCCGCCCAGCGTGTAATGCTGGAGCGCAGCCTGAACGATTTGATCCTGAATGTTGGTCCTCAACTCGGTCAGTGAACGGGTCGGAGAAATGCGCAGATTGTCCACGCCTTCCGCGATCCGGTTTCTCTGCGACGGGCTGATCACCTGACCGTTAAGCCTGCACAGAGCCTCGATCCAACCAACAGCCCAAATTCGATCCGAATCCGAATCGATACGCCGGAGAGGACAAAACGCCAGATCCGTTCCGGGACCAGCCAGATCGTAGAACTCGCCGCCGACCGCCTGCGTGAGAACTTGGAGCGAATAGCCTCGATCGAACGCGAAGACCTGTGCTCCGGGATAGCGGAACCACTGCGCCGCAAGCAGGCCGAGAAGGGTTGACTTGCCTGCGCCGGAAGGCCCGCAGACCATCGTGTGTCCCAGATCCCCCACGTGCAAATTGAACCGAAAGGGTGTGGAGCCGCTAGTGGCTGCATACAACAGCGGCGGACTCTTCTTAGGCATCATGGCCGAAGGGTTTTCGCGCTGCCCCGCCCAGACCGCCGTGATTGGCAGAAGGTCCGCGACGTTGAGCGTGTGCAGTAGATTTCGGCGAACATTTCTATAACCATCACCAGGAAGGCTTCCCCGCCAGGCCTCAACCGCAT
The DNA here is from genome assembly GCA_048498815.1 of Acidobacteriota bacterium. GTDB lineage: Bacteria > Acidobacteriota > Terriglobia > Bryobacterales > Bryobacteraceae > BOG-234. The sequence continues at coordinate 13,689 of JBEHXG010000021.1, read as the reverse complement.
TCACCGTTTCAATGCGGCAAGAGAATCCGATATGCTGCAGGGCCTTCATGACCGAGCGCGTGGTCTGGTTCAGGCGTTCGATGTCTTCATCCATGCACACGATGTTTGAGCTGTACCAGGCGAAGTGTACGTCGCCGGAACTGGCGACACTCATCGCCCGTTCGGCATCACCGGCCATCTCGGCCGCATAGAGGTTTACGGCACCGCTTTCGGTTTTGAGAACCTGATCGCGCCAGCCGCGGATCTTCGACCGCCACTTCTTCCTCGTCTTGTCGAGGATGGCTTCGGCCTCTCGCGCGTCCAGCATTACTGCGCGGGTATTCCAGCGGTATTCGATCGACAGAGAATCCAATTCACGAAGCAAGCCCGGTGAGCTGCTACGCGGGAATCCGTCTATCGCGAGGACCCGGATGTGCTTCAGTCCGATACGGGGTTCTACGCCGCCGCAGAAATCCTCGCACGCGAGGACATCGTTCAGAAACACAGGAATCTGCGGTACGGCAAACGGGTGATCGTTGCCCGAGACGCATCGTCTCACATACCGCAACAAGCGGTCATGAACATGGACGCCGCCGAGATCATCCTCTGTTCTGATGCGGGCCAGGCGTTCAGTCTTAAAGAGAGTTCCGAATACGTTTTCGAACCGTTCGAGCTGCGAGCGAAAGCGTTCCAGCGCCTGTGCGCCGGTGTAGACGCTGTCGGACTTGCGGCCTTCAAATATGAAGCCCTGAACTTTCTGCTCCATTTCCACAGGCGGTAGGTACGTGAGGGTCAGGAAATATTCGCTCTCGTAGTGCGCTTCTTCAGCCATGAATTGCTGGCGCCGCTCATCGTCGATGACCTGTGTTACCGGATCGGGAAACGCCCCGGTCCTGGGGTACCCTGGTGTTTCCGTGCGAATCGCGTCGCATTGCAGCATCCAACCGCTGCCGAGCTTTAGGACTGAATTCAGGCGAGCGCTCAACGCGTCCATTTCAGCGGGAGGGCTCGACATCATGTCCGGCCCGCGATACGTCCAGCCAGCCAGCAATGAACCGTCTTGCTGAAGGAGAATGCCGTCGTCTATTAGCGCGTGGTGCATCAGCAGATCGGCGAGACCGACCGGCTTCCGGCGATGTTCGATAAGCTGCACGATTATTCGGTTTCCTTCCTTCGGCCACGACTTGTGCTCACTTCCACTTCATGGGCGGCTGCACGCTGGTGGAGTAGATTCCGCTTTTGGCCGGATACCAGTCTTCGTATCGGATGTGCCTCATATAAACTTGCCGGAGCAGTGGATCAGCTTTACCCATCCGCTGCAAAACTCCCACTGCCCCGACCCAGAACAACGCCGCCAAAGCCACTCCCCACCAGGTCGCCAGACTTAAACCCATACCGAACGCGATCATGATCGCGACGAGCACCATTTCACGGTCCGCTCCGAGAAGGGTATTGGGCCGGTTGGTCGATTGGTGAATCGGAATCTCGCGCGGTTTGGTGGCGTCATCCATACCGCTACACCAATGCCGCAGCCACGCCGAACGCAGAATTCAACATGGGCGCCGCGAAAACAAGAACTGCGATCACCAGGCCGATCATGCACGCTTTGCGCCCGACCTCACCGAGATCCCCGCCCCACAGCATGGTTCCTCCCGCAATGGCGATGCCGATCAATCCAATGGCATACGCCACGGGACCTGTCAGAGATGTGGCGATTGCTGTCATAGGTGCCTCCCATGGCAAGCCACCACCCGCCGGAGCCGCGGATGCCTGAACCGCGAGCGCAAAGACCGCTGCCATGAACATCAGAACTCGAGGGAGATTTCTCCGAGTCCAGTAAAGACGTTTAAATTCCATTCCGTACTCCTTTTCCTGTTTGATCAATTGCCATGAACTACACGTACTCAAGCTGATACCGGCCGTCCCGGTAACCAGTTACGAGCGCCACCTCTCTGACCTTTCGACCAGCCGCGAGGCTGGCCTCTTCGTCAATGAAGACCACCAGATCGACCGCTTCAGCAATCAACTGCTGCTGAGGGGCGCTCGTCGCTTCCGCGACCAGGCTTTCCAGTCGAATCAATCCGCCAAGAGCATCGTTGGCGTGGACTGTGGCCGCGCCGCCAGGATGCCCCGTATTCCACGCCTTCAACATCGCGTGCGCTTCAGCGCCGCGCACTTCGCCCACAACGATTCGGCTTGGCTTCAGGCGCATGCAGGCGCGCAGGCAATCGAGCATCGTTACATTTCCAACGGCGCGCAAGTCCACGTAGTTCGCGACGGAGCATTGAAGCTCAGTCGTATCCTCTATTGAGATCACCCGATCGTGCGGTGCGATCCTCGCGATTCCGTCAAGGATCGCGTTAGTAAACGTCGTCTTCCCCGAGCCCGTGGAACCGGCTGTGAGAATGTTCTTTTTCGCTGCGATAGCGGCGCGGATCACATCGGCATGCGACAGCCCGACCAGTTGATCGGCGAAGTTTTCGCGGCTGCGCAAACGATTCAGCGGGTCGGCTTTGCAGGTGAGAATGCCGGACCGGCAGTATTGATCGAGCGTGAATATTCGTTTGGGCCGGCGGCGAATCGCGAAAACAGGATGCCTTACAACCGGCGGAATCAGCCCTTCGAATCGGCTTCCATCAAGCGGGAGTTCGGTCTCCAGCATCGGCCTTTCGTAGTTCAGGACCATGGACCTCATTGACGCGACGGTGTTCATCGCGCAGACCGCCTGACTGCCGGACATCTGCCCAACGCGCGTGAACCCGGAGCCCATTTGTTTGACCCAAAGAGTGGCATCAGGGTTGAGTACGATGTCTTCAACGGCGTCATCAACAAGCAGGTTGAGAATGACGTCTCCCAGTTCGCGTCTGAGCTTCACTTCGAGCCGCTGACTCTGCTCGTTTTGTACGACAGCTAACTCCGGCATCTCAAACGTGGCCCTTGTTCAATGTTTTTAATGCGAATGGCTGCGATCCCTGTGGGACATATCGCCTTTCACACGCCTTATACATATAAGGGCTGTGAACAGGATTTTTGGACAGTCTTCTTCAAAAAAAGATTTTGAGAATTTGCCATGGCAGTAATTACAATTCCGCTCGACTACGATCCGCAGAGGGATGGCGAATCGGTTGTTCCGATCTACCTCAACGACACTGACGACAATGGCGAAACGATCTTCTTTGGATGGATCGAAGCCGTCATTCCCGTTCAGGACAAGCTGAGAGCTGTCTCAAGGAGGGTGCTGGGGGATGTCTGGCGCGTGTCGGAGCTGACCGATCTCACGATCCATCACCTATGGCAGAAATACAGGGAGAACGTCGGCTGTAACCCGAGCTTTCGCGTCATCGCAACCGCGAAGAGAACGGCGCATCGTCTCGAAGATCCGGGCGCGCGCGTTCATCGCTCGCTCAATATTTCGCTGGACATGCTTGAACAATATCGGGACTACGCCCTGATTCGCGATACTGGCGACACCGAGGGCGCGTACGGCACGAACCTCGATCTTCATCGGTTCGAAGCGAAGCTCAAGGAACTGGGGAGGAAGGACGAATTTGAGGTATACAGGATGCTCAAGGCTGGTTATTATTGGTATGAAATCGGTCAGCGCCTGGGGAAGCACCCGAATACGATCTACCGCCGTTTCCGTAGACTCCTTCAGAAGATCGCGGGCCATGTGTAATGCTTTGTGTTGCGACAGAGTTTTTGATTAATGAAAGATTCTCCAGAAGAGAAATACGATCGTCTGCAAGGCGAGATTCAACGCGCGATACTTCAGAGCTATCCGAATTCGCAGCGGCAGGGTTGCCCGAGTGACGCCACCGTTCGCAACTTCGCGACGAATCCCGACACCATAAAGGCCGAGGATGAGGCGGACGAGAGTGGCGAGTGGCATCACATCACACACTGCTCCCCGTGTTACGCAAGATTCCTGGAATTGCGCAGCGCCGGACGCGATCATCGGCGCACAAAGATCGCAAGATGACGCCCTCTTAGATTCGACGCTCGAAGTCTCGTGGGGCCACTTCGCCGTACGTCTCGGAGGTGGGGCATTGGACGGTCAGATATCAGCAATGCGCGTTTCCCGTCAAAGTGCCCGGCCGCAAGGCGCCGATTTTATTAACGCGCCCGCAATATAATCAAGGAAGATCGACCAAGCAGTTTACGTCATGCAAGTACCTCAGATCAGATCACCGCGAGTGAAGGAAATCATCGATCATGCTGATGTCCTGTTCAGAGCTGAACGGAATGTGCTGGACAAAAAATTTCATGAAGAACTTAGAGCAGGGCGTTCCGCTGCACGACAGACATACAATGCCGGGGCGCTCGTTCCGGCTGAAGCCAAATGTTACTTTGCCCGCAATAGAGATTTAATCGTCGGCTACGCAACTGCTCTTGCTACCGCTCACACGTCGTTCTCAGAGCCGGCTGGAAAAGAAGCCGATGACGTGTTGGCCCACTTTGCCGCTCTGACCGTAGCAGGTAGCCGATCCGGTTTTTTGGGCCAAGCCGATCTGACGGCCAGGAGAACGGGAAAACCGAACTCGCAAGCTCCCCTGGCGGCGGGGGGATTTGAAGGCGAAGCCGGAGAGGCTCTGGATGAAGGTCGCAAGATTCTCGACGTGCAGAGGGTTCAAATGAAAAACAGGCCCCCGGCGCAACCCATCATTCAGTATGTCTGCAATGCAACCGGCCCTAACTCTCGGATCTCAATAAACAGTTCTGACTATTCGGCCAATCTGGTCGCCAACTCTTCGGACGAGACGACGGCATAAAACAGTTCTGGAGAACATCTAAGGGACGATGCCAATCTCAGGGCGAAATATTTCCATCCGACACTCAAACAGTTTCACCATCTCCAGAGAGACGCGGCCAAAGGTATCGATGTCTTTCTGGTTGCCTGTCTGGATCGCTCTTGAGATAGTTCGTTTTGCGGCCCAGTATCCTCGGGCAGTCGCATCCACCTCATCCAAATAGTTCCGTATTGCAGGGCCAAAAAGCATATGCCCCATTTTTCTGGTCTCGCAAAAGTCTCGGTATTCGCCCTGTCCTACCAACGCGATATCGCCGTCTTGGCGAAGCACCGCGCTCATAAACGCCTCCACATCAGTGAAAACTTTGTAACGTCGGTCAAACCATTCGGGGCTTGCGGATAGGTGTTGCCCATGCATAGCCTGTGAGGTCGTATTCGTAGAGTGGTCCTGCGAGTTGATATTCACGCGGGCGTTCGCGCCGGTAACGAACACGGCAGGAGCGACATTCTCCGAAAGGTCATCATCCGGCATAGTCTTACTTGATGTGCGCCGATAGCGCAGGCAAAAACGGCCCAATTATTGTCATCCAATTCGCAGCCAGCTGAACAAATCCCGCAAAGCGGGTTGCATAATCCGGTGTTTCGCGCGCAGCTTCCAGCGCATCAAGGCTGGCCTGAAGTTTGGTCCGCTCATTTTCATCACTCACAGCTTCGAGCGCTTTGCGGGCCTCCAGAAATACTGACGCAGAAGACCCGAACGTCACGGCGTTTGTCGAATGGTCGTGAGAATGAACATTCACCCGAGCGTTCGGGCCAGTGACGTTATATGTAACAGCTTGATTGGTCTTCTCCATCCACGACTTCTGAACCCTCACCTGAAAGTGCGGCGGGATCTCCATACCTAATCCTTGGTTAAAGCCCGGATCGACGACGATCAACTCTTCTTTAACTCCGTTGGGCAAAAGACGAACCAGCGTGTCGCCCGGTTCGATCTTCAGAGCCACATCATCAATGAGGACTTTGTCCCCGCCGATGTGGGCTCTGATGCCAGTTTTTACCTGCCCATCTGCTTTATGCAAAGCGATGGTTTCGTTCATTACGTCATCAAACACAGTTGCCTGCCGCACAGGGCTCAGCTCCCATTGCCATACGTATCAATTATCGCAAAAGCAGAACGTTCAAAAATGTTCCGAGGAAAAGAGTTTGTCGCGCTTCGCGCCGCGCTAAACACGGCGGGGGCTAATTCGCTGGGGTACGGAGAGTTCAGGTTTTCGCCGGATCAGTCCCGGCAGCCCCATCGGCCAGGATTTGAAACCGTATATTTCCGCCACGCTCCGGCAGCGGCCAGAGCGAACTCGGTGCGCTAGATAGACGCATAGCTTCGCCAATCCACTTGGCTGGTTTGTCGGCATCTCGCCGATTGATCTCCCCTCAAGCCCCTTCGTGATAGCTAGCCTCGTATTGTCATGCAAGGTTCACCTATACCGATCAGACCGCGGCGCGCCGGGGACCTCCACCGCCTTTCCGGCAGCGCCCCCACGTGAATATGATGCGTTCGAGGCGAGCGGCCGGCCATCAAACGTGGCAAATGCCACAACCGTGAGGTTGAATCAGGAACGGCAACGTGAAATTGGGGGATTTCGCTAAACTGCTGATTCTTTGACGACAGGCGAGAATTCGATTCCGCGCTCGGTGAGGATTCTCACGGGCGCGCACCGATGTTACTACACATATCGCGTTTCTTCGCAATTACCAATAGCCGCCGCGCATCAAACAGTTCGAGACTTTTCTTCGGTCCCAAACCTTATTCCTGGTAGATGGGGAGTGGTGACTGTAATTCACCGGCCCCCCGGCCGTGTCCGGGACTCGGCAAAGGTAAGACGTGAGCTGGGAAACAGGGAACGGGATGCTCCGCTCTGACACAAGCCGGATTCCACCATTCTGGATTCGACCCAGTGATGATCACGATCTGGCCATTGATCCGCGCGTCCATGAGCTCGCCCAGCGAATGTGGCCGTGGGCATTCCGGCACGTCGAAAGGGAGCTGCACGACGGACCCAGCGCGGCCGAGACTCTTGAGGAGGCTGTGATCGCAGTTTCCTCCCGCCTTCGCGTTGCGCCGGAAGTGGAACGAAATTTGAATGGCTACCTGATTACCGCGTTTCATCGTCGCGTTCGGTCCCGCCGTATTCGAGACCAACGCATAACTCTTGAGGGTCTCGGGCGTGAACTTGAAAAGAATCACTCCCTGAGAGGTGCCGATTCGATCGCCGCCCTGGAATGGCAACTGACTCTTGACCTTCTGCTCATTTTCCTTCCCCACGAAGTCAGACACACGCTCCACCTCCGAATGCTCGGCTTCTCATGGAAGGAAGTCAGTGAGGTCCTTGGGATCAGGGTAAAGCAAGCCAAATCTCGGTACTACTACGGTCTTCAAAAAGCATATGAAGACCTCCTCAGAAATCATCTTCGTCGGCTCGTTTCGGAGGAGGGCGTCTGATGGCAAAGAAGCAGATACCGCCGAAATTTGGGCGCAGGAACGAAGCGGACCTGCTGAGAGTGGCGACCAAAGCGGTTCCTTCCGATTTTCCGAATCCCGAGAGGCTAAGTTGCCCGGAGGCAAGCAAACTACAGGCAATTGCCGGCGGACGACTGTCCCTTCCTGATGTCGACGACATTGTCGACCACATCGCTACGTGCTCACCGTGTTTCAGTGCGTACAACGCATATCGGAAGGAGCGTCGCTCCCGATCGTATCGGAGGTGGTCCAGTGCCGTCGTCGTCGTTCTGGCGGTCGCGGCCGCCTCCTGGTATTTTGGCCGCGAGGTTCTCTCTCCGAAGCAGCCGGCGCCCTCGCAAAAAGCCGAAGTCAGCCCGGTGGCTGCGGCTCTTGATTTTCATGACAGCACCGCGGAGAGATCCGATCAAACACCCTCACCGAGACCGCAAGAAACTCCGCACTTGCGGCGGGCATTACTAAATCTTCAGATACAACTTCCTCTTGGCACGGAGGATGGATCGTATGCCGTGCAATTCCGCAACGGCGCTGGAGAAGTAGTTGTCGAGTCTACCGGAGCCGTCAAATGGGATGGCACGACAGAGACGCTATCCACCCGGATTGATCTGCGAACGCTAGTGCCCGGCCAATACACGATAGCTGTTCGGAAGGGGACGGCATCGTGGCACCAATATTCGGTGGTTTTGGACTAAATGGAGGAACAGTGCGCGCGCTATTTCCGATAACTTTTTTCCTGCTTTCGGTCTCTTTTACATCGCGATTGGCGGCGCAGCCCCAATCGCCAGCCGCCGAGAAATTGCAGCACGCATTGCGACTTGCGGATCTCTACAACTGGGCCGATGCAGGCCCAGACTTTGCCGATGCGGAGAGGCTGTTCCTTGCCGCCGGGGACCAAAGAAACGCTCTGTATGCAAAGCTCGGCCTCATCAGATCGAACAGCGAGCAGCACCCTCTTCCGGAAACATCGGCGCAATTGGCGAAGGATCTCGAATCCAATCCGATACTTCAGACTGACAAAGGCCTGCGCATGTTTTGCCTGATTGTCAAAGGCGACATTGACGGAGAGTTCGATTCACACGCCATGAGCGAGGATTGGCAACAAGTGGCGGCGCTTGCGCGCGATCTCGGAGATGCGAAATGGCAATATCGCGCACTGGCGCAATTGGGAATCGCGGCATTTTATGATGGCGATCTTGAAACTGCTCGCAAGAACGTTGGCGGCGCTCTGGCCGAGGCGACGAAGAACGGTGACGCCGGGGCGCAAATCAGGTACCTGACGGCGTTGGGAGTCGGTTTGGTCGAATCCAGGCTCTACGACCAGGCTCTGCCGTACTTCGACAACGCCTCGAAAATCGCCGCCGCTACCCCTGACGCCGGGTTTCCATTTAACACGATCGAGCAAAAAGTAACCGCTCTAATCGGACTGCACCAGCTGGGTGATGCCCAGCGCATTGACGACGACATCATGGCGCGGGCAGAACGAGACAAGAGGCTATTGCATGAGGCGGTCGCGCTCGATCTGTCTGCGGGGATTGCTACAGCACGCGGCGACCAAAAGACCACGGTCACCACTCTTGAAAAGCTTATCGCTCTATCGGAGCGCGAAGGCTTCGCCAGAGAGCTTGCGGATGCTCAGTCAAAACTGTCCGATGTGTTTCGCGAGAGCGGCGACCTGGAAAAAGCGGAACAGTTCGCGGCGCTTGCGGTGGATTCAACGCAGAAGAGCGGCGATATGTGGTCCGTCCCCCAGCGCCTCAAGACCCTCGCGGAGGTGGAAGTACGCCAAGGCAGGTTTACCGATGCCGATGATGCCTATGATCGGGCATCGGCGTTCGTCGACTCCCTAGTCGGTAACTACTCCAGCGTCCTTGCAAAAACCGCCGTAATCACGGCGTCGAGCGAGATCTACACGGAACATTTCGCTCTGGTTGCGAAACAATTGCACGACTTTCCCAAAGCCTATTCGATTGTTGAGCAGGTCCGCGGGCGCGTTCTCGCCGACTTGTTGATGTCCGGGTCAGCCCGGCCCGGTGAGGCCGCGAACACGGAGAAAACCATTGCCCGGCTCAGGCTCAAGTTGACGGCTCGGACGCCGCCCCGCGAGGTACAGCGAATCCGCGATCAGATTTTCATGGCCGAACAAGCTCGATGGACAACACCGGACATCAGCATTCTGAAGGCACACTCCCGCGACACCATCGGCATCGCACGCGTGCAGCAGAGTCTCGGGCCGTCGATGGTCATCCTCGAGTACGTGGTCGCGGATCCGCAATCATATTGCCTCGTCATTACGCGTTCCAGCGCGAGGATTGTCAACCTGCCAGCCAGGCAACGGATTGATGCGTTGACCGCAGTCTATCTGAAAGCCGTGAAGGCGAAGCAATCCGCCGACGTTGAGGGACGACGCCTTTACGACGCACTTCTTCAGCCCATATCGGAGGCGAAGCAAAAAACGAATCTCATTGTAGTGCCGGACGGCAGTCTGCATCTGGTTCCATTCGATGCACTGGTTGACGGCGCCGGAAAGTACATCGTGGAGTCGCACAGCATCGCTTATGCACCATCGGCCACAGGATTCTTTCTTCTAACAACGCAGGAACGACGCGCTCGAACGTTCTCCCATACGCTCCTCGCAGTCGGTGGAGTGCCGTATGGGGCCGGCGAACTGAAACAGGTGGCGCTTACGAGAGGGTACGACCCCGACAACCTTAGTGATCTTCCTGCCTCTCGCGATGAGGTACAGGCTGCAGCGTCGGCGGTTCATGGCACCGCGGATACGATTCTGCTTGGTGCGGATGCGACCGAGTCTGCCTTCAAACGTGCAGATCTCGCGCGTTATCGCTACATTCATCTGGCGGTGCACGGATTCGCAAGTAATGTCGACCCGGACCGCTCGGCCTTATTACTGCGCAGCGACCCAGCGCACGGCGAAGACGGGTTTCTACAGGCTTCTGAGATCGTGCAGATGCGCCTCAACGCCGATATGGTGGTCTTGTCTGCCTGCGATTCCGCACTTGGGCCGGTCGAGGGAGAGGAAGGTATCGCGGCGCTGTCGCGCGCGTTTCTCCTGGCTGGCGCGCGGTCAGTGGTCTCGACACTGTGGTCAATCGATGACACTTTTTCGTCGTTTCTCATGAAGCAGTTTTATGGGCACCTTGCGGCAGGTGTGTCTCCCACCCTCGCACTGGCAGAAGCAAAGCGCGACATGGTGACTAAATACGGGCGGTCGGCGCCACCTTACTATTGGGCTGCGTTCATCATCGAGGGCGCCGCGAGCCGTCCGACGCCATCTCCGTCTCAAAAGTGAAAGGAACCGCCATGTCAATAAGCGAGCGTGAACGGACCGAAATTCTCGCGGCGATCAGAAAGCACGTACTGAAACATCACATCAACGTTGGGGGTGTGAGCTACGAAGCCTGGTTCAAGCTGATGGAGGAGCGTACCCCGGCGCTCCTCGCCGGAGACACCGAAGCTTTTGAAACGGGTGTACAGCAGCTACTCCTGGAACTCGGCGGCAGCCACACCGTTTTCTATCACGAGAGCGCGAATCGATTCCTGCCACAGCACACGATCAACGCTAGTATTCATTTATTCGAGTGCGCGGGGAGCGCTCGATGGACTTTCCTGGATGTATATGAAGATGGCCCGGCCCATGCGGTTGGCATTCGCCCTGGCGATGCCTTAATCGCGGTGGACGGCATTGCCTGCGAACCATCTGTGATGCCCCGATTCCTGTTGGGCCAAACATATAGGCTGACTCTCTCTACACCGGGAGGCGACAATTGCCGGGACGTCCAGGTTGCCGTGCCCGCCAGAAAAGGCACGAAGGAGAGACCTCCTATCGTTGAACCGAAGAGTCTGGTTCACTCGATGATCGCGCCGAACATTGGAGTCCTCAAGATCGCTTACTTTTCGGGGTCGCTCGGGATGAGGTTTACCCGCGCTTTGGACGCTGCGATCAAAGACCTGAAGGATCGCGGCGTCGATCGCCTCATCGTCGATCTCCGCGGGAATATCGGCGGTAGCCTCGGCTTCGCAAGGCTGGCCAGCTACATGTGCCCCGGAAAGATCCCGATTGGAAACAGTTTGACGCCGAAGCGGCTGCGTAGCGGGTATAACCGGGAGAGCCTTCCACAGGTTCCGATGCCGGGAAATAAGATCGAGGCCGTAATGACACTCGGACGTTTCGCTTTCCGGGACAAATCTGTTGTGCTCATGACGCAGGGCCTTGGGCCGCAGCCATTCCACGGGAAAATCGTCCTGCTGGTAAATGAATGGACGAACAGCGCAGCCGAGATGGTGACCAGCTTTGCCGTTGAGCATGATCTCGCGACGGTCGTGGGCACAAAGACCGCTGGCAATGTTCTAGGGGCCGCCAACTTTAAGGTTGGTAGCGGCTATTGGGTGCGGCTTCCGATCTTCGGCTGGTATACATCCCGTGGTGAATCGCTCGATGGCAAGGGCGTCACGCCGCATACTAGCGTCGATGTTGACCCTTGCCAGTTGGCCTCGGGTGTTGATCAGCAGATGGACAAAGCCTTGGAGATCATCGGTACGGTCGAAGATTGCTGACGAACGTCTGCTCGCCACATCGGTCGTCGAATTAGCGACGGCGAGATCTCCGACAACCGGGGCTTCTTATCCGCCTCGCAGACGGATCTAAATCGCTGTTATGACCTTGATCTCGAAACCTCGAAGAAACCTCGGGCAAACGGAGACGCACACGGATAAGCTCGGTGATTGCGCGAACCAGGCTCCATCTTCAAGAAGCACCGGAATCCAACTCGCGCCGTCAGATCTTTGCGGCTAGTCCGGCCATTCTTGCTCTATATCCTTTGACCGTTTACTGGCCGGAGCCATGGCGAAATAGTGCGCCTGACTTCGCTTGAAGCAATCTCGCACGAACAGACGATTAACTTTGGACGTGACGCAGCACATGTCCCGCACGACTGGGTTCATGCCGGGACCGACCACGATGAAGAAATGCACGCCGAGGAAGACCATTTCGAACGCTCTTCCATACTGGCCGTCGCTCGGAAATGGCTGGAGCAAGATTTCTCTGGTCGTGCGATCAGTGCAGATATCGACGATTACCGCCACCTCGCTCGGGAAGCCGGTCTCGCTCAGAAGATACCGGCGAATCGGTTCCTCCGCTTCACCCAAATCAAGCCGACTCGATTTATCGCCAAGCGGCCCTGTCCATTCATTAACCGCGCCTCGCCACAGAACGCTTAAGGCGAAATAGCCGAGCTTGTCGGTGTCGATTCCGATTTTTCGTCCGGAGTATTGAATGGACTCGTTGCCTCTAAACTCGGGAATCGCCACCGCCAGCCGATCACGCAGCGGAAAACGTTTTCCCTGTCCGATCATCTTGAGCATCCAGCTTTCCCCGCCACGGTTGAATCGGTCCTCGCACTCGGCGCAAAGGAGGTAATCCGTCATCTGTTTAGAGGTTGTCGTCGTCTTCTTGTACGTGACCACAATTGGATTCGGATTCCGCCTTTTTGCGTCCCGAAGCCGCTTGAAGGACGATTTCGGCATGAAGTGACTGTCTTGCAGCATTCTCGTTTTCAAGCACAACTTGCAGATTCCCTCTGGCATACATGTCAGTTGAACACGACATTATAGTGATCGACCGCTACACCATCAAATTCAGCCCGGCCGCCAGCCAGCAGGACCTTGAGAAGGCTTTTACGTGAATCTGGCGACACGCGCCCAAAGCTACTGACCTCACGAAGATGAAGGCGCAGCTCGACTTCGTCGGCGATTTCGAGGCCTGAAGAAGATCCCGGAGATGCTCCGGGAGATGAAAAAGCCTTGAAACTTTTGATCGTCCACCGAATCAAATGAAACGTAGGGCGGTTAGTTTAGCGGGAAAACGGCGGTCTCCAATCAAGATCGCGGGCTAGATAAACCGAGATCACGGGTTCGAATCCCGTACCGTCCACCAGAAAGTTTAAGGCCCGCGGCACGAGCCCACCAGCGATGGTGGGCTTTCGTTTCTCGCCCGTCACGTCACATACCCGAGCCGCTTGCTCTCGAACTCCATCGTGTCGAGCATTCGCTCAACAAGGACGCCGAGGGGCATGAGAACCTGCATGATCGGCTTTCCGTCCACGATTTCGACGCCTTGAATCGCCACGCTGAGAGCAAGGTCGAAGTGGGCGTTCGAGGTCGAGCCCGGACCCAATGTGAACAATTCCATCTCGTTCTTCTCCCGGTCCCAGATATGGGGATCGGGCATGCTGAAAAATCCAGTGGCGTGGATACTAACCCCAGTCCGCTGTACGGGAGCCCCTACAGGAATGACCATGCGGTGCTTGTCGGCATTGCACATCTCGTTCAGCTGACGTGCCCCCAGTAAACTAAGCCAATCATAATTTGGAAAGCTCCGAAAACCAACGAGGAGTTTTTCAGATGAAGAAGACGAAGCACAGCGAAGAGA
>JBEHXG010000020.1:0-85304 GCA_048498815.1 Acidobacteriota bacterium | reverse complement strand
TCGGCGGAAAGCATGACCGCATCGCTGCCGTCATAAACGGCGTTGGCGACATCGCTCACCTCCGCGCGCGTCGGATTCGGATTCTCGATCATTGACTCCAGCATCTGCGTAGCCGTGATGACGAAGCGTCCGCGCCGCCGCGCCTTGCGGATGAGGCGCTTCTGAATAGGAGGCACCATCTCGAGCGACATTTCCACGCCCAGATCGCCCCGCGCCACCATGATGCCGTCGGCCACTTCAAGAATGTTGTCGATGTCGTGCACCGCTTCGGGCTTTTCAATCTTCGCGATGATCGGCACACGCCCCGCCCCCATCCGTTCACGCACCATCTGCACGTCAGCCGCGGATCGAACAAAAGAGATCGCGACGAAATCCACGCCGGCTTCCAGTCCCGCCCGCAGATCGCTGAGATCCTTCGCAGTCATTGACGGCGCGCTGACCTTAACGCCCGGCAGGTTGATGCCTTTGTTATCGCCCACGGGTCCGCCGGATACGACGTCGAAGGTGACCGAAACACCGTCGCTCGAAATGGCGCGAAGGACGACTGCGCCATCGTTCAGCAGCACACGGTCGCCGACGCGAACGTCGTTGGCGAAGCGCCGGTAGATCGTGGAGGCGCGCTGCTCGTCCCCCACCGTTTCTTCGGTGGTGATGCAGAATCTCGAGCCGGTTTCCAGTTGGCACTTTCCTGCCGCGAACTTGCCAAGGCGAATCTTGGGACCCTGCAGATCCAGCAGAATTCCGACCGGGAGGCCAGTGTGTTTCTCGGCTGCCCGAACGGTTTCGATTCGCTTGAGGTGCTGCTCCCAGACGCCATGAGAGGTGTTGAGCCGGAAGATGGTGGCGCCGGTCCTGATAAGAGTACAGATGGTTTCGAAAGAATCGCTGGCGGGTCCGAGGGTGACGACGATTTTTGCGTTTGCCATGGCTTAGCTATGAGGATAGCGGATGGGCCGAAGTGGACTAGGTAGTTTTGGCCGTACTCCACCATTTGCGAAGACATCTTGACATCAACTAAGGCGAGCATCATGATGTCTAAATGAGAACGACGCTCACTCTGGACGATGATTTGGGGGAACGGCTGCTCGAACTCTCACGGGAGACAAAACAGCCCTTCAAAGCTGTGCTGAATCAGGCCTTGCGGCGCGGTTTAGGGGAAGCGTCACCCCGTTCGGCGTTTCGCGTAAAACCGCATTCCGGAGGCCTTTTGCCCGGCATCGACGAGCGCAGGCTGAACGAATTGATATGGGAGCTCGACGAGGATGTCTTTGCGGCAAAGGCGCGTAAATTGCCGAGATGATCATACCGGATCTCAATCTTCTGATCTACGCTTACGACGACCTCTCACCGTTCCACACCCGTGCGCGCGCGTGGTGGGAGCAGTGCTTGTCCGGCACTGAGAACGTGGGCATCTGCTGGATGGTGGCGCTCGGATTCGTCCGCCTCTGGACGAGTCCGAGGGTCTTCGCCCGTCCCATGACCGTTCAGAACGCCACCCGCCACGTGGAATCCTGGATGGAATGCGCTGCAGTGCGAATGCTGAATCCCGCCTCGCCGCGCCACGCCGAATTGCTCTTCGGATTTCTGCGAGCTGAAGGCCGCGGCGGCAATCTCACCACCGACGCTCACCTCGCCGCTTTCGCCATCGAAACCCGCGGCACCATCCATACCGCCGACACAGACTTCCAGCGCTTCGCCGGAGTCCGGTGGATCAATCCAATCGCCTGATTTCAGCGTATTTTCACGAAGCCCTGCTAAGATGACAGTGCTTGAACGACTACCTGCTTACCCTGATTCTCGGCATTGTCGAGGGCATTACCGAGTTTCTGCCGGTCAGTTCCACGGCCCATCTTCGAATCGCCCAGGCCCTGCTCGGCGGCGACCTCACAAACAGCTTCTGGAAAATGTTCGCGATCGTGATTCAGATCGGCCCCATCCTCTGCCTGCCGATCTTCTTCCGCAACCGGATCGCAGTCTGGTTCGCCTCGTTCCCGGCCGGAACCAAAGGTGATCGCACAGCGCTCTCGCATCCCCTCACACTTACCGCCATCGCCTTCGTATTCACCGCCGGACCGGCGCTGATCCTGAAAAAGGTGATTTCAAAGCATCTCGAAGACTTGTCCCTGATCGCCATGACGATGATTGCTGGCGGCATCGTCATGTGGGTTGTCGATGCCATGTTCGGTTCACGTGGCGTGGGCGAAACCGAAAACGAAGCGGCTCGCGAAGTCGAAGAAATGGGCACGCTGCGCGCGGTCTGGATCGGCCTCTGCCAGGCGCTCTCCGGCATTTTCCCGGGCACCTCCCGCTCCATGGCAACCATCGCCGGCGGCCAGCTCTGCGGCCTTTCGCGTTCCGCCGCCCTCGAATTCTCGTTCCTGCTCTCCATCCCGACCATGGTTGCCGCAACAGGTCACGATCTGCTTTCGTCCCTGAAACCGACAGCAGGCGAAGCCCCGGTTCATATGGACGCGCACGCGTGGATGATTCTGCTTCTCGGTACCGTAGTTTCGTTCATCGTGGCTTATGGTGTGGTCGGCTGGTTCATGAACTGGGTACGCAGCCGCGGCTTCGTTCCCTTCGCGATCTACAGGCTCGTGGTGGGCGCCGCTGTGCTCGCATGGGTCATGAATACTGCGCGCTAAGCCGGCTTCGTTCCCAGCGCCAGAATCGTTTCCAGCCCCGGCGATTGGGTTTCTTTATCCACTACCCGGCTCTGAACTGAGGTGAATCCCGCGCGCGATAGAAATCCGCGCAGTTCCACCTCGGAAAACCCCATCCACGTATCGGCGTAGAGCTCACGCGCCTGCTCAAAACTGTGTTTCTTCAAATCCAGAATTACGATTCGTCCACCCGGTTTCAGGATGTTCGCAGCCGCTTCCACCGCGCGTTCCGGATGTAGCGCATGATGCAGACTCTGGCTGAAGAAAGCCAGATCGACCGACCCCGCCTGCACCGGCGGAGCCTCCAGATCGCCCACCCGATACTCCAGATTCGCGATCCCGTTTTCGCGCGCCAGCCTGGCGCCGAACTCCACCATCTTCGCGGAGTTATCCACCGCGATCACTCGCTCCGCGCGTTGCGCGAGCAGCTGCGAGAATGTACCCTCGCCGGCGCCCAGATCGGCGATCACCATCGGCGGCATTAACTGCAGCAGCGTCTCCGCAAGCCCCTTCCAGCTGCGCCCCGGCACATAGTTGCGTCCAAAGCGACCGGCCAGTTCATCGAAGTAACCGCGCACTTTGTCGCGCCGCTTCTCCAGCACCAGTTGAAGCGCCTGCGCATCCGATGAGGCTTCGGGAATCTCGCCCGCCGCCGAGTGCAGCACTCCGGACAACTGCCGATCGCGAATGCTGTACAGGCTGTTCTTGCCCAGCTTCCGATCCTCCACCAGCCCCGCTCCCTTCAACTGCGAAAGATGCGTGGAGATGCGGCTCTGCCCCATCCCCAGAATCTCCTGCAACTCCGCCACGCTCAGTTCTTCCTGCTCCAGCAGGAGCAGAATCCGGAGTCTGCTGGGATCCGAAATCAGTTTCAGGCTTTTGAGAATCGACGCCACTGTGTGCTATTATATCAATATATTTTGATTCGTTGATTCGTTATTAAAGGAGACACACCAGGACACACATGAGTACCGCCACGTTGCCCGAAGTTGCAGCCGACTACAAGGTTGCCGATATGAAGCTGGCCGATTGGGGCCGCAAGGAAATCACCATCGCCGAGAAGGAAATGCCCGGCCTGATGTCGATTCGCGAAAAGTACGCGAAGACGAAGCCGCTGGCCGGCGTTCGCGTAACCGGTTCGCTCCACATGACGATTCAGACCGCCGTGCTCATCGAGACGCTGGTCGATCTCGGCGCAAGCGTGCGCTGGGCGAGTTGCAACATCTTTTCCACGCAGGACCACGCCGCCGCTGCCATCGCTGCCGCCGGCATTCCCGTGTTTGCCTGGAAGGGCGAGACGCTCGAAGAATACTGGTGGTGTACGAAGATGGCGCTCACGCATCCCGGCGGACTCGGTCCGCAGCTCATCGTCGACGACGGTGGCGACGCCACGCTGCTGATCCACAAGGGCTATGAGCTCGAAAACGGCAGTGGCTGGGTCAACACGCCGTCCGGCAACCGCGAAGAGCAGGTGATTAAGGATCTGCTGAAGGAAATCCACGCTTCCGGCAAGACTCTGTGGCATGACGTGGTCAAGGAATGGCGCGGTGTCTCTGAAGAAACCACGACCGGCGTTCACCGCCTCTACAAGATGCACGAAGCCGGTGAACTCCTGATTCCCGCCATCAACGTCAACGATTCGGTGACGAAGTCGAAGTTCGACAACCTCTACGGCTGCCGCGAATCGCTCGCCGATGGCATCAAGCGCGCCACCGATGTCATGGTCGCCGGAAAAGTCTGCGTCGTTTGCGGTTACGGCGATGTCGGCAAAGGTAGCGCCCACTCGCTCCGCGGACTGGGTGCCCGCGTTGTCGTTACCGAAATCGATCCCATCAACGCCCTTCAGGCCGCTATGGAAGGTTACGAAGTCACCACCGTGGAAGACACGCTGGGCCGCGGCGACATCTACGTTACCACCACCGGCAATGTTGGCGTCATCACGCTGGAGCACATGCGGAAGATGAAGGACCAGGCCATCGTCTGCAACATCGGCCACTTCGACAGCGAAATCCAGGTCGACCGTCTCAACGCTTCCGACGCAAAGAAGATCGAGATTAAGCCACAGGTGGATCAGTACACGTTCCCCACCGGCAATTCGATCTTCATGCTCGCCGAAGGCCGCCTCGTGAACCTGGGTTGCGCGACGGGCCACCCGAGCTTCGTGATGTCGAACAGCTTCTCCAACCAGACGCTGGCGCAGCTTGATCTGTGGGCCAACAAGGACACCTACAAGCCCGGCGTTTACGTCCTCCCCAAAAAGCTCGACGAAGAAGTAGCGCGGCTGCACCTCGAAAAAATCGGCGTGAAACTCACGAAGCTCTCGCAGGAGCAGGCCGATTACATCGGCGTGCCGGTGGAAGGTCCCTACAAGCCGGATCACTACCGCTACTAAGAACTAACCAATCGAAAACCCAAAACGGCGCTGACTGCCCCAGGCAGAATCCGCGCCTTTTTTTGTCTTGACTTTACTGTACTATCTGTCATCATACAGCTATGATCCCGTTTCGCCTGACGTTCCAGCCCGGCTCTCCGCTGTGCGATCAGGCCGTCTACGCGGTCAAGCGGGCCATCGTAGCCGGAAAAATGCGGCCCGGCGATCCGTTTCCTTCGGTCCGCACGCTGAGCAAAGAGCTCCGCATCAACCCCAACACCGCTCACAAAGTAGTCACCCAGCTCGTACAGGAAGGGCTGCTCGAAGTGATGGTGGGGCAGGGAACTGTCGTGTCGCAAAGGCCCGCGCCAGGCATTGCCGAACGTTCGCGTCTCATGCGGGTCGAAATGGAAAAGCTGGTGGTGGAGGCGAAGAAACTCGGCATGGAACTCGAAGATCTTGTGCAGGGTGTGACACGAAGCTGGCGGCTGCTGTGCGAGCCAAATGAGGTGAAAGCGAAATGAGCATGGCAATTCGTTGTATCGAACTTTCGAAGCGCTTTCGGCGCACCCAGGCGCTCGACGGCATGAGTCTGCAAATTGCCGAAGGCAGCATCTACGCCCTGATCGGAGCCAATGGCGCCGGCAAAACGACCGCCATCAAGACAATGATGAACATCCACCGGCCCGATGCAGGGCTCATCGAAATCCGCGGCAAAGATTCCACCCTGCTCAAAGGCACGGATTTCCAGTCGATCGGCTATGTATCCGAAAGCCAGAAGATGCCCGACTGGATGACCGTCGACTACTTCATGCGCTACCTCAGGCCCTTCTATCCCTCCTGGGATGACGCCCTGGCCAAAGCGCTGCTGCGCAGGTTCGACCTCCCCGGCGATCGCAAACTCCGCCAACTCTCACGCGGCATGAAGATGAAAGCAGCTCTCGCCTCATCCCTCGCATATCACCCAAAGCTTGTCATTCTCGACGAACCCTTCAGCGGACTCGACCCACTCGTACGCGACGAATTCATGGAAGGCCTCCTCGAAAGCGCAGGCGAAACCACCATCCTCATCTCCTCGCACGATCTCGCGGAAATCGAAAGCTTCGCCAGCCACGCCGGCTACCTGCGCCGCGGACGCATGCTGTTCTCCGAAGAAATGTCCGCGCTCTCTGCGCGCTTCCGCGAAGTGGAAGTAACCGTCAGTGACGCTGCCAGGCTACCCGCCAACTGGCCCTCGGACTGGCTGCATCCGCAAACATCGCCAGCCCTGGTCCGCTTCATCGATACACGATTCGACGAACGCACAATCGGCGAGCGCGTCCGAAATCTCTTCTCCCATGCAACCGACATCACCACGCGGCCGTTGCCTCTGCGCGAAATCTTCGTCACGCTGGCTCGGGAAGAAAGGAGAGCCGCATGAAGCAGGCCCTGCACATCTTCAAAAAAGACTTCCGCCGCCTCTGGCCGCAGATGATCGTCGTGCTGGTCGCAATCCGTCTCTTCTCCTTTCTGTTTCGGCCCGTCGTATCGGCTCCCGGGGAACTTCCAGGTATTGGCGGTCTCCTGATGATCGTCTCAGTGTGGCTCCTGATTGCTCGTGCGGTGCACCTGGAATCGCAAATCGGAGACAACGAATTCTGGCGCACAAGGCCCTACTCCCGCGCAAGCCTGATCGCCGCGAAAGTCTTGCTGGTGCTGCTGTGCATCATGCTCCCCTTGTTCCTCTCGGACTGCGCAATGCTCCATCGCGAATCCCTTGACGTCTGGAGCAATCCTGGAGAGCTTCTGCTGTGGCAACTGCGGGTTGCGGCCTGGTTGATTCTGCCCCCGTTTGCGATCGCAACCGTGACGCGAGGAATCGTTGACGACGTTCTGATCTGGCTGGCATTGGGGCTTGCGCTCGGAATTGGCGTGAACATCGAAACTCCGCTCGTTTCCGTGGTGGCAAAATATCCTCTCGGTCTCGCCGTGCTCGTTCTGCTGGCCGTGGTCTGGCGCCAGTTTGCGCACGGGCGTCCGCTGGTGAGTCGCGCGCTGATAGCCGCAGCGCTGCTTCTCTCCGCATTCGGCGGTCCAACGGATGCTCTGTTCGCTCTGGAGCGTGCCCGTACAGGTCAGCCGCCGGATGCTGATGCCATCGCATTCGCCGGCCTGGCGGCCAACACCGTGCAAATCCCCGCACAGGGGTGTTCCGCGATTCCCGTCCTGTGGACAGGCCTTAAGCCGGGCTGGAACCTCGAACTTCTGGCGGTTAAGGCCGCTGTAAACGACGAAAACAGTTCGAACACAAAGTGGGTCTGGCCCGGCTGGGGACAGCACATGCGCCTGCCGGGAAATCTTCTGCCACTCTGCGGCGCTTATGACGACCGCTACGCGGGCAAAGATGTAACGCTTCACATTTCACTCGCGCTCTCATTATTAGCCGATGAGGCGTCGTACACCGCCCAACTCACAAACCAGCCCATCGCGATTTCCGATGGCGGATACTGCCAGGTCGAAAGGCGTTTCGACCTGGCCGTCAGCCGAACGCTGCCCCGCCAAATCGTCTGCCGGGCTCCGGCGTGGCGTCGCCGCGAAATCGCTACTCGCTTTCAGAATTCCGACGGAGGTATCGAGTTCCGCGGATGGGACACGCCGCAGGATCAGAAACTCTCCGGGTTCCCCTTCAGTCTGAACCCGGTCTCCGAATGGATCGCGGTTTCAAATGAAAGCGTTATCGCGGAGTCAATGGAAAAACAAAACCCGGTAATCTTTACGCCCGCAACGCAGGTCGCCGTTCTGCGTCGCGACTTCACAATCCAGGCTGCCATGGCGCCCCTGGATCCCAACGCGCTGCCGATTCGTTAGAGCGAACCGATGAGACAGGCATTCCACATCTTTCGAAAAGATCTCTACCGCCTCTGGCCGCAGGTTCTCGCAGTCGTCGTCGCCACCCAGTTGTATGCCTTCTATCAACCCGGCGTAAGGCAGCCTTGGCGGATGGGAACTCCAATCGCGGGTTACGTCGCGCTTCTCGCCGTATGGCTCCTGATCGCGCGAGCAGTGCACGAAGAAAATCAGGCGGGCAGCGACGAATACTGGCTAACCCGCCCTTATTCGCGGGGCAGCATCCTGTCCGCCAAGCTCCTTCTGATCTTCTCC
Organism: Acidobacteriota bacterium; assembly: GCA_048498815.1. Lineage (GTDB taxonomy): Bacteria > Acidobacteriota > Terriglobia > Bryobacterales > Bryobacteraceae > BOG-234. The sequence continues at coordinate 77,129 of JBEHXG010000020.1, read as the reverse complement.
GCCGCAATGCTGCCGCTCCTCGCGGCGGATTGCATCATCCTGGCGAAAAACCATCTGGACGTTTGGGCCAATTTCAGGGGCCTGGTGGAGCATCAGGTTGCCATCGCGGGCTGGCTGGTATTGCCGCCGCTTGCGATCGCCACGATCACTCGCGGAGTGGTCGATGATTTTCTCGTCTGGCTGGCGGTCGGATTCATTATGGTGACCCGTGTGACGCGAGTCGATCCCCTCGCTGTGATGACCGCAAAGTATCCCCTTCGGATCGCCGCGCTGCTCCTGATGTTCGCGATCTGGCGCCAGTATCACCGGCGCGGTCATCGCGTCAGCCTGGTGCTGCTTTTGTTGGCTCTTTTTCTGCCTGTCGTTGGCGGGCCGAAGGAAACCTTGTTCGCGCTGGAACAGGCAAGAGCGCGACAGGCGCCCGGAACCGACGCCGTAACCGTTGCCGGCTCCCCGGTGGAAATCACACCGCGGGGATGCGCGGAAATGCCGTTATCGTGGACGAATCTGCGGCCGGAATGGAGAGTCGAACTGGTCGCGGAGAAATCTGTAATCGCCGGTCGCTCGAACTCCCGCTGGAGGTCGGGAAGTTGGGGGCGTCCCTTCCCCGTCCGCCACCCCCGGGAGACGATGCTCTGCCAGGCGTGGGACTCGCGCTACGCGGGCACAACCGTTCGCCTGAACATTTCTCTCATACTGGCATTGATCGTAGACGATCCGCCGCAAACCATGCCGTTGACACTCGCTCCAATGACCGTGCCGGGCGGCGGCGTTTGTCAGGTAGAACCAGCCGCGAGTCTGGGACCCGCGCTCCGCGGCTATGTTCTGGGCTGCCAGAGTCCGGTGTGGAGCAGGCAAGTGTTTCATACCGCCATTCAGGCGCCGGTCGGGCGGCGTCAGACGTTGGGTAACGGCGCCGGCGTGCCCTGGGAATGGATTCAGGAACTGAGCCCCGTCTCAACATGGATCGCGAACGCGAACGACGAGCAGATCCGGACGGCGCTCAATGAACACGATCCCGTCGAGTTCACGCCACGCACACCGGTTGGCCTGTTGCGCCGCGATTTCACCGTCAGCGCGTACATGAGTCCCAAGCCATAAAAAGGGAGATACCGGCGACGCGGCATCCGCAAAGCAGACTGACCTGAACCGTTAACGCGCGGAAACCGGCTGCGCCAACTCGACCGCAGCCAAATCTTCCCACTCGCCAGGCTTGCAACTGCGGACGAACGCCAGTTCCTCCACCACAAACTCGCGCGGACCGTCATATGCCGCCCACCGCTTGCGAGCGATATCCGCCAGTGAAGCCGCCTGCTCCGGAGTCAGATCCTGTGCCAGCGTGATGTGAGGATGAAAAGGAAACTTGCAGCAGTATTCCATCGCATCGCAGTCAAGATCAGCGTTCAGTTCCCGAAGCTCATCGGCCCCGCGCGTTAAGGCAAGATAAACAACGTTCGATTTCTCAAACACCGAGACAGCGCCGAGCGTCACCCGAAACGGCGGAACCTCGCGGCATTCCGCCACAAGATGGCGAATGCTGTCATCAACATTAAGGTCAACGGGACGGGGAGGAAGGACGGTAACGTGAGCGCGCAGCGTGCAGCCCGGTTTCAGTTCGGCACGCAAACCATCCAGAAAGCCAGCCAGGCGGCCATGGATGTAAGAAACCAGCGCAAAATTACAGGCGCTGGCAGAATCCGCTTCGCAACCCATTGCTGATTCAATTGTAACCGCAAATGTTCTCCGAGTAACGAAAACAGTACAATACAGGACATCGCTTCAGTACTACAACCCGTGTCAACTGCTTCGATTGCAGAGACTTCCGAGCGGCGACCCAAAGCGCCTGCCGCCTACCTTCCGGCGCTGACGGGCCTGCGCTTCTGCCTCGCTGTCTGGGTCATCCTGAACCACATCACCGGGAAGGGAATGATGCTGGAAGAGTGGGCTCAGGGGCTCCCTTCGGGTGCTTACGGACTGATTCGTGGCGGCTACCTGGCAGTGCAGACCTTCTTTCTGCTTTCCGGATTCGTATTGGCTCAGACTTATGCGCGCATTACATGGAACCGCGTGACACTCGGCCGGTTTGCGGTGGCGCGGTTCGCGCGCATTTATCCGGTCTACCTGCTGAGTCTCGTGATTGTTTCGCCCTTCGCGATCGAGATGATGGTGTCGCCTCCGTGGACCGTCGTCCAGCGTGCGAAGCTGATCTCCATTTACATATTGGTATTGCAGGGTTGGACGGGGTCGCTCGCCGTTGGCTGGAATACCCCGGCCTGGACGCTGACATGTGAATTTTTCTTTTACTTATGCTTTCCGCTGCTGTTCGCCGTGCTGCGCAATGCACGCTGGCGGATGGTCGTCGCGGCCATGGCAGTGGCGATTGTGATGCCGGTAGCGCTCGATCACAGCCACGTGACCTGGGAACTGCAGCCGCTCTACAACATCCCGGACTTCATCGCGGGAATCGTTGCATCGCGAATCTTTACGCTGCTGGCGGAGAAAGGCTGGTGGCGAGGACGCGGGTACTACCTTTACCTGCCCGGATTGATCATTGCCGGCTGGCTGATCATTCACCCGAATGCTGTGAACGGCACCGGAGCGGCGGTGAATGAGCATCTGCGCCCGCTGAACGCGCTGATCCTTGCTGGCCTGGCGTTGAGCGGCGGATGGCTGGCGCGCCTGCTTTCCACGCGTCCGATGGACTTCCTTGGCAAGGCCAGCTACTCGATGTACGTCCTGCACGTCCCCATTCTCTGGTGGTACGGCCGCTATTACGTGCACGGCAAACTGCATCCGTCAAAGCCGTTCGCGTCTGCCTTGTACCTGGCGATTGTCATCGCGGTCTCCGGATTTGTCTACCAGTGGTTTGAAGCGCCCGCAAGCGACTGGCTGCGCGGACGCCGGCGCTAATACAGAGAACCAAGCCAGCGGACTGGCAAGCGGACGCGGCAACGAAGGGCGGTAGGGAAGTCCAGACGGAGAGACGGCAAGAAGCGCTTAACGGGCCTGATTGATTTCGAAGCGAGTGTGGCATCCGTCGCACTCGTAGGTATGCGTGTGCTCCGCCACGGTGCCGTCTTTCCTTACGTACCCCCGTGATTTCATCTGATTTCGGGCCACGTTTCGGACTTCTCCCTTGCAAACCGGACAGAATCTTATCTGCGGTTGCGGGCCGGTGACATTAGCCATTGACTTTTCCTCTCTTCGCCCGCGCGCGTCCCGCCTGTTCCCACAGCGATCGAGGTTGCACTCCCCCAATCCGCCTTGCGGCGTCGAGGACCTTGCGGCGACGACGCGGCACCGCAGGCGTTGGGCCGTTTTTGCTCAGCAGGCCGATATTCTCGCAGATTTCCGATTTACAAACCTGCCTTCTTCCACAACTCACCCACCCGTGCCTTAACTTCATCCGGCATCTTCAAAACATCCGGCCATTCCCGCGTAAACCCTTCCCCTGGCCACTTACGTGTGGCGTCGATCCCCATCTTGCTGCCGTAATTCACCAGTCGGCTCGCATGATCCAGCGAATCGATCGGCCCCATCGTGAACTGCACATCGCGTTCCGGGTCGATATTATTCAGAGCGCGCCACGCGACCTCACTCAGATTCTGCACGTCCACATCTTCATCCACCACAACAATGCACTTGGTGAACATCGCCTGGCCGAGTCCCCAGATCGCGCTCATGACTTTGCGCGCATGACCCGGATAACTCTTGCGAATCGAAATCAGCATCAGGTTATGGAACACGCCCTCAGCCGGCATACACATATCCCGCACCTCGGGAATCTGCATGCGCATCAGCGGCAGAAAGATGCGCTCAATCGCCTTCCCCATATAAAAATCCTCCATCGGCGGAGGACCAACAATCGTTGTCGCGTATATCGGATCGCGCCGCGACGTCACGCACGTAACGTGGAAAACCGGATACTGATCCGCCAGGGAATAATACCCCGTGTGATCGCCGAACGGCCCCTCAGTTCGCAGTTCGCCCAACTCCACGTAGCCTTCCAGCACTAACTCAGAGTTGGCAGGCACTTCCAGATCGACGGTCTGGCACTTCACCATCTCCACCGGACTCCCCCGCAGAAACCCGGCAATCATCATTTCATCCAGATCGGGTGGCAGCGGCAAAATCGCCGAATACATCGTCGCCGGATCGGACCCGATCGCCACCGCCACATCCATGCGCGTGCTCTTGCCTTCCGCCATGCGCCGCCGATAGTGTTCGGCGCCCTGCTTATGCGTCTGCCAGTGCATCCCGGTAGTGCGCTCATCGAATACCTGCAGCCGGTACATACCGCAGTTGCGCTTCCCGGTTTCGGGATTACGCGAAAACACCATCGGCAGCGTAATAAACGGCCCGCCATCGCCCGGCCAGCACGTGAGCACCGGATAATCATGCAGCGAGAAGCCCTCTGTCTTCACCACTTCCTGACAAGGGCCCTTTGCAACAATCTTCGGGAAGAACGCTCCCATCTCCGCCAGCTTCGGCAGCATCTTCAGCTTGCCCAGCAACCCCTCCGGCATCCGCATCTCCAGATACTCGCTGATGCGCGCGGCAACCTCCGAAACCGCATCCACCTGCAACGCCAACTCCATGCGGCGCATACTGGCAAATGAATTGATCAGCACCGGCACCGGCGAAATGCTGCCGTTCGCCAGCCGCGGCTTTTCAAACAGAAGCGCCGGGCCGCCGGATTTCACCGACCGATCGGCAAACTCCGTAATCTCAAGCCGCGTATCCACTTCAAACGGAATCCGCTTCAGCTCTTTATTCTTCTCAAGGGTGCGGATGAAGTCGCGCAGGTCGTTATGTGCCATGGTTCAGAAAATAGGTCCGATCTAATATGATTGCAAGTTCATATGACGAATCGCATTGCAATGGTAACGGGAGCGAGCCGCGGCATCGGACGCGCCTGCGCAATCGAACTGGCGAAAGCCGGAGCAAAGGTGGCGCTCGCGGCGCGGCAGGTAGATAAGCTCGAAGCCGTAGCCGAAGAGATTCGCGCGGCGGGCGGGTCGGCGTTCGTCGCCGCGATGGATCTGAGTTCTCAGGACTCCATAAAAGAAGCATTCGCCAAAGTGGCAAGCGAGTTTGGGCCGGTTCACATCCTGGTCAACAATGCCGCTGTCACGCGCGACGGCCTCGCCCTTCGCATGAAAGCCGCTGACTGGGACGCCGTCATCCAAACCAACCTCTCCGGTACCTTCCACTGCATCCAGCAAGTGCTCTCCGGCATGGTCAGGGAACGCTGGGGTCGTATCGTCAACCTCTCCTCCGTCGTCGGCGAATCCGGCAATGCGGGCCAGTCGAACTACGTCGCATCCAAAGCCGGCGTCATCGGACTAACGAAAGCTCTCGCGCAGGAACTCGCCTCACGCTCCATTACCGTGAATGCCGTAGCGCCGGGCTTCATCGAAACCGACATGACAGCCGTGCTCAAAGACGACCTCAAAGCTCAGGTGCTCAACGGCATTCCGCTGAAGCGTTTCGGAAAGCCGGAAGACATCGCCGCGGCTGTGCGCTTTCTTTGCAGCGAAGAAGCGGGCTACATCACGGGTCACGTGCTTGACGTAAACGGCGGCATGTACATGCGCTGAGACCCTGCTATCCTCACGGGCAGATGGGATACCGGCGCCAGGCGATAGTTCTGGGCATCATGGCGATTGCCGCAATCGCGGCTGCCTCCACGCTGCGGCCGCCGGATGTTCCCGAGCCGACTGACCCCACCCTGCCGCGTCCGTTCCGCGTCTATCGTAGTCTCGAAGTCTACGACAACGTCGAAATTCCGCCCGACTATCAGCAGCAGACCGAATTCGTTTTCGCCCGTCTGATGTATCCGTCTCACCCATACGGGCTGTTTTCGCGATCGCGCGGTTATGCAGAAATCGCCGACCGCGACTGGCGCCAGGGAGGCATGAGCTGGACCCAGGATTATCCCCGCGCCGATCGCCACTTCGCCCTCGCGCTTCGCCGATTAACGCGGATTCAGACGCGCTCCGCCGAGCAACCGGTGAATCCTGACGATGGCGACGACATCTTCAACTGGCCGCTTCTCGCGGCAGGCGAGATGGGTGACTGGAAGCTGACGCCGGAACAGGTGGCCAAGGTGCGAGAGTATCTCGCGCGCGGTGGCTTCCTCATGCTGGACGATTTCTGGGGCAAGGCAGAATGGGACCGCTTCATGGAAACCATGCGCGAGGTTTCGCCCGATCGTCCGCCGGTGGAAATCGAGAGCTCCGACGCCATTTTTCATATCGTTTACGACCTGGAGAATCGCTATCAGATTCTGGGCCAGTGGTCGCTGCGCGGCAGCATGGCGGACCGCTGGATCGGCACCAGGCCAGGCTGGCTGGGCGTCTATGACGATAAGCACCGCCTGCTGGCGATCATCACCTACAACAACGACGTGGGCGACTCCTGGGAATACGCCGACGATCCCGCTTATCCGGAAAAATATTCGGCGCTTGGAATCCGGCTCGGAATCAACGATGTCGTTTACGCCATGACGCACTGACGCGCCGAGGATCTTTTTTCAATGCCCATCCCCCGTCGGGGCTTATTCATCAGCCACATTCCTGAGTGATCAGTCATCTGAAATGGCCTTCGGCGTCGTCGCGAGTCTGCCTGGTATCCCGCTGACTCTGCCTCGGTGGTCAGTTGGCCCGGTTCCCTTTCCAATTGCGGGAATGCAAATTCATTCCGCCCACGACATTCAGATCGTCCTCGATCAAGTCGCCGAAGCGGTCGGTAGGAAAGCCGCTGGAATAGATGCCATTCGGTACTCGGACGCGGTTACAACAGCGGAGGCAAAGTAGACCTGCAGATTTTCGATCCTTACACCAACAATTCAGCAATCGGCCGCGTGTCATTCGAATACCGGACCGCGGCGCTTCACGTGATGCGGTGGCGAACATCATGCCCTGTCTACCAGGCTGCTGAAAAAGCAAGCCCCCTTCTAACCTCTTCCAGGGGAAAAGTGCGACTGCTCCCACGGATTAAACGGCACACCGGCCCTGTCGAAATCGCTGAGGCCGCGCGTCACCACAGTAAGTCCGTGCTGTAACGCTGTAGCCGCCACCATGAGATCGGGATGAGAAATATGTGTGCCCGACCTTCCTTCCGCCCTCCATCAAGAATCGCCGGCGCAACAGAATATCTTCCGTGACGCGTCCGGATGTTGTTATCGAGAAGCCACGCCATCAGAGAACGACATGACGAGGCTGGTCCATTGATGCGCGGGGCTGTATTAAATCAATCTCCGGATAAGGCTGTACCGTCTTACCGTTCGTATCTAAGCGGTGCCTGCTGATCGAGTGCATCCAGCGCCCGGGCAATCACCTCACGAGCATCATGAAACGGCCCCGTGCGAACACGCTGCACCAATTCAGGATCGTGAATCTCCAGATTATCGCAACTTTCGGTTGCCCAATTCCTGCGCACTCGGGCCCCTTTTTTCGGGGGAAACCTTCTGGATCCAATGGCTGAAATTAGGCGTGGTGGTGGCATCCGGCCACCGCTCCTGTGCCTTACACACTGAAAACAAAAAACTTATTCTTGGCATCCGCCTTGCATCATTCCCGGCGGAGGTTGCTGGAAATGAAAAAGACAATGTTGATTCTGGCGGCTGCTTTGATGACTCTGGCGCCCATGAGCGCTTCCGCTGCTTTCCGGGCACGTGTTGTGGTTGGCGGCCCGGCATACTACGGCGGGTTCTACCGGCCCTACTGGGGAGCATACTGGGGACCCGGCTATTCACCGGTCTATTTTTCGAACCCGAACGCAGGCCAGATCAAACTCGATACGAAGGCGAAGGAAGCCCAGGTATTCATCAATGGCGCCTATGCCGGCACCGCGCACGATAACAAGACGATGCATCTTCGCCCGGGCGCCTATAACATCGAGATCCGTGAAGGCGGCCATACGCAGTTCGCCGAGCGCGTTTACGTTGTGGCGGGGAAGACAATTCACATCCACCCTGCCTTCTAATCCGGTTACTCCACTCCGAGGGAGCTTCGCGGGGCCGGCTCAGTCCGGCCCCGTTTTTTGCGTCCATGGAAAATAAAAACGGAAGGAGTCGCAATCTCCTCCGTCTAACAAAAGTGGGACATCCACGGACCATGGTGCTGGAAGAATCCGATCAGGACCTAATCGAAGCCTGTCAGCGCGGCGAATCCGAAGCCTTCCGGGCTTTATTCGAGCGCTGCAAAGACATGGTCTATTCCGTCGCGCTTCGCTACTCCGGCGACGCAGCGGTCGCGCAGGACGTCACCCAGGACGCATTTCTCAAGCTCTTCGTCGGAATCAAATCTTTCCGCGGTGGCTCCGGCTTCAACGCCTGGCTGTACCGCCTCGTCGTGAACAGTTGCTTCGATCACAAACGTAAATCCCGCCGCTTCCTCCCGCTGCTTGACGAAGCCATCGCCATTCTCCAGGCGCCGGGCGCGAGCGCCTTCGACGAAGCCGCGCGCGCCGAAGTGAGTCATCATCTTCGCGCCGTCCTGGCTGATCTGCCGGATGAACAGCGTATGCTGCTGGTGCTCCGCTACACCCAGGGGCTGGCTTACGACCAAATCGCGGAAATCCTGGGAATTACCCATGGCACCGTAGCCTCGCGGCTTAATCGCATACATCGCACGCTGGAGCGCCGCCTTGCACGCTTCGCGCGAAAGGATAAATATGCCTGAAAATCAATGGCTTGAGCACGAGCTAAACCGGCAGCTCCGCCCGATTCATGCGCCCGAAGATCTGTGGCAAAGAATACATGAGCAGCGCCGCCCTCTGCGGGTTCGTTCGGATCGCCGCGTCCAGTGGTCGGTAGCGGCGGTGGCTCTGTTGTCGTTTTTTGCCATTCTCGTTTGGCGTCTGGATGGTCAGCGACGGCCCGTGGAAACCACGTCCGGCCATGCGGCGCCACTCGCGGAATTCCGGCCGGTTTCGGCCGCTGCCACGCCTGGCTGTTTCCTCTGTCACGCGGGTTCCCCGGCGATGCTGGTGTGGAAGTGACACGGCAATCCGTTCCCGGAGCCCGGGCGTATAATTAATTCAAAGAAGAGGTCAACATGCGCAAGTACTGGAAGTTCGCCGTTTTGATGGCGATTGTGGTCGGTTCGCTGCTCTGGCTGGCGACCGCCGGCATCTCCGGTTCCCAGGTTTATTACGTAAACATCGCGGAGCTCAACCACATGGGCGATGCCGCCAAAGCGCGTCATGTGCGAGTCGGCGGAGACGTTCAGGCCAACTCGATCGTCCGCTCCGCCGGAGTGGTTCGGTTCAATCTGCAGAAGGACGACCTCGTTCTGAAAGTTGCCTACGAAGGCCGCGATCCGCTGCCGGACACGTTCAAAGACGGCGCACAGGCACTGGCCGGCGGCCGGCTGGGTCCCGATGGCGTGTTCCACGCATCGGAAATTCAGGCCAAGTGCGCATCGAAGTATGCGCCCAAGCCCGGCGAAGCACCGGACAGTATCCAGAAGCAGATGCAGCAGGGCAAGACTGCATCCTACGGTTCGTAAAATCTCGGGTCGGAAGAAGGTTTAACCACACTCATGGAAAACATCGGCGCGCTGGCCCTGCTGCTCGCGTTCTGCATTTCGCTCTACGCCATCGTGGCGAGCATCGTGGGCCGCGTGAAGCGGCGCCCGTTCCTTACTCTGAGCGCCGAGCGCGCCGTGCTCGCCGTATGGGTCCTGGTGACAACTGCCGCGGGGATTCTCGTGTACTCGCTGATGACCGGCGATTACCGGATGGCGTACGTTGCGTCGCACACCAACCGCGATATGCCGCTGTTCTACAAATTCGCGGCCTGGTGGGGCGGCCAGGAAGGTTCGCTGCTTTTTTGGAGCTGGCTGCTCTCTACTTACGCAGCCATCGCGGTGATCACTACCCGTAAGGGGCATCGCAATCTGCTGCCCGGCGTGGTGGCGATTCTTTCCACCATTCAGTTATTCTTCCTGCTGCTGAATAACTTCATCGTGAGCCCCTTCCAGGTGCTGGCGGTGGATCGCGTGATTACCTCCGTGCCGGATGGGAACGGACTGAATCCGCTGCTGCAGTATTGGGCGATGGTGATTCATCCGCCGTTCCTTTATCTGGGATACGTCGGCTTCGCAGTGCCGTTTGCGTTTGCCATGTCGGCACTAATCAGTCGCGCGCCGGGCGAAAGCTGGATCTACACCACACGCCGCTGGACGCTGGTCACCTGGCTCTTCCAGAGCACCGGGGTAATGCTTGGTTCAGCCTGGGCTTATCACGTGCTCGGCTGGGGCGGCTACTGGATGTGGGATCCGGTGGAGAACGCTTCCGTGCTTCCCTGGCTGGGCGGAACGGCATTCCTGCACTCGGTGATGATGCAGGAAAAGAAGGGCATGATGAAAGTTTGGAACATGGTGCTGATCTCGGCCACATTCTTTCTCTGCATCTTCGGCACCTTCCTGACACGCTCCGGCATTGTGAGCTCGGTCCATGCCTTCGCGGAATCGCCGATCGGCAAGTACTTCGTGGCGTTCCTGGCGCTCAGCATTGCGGCCGTGATCTGGCTGATTCTGGATCGCCTGAACTTCCTGAAGAGCGAAGCGGAACTGGAAAGCGTCGTCTCGCGCGAATCGAGCTTCCTGTTCAACAATCTGGTGCTGCTGGCAAGCTGCTTCGCGGTGCTCTGGGGCACGCTGTTCCCGATCATCTCCGAAAAGTTCTCCACCGAAAAGATCAGCCTCGATGCCGTCTGGTTCAATCGGCTCATGGTGCCGATCGGCATCTTCCTGCTTCTGCTTACGGGCGTGGGTCCGTTATTCGCGTGGCGGCGCACTTCCATCGCCAGCCTGCGTAAGAATTTTCAGTGGCCCGGAATCGGAACGCTGATTGTCGCGGTGGCTTTGTTTGCGGGCGGCATGCGATATCCGTACTCCATCATTTCGCTCAGCCTCTGCTTCTTCGTTGCGGCTACGATCGCACTCGAATTCTATCGGGGAAGCAAAGCTATTCAGGAGAAATCAAAAACCGGCTTCATCCCGTCAATGATCGAGCTCACGCATCGCAACACGCGTCGCTATGGCGGATATCTCGTCCACATGGGAATGGTGCTGATGTTCATCGGCTGGAGCGGACACCCGTTCAATCAGACTGCGGTCGGCGATGTGAATAAGGGCGACACCATGCAGGTTGGCGCCTACACACTGCGCGTGGCGAATCTGACCGAAGGCGATACGCCGAACTATCAGTGGGAGACCGCCACGCTCGAAGTTTCGAAGAACGGCCAGCCGCTGGGCACGCTGGAACCGACGCGACGTTTCTATAAACAGCAGCAGCAGGCTACGGCGGAAATCGCGCTGCGCACGCGCCTGAACGAAGATCTCTACATCAACTACGCCGCGCATGACGGAAACAAAGCCACGCTGCAGGCCTACGTATTTCCGCTGGTGACGTGGATCTGGATCGGCGCCATGGTTCTGATTGGCGGCACGCTCGTCGCGCTGGTCCCCGCGAAGGTTTCGCGCGCTTACACGCGCACCGAGGTTGTGGAAGCAACAAGCGCGGCGACTCCTGTGAGGAACGATGCGGCTGTCCGGTCTTAAGCGCTCACTCCTCTTCGTCGGGCTTGCGGTCGCGGCTATCGCGCAGACTTCTTCCCAGGTGGAGAGCGACGATGTGAAGCGCGTTGGCGTACACCTGCAATGCACCTGCGGCTGCAAAGACAATCTGAACTGCAACATGTCGAGCGGGCAGTGCCACATCTGCAAGCCCGCGCGCGCCAAAATCTTTCAGATGCAGCAGGCGGGAATGAGCGATGATTCCATCATCGCGTCGTTCGTGAAGAGCGGTGAGTTTACGCTGCTGAGCGATCCCAGTTCGTACTTCTGGGTCGTGCCGTATTTCTCGTTAGGACTCGGTGGCATCGTAGTCTGGGTGGTGCTGAAGCGCCTGCGCGGCAGCAAGCCGCAACCGGTAGCCGCCGGCCCGAAGATTGACGACGATCCCGATTTCGCGCGCTACCGCGCCGCCATCGAGCGAGACACCGAGAAGCTGGACTGACCGCCGACCATGGAAACAAGCCTGATCATCGGAGCATTGCTGGGAGTCTGCGCCATCGGCTTTCTGCTGTTTATCCGCGCGCAGGATATTCCCGAGCCCGAAGCCGTTTCGCCGTTCCGCCACCTGGATGAGCGCAAAGCCGCGATCTATGAGAGCCTGCGCGATTTACAGTTTGAGTACCGCGTCGATAAACTTTCCGACGAAGACTACCAAACCACGAAGCTGGAGTTGCAGAAAGAACTGGCAAAGGTGCTCGCCGAAGTGGATCGCGTGAAAGCGGAGCTGGGAGTAACAACAACAACCGTGAAGCCGGCGGCAGCGCCTCGCAATGTCTGCCCGGCATGTGGCGCAAAGTTTGAGAAGAGCCTGAAATTCTGCGGCGAATGCGGGAAACCGATGGGAGCGAGCGCATGAGATTCCCCGTCCTGCTTCTGATATCCGCGACGCTGGCCCATGCCGCGATCGATGGCGTCGTCACCAACGGCACCACCGGCAAGCCGCAGCCTGGCGCGACGGTCACACTCTTCCAGCCCACTCAGGAAGGGCCGCAGTTCATTGACAGCGTGAAGACCGACGCCGCCGGCCATTTCAGCATTACAAAGGAACCGCCGGCCGGCGGTCCTCCCATTAAGCTGCTGCAGGCAGTCTGGGATGGCGTGCAGTACAACAAGCAGCTCACGCCCGGGCAACCCATGACCGGCGTTGAGATTCAGGTATTCCAGTCTTCGAAACAGCCAAACGAAGCCAAAATCGCTACGCACGTCATGCTGATCGAACCCAGTGGCGGAACCATGGGGGTCGCGGAAAGCTACATCTTCGAGAACGACGGCAAGACCACGTGGAACAATCCCGAGACAGGCACGCTGCAGTTCACGCTGCCGGCTGCGGCGCAGGGTAAAGTCGAGGTCAACGTCATCGCGCCGGAAGGCCTGCCAATCCGTCGCTCCGCAGATCCCGCGGGCAAACCGAACACTTTCAAGGTCGACTTCCCGATTAAACCCGGACGCTCGGAAATCCGCATGGAGTGGTCCATGCCATTCACTTCGCCGGGAGTCTTTGAAGGCACCGTTCTTGCGAAAGGCGCGCCATCGCTCAAGCTGCTGGCTCCCGTCGGCGTTACGCTGAAGGGCGACGGCGTCACTCCGCTCGGCCAGGAACCAACCACCGGCGCATCGATCTACGACATCGCTGGCGCACACTATACGCTCAACATCGAAGGCAGCGGCACGCTGCGAGCCTCCTCATCGACAGACAGCCGCGAAGACAATGGCAGTCCCACCGTTACGGAGAATATGCCGAAGCTCTTCAATCTCGCGCTGGCTACCGGCGATCCGGTTCAGCCGTTTCTTGCGGTTAAATGGGTACTCGCATCCGTGCTGGGCATGCTGGCCATCGGTTTCGCGATTCTCTATCGCAAGGGCTCTGCGGGAAAATGACAGCCATCGCGGCCGATGGCGTCTGGAAATACTTCGGCGACTATCCGGCTCTGCGCGGCGCCTCGCTTGAAGCTCCCCAGGGCGCATGCGTAGCGTTGCTGGGTCGCAACGGGGCGGGGAAGACAACGCTGCTCCGCATTCTCGCGAATCTCTCGCGTCCCTCGAAAGGCTCGGTCACTGTTTTCGGCGAGTCCGCCGTTACGGAAAAAGTTCGCGCGCGCATCGGGTATCTGGGCCATGGCATCGGCGTGTATGACGACCTCACCGCATTCGAAAATCTGATCCTCTTCGGCCAGCTGATGAATGTTCCGGATACCAGGGCAGCGGCCGAAGCTGCACTGCACCGCGTAGGCCTCACTCGCGTTCGCGATGGCTTCGCTCGCGAATTCTCGCGCGGTATGCGGCAGCGCCTCGCCATCGCACGCGCATTCCTGCACAATCCCGAAGTGCTCCTGCTGGACGAACCCTTCACCTCGCTGGACGATCGCGCGATCGCGGTTCTGCACGATCTTCTTCGCGACGCGCTGACGCAGGGCGCGACCATCGTGATGTCCACGCATCAGATTCGCGAAGCGATGGAACTCGCCACGCATGTAGCACTGCTCGAACGCGGCAAGATCGTTCACTCCGGCGCGCGCACCGAAGAGATGTTGAGCGACCCCGGCTGGCTCTATCGCAACTACGAAGGCGCAAACCAGTGAAGCAGGGACTCGCCGCCGCCTGGTTCATCGCGCGCAAAGACCTGCGCACGGAGTTCCGAACAAAGGAGGCATTGAACGCCAGCGTCTCATTCGCGCTCGTGGTGCTGATGCTTTTCAGCTTCGCCTTCGACCTGGGCCGCGACGAATTCTATGACATCTCCGGTGGGCTTCTGTGGCTGGTCTATACCTTCGCGGGCGCGTTAATCGTGAACCGCAGCTTCATCCGCGAAGTGCCAAACGATTGCCTGGACGTGCTGATCGCGTCACCCATGCCGCCGTGGGCGCTGTTCCTCGGCAAAGTAATTTCCAGTTTCGTGCTGCTGATGATCGTTGAGCTGGTATCGCTGCCAATCTACGGGCTCTTCAATAACATTCAATGGGTGCAGGTATTCTGGCCGCTTCTCGGAGTTATGATGCTGGCAACGTGGGGTATCACGATCACCGGCGTTGCATTCAGCGCGGTCACGGTCAACGTCAGACTGCGCGAACTCATGCTGCCGGTGCTGCACTATCCTCTGCTGATCCCTCTGCTGATCGGCGCGATGCAGGTTTCTACCGCGTTAATTAAAGGCGAAGCGAGCGATATCGGGCTCGAACTTCGCATCGTAATGGTGTTCGATCTCGTCTTTACGTCACTTGCTCTTTACCTGATAGAGTTTATTCTGGTGGGTTGAATTTATGCGTGAAAAAGCCGTCTATGCGCTTGCAACACTGGGCGCGATTCTCATGTCGTGGAACATGTACCACATCTTTGTCACGATGGCGGATGAAGCGCAGCAGGGCGCCATCGGCAAGATGATCTTCATTCACGTACCGGCCGCCATTACGGGCTTCGCGTTCTATGGCGTTGCTGTTGTGTGCAGTATTCTGTTCCTGTTTACGAAGAATTTCAAGTACGACTCAGCCGCTGTTTCCTTCATCGAAGTCGCGCAGGTATTCGCCCTTGTGAATCTGGTGACCGGCAGCCTCTGGGGTCACATCATCTGGGGCATCTGGTGGACATGGGATCTCCGTCTCACCTCCCAGTTCATGTGCTTCATGCTTTATCTGGGCTATCTGCTGATGCGGCCCGCGATTGCTGAAGCTACGCAGCGCGCCACAATGTCGGCGATTCTCGCCATCTTTGCCGCCGCCGATATTCCGCTCGTAATTATGGCGATCCGTCTGCACAACGTTCGAACCCAGCATCCGGCGCCCGTACTCGAAACCGGCGGACTCGATCCCACGTGGTGGCCGCCGTTCCTCGTGGGGATTCTGTCGCTGCTCCTGATTGGAACCGCGATCGTGCTGGTGCGGCTCAGACAGGAAACAGTACGAAGGGAGATCGATTCCGTGCGCCGTGAACTGCACGCAATCTAACCACAATGGACCCGATCAATCAGACTTACCTCTTTTATGGCTACACTGCCGCCTGGATCATCGTGCTCGGCTTCATACTGCTGCTTGTGCGACGGGGCCAGCGCATCGATCGTGAGCTGGCCCGTTTGAAGTCGCTTCTTGAAGATAGAGAGAAGTAGCCCGGCCGCTATTCCCGGCTGAGGCTGTAACCGATGCCGAGCGAATACTCCGGTACGAAGTTGTGTCCGTACTGGAACAGGTTGCCGACATAGTGCAAATCAACCGCGGGCCGTACAAAGACGTGGTCCGTGACATAAAGCCGCGCCGCACCCGCTACATGCGTCTGGAAGTGCGATGAGCTTTCCACGCTTTGATTGGTCGTCTGGCATCCTCCGAATGCATCGCAGCTCGTCTGGCTCAGCGAATAGCCGAGATGCATGCCGCCGATGCCCGCATGAATTTCCGGAGCGAACCGATGCGTGGTGATCGGAGCCCAAACGCCATCGAAGTTATAGAACACCGGCCGTTCCAGCAGTCCCGCATAGGAACCACGCGCTGCGCGCCAGTTGTAATCGGCGCCGACGCCGAAATGCTTCGTCGCCATGAACGTCAATCCGGCATCAAGAAACGATCCGCCCAGTCGCGGTGTCGTGTAGGACTGATTCAGGCCGAACGTATCAATCTGCTGATTGCTGCTGCTGTCTATTGCCGTGCCAATGCCGAAGTAGGCATTGACGCCCTGAGCCATCGACATAGGCACAAGTTGTGACGCCAGAAAGAATCCTATAGACGCACAAATAGCCTTCTGTATTTTCACACTATTCTCCTGTTCTTGTTTTGCGAGATCAAAATTCCGGCAATCTAAAGTTCTTATAAACCGCTGCCGGCCTCTGCTGCAGTTGTTACGCGCATTCCGGGACACGGGTTTCCCATGCCATCGGCGCGTGTGTGAAGATAATCCCAATCGTGAGGCGGGCAGTAAACTCAACTCATGAGGTTGTTTCTCTTTGCCGGCATCGCGCTCACCTGCGTACCCATTGCATTCGCTGCGTCCGACGCTGCGCTCACGCCTCTGGAGAAGCAGATCGAATACCTGGCGCACTCTACAACCGACGCGGTTGTTGGTGTGAGCGCGCTGCACATCGAAAGCAATCGCTATGTATCGGTGCGCGGAACAGAGCCGTTTCCCCAGGCGAGCTCGGTGAAAGTGCCCATCGCAGTGCAGATCATGGCTCTCGCCGATGAGGGCAAACTGCAGCTCGGCAAGATGCTCACGCTGACTCCGGGCGACGTTCATCCCGGCAGTGGACGCATCAACGATCTTCTGTTTCATCCCGGTCTTGCGATGTCGATTGAGAACGCGATGGAGATGGCGATTGTGATCAGCGACAACTCGGCGGCCGACCTGATCTTAAAGGAAGCCGGCGGACCCGCCGCGGTGACCGCGCGCATGAAGACGCTGGGACTGGAAGGAATTCGAGTGGATCGCTCTATTGCGAAACTGCTGGCAGATTGGGGGGGCATCAAGGCTCTGCCGCCGGAATCCGAATGGACCCGCGAGATGTGGGATCGCCTGTTCGACGCCGTTCCTGAAGCGGAACATATGGCCGCGCGCAGACTGGAGACCGCAGACCACCGCGATACCGCAACGCCCGCCGACATGACGAAGCTCCTCGCGCGCATCTGGCGCAAAGATCTGTTCCAGAACGTGTACGCGACGAAGCTGCTCGACGTGATGGAACGCTGCCAGACCGGGAAAGCGCGGATTAAAGGACTCCTTCCGCAGGGCACCGATGTCGCCCACAAGACCGGCACGATGGGCGGTGTGGTGAACGACGTCGGCGTGATGACGCTGCCAGGCCGCGGCGGGCATGTCGCGATTTCCATATTCACAAAAGGTTCCAGCCGGCCCGAGGAAGTTTCTGAGAAGACCGTGGCCGAGATTTCGCGCACCATTTACGATTACTTCGCGGTGGTTCCCGCAAGCGCGGAGGTACGCTGATGTCCGATAGCTGGGACAGCGCGCTCTACGACGATCGACACTCCTTTGTGTGGCGCGCCGGTGCGAGCCTGCTGGAAATGCTGGGGCCGAAAGAAGGCGAACGAATTCTCGATCTGGGTTGCGGCACCGGGCATCTGACAGTGAAGATCGCCGAAGCCGGCGCGGAGGTTACCGGACTCGATTCTTCGCCATCGATGATCGCGCAGGCTCGCCAGAACTTTCCGGCGCTGAAATTTGTTCTCGCCGATGCCCGCGACTTTCATTTTGACGAACCTTTCGATGCCGCATTTTCGAATGCCGTTCTGCATTGGGTTCATCAACCGGAAGCCGCGCTGAAGTGCGTGGCCGCAGCCCTGAAGCCTGGCGGGCGATTCGTTCTGGAGATGGGCGTCAGGGGCAACGTCGGCCGAATTCGTACGGCGATCGAAGAAGTGCTCGGCGAGTACGGCATTACACCGCGCTGCCCCTGGTATTATCCGAGTCTCGGCGAATACTCGACGCTGCTCGAAGGCGCCGGCTTCGAAGTCAGAACAGCCCAGACATTCGATCGCTGGACCCGGCTGGAACATCCGGAGCGCGGTTTGCGCGAGTGGCTGGAGATGTTCGCGAGCGCTTACTTCGAAGGCATCGAGCCAGGCGACCGCGCCATGCTGATGCAAAAGATCGAAGCGCAACTGCGGCCGGAACTCTATCGCGAGGACGCGTGGTGGGCGGATTATCGCAGGCTTCGCATGGAATCGATTCGACTGGGATAGTCTTGAGCGGAGTCGTCAGATGGACCGTGTGTCTGGCGGGGGTGCTGTCGTGGATTGCGAAGCTGCGTCTGAATCCGGGAGTAAGCGCGAGGCGCTGCCGTCGTGCGGCCGAGCTGCCTGCGGGAAGAATTACTCGCACCAGCAGTGCATGCGGGTAATCGCCTGGTTGCGGCACCCGTACTGATTGCGTCGAGGATCTGGAGGCCGTTCGGAGACAATCCGTTATTTAAGCCAGGCACTCAGGCCGGGCCAATTCGATCAGCTGCCTTTTGTCCGCTGCGTACGCAGTCGGGAATGCCGATTCCGTGGAAGGCGTTGCCGATCAGCGATAGCCCGGGGACGTCGTCAACTCGCGCGTCGATCTCCGCTACTCTCGCTATGTGGCCTACTGCGTATTGCGGCATTGAGGCCGGCCAGCGGTGATTCAGCGCAAACAGCGGCTCTGCGGTTAAGTCCATTAGCTGGTTGAGATCGGCCAGCGCGGCTTCCTTTGTCACGTCGGGATCGGTGGAGAAGCAGCGGAAGACTGCTTTGTCCGCGGGCACGCGTCCGGCCCATTTTGTGCCCAGCCAGGTGCAGGCCATGATGCTGCGTCGTTCGCTTCGCGGGACCAGGAATCCGAATGCGTCGAGCGCGTGCGGTACATCGGAGCGGTTGTAGCCGAAGGTCCAGATGGAACTGCTGGAGTATGGGATGCCCGCCAGCAGTTCGCTGAGGCGGGGTTCCACCGGCGCTACCAGCGGCGCCGCGTGATTTGCTCCGCAAGCCAGAACTACATGATCGAACTGCTGCCAGTTACCATCGGCGTAAACTTGCCACGTTGGCGCTATTGCTTCCACAGGAGCCTTTACTACGTTCACTCGTGCCAGCAGCGCGTCGATCAGCTGGCCCATGCCGTGGCGCAGGGTGCGGAATACCGATTGTCCTGAGGGCTTTCGCTTGTCCCGCATCGTGCCCACGACTACGCTGCCATAGCGCTGCTCATATTCCACGAACTTCGGCAGCACACTCGCGGCGCTCAGCTGTTCGGGCGATCCGCCGTATACGCCTGCCAGCAACGGCTCGGCCAGATAGGACACGGCTTCGTCTCCGAAGTGATCGGCTACGAATTCGGCCACTGATCGGTCCGGCGTGGCTTTGGGGCTGCGGAACATCTCGACGGCCATCCGGTACTTCGTGCCCCAGGAGAACAGGCGCGATTCCACTACCGGCCAGATCTTCGTTGGCACCACCATTTGGAGGCCTTCGGGGAGAGTGACGAATTGTCCGTGACGCAGAACGTAGGTGCGGCGGGCGGCGTCGTTGGAGCCGGTCAGCTCGTCGCCGAGGCCCAGTTCGCGGATGAGCTGTTCGGCCCACGGCTTCATGGCGAGCCAGCTTTCCGGGCCGGTTTCCAGGATGCAGTCTTCTACGGTAACGGTGCCGATTGACCCGCCGGGCCGGGGATCGAACACGACGACGTCATGCCCGGCGCGAGTCAGGTAGTAAGCGCAGGAGAGGCCGGAGATTCCACCGCCTGCAACTGCGATTCTCACAGGATTACGGACGGAATTCGCGAACCATCTGCACGACGGCCTTCACGCTTTCGACCGGGGTTTCCGGCAGAATTCCGTGGCCGAGGTTGAAGATGTGGCCGGGGCGCGTGCCCGTGCGGCGCAGCAGGTCGTGGACCTTCGTGCGCAGTTCCGGCAGCGGGGCGAACAATGCCACCGGGTCCAGGTTGCCCTGAATCGCAGAACGGTAGGAGATGTCCATCCAGGCCTGATCAATGTTGATGCGCCAGTCGCAGCCCATCACGTCGCCGCCCGCAGCGTGCAGTTCGCGGAAGTAGCCGGAAGCGCCGGTGCCGAAGTGAATCACCGGGACACCGGTCGACTTGATGCGTTCGATGAGCGCGCGGGAGTAGGGCTGAGCGCAGCGCACATAATCGTCCGCGGCGAGTGCGCCGACCCAGCTATCGAACACCTGAATGGAACGGGCGCCCGAGGCTACCTGCATGATGGCGAACGGGGCGAGAACGTCAACGATCTTGCCCATCAGACGGCGCCACAGTGTTTCATCGCCGTACATCATGCGCTTGGTGCGCAGGAAATTACGGGATGCCCCGCCTTCAATCATGTAGCTGGCGAGGGTGAAGGGCGCGGCGCAGAAGCCGATCAGCGGAACGCGGCCTGCCAGCGCGCGCACGGCCTGCTGGATGGCTTCGCCGACGTAACCGAGATCGTCTGTATTTGAAGTGGAAAGCGCGTCGACGTCTTCGCTCGAAATGACCGGATTGGAAATGACCGGCCCTTCGTTATTTACGTATTTGAGCTTGAGGCCCATGGGCTCGACGGGAAGCAGCAGATCGGCAAAGATGATGGCCGCGTCCACGTCGAGAGCTTCGACCGGCTGGAGCGTGACGGCGGCGGCCAGATCGGGGCGTTTGCAGATTTCCAGCAGCGTGTTTTTGGCGCGCACGTCGCGGTAAGACTTCATGTAACGGCCGGCCTGGCGCATAAACCAGACGGGACGCACATCGGTCGGCCGACGCCGGCAGGCGTCAAGGAACCGACTCGTCATGGGAGCCACACGCATGTTGTCTCTGAAACTCTCCTGATTCCTGTTGCTTTGTGACGCTCTGGCGTCCCATTGGAATGCGCGTGCCCGTACACTGGCGCGGACGCACCTCAACAAAAACAAAACTACCACAAACTGTAGCGTTTGTCTTTAATTTTCTGTAACTTAACTGTTTTCTTGGGTTTGCCGGGTTGTGGAAAACCGTGGCGGGGCCGCGACGTATGTCGTTGATCCGGGCGCAGTTCTGCGGCGAACGGGCGGTAGGTGTTATTTAAAATGTCAAAGATCACCTGACGCCTCCCAGCGTCGTATTAAGATCGCGGCGGCCGGGAGTCGGTTTGTTAATCCGCTGTGTCCGGCCGCCGGTGAATCGGGCGGCATCTCTTTCGTCAGTGGCGCTGCGGTTAGTTATGACCGCGCAGATTCGTTTGCAACAGTCAGCCTGTGCGGGCTAACTGGTATAACTCGTCTGCGACGGCGTTTCGCCCGCAGCGCTTGACTCGAACTTCGATAATCCGCTCTCTGGTTGCCCACTCCACGTCTTTCGCTCGAGGGGGCCGCGCGCTCAAAAAGTGCGGGCGCGCCTTTCAATTCGAATTGAAAGAGCCTTCCGTCGGCGTGGTCTCGATGAGCCAGCGCCGTTATTCCGTTGACGGGAATCCGGAAGTCCAGTATCACTGCAATGCGATCTTTCGCCGGCCGGCGGAAAAGATGGGGTTGCGGCCCGGTGAATTGGGCCGTTTCCCTGATTGGATTGAAGCATGCCGCCGGGCGGGTTTTGACGCGCTATTTTCGTAAGCCGCTGATTACAGGTAAAATAGAGTTTTCAATTCGACAAACTGGCGAGGTAAAGCGTCCTTATATCGACGCCAAATCGTAGAGCCGCCCGAGGACGATGCCGAGGCGGGACTGGCTCGCGAAATCGGGGAGAAGCAGACCGGGCAGGGCGTCGATGAATCGAGGATTTGCGAGCAGTCTCGCTACCTCTCGGCGCACATATTCGCGGAGTTCGGCGCCGATGTCGCGCATCTCGGCGCCTAGTGTTTCGCGCCCGTCGATGACCGAGACGATGTCTTCGAGATCATGACTGCCGAGAAAATCTCCACGTCCACGGCCCCGGAAAGCTTAGAGCTTCGTCGCCAGGAAATACGGCCCGGTGACGATCCGAATCTCGAGCTGGTCGCGGAGTTTTCTGGTCACGGAGGCTTCCATTGCGGCCTTGTACCAGAGGTTTGAGATGCCGAGAATCCTCTCGTCGAGAGGCACGACGTCGAGGTTTATTTCGCCGCGTGCCCATCGGCAGACGGCGCGCCTTGGCGGGTGTCATCACTGAAGCCGAGAGATCGGAGGCGGTCGCCGAACTTCGCGTAGGCAGCGCAGGAGGTGATTTGGACGATCGCATCCACGTCGATGGTTATGCGCGGCTCGGCGGCGGCTTCGTCGGTTATCAGAAGTTGTTTTGTGACGCTCTCGCGTCCCATACGCGGCCGGTTACGCAGCCTCCGACAAACAACAGTTCCGGCAGTAACGGACGCAGCGCGTTGGCGGTGGCGATCGGTTGATCAAGATTTGGATCGTGCATTCGCCTTCCTGAAACGGCGCTGAAGTTCCTGTTCGGCAAATTTCCGTTCGCGGGCGCGCCCGTCGCGGAGCGCGTCGGCGAGCGCGAGGTATTCGTAGAATTCGGGGTCGCGAGTGGCAGCCTGAGGGGCGCTCTTATATAGCGGTTCGAAGGCGACGCCGCGCTCTTTTCCCCGTGGGTCCGGCCATACGGGCATCGGCTCGTTGCCTGGGCCGATGACGTCGCGCAGTGGTCGCGCGGCCCAGGAGGTGGGGACGCCGCGGGTGAATTCGCCGCGCTCAGCCGGAAACGCATACTTCAGGCCGTGCACCAGGAATTCCTCGAGCGCCGCGAAGTTGGGACGGTTTTGCAAGTCGGGGCCGTGGATGAGCCTGGCGGATTGCGCTCGTTTGACGGATGCGTGCACCTCGGATGGGCTCATGGAAAGCTCGGCGGCGAGTTGCGCGTAGGGCGCACGGAATCCGGAGGCCGCGATTTTCAGCATCACGTATACGTCCTGCGGTTTTAGGGCCATGCTTCTATTCTATATTCGCGAATCGCGAATATAGAATAGAGGTGCTCGGCGATGCCATCAGCGGTCCGTTTTGTGGCTGGCGGATCAGGAAACGAGGTCTCCGTCCCCGGGTTCCCGTCCCCGGGTTCCCCTCAGAGGGCGGGTTCCCCTCCGGATTTCCGTGAGGGGTTTACGCTGCCATCGGGCGGGGTTTAACTGTTTTGTTAATGTCTTTGCCTGAGGCTTGTTCGGCGGTTCGAAGTTCATAGATGGACTGCAGGCCCATCCAGAAATCGGGGGACATGTTGAAATAGCGCGCCAGGCGGAGGGCGGTGTCCGCTGTGATTCCGCGCCGGCCGAGTACGATTTCGTTCAGGCGTACCGTGCTAACTCCGAGCTCGCGCGCGAGTGCCGAGACCGACATGTTCAGCGGGATCAGAAAGTCTTCTTTGATCGTTTCGCCGGGGTGGGGCGGGGGAATTGTGCGCATTGGGTTCCTTAGTGGTAATCGACAATTTCTACGTTGAACGCGTCTCCGTCAGTCCAGGTGAAGCAGATTCGGAACTGATCGTTGATGCGAATACTGTGCTGACCTTTGCGGTCTCCTCTGAGCGGTTCGAGGCGGTTCGACGGGATTGCGGCCAAGTCACGAAGATCGCGAGCTTTATCGAGCTGGAAAAGCCGGCGGACCGCCGTTGATTCGATCGCCTGAAATCTTCGCGAGGATACGCCGCGCCAGACCTTCTCCGTTTCGCCGCAACGGAAAGAGCGAATCACAGTTTCAATGTATTACGGATATCGTTAAACGTCAATGGTTATGACGTGAGTTGCGTGGCCCGGTAAAACTTTGGGTGCCGCTCACGTTCGCTGCCTCTGTTTCCGCAGTCCGGATTAAGCCTGACCGATCCGGAAACGAGGTCTCCGTCCCCGGGTTTCCCTTTGATGGTTTCGCCGGGGTGTGGCGGGGGAATTTGCGCATTGGGTTCCTTAGTGGTAACCGACAACTTCTGCGTTGAAGGCGTCTCCGTCCCCGGAAGTAACGGCTCGCGCCAGTTGTCGATGATGAGCTTCACGCCGGTCCTCTGAATGGCCTGGTAGTCATCTGTGTTACCGGTGATGAGTGTACGGCCCAGCCGCACTGACACAGCCGCTATCACACAATCTGTCAGTTCCAGCGGTGCTCCTTTGGCGCGGATTGAAGCAGCAGCCCGATAGTCTTCCGCCGTGGGCAAAATTTCCTCATTCTGTTCGGGCCACGGCAGGACGCGGTTCAGTTGCGCTTTTCGCTTCAAGGCCGTAAACGATTTCATACACGGTAACGCTGGTGAAGGTGAAAACACCATGCCGATGCGCTTATTGCGCCGCGCGGCCAATCACCACGGGGTTGTGACCCTTCAGGTATTCCGACAGAATGTCTGTGTCGAGAATGCACCTGTCCATTAGAGCGCCAACGGCTGGTCTTTGCCGGGTCGCCGCCGGTCTGCATAGGCCATCGAAACGACTTCATCCATCAATGCTGCATCGTCAGGGCTTCCGAACATACCCAACCCTTGCTCAAACACCGTCTGGGAGGCAGCGGGTGCTACCTGAGCACGGGCGGTGCGTTCATTCACGAGCCGTTCGATGAACGCATCCACCGATAGTCCTTGCCGGAGTGCTTCTTCCGTCAGGCGGGCTTCCGTTTGTTGTGAAACGTGGATGGTCATGTCTTCCAGCGCTCCCTAATGAGATTATCGCTCAGACTGCATTGTATGGGATTTGCGCGGCACGGCATTGCCGTGCTGCGCCGTATTGTTAACATCTGATCGGTAAGGTTGATTTAGCGCAGGATCTGCCTGCTTCCGCAGTGAGGTCTGCGCTCCGGGGTTTCCGATCAGGAACGAAGTCTCCGTCCGCGGGGTTACCCGGGGTTACGGGGTTACCGGGGTTACGTCCCGGGGTTACGGGGTTACCGAGGCTCAGTCGGGCTTTCGTCGGGATGACCTGTTCGGGCATGGTCTGGGATTCCATTGGTGGGTAATCGTCTCCCCGTTCTTGATTGTTAAGCCGTCACTACTGAGAGATGTTCGTTTTTTCTTGGACTTCATCCTATACCCAGACTGCCAGAACGCCTTGAATATTGCGAAGAGGCAACTGTCATCCGTTCTGTCCGGGTGATTGAGCTTTATCACTCCGTAGGTGACCGCATATTTCCTAAAATCGCTGTCCATCGCTATGAGGGTACGCCTATCACGGTTGGCGAATTCTGCGACAGCCGAATCTTTTGCTCCTGAACCAATCGCTTGTTTCGAGAGCTTCGTGGATGGAACTAATGCCATGATGTTGCCCGCCAGTGGCTCAGTAATAGACTCATCAAGCAAAAGACGTAGCTTCGTCGATGCCACTAAGGGGCTCCAAGAGTAGTTGTGAAAAATAAAGGGCATCCCGAACTTGATCTCTCGTAAGTTGTGGGTAACACCGAACGACCTCGTCAAGGGACCCGTATTGTTCAATCACACGCAGGACTGAACTCACGGGAATACGCGTTCCCGCGACACAGGGCTGACCATCCATGATGTCCGAGTCGAGCATGACAGAAGGGCATTTTCTTGATGCCTCCCTGAATAGTTCTACAAGTGCAAAAGGATAGCCGAGAGCAGTAGAAATCTCACAAGCTTGGTCTGTTCCGCAGCCCCTGTCACTATGATGAAAGGCACCGCCGCCCTGCGCTCTCCAGAGTGAGTAGCGCGGATTGTCGTAATGCGAATGCGTATCCAAGCGGCCCAAACGCCTGTTTTTTTCGATCTTCATGACAATCTCTCCGCGAACATTTGAATCGCCTCGTTAAAAAATAGCACTTGCTGGCGAACGTCAAAGTCAGAAGAATCCAGCCTTTGCGTTGAGTTTACAGAAACGATGATCTTATCACCGCGCTTACCTAGCCATGCTGAAGTGACTTTGAACGGGTTGTTCGGTACGTCCAGCGATACTCCCTCAATCGCGACTTCCAAAGTGCCGAGTGTGACCTTAAACGGAAGGTTGAATCTCGATCTCCAGAACTCTGCTGGCTTCTCAAATGTTGCGACCACGACGGGGCGCACTTGAGGCGGAAGCAAAAACTCTCCGACCCACCCCATTATGTCTTCGGCAAATGGAGGCTTCTCCTTCGGATTCAGCGTGGCCAGGGTTCCATCCCTATAGGACAACATGATACGAGCATCCGCCTCACTTATCCTCCCATCAATGTGAACATGGTAGCCGCTTGAAGGATTCTTCGCGTTGGCCATCGCCGACCATTTTTGTCCGAGCGTGACGCTGGTCATTCGAGAGAACTTCTTCAGGTCGAATTTCGTTAGCGGCACACGAAAGTCGTAAGAGATTGAATCGCAATGAAATTCGTCAAAGACCCCGGAGACCATGGCGGGCGATTTCCTAGGTTTTGGGGGCGCAGGTACTTGTTTTGCGGGCACTCGATTAGACCTCCTCGATTGTATCTAAATCTGATTCCTTTATCCTTGCGCTGAAGCGCCGGATCTTCTTGATCGAGTCTCTGTCATTTGGACAAAACGCCATTTCAGCGACAGGGTGAACAGGCGGAATGCCGGCGGAACACTGCTCTATCCCTTGGCCTGGCTGCGCTTCGCGCGGCGGAGGAGGAAGTCGATTCTTTCGTCCGCGTCGGGGTGGGAATCCACTGAGAAGTGCAAGTCTGGCATTCTTCGCAGATTTAGCCTTGCTGCCAGTTCTCGTTTCAGGAATGACTTTGCGTGTTCCAGGCCTGCCAGCACTGATCGCTCTTTAGTGGAGTCAATCGCTACCTTTACGTGCGCGTGGCGCATGTCGGGGGAGACTTCCACTATCGTGACTGAGACGTCGCTCAGGCGCGGGTCGTCCATTTCAAACCCGATGAGTTCGGATAGCTCTTCGCGCACCGCCTCCGATACGCGTCTTGTGCGGTTCTCGTCCATACTTATTCTCTATAACCAGTCTACGTTCGCGCGGATGAGCATCGGGCCGGTCAGTCGCTCGGCTTCTTCTTCCACCGCCTGCAACACCTGAGATGCGAAATCGCGGCTGGCGGATACAATCGCTACCGCGATCACGGCGCTGTTGTGCAGATCCTGATCGTCGATCTCGGCTACCGACACGTTGAACTTCGCGCGCAGCTTGTCTTTGAGACTAAGCACCACGTGGCGCTTCTCCTTGAGAGAATGCGCGTGCTCAATCCTCAGCTCCAGCGTCAGTACGCCGACGGTGGCCACAACGGGGTTGGCTTACCCGACGTCGACGGCGACGCGCTGCAGGCCGTAGGCCTCAATGATGTCGCCGACCTGCACGTCGTTAAAGCTTTCGAGCGTGATGCCGCACTCCATGCCGCTGCGGACTTCGCTGACATCGTCTTTGAAACGCCGCAGCGAGGCGACCTTGCCCGTATGAACCGCCGTTCCTTCGCGGAGCACGCGGCAGTTGGCGTCGCGGGTGAAGGTGCCGTCGAGTATGATGCTGCCGGCCACGGTGCCGATCTTCGATACCTTGAAGATCTCGCGGACCTCGGCCTTGCCCTTGTAGACTTCCTTGTACACGGGCGCCAGCAGGCCGGCCATCGCCTTCCTGATCTGATCCACAACCTCGTAGATGATCGTGTGAAGTTCGATGTCGACTTTTTCCTGCTCGGCTGCCGCCGCCGCATTGCGCTCGGGCTTCACGTTGAAGCCGAGGACAATCGCGTTGGAGGCCGCCGCGAGAAGAACGTCCGATTCGTTGATGGCGCCGACGCCGGCGCGAAGCACGCGCACGGTGACCTTGTCGGTGGAGAGCCGTTCGAGCGTATCGCGCAGAACTTCGGCGGAACCGCTGACGTCGGCTTTGAGGATGAGGGGCAGTTCGTGGACTTCGCCCGCCGCCATCTTACGATGGAGCTGTTCGAGCGTGAGACGCCCGGTTTTGGCGAGTTGCGCGGCGCGCTCTTTTTCGGCGCGGTAGAGTACGATCTGCTTGGCTTTGGCGGTATCGGTGACCACCTGGAAGTTGTCGCCGGCTTCGGGCAGACGTTCGAGACCGAGCACTTCGACGGGCATGGACGGTCCGGCTTCCTTCACCGGCTCACCGTTATCGCCAATCATGGCGCGCACGCGTCCAAAAACGGTGCCGCAGATGAAGTCTTCGCCGACGCGAACCGTGCCGTTGCGAACGAGAATCGTCGCCACCGGACCGCGACCGCGATCCAGCTTGGCTTCGAGAACGCTCGCCATACCGGGACGCGCGGGGTTGGCGCGCAGGTCGGCGAGTTCGGAAACCAGGAGAATCATTTCGAGCAGAAGATCGAGGTTGGTCTTCTGGCGCGCGGAGACGGGCACCATGACCGTATCGCCGCCCCACTCTTCGGGGTTGAGGCCGCGATCGGCAAGCTGCTGCTTAATGCGGTCGGGCTGGGCTTCGGGCTTGTCGATCTTGTTGATCGCCACGATGATCGGCACCTTGGCGGCGCGCGCGTGGTCGATGGCTTCGAGTGTCTGAGGCATGACGCCGTCATCCGCCGCTACGACGAGGATGACGATGTCAGTCACCTTGGCGCCGCGGGCGCGCATACGTGTGAAGGCTTCGTGACCGGGTGTATCGATGAAGACGATCGTCTTGCCGTTGTGATCGACGTGATAGGCGCCGATGTGCTGGGTGATGCCTCCGGCTTCGCGTCCCGCAACGTTGGCGGTGCGGATGGCGTCGAGCAGCGAGGTCTTACCGTGATCGACGTGGCCCATGATGGTGACCACGGGCGGTCGAAGGAAGCGGTCGGAAGTTTCTTCGGCGAGCTCGATATCGAGCATCGCTTCCTCTTCGTAAGTCACTGCCGAAGTGGAAGCGCCGAATTCGCGCGAAAGTTCGGTTGCGAGTTTGCTGTCGAGCGTTTGGTTGATCGTGGCGAAAATGCCCCGGTCCACCAGCTTCTTGATGACCAGATTGGCGCGCACGTCCAGCTTTTCGGAAAGCTCTTTAACGGTGATGCCTTCGGAGATCGTGATGTCGCGATTGATGGGCGGCGGCGCGGCCTGCTCGCGGCGCATCGTCGGCCGCAGCATCTTTTCTTCGGCTTCCTGACGGCGATCGCGCGGTGATCGCGGTCCACCTTTCTTTGCCTGGGGACGGCGTGCGGCGTTGTGATCCGGTGGAGGAGGTGCGCCAGGTCCCAGCAGTGCTCCGCCACGCGAAGTCGGATGCATGGGGCGCGGACCGCCCGGACGAGGACCACCAGGTCCGCCCATTCCGGGACGGCCCATCGGGCGTCCGGGACCGGAAGGCTGACCGGGGCGCGGAGGCCCCTGATAAAGCGGTTGACCAGGGCGCGGCGCCGCCGGGCGCATCGGAGCGCCGGGGCGGGGCATGGCAGGCGCGGGAGCACCCGGGCCGGGGATCGGCGGACGTCCGAGGCGCGCGGCGATGTCGGGTCGCGGGGGAACCGTCGGACGCGGAGCGGGTTGGCCGACAATCGGCTGACCTGCTGCGGCGGGAGGGCGCGGAGGCGCGGGAGCCATGGGGCGCGGCTGACCAGGACCGGCGGCGCGCGGCGGAGGCGCAATCGGTACACCGGGACGCACACCCTGCGGAGCGATCGGGCGCGCAATCGGCGTTCCCGGAGCTGGTGAAGGCGGCATCGAAACCGGCGGCGGCGTCACTACGGGCGGCGCGGGCGGCAAGGGCTGACGCGGGCCGGAAAGAATCTGTCCGGGACGCGGAGCGGCAGAGGGGATCGGGCGTGCCGGGGGAGCTGCGGGCCGCAGCGGCAATCCCGCAGCGGGGGGCGGGACCGCCGGAGTCGCAGCCGGAGCGACAGGAGAGGTTGGGCGCGGACCCATCGGAGGATGGATCGGTGCGCCACGTCCGAGCATGGGCGGGCGCAGCGGAATCGCGCGGGGTTTATCCGCCTCGGCCGCAGGTGTTTCAGCGGCAGGCGCAGCTGGTGCAGGCTTTTCGGGTTCTGCCGGGAGAACGGGAGTTGCCGGCGCCTTCGCTTCCAGCGGCGGAGTCACTACCGGACGCGCCGGCGGCGGCTCTACTGCCGAACGCGCCGGCGGCGGCGCGAGCGGACGTCCCGCAATCGGCATAGCCGGCGGACGCGGAGCGGATGGAACGCCGAGCGGCAGACCCTGTGGGGACGCAATCGGTGGAGCGAGGGGCGGGGCAACGCGACGAACGGGGGGCGCGATCGGCGCGGCAACCTTCGTCTCGGCGGGCTTTTCCTGCTTCGGAGTTTCCGCAACCGCCGGCGTTTCCTTACGGCCCGGTCTCGCAATCGCGGAAGCATCGCCGCCATAAAAGCGGCGCAGCTTCTCCGCCATGTCGTCTTCAATCGAGCTGGAGTGTGTCAACGGCTCGGTCACGCCGAGTTCGTGCACTTTATCGATGATCTCGCGCGACTTCACCTCGAGCTGCCGCGCCAGCTCATTGATTCGGATCTTACTCATGTTTAAGGCGATTCACGTTTCAACTACAAATATCCGGCCCCTACTGTGCAGCCGGAGGCGCAACTTCACCATTTTCACCGGTTCCCGCGCCTGCTTCGACCGATTCACTCATCGTATCAGAGGCTTCCGGTTGAGCCTCATCATTTACAGGAGCAGCGGCTTCGGCTTCCGGGGCAGCTTCCACCGGGGCTTCTTCCGCATATTCCTGGCCGTAATAGGCGTTAATCGCCTGCTGAATGAGGCTCACCGCATTCGCGTCGATGCCTTCCATCGCTTCCAGCAGTTCGGGCGTCATACCGCCCAGCTTCTCCACCGTGCCAATATCGCCGCGAACCAGTGAATCCACAATCGATTCCGCGAGACCGTAATCGATCAGTACGGAAACCGGCGCGCCCATGGAGAGCAGGTCGATCGTACCCTGAATTTCCTGGCGTTTTTCTTCTTCGCTCTTGATGTCAATCTTCCAGCCCAGGAGCTTCGCCGCCAGCCTTACGTTCTGGCCCTTCTTGCCGATCGCGAGCGAAAGCTGCGAATCGTCCACAATCACTTCCATGTGGCGGCCTTCGAGACTCAGGATTGTCACGCGTGTAATCTTTGCCGGACTCAGCGCGTGCGTGGCAAACTGCACGGGTTCGTCGGAAAACTCGATGATGTCGATCTTCTCGCCGCGCAGTTCGCGGATGATTGACTGGACACGCATGCCCTTCATGCCAACGCAGGCGCCGACGCTATCCACATCGCGATCACGGCTGGAAACCGCGATCTTGGTGCGCTCACCGGCTTCGCGCGCGCAGCCTTTGATGACTACGGTACCGTCGTAGATTTCCGGGACTTCCTGCTCGAACAGCCGCTTCACCAGTTCGGCATCCGCACGCGAAACCACAACGCCGGGGCCTTTCGAAGACTTATCCACCAGCTTGATGACGCAGCGGATGCGGTCGCCCACGCTGAAGTTTTCCAGGCGCGACTGCTCGCGCTTCGGCAGCCGGGCTTCGGTCTTGCCGAGGTCAACGACCAGATCGAGTCCTTCAATGCGCTTGATGGTTGTGTTGATGAGTTCGCCCACGCGATCGGCGTATTCACGATAAATCGTGTCGCGTTCGGCCTCGCGCACCTTCTGAAAAATCACCTGCTTCGCGGTTTGCGCGGAGATGCGACCCAGGGCATCGCCCGGCTTCGGAAAGCGCAGAACGGAGCCGATCTCGGCCTTGGGATCCACGCGCCGCGCTTCCGTCAGCGTCATCTCGGTAGCGGGGTCGGCCACGGTCTCCACAACCGTCTTCACGGCGTAAAGCTTCAGGCCGCTGCGATCTTCAAAGTCGATCTCGTAATTCTCATTCGTGCGGAAGTGTTTGCGCGCGGCCAGCACCATGGCGTCTTTGACGGCGTCCAGAACGATCTGCGTGTCAATGCCTTTTTCTTTGCTGAGAAGTTCAATCGATTGATAGATGCTGTCCACAGTAATTCCTCGATCCTGATTTGTTCGGAATAATATCGCCGCCGCTTACCACTCAAACTTCAGATTGGCGCGGTCTACCAGTTCCACCGGAAACGTGACCTTCGCGCCGCCCTGGAGTTCCATGGTGATGTTCTGATCGTGCGCGCCGGCGATGGTGCCTTCGAAATACTTCACCGGATGGTCCGCCACCGCTTCCCGGAGCACGACTTTGGCCTTTTCGCCGACAAAGCGCTCCCAATCCTTCCAGCGCGTCAGCTTCCGTTCCACGCCCGGCGAGCTGACTTCCAGACTGTAAGCGCCCTTGATGAGATCTTCCACGTCCAGAATGGTGCCCACCTGCTGCGAGATGAATTCGCAGTCGCCGTGGGTCACGCCAGCGCCTTTGCCGTCGCGATCGATCACAATGCGGAGCACCTGATTGCGCCCGCCGCCCTTCAGCTCTACCTCGAGGACTTCAATGCCTTCGGGCCGGGCTACGCGTTCGGCGATTTCTACGATTTTGGCTGTGATCTCCGCGCGATTCATCTTCCGATTCCGGTAAATCTCAAATTCCAATAAAAAAGTGGGCTTTCGCCCACTGCCTGAGTCCGACCACGAAAACCTCAGTATACCAAAGGCGCGGGCAGGTGCAACCCCGTCCCACGGTATATTGAGAGCCAATGGGACTCATTGCCGGTATTGACCTGGGCGGGACCGCTGTCAACTACACGCTGCTCGACAGCAGCGAGAAGTTCCTCATCGAACGGCTTTGCGAGCATCCGGCGCGCTCGAAAGAGGGGCCGGCGATTTGCCTGCAGCAGATCGCGGATGGACTCGCGATGGCTGCGGAAAAGGCCGGCGTCGCGCTCGGTGACATCACCTCGGCCGGTCTCGATACACCCGGCCCCGCGAGCGCGAAAGGCGTCTTCAGCGCGCGTGGCTCCACGAATTTTGTGCATGCAGACTGGGCGCACTTCGATATTCGCGCGGGACTGGAGGCGAAGCTTGGCATTCCGGTTGTGTACCTGAATGACGGTAACGCCGGCGCCCTCTGGGGCCACTATCATCTGTTTGGCAGCAACAAGGTTGCGACATCCATCTCCGCCATCATTGGCACCGGACTTGGCGGCGGTGTGATTGTGAATAACCATGTCGTCACCGGCCGGAAGGGCTTTGGCGGCGAGCTCGGACACGTCGTGATCCCATACCAGAGCATTCGCGGCATAGAGGGTCTGCACCCGGTCTGCAACTGCGGACGCGTGGGCGATCTGGAAGCGCTGTGTTCGCTGACTGCCATTGAGAAATGGCTGCTGCCGTGGTTTGCGGCGCGGAATCCCGAACACGAACTGGCGAAGGTGGATGCCTCAAAGGGGGCTAAGCTGGTGCGCGGGCTCGCCGAGCGCGGCGATGAAATGTGCCGCGAAATCTTTCGAGTCCAGGCCCACGCACTGGGTCTGTTTTTCGATGAAATGGTGAACACGTTCGATCCGGACGCTCTCATCGTTGGCGGCGGCGCGATTGAAACCAGCGAGCGTTTTCAGGGCTGGTTCATCGACCAGATTCGCGAAGGTATGCCCGGGCAGCGCGTCGAGCAGGCGGATATTCCGATCCGCATCATGCCGAATGGAGACACCGCGGGCGCGCGCGGAGCGGCGATTGAAGCACTGAAGGCCTCGCGTGCCCACGCTTCCGCTGCCTGACGGGTGTCTTCGCTACGAACGCGGGGGCAGCGGCCCGCCGGTCCTGCTCATTCAGGGGGCGGGGGTTCGCGGCTCGGGATGGCAATTGCAGGTGGGCGGTCTGTCCGGGCAGTTCGAGTGCGTGACCTTCGATAATCGCGGCATTGGGGACAGCACTGCAGGAAGCACGCCGCTCACCATTGATCAGATGGCTGCCGACGCGATCGCTCTGATGGATGCGGCGGGATGGGAATCGGCCCACATCGTCGGCCATTCGATGGGCGGATTGATTGCGCAGCAGCTGGCGCTTGGTGTTCCTTCCCGCGTTCGCAGTTTGACTCTGCTCTGCACGTTTGCCGAAGGCGCGGAGGCGGTGCGCCCTACGCCGCGGATGATCTGGCTGGGGATACGATCGCGGGTGGGCACACGTGCGTGGCGCCGCGAAGCGTTTCTTCAGATGTTGTTTCCTGATTCGTTTCTGAAAACTCAGAAGGTCCCGGAGCTCGCCGCATCCGTCGGCGCGATCGTTGGCCGCGATCTGGCGGACTCGCCACCCATCATCATGAAGCAACTGCGCGCGATGCGGAATCACAATGCGTTTGCGCGCCTGCCGGAACTGGCGCAAATACCCACGCTGGTTGTGAGCGCCACGGACGATCCTGTTGCGCGGCCGTTATATGGACGCCGGCTTGCTGCCAACATCTCTCAGTCACGTTACGTTGAAATTCCCGACACCTCGCACGGTGTAATTATTCAGTCACCGGAGATCGTGAATCGGCTCATGGCAGCGCACTTCGAAACTCACGCGCGGTAAGGTCGAACCCGCCGAACCAGCCGCGCTCGATCTCAAACGCAATATCCATCGAACCCATGGCCGCGATTTCCGCTGCGCGTTCCGCCATGCTCCAGGCCTTCATCGTCACGGTGCGCGTACCCTGCTTTACCGCAACTTTCAGGTGTTTCTCCTTCCATACCTGTGGCGGGCCGGCGAGTTTCACTCCGCGCGCCGCAAACAGCGGCCGGCGATTGTCCATGCCAAACGGACTCAGTTGCTCAATTGCCAGCCAGAGTGAATCGCTCAGTTCCGAGAGCTGCAGGATTGCATCGATCTCAACGGTCGGCCTGAGGTCCTCCGCGGACAAACGGCCAGCCGCATGCGATCGCAATCGCCGCCGAAACTCCTCAAGCGATTCGACAGGCAAAGTGAGTCCGGCCGCGTGGGCGTGTCCGCCGAAGCGCGTGAATAAATCGCGCATACTTTCCAGCGCTTCCAGCAGATGAAATGCTTCGATGCTGCGCCCGGAACCGTGCGCCACGCCATTCTCAACGCCAAGCACAATCGCCGGACGGTGATACTTCGCTACAACGCGGCTCGCTACAATTCCCACTACACCGCGATGCCAGCCTTCGCCCCAAAAGACGAGTGCCGCATCGTCGAGCGTGACCGGAACTGCCGAACACTGCTCGAAAATCTGATTCACCACCGCTCGTTCGGCCGACTGCCGTTCCTGATTGAGCGCGAACAATTCCTGCGCGATCCGCATGGCCTCCGCCGGATCGTCCGTCTGGAACATGCGAACCGCGTGGCCTGCGCTATCCATGCGGCCGGAAGCGTTAATGGCGGGCGCAACGCGGAACGCAACCTCAGTGGCGTTCGGAGCGCGATCTTTAAATCCCGCAACTTCGAGAAGGGCGCGGAGCCCCGGATTGCGCGCGCCGGTCAGTCCCGCCAGCCCGAACTTTACGATGATGCGATTTTCGCCGGTAAGCGGCACAATATCCGCCACGGTTGCGATCGCAACCAGGCGTAGAAACGAATCCAGCACGCGATAAAGCTTCGCCTCGTCCCAGCCAACGCGCGAAAGAATCGCATGCGCGAGCTTGAATGCCACGCCGGCCCCGCAGAGGTTCGGATTTGGATAAGTGCAATCGAAGCGATTCGGATTCACCACAGCCACAGCAGGCGGCAATTCCGTTTCCGGCAGGTGGTGATCCGTAACCAGCGTCTCAACGCCCAGTTCCAGTCCGCGAGCAATCGCCGCGCCGGCGCGAATCCCGTTATCCACACTGACGATGAGCTGTACACCGCGAGCCGCAGCATCCTCGACCGCCGCAGTCTGCATCCCATAACCGTCATTGAGGCGATGCGGAATATGCCACTCCGCCGGAATTCCGGCCAGTTCCAGAGCCTTCTTCAGAACAACAGTGGAAACGACGCCATCCACATCGTAGTCGCCGTGGATTTCAACCTTCTCCCCGGCCGCGCGCGCAGCTTCAAGTCGGGCCACAGCGCGGTCCATATCCTTCAGCAGAAACGGATCGTGCAAATCCCTGAGCTGCGGCTCAAGAAACGAAGCCGCTGACGCAGCTTCGCGATACCCACGCTTCCACAGAATCAAGGCCACCGCGCCAGGTACGCGCAGTTCTTCGGCGAGCGCCGCAACGGCACGCGCTTCCGCTTCGTCTGTCGGTGGAAAAATCCAGCGGCTAGTTGTTTGAGTAGAAGCCGCCGAGCCCGTCATCGTTATCGCCGGCGTCACCTACGGGTAACATCGTGGTGATTTCATCGCAGGTTTCGAGGAATTCCTCGTACCAGTCGGGCTGCAGTTCGTAAACGTAGAAATGCGAATTGTGGTTGAACGCGATCTCCAGCGCGCAGGTCTCGCCTGCATGCTTGCGCGCGCTGCGAACGCGCCGCTCCAGGTCGCGCTGCTCCTCGCGCGTGATGGCGGATTCCTCAATGCCCTCCAGCGCCTCTTCCACTTCAATCTCTTCGAACTCGCGCGCCGCGAACAGAATCAGCTTCTGGCCCACGTTTTGTGCGACTTCGAGAAACATGC
Source organism: Acidobacteriota bacterium (assembly GCA_048498815.1). Lineage (GTDB taxonomy): Bacteria > Acidobacteriota > Terriglobia > Bryobacterales > Bryobacteraceae > BOG-234. The sequence continues at coordinate 40,837 of JBEHXG010000020.1, read as the reverse complement.
GGTAATCCGGAAACCGCTCGGTATCCCAGCTGATCACGGGCTGTTCATCGAGCCCGCCGGAAAAGCCGCGGAATATAGCAAAACCCGAGGCCGCGAGATAGTCGAGGATTTCGGTCTTCAGAGCTTCAAGATTCAGATCCACTGTATGCGCCGTTCCGACACCAGAATATCACCGGACGCCGGTAACGTGCGCGATAATGACGGTTTCGCGCCATTTCCCTGATGAAGATCACCATCGATAACGAAAACCGCGTCGTCACCGTTGAAGACGCGGCAGGGCGGCGCGATGTGCCTCTTTACTCGCGCGAGGCCTTCGAACTCATCAGCCGCGAATGGGTTCGGGTGGGCTGGGAGTTACGTTACTATCACACTTTCACGTGGTTCGGCCGGCCGCTGCTGCAGTTGCCGGAAGATCTGATCCGCCTCCAGGAAGTCATTTACGACATCAAGCCGGACGTCATCATTGAAACCGGAGTTTTTGATGGCGGCTCTCTGCTCTTCCACGCGTCGCTGTGTGAGGCCATGCACAAAGGACGGGTGATTGGTATCGATATCGAAATCCGCGCCGGAGTCCGTGAAGCGCTGCGCGAACATCCGCTGTCACATCGCATGGAGCTGCTGGAAGGCGATTCCGCGTCTGAGGCAATGGTCAGCGCGATTCGCGAAAGAGTTAAGTCCGGCGAGACCGCACTGGTGATCCTCGATTCCAATCACACCAAAGCACACGTAACCGCGGAACTGGAAGCGTATGCGCCGCTCGTGACGAAAGGCTCCTGCATCATCGCCGCCGATGGCATCATGGCCGACCTTTCCGACGTCCCCCACGGCCAACCCGACTGGAAACACGATCACCCCGCAGGCGCCGCGCACGAATTCCTCGCGCGCCATCCCGAATTTGAAATGCGGCAACCCGCATGGAAAGTAAATACGAGTCCGCTCGAGCGCAACATCACTTACTGGCCCGACGCATGGCTCTGGAGAATCGCTTGACAACGCCACTCACCGCCGAAGAAATCGAACGCGGCATCCGCGATCTCGGCCCCTGGTTCTATCCCTTTGAATTCGGTAACGGACTCCGCACCACGGCGCTGGTTCCACCGGCTGTAACGGAGATTTTCGGTACGCGACTCCGCATGGTGGAAAGCGCTCTCGACGCTCACTTCAAACGCAATGAAAACGTCGATTGCCTCGACATTGGCTGCCACGAAGGCTTCTACGCGCTAGCCATGGCGCGCCGCGGCATGAACGTCACTGCCGTAGATGCGCGCGAAGAGAATCTGACTCGCGCGCGCTTCGTGGCGCAGGCCATGGGCATCGACAATGTCACTTACAGCCCTGGTCGCGTCGAGACCCTGGCCAAAGATCAGAACCGCACCTACGAACTCACCCTCTTTCTCGGCGTTCTCTATCACGTGGAAGATCCGATGCTCTGTCTGCGCCAGGTAGCTGCCGTCACGCGCGATATGTGCATCATTGAAACTCAGGTGGTGGATGAAGTGGAGGGATACGCGGAGTGGGGAGCGCAGGAATGGCAGCGCCCGTATCAGGGCATCCTCGCGGTAATCGATGAGACCGGCGAATTCGAAGCGGGCGGGCGCGAGACCGGCGTCACGTCTATGGCCACCTGCCCCTCGCCCAAAGCCCTGCGCTTCATGCTGCGCCAGGCAGGCTTCAGCCGGGTGGAACAAATACCCGCGCCACGCGATGCCTACGAACAGCACGCCCGGGGCAAGCGCGTAGTCTACGCGGCATGGAAATAGAAATGGATTTCGTAGAGTCCATGCGCGCTTTCTCGGCGCGCGTCAGCGAGCTTGGCCTCCCGGACGTAAGCCGCTTCTACTGGTACCACACCGTAGACCTGGGCGAGGGCCTCATCACTCCCGGCATGTATGACTACCGCGAAACCATCGCCGCATTCCGGTTTCCGGAAGATATGCGGGGCATGACGGTACTCGACGCAGGCTCCGCCACCGGCTTCTTCGCCTTTGAATTCGAACGCCGCGGCGCGCGCGTGGTTTCGCTCGAACTGCCATCGCTGGAACATCTGGATCGCTTTCCCGGCCAGAGCGTGGAGGGCTCGCTCAGCAAGATCGAGCGCATGATCTTCCCCGGCGGCGAACTGAAAAACATGCGGCGCGGCGATTCCGAACGCGAACTTTACCGCTGCCTTCTCGAAGGCCCGTTTGAATTCTGCCGACGGCGCCTGAACTCAGGAGTCGAACGCTGCTATTCCACTATCTACGATGTCACGGCGGAAAAGGCAGGCGTTCCAGATGGCTTCGACTTCGTCTTCGCGGGCGATGTCCTCGTTCACACGCTGTATCCCCTGAAAGCCCTCGCCGCGCTCTCTTCTCTCTGCAGGGGCACGCTGATGGTGGCGCAAATGTTGCCGGAAGGCCCGCAGGAACCGCCCGCGATGCGCTACCTGGGCGGCGCGAATCCTGACGAGGATGAAGTTTCCTGGTTCCTTCCCAACCGCTCCTGCATGATGCAGATGTTGTCCAAACTTCGCTTCAGCCGCGTGGAAGACCTCGGCATGCACCGGGGAGTCCTGCAGCCAGGAAATCATCCTTTCGAACGCATCATCCTGCGGGCCGCCAGATGAATGCCGTTGAGGTCCGCGGCGTCTCGAAGTACTACACGCTGGCTGACACGCAATGGTCCCGTTTGCAGCGCATCTTCTCGCCGGTCTACAAAAAGCAATCGAGCGCAGGAAGCGAAATACGGGCGCTCGATAACATCAGCTTTCACGTCGCACCGGGCGAAGCGCTGGGCATCATTGGCTCCAACGGCTCCGGCAAGAGTACACTCCTGCAAATTGTCGCGGGCATCCTTAAGCCAACCAGCGGAACCGTGGAACTCAGCGGACGCTGTTCCACACTCCTCGAACTCGGTTCCGGCTTCGCCCCCGAATTCACCGGCCGCCAGAACGTTTACCTGAACGCCACCATCCTCGGACTCACTAACGAGGCCATTGAAGAAGAATTCGAAGCTATTCATCGCTTCTCCGGCATTGGCGACTTCATCGATCAGCCTATCCGCACCTACTCGAGCGGTATGGTGCTGCGTCTTGCTTTCGCAGTGGTTGCGCACTCCGATCCGAAGATCCTCATTGTCGACGAGGCGCTCGCCGTGGGCGATGTAGCCTTCCGGCAGCGCTGCATGCGCCGGATACACGAATTGCGGGCGGCGGGCGTCACTATTCTGTTCGTCTCGCATGACGCGGGCGATGTGAAAGCGCTTTGTGAGCGATGTCTCTGGCTGGATAAAGGCGTGATGCGCGGAATCGGTGAAGCCGACGAAGTAGTCGCCGGCTATCTTGCCTCAACCCTCGATCGTGGTTCGAAAGCGCAAACCCGGTCCGCGGATATTTCGCACGCCATAGCCGAGCCTCTTCCCGGAACCCATCGCTTCGGCAATCGCAAAGCCGAAGTGAGGAGCATCGCTCTCCCTCCCCTCCATGCAGGCGGCGAAATGCTGCTGCGTCTGCAGATCCGCGCGCTTCACGAAGTGACGGCGCCAATCGCGGGCTTCCTCGTCCGGAATGAAAAAGGTGAAACGATCTTCGGCACGAACTCGGCACGCGAGAATCACCCGCTTGCTCCGATGGATCCAGATACTGAGCGTTCCATTGACTTTCGCATCACGATGCCGCGTCTCGCCTCCGGCAGATATAACGTTTCAGTGGCAGTCAGCGACGGCAGCATCGCCGAATTCGACGTTTGCGATTACATCGAAGACGCGATCGCATTCACGATCGAGCCCGCATCGCGTGCGGTTGAGGGATATCTCGAACTCCCCTGTAACGCAGTCGCCATACATCGCGGCTGAAGTTTCGCCACATAATTGTGAACCCACGGCTAACACGCGCGTATTCTCATCGTCACTAGAAAACACGCCGCTACACCAGGTTTTCTCTGTAACGATCAACGGCGTGCGAGGTTCTGACAGACATGCGCGGTCCGCTCAAACGAATTCATCTGATTTCCGTACTTATTCTCACGGCATTTGCCGCTATCGCTCAGCAACAGACCGCCGGTCTTCATGGAATCCTGACGGACTCCACCGGCGCCATTATCCCTTCCGCAAAAATCGCCATCTCGAGCGGCGCAACGCAACGATCCGCGCAATCGCAGGCAGACGGCAGCTATGACTTCAAGGGACTCCCGGAAGGCAGCTACAAAGTCACCGTGTCTTACCCTGGCTTTGCCGCATTCGAAAAAAACGTCACGTTGCAGAACTCCGAGATCGCGCAGTTTCCGATTCAACTTCAGCCGGCAGGCGATAAGCAGCAGGTATCGGTAACTGCCGAAGCCGCGGAAGTCAGCGTGGAGCCCGAACACAACGCCTCCGCCACTACCCTTAAAGGCAAGGATCTCGATTCACTTCCCGACGATCCGGCCGATCTCAGTGACATGCTCTCGGCGCTGGCCGGACCGTCCGCCGGCAACGGCGACGCTCCGGGTCTTCTCGTCGATGGCTTCAGCGGTGGCCAGCTGCCACCCAAGAACACGATCAAGGAAATCAAGATTAATCAGAACCCGTTCTCAGCGGAATCCGAATACCTCGGCTTCGGGCGCGTCGAAATCATCACCAAGCCTGGCACCGACTCTCTGCACGGCAACTTTCAGCTCACCGACAGCGACGCGTATTTCAACTCCCGCAATCCCTTCGCGGCGAACAAGGCCGATTACGTCAACCGCTCGTTCAACGAAACACTCAGTAGTTCCTTCGCCCACAAGGGCTCCTGGACTCTGAATGCCACGCAGAACCGAATCAACAACGACGCAATCATCCATGCCGTGACGCTCGACACCAACACTTTCACCAGCGTTCCCGTGGATCAGTCCGTGATTACGCCGCGCCGCAATCTGGCAGGCACGGCGCGCGTTGACTACCAGCTCTCGACTAACGACACAGCAACGGTGCGCTATACATACAACCGCAACGATCGCGACAACAGCGGCATCGGTTCCTACTCGCTTCTCTCACGCGCCTACAGCGGCGAGGGCACAAGCCACGAAGTTCAGGCAACCGAAACGGCCGTCGTCACGCCAAATCTCGCGACCGAAACCAGGCTCTACTTCTCCCGCCAGGGAAGCTGGCAATATGGCGATACTACGAATCCGGCCATAAACGTCGATGGCAGCTTCAACGCCGGAGGCAATCAGATCGGCAACGCATACAACATTTATCAGCGTTTCGATTTGCAGAATATCTCGACGTGGGTCCACGGCGCCCACACGCTGCGATTCGGATTCCGCTGGACGCATACGAGCCTGGTCGACAACTCGCCCACCAATTTCGGCGGCGCCTTCACCTTTCAGGGCGCCAACAACGTGCCTGATCTCGACGCCAACAATCAGCCGATCCCCAACACCAGCATCTCCATCAGTTCGCTCGAGCAGTATCGCCGCACGCTGGTGTTTCAGAAGATGGGCTATTCCATGTCCACCATCCGTTCACTCGGTGGCGGGGCCTCGTTCTTCTCCATTGCAGGTGGCAACCCGCAGGCCACGTCCGCGGATATTCAGTTCGAACCGTTTATGCAGGATGACTGGCGCATCAGACCCAATCTGACGCTGAGTATTGGGCTCCGGCATGAGCAGCAGACGGAGTACACGAACAATCCGGTGCCGGTCGCGCCCCGTATTGCACTGGCATGGTCGCCTCACTCCACCGCGGCGAAGCCGGGAAAAACCGTCATCCGCTTAGGCGGCGGCGTCTTCTTCGACCGCTTCGGACCCAATCCGCTGATGCAGACGCATCGCTTTAACGGAACCACCGAACAGTCGTATCTGGTGACAGCCCCCGACTTCTACGGTTCGATTCCGTCGCTCTCCACTCTCGCCGCGCAGCGTCAGCCGCAGGTCACCTGGCGCATTCAGCCAAACATGAAACCGGATATCGATAAGATCGGCGCGGTCACGCTCGAACAGCAACTGCCGCGCAAATCGAATGCGTCGGTGACATTCCTCGATATCGTCGGCAACCACTTTCCGATGCAGGTCAATATCAACACTCCCCTTCCGGGAACGTACAATCCCGCTGATCCCACCAGTGGCGTGCGTCCATATGGCAATGCGGCGGGCAACATCATGGAATATGAATCGGCAGGCATCTATCGCCAGAAGCTCACCATGGTCAAGCTGGAGACGAAGTTCAGCAAATCGGTTTCCCTTACGACGAATTACACTCTGCAGTTCTCCAATCACGACGGCAACTGGATGGCGATTCCCTCAAACCCCTATAACTTTATGGCCGACTACGGCCGCGCGGGATATGATCGCCGGCACCAAATCAACCTGGTGGGAACCATCCAGCTTCCCGGACGCCTGCAGTTCAGTCCCATGTTTACAGCCGCTTCGGGAACCCCGTACGACCTCACCATCGGTCACGATCTGAATGGGGACACATACGGAAGCGACCGTCCCTCGTTCGCGACCGATCTCAGCAGACCGAGTGTGGTGCGGACGCAGTTCGGAAATTTCGATACCGATCCCATCCCTGGTCAGACGCTTGTTCCGCACAATTACCTGATGAGCAAGGGCATGTGGAACCTGAATGGACGCCTGGGTCGTACTTTCGCCTTCGGTAAAGCCCCGGCGCCCGCGCCAGGCAGCAACGACACACCGGAGAAGCGCTTCAAGCTAAACCTGAATATCGACGTGAACAACGTCTTCAATCACCTGAGCCCCGGAGGCTACGTCGGAAACCTCTCGTCACCGCTCTTTGGCCAGCCGACCGGCGTGAATCTGTTCCGCGAGACTTCCAATCTGAGGCGCGTACAGTTCGGAACATCGATTACTTTTTAAGAAAAGCGGACACGGCGGTTCAGTCGCGTCGCATCCGAATCGCGAGCCGGCGGCTTTTCTCGTCCCATTCGCCAAATGCTACGGGCCCCGCCTTCAGCGCAGCCCGCGCTTCGGGCGAATCCAGATAGTACGCCGCGAGGCCGGTGCCGCGATGCGCGATATTCCACGCACCGGTCGCGCCCCAATGATGAAAAGCCGGCGGCAGGCCGTCATACACCAGCGGAATCTTATCCGGATTCCGCGACACCCAGCGGTTCATGTCATTAACGAACCCAAAGGTTTCGTCGTCGAGTGTAAGGATCGTTCGTTGTTCGGCGAGGGCGCGTTGAACATTGAACGGCATCCAGAGCAGCAGGGCAAGCCACGCCCACTGTGGTCGGAAGTTCATTGACGCCGCGGCCACGGCGATTGTCACTCCTGTCAGCGGCAGGTAGATGTATGCCTCAAACAGGCGTCCAGGCAGAAACAGAAGAGTGAAGACGAAGCATCCGCCGGCGAACAAGCCGAACCAGACACGGCGATCGCGCACCAGCAGCAAAGCCGGCAACAGAAATCCGCCATAGCGGAACAGGAAAATGCGGCGCGCGTAAAAAGGAATCGTGGCTCCCAGCGCACGCCACGTGAAATGGAACGTGTAGTCGTTGCCCTTGTTCGGATTCAGCGCCAACCCCTGAATACCGAATGAAAGGGAAACGAGCACGAAGGGCGTCAGCCGGGCGTACCTGCGATCGCCAATCCATATCTCCCATGCCGCCAGCGCAAGAGGCAACATCACCGCCAGTTCCTTCGCCTTGTAAGCGCACCAGAACGCGGCGAAACTGAGGACCCACCGGCGATGCGCATACAGCAGGATGCTGGCGAGGCAAAAGAAAGTACACAACAGATCGAAGATGTACATCGGCTTCCAGTACGCATCCAGCGCACCGGCGCTCAGAATGAAGAACGCCACCCCTGCGAGCGCGTGCCAGGCGCCGATTCCGAGCCGCCGCATGATTGCGTAGAGGAGCGCGCCATTCGCGAAATGGATAGCAAACAACGGCGTGATCCAGGGCGGGAAATTCTCCCCGAAGCACCTGCCCATGAGAGCGAAGTAGGCATGTCCCGAAGGACGAAAATTTTTCGCGTCAAAGCTCGGCTTGAGAAATGCCAGCGCGAACTCGCGGAAGCCCACGAATGGCGCCCAGCTGAGATTGTCGAGTTCATCGTCCGTGAAGAAGCCATCCCAGGCGCGCCAGTTCAGAGTCAGAAACGCCAATCCGATGGAAACCGCGGCCGCAATGGTTCGAAGAGTTCGAATACAACGATTCTACGAAGGTTCGCCCGCTATAATCGCGGCAGTTAACCTCGCATGTCTCAACCCAGCAAGAAAGCCGTCTGTCTGCTCAGTGGCGGGCTCGATTCCGCTACCTGTTTAGCCATAGCCAGACGCGACGGCTTTGAAACGTATGCGCTTTCATTCGACTACGGGCAGCGCCACAGAAGTGAACTCGTGGCCGCGCGAGCGCTGGCGGCGGCTCTGGGCGCGGCCGATCATCGCATAGCCAGGATCGATCTTCGTATCTTCGGGCATTCTGCTCTCACAGACGATATCGATGTCCCCAAACAACGAGATGAAACGGCGATGGGAGATGGTATACCGATCACTTACGTTCCCGCCCGTAACACCATTTTTCTTTCGTTTGCGCTGGCCTGGGCGGAAGTGCTCGAATCCAGTGACATCTTCATCGGAGTGAACGCTCTCGATTACTCCGGTTATCCCGATTGCCGGCCTGAGTTCATCGAAGCCTACGAGCGGATGAGCAATCTGGCCACGAAGACAGGTGTGGAAGGCGTCACGCGCATGAAGATTCACACACCGCTTATCGATCTGACCAAGGCCGGAATTGTGAAAGTGGCTGCCGAACTTGGTGTTCCGCTCGGAATGACCCAAAGCTGCTACGATCCCGGTTCCGACGGCAGGCCCTGTGGAGCCTGCGACTCCTGCATTCTTCGCGCCAAAGGATTTCGGGAAGCAGGACTAACTGATCCTGCTCTGACGCGGCATGCGAATCTCTGAAATCTTTTATTCCGTCCAGGGCGAAGGCATTCTCACGGGGGTTCCTTCGGTATTCGTGCGGACCAGCGGGTGCAATCTGCGTTGTTCGTGGTGCGATACGCCCTACACTTCCTGGACGCCTGAGGGCGAGGAGATGGCAGTCGATGCCATCATCGATCGGGTTCGTTCATTTCCTGCCGCTCGTCATGTTGTGATCACCGGCGGAGAGCCGATGATTGCGAAGGGAATCGCTGAGTTATCAGAAGGACTGAAGTCCCATGGCCTGCATATCACTTTTGAAACTGCCGGCACTGTATTTGCTCCGGTGGTCTGCGATCTGATGAGCATCAGTCCGAAGCTCGCGAACTCGACACCGGAGGGCGTGTTCCGCGCGATGCACGAGCAGACTCGGCTTCAGCCGGATGTGCTGCGAAAACTTACCAGCGAATACGAGTACCAGCTGAAGTTCGTAGTCGCAAACGAAGCCGATCTCACTGAGCTTCAGTCCGTGGCGGCGCTGGTAGATGCACCGCCTGAACGGATCGTTCTGATGCCCGAAGGAATTGCACCCGAAACTCTGAGTGAGCGCGGACGCTGGATTGCCGAGACCTGCAAGACACACGGCTACCGATTCGGCACACGTATGCATGTGTACCTCTACGGGAACCGGCGCGGAGTTTAGCCGACCATCGCCTGTAACTGCCGCACCACATCCATCAGGGTTTCCGACTGGCGCTGCATAGCGGCGCTTGCCGAGGCGCTCTGATCCGCGCTGGCCGCTGTCTTCTGCGTGACTTCTTCCATGCTGGAGACCGCTTCCGAAATCTGATGGATACCCTGCGACTGTTCTCTGCTCGCCGCGTCCACTTCATCGACAAGCGATTTCACGCGCGCCGCGCCTTCGGTAATCGCCTGCACGGAGGCAGCTACTTCGTTTAGCCGCGAACCGCCTTCGCGCGACTTCCGGATGGATTCGCGAATCAGTTCGGCCGTGTCCTTCGCAGCCACGGCACTTCTCTGTGCCAGATTGCGAACTTCTTCGGCAACTACCGCGAATCCCATGCCGGCTTCCCCCGCGCGAGCGGCTTCCACTGCTGCGTTCAGAGCCAGGATGTTCGTCTGGAACGCGATTTCGTCGATCACCCGGATCGTCTTCGAGATTTGTCCGCTGGCATGATCGATCTCCCGCATGGAAGTCATCATGTGTTCCAGGGTGTGGTTGGCGTCAGCCACTCGTTGATTCACTTCGGCCGTGAGGGCGGCCGCCTGACGCGAGCTATCGGCATTGCGCCGGGTCATCGAAGCCATTTCCTCGCTCGAAGCGGAGGTCTCTTCGAGGAACGCTGCCTGATCGCCGGCGCCCTTCGATACTGCATGGCTCGAGGCGGAAATCTGCCGCGCCGCTGACGCAACGCTGTCCGCGCCTTTATGTAGATCGTGAATCGCGGCGCCCAGTTGTCTCGTAATCTGGCGAACGCCCAGCACGCTCAGGATTCCCAGCGTCAGCGATACGCCAATCACAATCAGCGCAATCCAGCCGGACTGCGAAACCGACGAAGCCTGCACGGAGTCGAGCGTTTTGTTCTGTTCCGCCACCAGAGCCGTTGCCGCTTCGTGCATCTTCGCCGAGAGCACCTTGTTGGCATTCCGCAGCTTGTACGCTCCGGCGATGTCGCCCGACTCGCAGGTCTTCTTCAGGTCTGCGAAACGCGGAGCCCAGGCGGTGCGATTTTCCACGATCTGTGCGATCGCGGCGCGCTCGGCATCCGATGCCAGGAGCGGTTTCACTTCCGCCAGCAGCTTGTCAACTTTCGCCAGAGAGTCTGCATACAGCTTCACATAGGGCGCCGCCGAAGGGGCGTCCTTCATCGCATAAGACAGCATCAGTCCGCGTTGCGCGCCCTGCATCTCCGTGGTGAGCTGCTCAAGCTGCGCGCCAATTGTCTGCTTGCGGCTGTAGGTGTGGAGTACTGTATCGAGCACCTTGTTCGATTGCCTGGACGAAGCCACATAGACAGCTACCAGTGCCACAACCAGCGTCAGTGTTGCGCCGATCAGGCCGAATATCTTCTTACCCAGCGTCAGATGTTTGGTCATGAGCGGAGCCTATTTGAAGGAGTACTGCTGGAACACATAGAAGTAGCGGGGATTGATGTTCTTCGTGGTCATGTCAATGAACTGGCCTTTGAAAAAGTGCCCAAAGCCGGCGCCAAACAGGTGCGCGCCGTGCTGGTAAGTCACGAATCCATCCAGTTCCTGGCCGACGCGAGTTCCGGCTATGCCCGTTTTAGAAGTGGCGATGATGCCGCCCGAGCTGTTGTAGAGCGAATCGTAGACGCTTGCCAGCCACTCGTCGGTGTACATCAGATTCAGGTTGAATGTCTTCGTTAGGCTCAGTGTGTCGAGGCTCTTGAATGTTTTCAGGTTGCGCCAGCCGAAGAGGTCTTCATGGCCGAACTTGTCGTGGTTCGCGGGCGAAAGCTGATCGAAGGTTGAACTGTCCGTCTGAGCTTTGCCGGTTCCCGATGCGTATTTATATTCCGCCGAGAGGCTGAGCGGACGCGTGAAGAGAGTTGTCTTGCGCGACGCTCCGGCAAACCAGGCGTAGGCGCGCTGATCGACCAGGCCCAGATGGCCGGTCTGTCCGATGCCTTCGAGGCTGAAGGCGAACTTGCCTGGCAGCGGGCCGTAGAAGCGCCCGCCGAAAGTGTCAGTGCCAAGCGTACCCGCACCGGTCCAACCGCCGATCTTATTCTGCGAGTGCCGCAGGACGTAGGCGTCGAACGAGGCTCCGTGCCACACATTGGAAAACGTGTCATACATGCCCCAGATGCGTTCACCCAAATCGGGGACATTGAACTTATCGGAGAGCACCTTGACCGGAGAGACCATTAAGACTTCAAAGCGCATCTTCTCGGTTCTGTACCAGAAGCGGCCGGTATCGAATGTGCGGGAGGTATTGGTCCACTGCGGGGATCCGATCAGACGCGCTTCGCCGTAGTTCAGCATTTCGCGGCCGCCTTCGCCGCCGAATCCGCGCTTCGCCTTGCCGGAGAAACGGACGTAGCCTTCCTGCAGGTCCATGGAATCGCGCATGGTGTTCGGCGCGCCGATTCCGTAGAACGGAGCGCGCACATCCTGCCCCATTGCATAAACCGTGATCCAGGAGACCGGAGTAAATACGGCGCCGATGCGCAGGCGGCTCAGCATGTCCTGCTGATTGACCGCTTTCCCGAAGTTGACGCCGGTCTTTTCTTCCCAGCGCGTACGCTCCTCAAGGGTGAATCCGAGGACGTTTTTCGTTGCGGCCTTCACTTCCTTGTTGAGTGCCTGGACCGGGTCCTGCTGCGCGGACAGAGTGGCCGCCAGCAGCAGAAGACAGAGGTAGGGTGATGTTTTCATGGCTACATAGTCATCATCGGCTACCGGCTAACTGTGCTTTAGGCGCGTAAACCTTAACGTTCTATTAAGACGCCTGCGGAGGGGATGATGGGCATCATGCTGTCCAGCGTAACGGAAGCTTGTCCCGTTTTCGTGTTGTAGCTGCCGAGGCTGTCGAAGAGGCGGTTGGTGCGGTTGGCGATGTTGATGATTTCGCCGTAGAGTACGTACTTCCACTTCTTATGCGTCCACGATTTGTTGATGCGAATGTCGGTGCGCTCGTAGAACGGCATTCGGAGCTGATTGCGCTGAGCCGCCAGGAAGTATGTGGCGCCGGTTTGCGTGAGGTAGCCCGGAATTGGAAAGCCGCTGCCGTAGCTGAATCGCACGCTCACGTTTACGCTGGGCGAGACCCGTTGACTGCCGTAGACGTTGATGGTGTGGCGCTGATCGAAGTCGGATGGGAAGCGCGAGCCGGTGACGCCGTCCCGCATTCCGGTGCGTCCAAAGGCGTAGGAGACCCAGCCATCGAAGCCGTTCGCGCTGGATCGCTGGAGGTAGAACTCGGCGCCGCGCGCGTAACCTCGCAGCGAGGTCGTCCATGGCGGGTTTGACGGGGGCACGAAGACTGTGCCGTTGATCAGGCGGGGGTCGAAGAGCGGGCGATACGGGAGGTCGCGATCGGCGCGATCGTAAAATTCCGCTCGCAGGCGCATTCTCTCGCCGAGCTTCTGCTCGATTGCTGCGATCGATTGATTCGAGCGCAGCGGTGGCAGCGGGGTGATGACGGTGAGTTCGGGGAACTGCGCGTACTGTCCCCAGGCCAGCTGAATCCGCGTGCTGTGCGTCAGGAGGATTGATGCCGAGGCTGACGCCAGCAGAACCGAAGTGTTGTCGAAGGTGTCGCGATCGGATCGTACTCCCGTGGTGAAGTGCAGTCTGCCGTGCATGGCGTTCCAGGATTGCTGCGCGTAGCCGCCGTAGATCGTCGCAGTGCCGTCATAGTAGCTGCGAAACCGAATGGCGGATGTGGACTGATACTGCTGAGCGGTTCCGGAGTCGCGTGTCTGCCGCGCGGAAAACCCGGCGTCAAACGTGCCTGCGCGCGAGGCCCAGGACAAGTTCGTGTTGCCGGTCCATTCGCCGTAGAAACCGCGGCTCAGAATCAGTTTTCCGGTGTCATAGTTATCGTATTTTTCACGCATCCATGCGGTGTGTGTGACAAGAACCGCTTTCGGGGAGATGGTGTATCGCCAGCCCGCATTGGCTAGCGTGTAGTTGTAACCACCGGTTGCAAGTGAGTTGATACCGAGAGTGGTTCCGTTGCCCGCGCGATCGATGCCCGAAAAGCTTTCGAGTACGTAGAGGGAAACGTTATTCTTCGAATCCAGATCATAGGTCAGCCGGCTTTGAACATCTTCGAGGCCGAAAACCAGCGAAGTGTTGTTTGAAGTGGCCGACAGGATCCGATTTACGAGGTACTGCAGATAGCTTTTCCGAGTGCCCACGATCCACGACCCTCGCTTCTTCTCTCCAAGCGGGCCTTCGGCGATGATGCCGGCGTTCGAGGCGCTGGCTTCGAATTGAAAGCCTGTCGATGTGCGGTTGCCGTCCCGGAGGTGAACGTCGAGAACGCCGCCGCTGCGGTCCTGGAAGCGCTCGGGGGGCGCCCCTTCGTGGAGTTCAAGCTCTTCGATCATGGCTCCGTTGAAGGCGGTGCCGGAGCCCGTCACGTTCTGCCCCTGGAGCATGTGGAACGGCTCGTGGAGCAGCACGTTGTCCAGATAGAGGCCGGTGCGGCTGTAGTCGGCGCCGCGGAGCGAGAAGCGGGCGTCGAAGTCGTTGTTGGAACTGACGCCCGGCAGGCCGGATACGGCGCGGAGAGGATCGTCTGCCAGAACGCTGGCGAGGTTCCTGAGTTCGTTGCCGGAGAGCGCCAGGGCGTCCGGGCTGTCCTGGTGCGAGGTCTCAAAAGGACCGGCCGACACCTCGATGCTGTCAGTGCGCTGCTGGTTATCCGGACTCAGGGCGACTTCGAACTCTTTGGTTTCGCCCACCGCCAGACGGAACGGGGTGTTGACGGCGTGATATCCGACAGTTGTCGCTGTTAGCGCGTAGTCTCCGGGCGGGACCCCGGAAATCTCGAATTGTCCATTCGCGCCTGTGACGGTGTGAAGGTCGCTCGTGATCCGAATGGAAACGTTGCGAAGCGGCTCACCGCCCCGGGCGTCTAAGACGCGGCCCTTAACACCTGCATTTTGTGCGAGAAGGCAGGAAACCGGAAAAACGAAAAAAGGAAGCCAATTCAGCGGCCGAAGCTTCATGGTGTACGAAATCATACACCAAAGCTGACTCTGTTATCTAGCTGTCCAGCCGCCGTCAATCAGGATGTCAGTGCCGGTGATGAACCCGGCCGCATCCGAACAGAGGTAGCACGCGAGGGAGCCGATCTCTTCCACTTTCCCCCAGCGGGCGACCGGGATGCTGGCTATGAACTGGGCGTTGAGCTCGGGATTCTGCATGAGCGGGGTGTTCATTTCGGTACCGAAGGGGCCCGGCGAAATGCCATTGACAGTGATGCCCTGTTCGGCGAGTTCGAGCGCCAGGGCCCGGGTCAGCCCAAGGAGGGCGGCTTTGCTGGAGGAATAGGCGGCGCGGCCGGGCAGGGAAACGTGGCTCATGATCGACGTCATGTTCAGAATCCGTCCATAGCCGGTGCCCTGCATGCCAGGCACGAACGCGCGGCAGAGCAGGAAGACGCTGGTCAGGTTGGTGCCGATGACACGGTTCCACTCTTCGAGCGTGAATTCCGTAAGGTTCTTGCGGATGTTCATGCCTGCGTTGTTGATCAGAATCTGGGCAGCGCCGAGTTGCGCAGTGACATCGGCCTGGAGTTTGGCGACACCTTCCTCGCTTGTGACGTCGGCGACGAACGTGGCAGCTTTACCGCCCGCGGCTTCAATCTCGGCTTTCACGGAAGCCAGTTTTTCGGCGTCGCGCGCGGTAAGGGCGATGGTTGCGCCCGCGGCGCTGAGGGAAAGCGCCATTGCGCGACCGAGGCCGCGGCTTCCTCCGGTGATTACCGCTACGCGGCCTGAAAGATCAATGCTGTTGGTGGTTGCCATGGAATCCATTAGTATACTCAGCATTAGTTAAACGCGATCCCTCATGAACTCAAAAGAACCCTTTCGTTTAGATGGCCTGACTGCGCTCGTAACCGGTGGAGCGAGCGGAATTGGCGAGGCGGTGTGCCGCCGGCTGACGTGGTCCGGGGCGAGCGTGATTATCGCCGACATGGACCGAGCGCGCGCCGAAAAGCTTTCGGCTGAGTTGCCAGGTTCGTCCGTGCTTGAGATCGACATCACTGACGAAGCGCGCGTGAAGGCCGCGTTTGCTGCGCTGCCGAAGCTGGACATTCTGGTGAATAACGCCGGCATCGGTTTGGTGGCGAGCGTGGAAGAAACCTCGACCGAAGATTTTCAGCGGCTGTTCCGGGTCAATGTGGAGGGCACGTTCCAGGTGACGAAAGCTGCGATGCCTCTGCTGATCGCATCGGCCGGCAACATTGTGAATGTGGGCTCGGTTGCGGGCGTAAAGGGCTTCCGGCGGCGCTTCGCTTACTGCGCGACCAAGGGCGCGGTCCTGGCCATGACGAAGCAGTTGGCGCTGGAGTATGCGGGCAAGGTCCGCGTGAATGCGATTTGTCCGGGTACGGTGGACACGCCGTTCGTGGATGCTTACATCCAGAAGTATCACTCGCATGAGGTGGAGAAGATTCGGGCGGAACTGAATGCGCGGCAGCCTGTTGGGCGGCTCGGGCGTCCCGATGAGATGGCCGATCTCGTGCTGTATCTGGCTTCGCCGCAGGCAGGGTTTGTGACCGGGTCGCTGATGTTCATCGACGGCGGGACGATGGCCTAGAAGGTGAAGGCGTGAACGGTTTCGATTCCGAAGATCAATCAATCTACAATGTTCCGAGCAGGGCCGCTGGTCCAACCGGGTCTTTGCCTCTGACGCCGGAGATGCTGCGTGAGCTGCCTTCCGGAGATCTGTTTGGGCTGAGCCAGGATGCCGGCATGGGATGGAATCCCGCGGCGCTGGGCGGCAAAGAGTATCTGATTCTTTCGACTCACGGCGGCATTCGCGCGGCTGATGGTACGGCCATCGCGCTGGGTTATCACACGGGCCACTGGGAAGTGGGGCTGCTGATGGAAGCGGCGGCGCGCGAGTTCAAGGGTGCGGGCGCAATTCCGTTTGCAGGGTACTGCACCGATCCGTGCGACGGACGCTCGCAGGGTACGCCCGCGATGTTCGATAGTCTGCCTTATCGTAACGACGCGGCCACGATTTTCCGGCGGTTGATTCGTTCGCTGCCTACGCGGCGCGGCGCGCTGGGCGTGGCTACGTGCGACAAGGGCTTGCCGGCAATGATGGTGGCGCTGGCTTCGATGCACGATCTGCCCTGTGTGCTGGTGCCGGGCGGCGTTACACTGCTGCCCGAGGCCGGTGAGGATGCCGGCAAGATCCAGACGATTGGTGTTCGATTTGTGCATGGCGAAATCACGCTCCAGGAGGCCGCGGATTTCGGCTGCCGTACCTGCGCCTCGCCGGGCGGCGGCTGTCAATTCCTTGGTACGGCGGCTACGGCTCAGGTTGTGGGGGAAGCGCTTGGGATGTCGCTGGGACACTCGGCGCTGGCTCCTTCGGGTCAGCCGATCTGGCTGGATATGGCTACGCGTTCGGCGCGCGCTTTAATGGCAATGGAAGCGCGCGGTCTGACGATGCGCGATGTGTTGACCGATGCTTCGGTGCATAACGCCCTGGTGACGCATGCGGCATTTGGCGGGTCGATGAATCTGATTCTGCATCTGCCGGCGGTGGCTCACGCGGCGGGGTTGAAGCGTCCGGCGGCCGAAGATTGGGCTCGCATTGGGCGGCAGGTACCTCGGCTGGTAGATGTGATGCCGAACGGTAGCCGCGCGACGATTCATGTGTTCATGGCGGGCGGCGTTCCGGAAGTGATGCTGCATCTGCGGCGCGCGGGACTGCTGGAGACGAAGGCGCTCACTGTGAGCGGCGCGACGCTGGGCGAGCAACTGGACGAGTGGGAAGGTTCGGAGCGACGCCATGCGCTGCGGAAGGTGCTGAAGGAGCGCGACGGCATCGATCCGGATACTGTGATTGTTTCGCCTGAGGCTGCTGCGAAGCTGGGAATGACGCCGACCACGTGTTTCCCGCACGGCAACCTTGCGCCCGAGGGTTCGGTGATCAAGGCTACGGCGATTGATCCGGTAGTTGTGGATGCGGATGGGGTTTATCGCAAGACTGGTCCGGCGCGGGTTTTTTTGAGCGAGCCGGATGCGATTGCCGCTATCAAGGGAAAGCAGATTCAAAAGGGCGATGTCATTGTTCTGATCTGCCGTGGCCCGATGGGCGCGGGGATGGAAGAGACCTATCAGGTCACTTCGGCGCTTAAGTATCTGCCGTTCGGAAAGCATGTGAGTTTGCTGACCGATGCGCGGTTTAGCGGTGTGTCTACGGGGGCGTGCATCGGGCATGTGTCGCCGGAAGCGCTGGCTGGCGGGCCGATTGGCAAGGTGCGGGATGGGGACATGATCGAGATTGTGATCGATCGTGTCGGTCTGCATGGTTCGGTGAATCTGGTGGGCGAGAACCGGGAGGTTTCGGGGGTTGAAGCCGGAAACGCGATTTTGGCTTCGCGGGCGTCCCGTACCGACCTGGCGGCCGATCCTTTGCTGCCGGACGATACACGCCTGTGGGCTGCGCTGCAGGATGTCAGCGGCGGCACGTGGGGTGGCTCCGTGTTCGATACGGATGCGATTCTGCGCGTGATTGCGGCGGGTAAGAAGGCTCTGGCGGAATCGGGCGAATAGAGTCGAGGGTCCGGATATAATCGGACGCATGAAAGTTTCCGCTTTTGTGGTGCTGGCGGGCGCCGCCTCGCTGTTGATTGCCCAGGCGCCGCTGAAACAGTTTGAGGTCGTGTCGGTGAAGCCGCAGGATCCGGCGACGTCGCAGAACGGCGGGATGCGCATGGCCGGCGGCGGCAAGGGCGAGTGGAAAGCCATTAATCTTCCGCTGACGCAGCTGGTCATGAATGCTTTCCATGTGAACAGCAATCAGATCATCGCGAACGATGCGTGGATGAACAATGTCGGCTGGGATGTTATCGGGAAGTACCCGTCCGGCAGCGCCCCGCAGGATGTTCCTGAAATGCTCCAGGCTATGCTGGCCGATCGGTTTCGTCTCAAGGCGCATCGCGAAACCAGAACGCTGCCAATCTATACGCTCAGTGTGGCGAAGAACGGCCTGCGGCTCAAGGCGCCGGCTGATCCTTCCGCGGCGGGTGGGATGTCTGCCGGGCCGCGCAGGATCAAGTACAGCAGTGGCAGTATGGCCGAGTTATCGGGCCAGTTGGGCAGCTATCTGGGGAAACAGGTCATCGATCAGACGGGCCTAACCGGGCCGTACGAGATTGACCTGCACTTTGCGCCGGTGGAGCAGGATGTGAATCCGAACAGTAATGAGACCGCTCCGTCGATTTTCACCGCACTGCAGGAGCAGGCGGGCCTTCGGCTGGAGGCGACCAAAGGCCCGGTTGAAGTGCTGGTGATCGATCACGCCGATAAGCCCTCGGCGAATTGAATCATGACGGTCTTGCCTGGGCCTGTGTCTCGGCACCCGCCGTCATGGTGAAGAGCTCCGATTCCTGCGCGAGCTCGCGGTTCGCGATCGCCTGATCCGCAGCTTTTTTACCGGCGAGGAAAGCGTGATCTGAGTTGTAATATTCCCACTCGCTGTAGCGTCCTGCAAGGATAATGTCGTGAGCGGCGAACCAGTTTCGGATTAATTCAACGGCGTGTTTTCGCTGATGATCGTAGACCACGTAGGCGTGGGGAAGGTCGCATTGCGTGGCTACGAGGATTGGATCGTCGGGCCCGATCAGGCCGACCTCACGAAGTTCGCGGATGCAACGCGCGTTCAGCTCTTCGCCGTCACAGGGCAATGGCTTTTGCGGCGAGTAGGTGATTTCACATGTGAGACCAAACCCTCCCGCGGGATTGCAGTGGGGACTTGCGTTGCCCTGGACGAAGACGCGGTGGAAGACGGTTTCTTCGGGATAGTAGATCCAGTGCTTTTCCGTGAGGCCTTCGCGTCCTACACCGACGTGGACGCAGCGCACCGAGACGTAGCGCAGAAGTTTCGCGGCTTCGCGTACGGATCGCGGCGCTTCATCGCCACATTGCTGAACGAGTAACGGTAGCGGCATGGTGCTGATCAACTGCCGATAGGCTGCTTCCGAGCCATCCTGCAGCGTCACTGTGTGGCGAGACGGGGAGACCGCAGTCACGCTCGTGCCGGTGCGTATCTCGCCTTTGAGATAGGGTAACCACGCGTCCATCAGCGCCTGGAATCCACCCTGCAGGGGATAGCCGAAGCGCGCGTTCGGTCCCATGGGCTTTGGCGTCGGAGACAAAGCACCCTCGATCATTTCTTCGAGGTTGGGGAGGGGCACGCGCCCGCCGAGCCAGGAGGTTTCCATCTCGTTCAGCGGCACGGCCCAGAGCTTACGGTTATAAGGGATCGCAAAATGCTTCGCTATGCCGGCGCCCCAGACCTTGTAGATGAACTCTTCGAAGTTTTGCGGTCGGGTTTGCTGCTCGATGTGTGGCGTAGAGGCTTCGAGGATGCCATCGGCACAGCAGTCGGTCACGGATGGCTTGCATTTTCCATTGGCGTGGGGATCGCCGGGCTGCTTCAGGGAGCCGTAGCGCGCTTCGATCGCGCCCACTATGCACTCTTTGATCACTGCCGGCGGAAGACCATGAAGCGACGCCTGGAACGGATATCTGGTAAAGACGTCTTTGCTGTAGACCCACGCTTCGCGATCCTGCCAGTGGACGTTTTCGCCGAGGAGCATGCGGTAGAGCTGGTGGACGTAGGGATCGCCGGAAAACATGATGTGTCCGGCGTAATCAAACGTGAAGCCCCTGGATTGAAGGGAGCGGCACCATCCGCCTACTTCCTCATTGCGCTCGATCAGGAGGGAGTCTTCGCCAAGATGATAAGCGGCACTAAGGCCAGTGGGGCCCGCGCCGATTACTACCGTCCCTACGATTTCTTTTTGTTTGGGTTTGATTGCTTCTGCGATCAGCCCGGCCATTCCGGCGACCGTGGCGGACCATGAGGTTTGACTCAGGATCTCTCTCATGCGCGCGCGACGACGGGATCGTTCTTCGGGAGACGCAGCGAGGGCCTGTTCGCAGCCGGCGACGAAGGCCCGCGTCGTGTGGCCCAGCCACACGACATCGCCGTAAGCGTCCGCGACGTCTGTGATTGGCGTGCTGACGATCATCTTTTCCGCAGCCATATATTCGAGCGTCTTCGTGGGACTGATGTATTCCGTGGAGCGATTGCGCGCGAAGGGCATGAGGCAGACATCCCAGCCTTTTAGATATGAAGGGAGCTGTGCGTATGTGCGCTGGCCGAAGTAGTGAATGTTGGCGCGGCGGGGCAACGTCGCGGGATCGATTTTCACTATCGGGCCGACCATGACGATTTGCCACTCGGTGTGCGATTCCGCGACCGCCTGAATGAGGGGGAGATCCATGCGTTCGTCGATCACGCCGTAGTAGCCAAGGCGCGGATGCGCGAGCGGCGCCTGGTCTTCAGCCTCCGCCATTCCGTTGGCGGCGCAGGCGAAGTGCTTTGCATCGACGCTGCTGGGAAAGCAGTAAACGCGCGGGTGACGATTCTTTTTCGCGCGATAGAGACTGGATCCGCCGGTGAAGACGAGATCGGCTTTGGCAAGGAGTTCGGCTTCACGTTCCAGCAGTTCGGGCGGAGCTCCGAGGAATGCGGAGAGCTCGTCCATGCAGTCATAGACAATCGCTTTGGGATGGAGTTCGCTCGCGAGGGGAAGGGCGAGCGGTGTGTAGAACCAGAGCAGATAGTCTTTTATCTTTTCCTTTTCGAGCAAATCTTCGAGCAATCCGCGAAGCAGCGGAATTTGTTCCGGCTCGAAGCCACGCGATTCCATGGGTGTGACGGGCCTGCATACTGTAACGCCAGGAACCGGGGTTCGCAGATCCCAGTGAGGTGTCCGCGGATCGGAATTAACAGGTTCTTCGATGAAATAAACGCGATGTTTTGCCGCGAGGCCCGCGAGAACATGCTGCGGCCGTTGATAAACGAAATCCCACCGGAGGTGAGAGAAAGCAATGATTACAGGGGTTTCGGCCATTTCCGTCGTAAGCCTCTTCTTAAAAATTTGCGCGAGTCGGAGCGCGCGGATTCAGGAAGAGCAGGTATTCAGCCACCGTGAGGTGCGGCGCAGATGCGGATGGAAGGAGTATCGGGCTGCACTATAAAGTGAGCGCGCACTCAGCGGTTAATCCGTTTTGCGCGTGATGCAGCGCGCCGGCATAGACGCTATTAAGAACCCGGTGATTGCCGGACTCAAAATCCCAGAGTCCGCAGTTGTGCCAGTGCGTGGCGTCGTTCCAGTCGAAGCGATCCAGTATCGGGTAGAGGCAGGCGCCTCCCACGGGTACCCCGTTGTGAAGCGCGAGACGCACTTCATTTGCGATTTCATCGAGCCATGCGGCACGGCCAATGCCGTAGTGGCTGGTTTCCGCGATGAAGAAGGGGCGCTGATAACGCGCCTGAATTTCGGCAAGAAGAAGATGCAGGGGGCGCCAGCGAGGATCGTCAGAGCCGGCATCCCAGTGAAGTTTGCGGCCGCCGGGCACCTCCCATTGATTCTCTGCGTAAAAGTTCAGACCGACAATATCGAGATATTTTTTGGCGCCACCAAGTTCGGGCGCGGCATGGCCGGCGAGCATATCCCAGGCTTCAAACTGACTGTCCCGCTGGGCAATGGCCGGGGCGGTATCCCATGGCGTCGCGATGGGCGCTACCGTGTGGATCAGCGGTTCGGGTGAAATGAAGCGGGCGCGGGGATCGACGGCGCGAATGCTTTCGATGGCTGCGATGGCTGCGCGCACCATCTGACGCTTCAGGTCAGTATCCCGGCCGTGCGCATAGGGGAACATGAGATCGCGCGCCGCACCCCAGGCGAAGAAGGAGATTTCGTTGACGGGCGAATAGCAGGGAATGTCGTCTGTGTGTTCGCGGTAAATACGGGCCGCTTCTCCGCTGAACCTGGCGAAGCGATTCACGAAGGCGGGAGAGAAAATGTCGAGATGGTCTGGCCAGCCGTAGTGGAAGAGATCCCAGACGATTTGAATGTCTTCGGCGCGCGCGGCTTCGAGCATGGGAATCCAGCTGGACCAGTCGAAAGCGCCGCCGCGATCGATGAGATGCCAGCGGAGGCCGTCGCGTGCGGCCAGAATACCGACTTCGCGCAGTCGGTGGTAGTCGGCGCGGCACTGTATGTCGTGCTGCACGGCGGCAGTCATGTCGAGCCGTTGCCCATGAGTGTTGATGTGCGTGGAACATTCGAAGCCCGCCATCCAGAAAGAGCGGAACAGCGGATTGAGGGTGGTCATAGGATGTTCTGGTGGGCTTCGTGGGGATGGACGTAGCGGTTCCGCTGCTTTTCCATGAGGCGTTCGCGCCATTCGAATTCGAGGGTGTGATCGTGCGGTGTTTGCGGACCGCGAGTGGCCAGCGCGATGGAGTCAAGAGGAAACTTGGGGGTTCGGTCGGCAAAGAGGAGACCGTTGCTTTCCTGATACGTGTCGGCAAACTGGGTGTAGCAGAAACCGGCCAGGAACGGTATGGATCTTATCGCGCGCAGGAGGTTGAGGTAAGCGTTGGCCAGATCCTCACTGTTGCGCGCGCGGGAGTAGCCCCAGGTGTGCATGACGTCCTGTGAGAATGCGATGCCGCCGAATTCGGTGATCATGATTGGCTGATCGGGGGTGTGCTCGCTGAGTGACAGCACGCGGCCCGCGGGCTGTTCGCGTTTGAAGAGGCGTGGGATGTCGCCTGAGCCGTAGCGCGCCAGAAGGCGCTCTGGTTCGCGGTCGTAATCGTGGATGCCGATGATATCCGTGGCAACGCTTTCCCAGCCGTCATTGCCGATAACCGGACGCGTGGGGTCGAGCGTTTTGGTCAGGTGATACAGGGCCTGAACGCAGTGCCGCTGGGTCGGGCTGGCGGGGAGGTCGGGTACGCCCCAGGATTCGTTGAAGGGGACCCAGGCGACGATGCAGGGATGATTGATATCGCGCAGGATCGCTTCCGACCATTCTTTTGTGAGGCGGGTCGCCGATGTGCGTGAGAAACGGTAAGCGCTGGGCATCTCTTCCCAGACGAGAAGGCCGAGCTTATCGGCCCAGTAGAGGTAACGCGGGTCTTCGATTTTCTGGTGCTTACGGACGCCATTGAAGCCCATGGCTTTGGCGAGTTCGACGTCGCGGTGTAGGGCATCGTCGTCCGGCGGGGTGAGGCCGGTGTCGGGCCAGTAGCCCTGATCGAGCACCATTCGCAGCGGATAAGGGCGATTGTTGAGGAGGAACTTTTCGCCCTGCACGCCGATCTGGCGGAGCGCTGTGTAGCTGTGGACGGCGTCGATCACTTTGCCGTCGAGCGATTCAAGACGGACATCGGCTTCGATCAGGGTTGGTGTTGCGGGACTCCAGAGGAGCTCGTTGCGGTAGTCGTCGATGCCGGGATCGGAAAAGGCGATGCGGCGATGGACTTCGCCGGCGAAGACTTCGTAGGAGTCGCGGGCCAGGGTGCGTCCGGCGGCGGAGAGTTGTATGGTGCAACGCAGGTCCTCGCGCGGAGTGCCGAGGAGCCAGACTTCGAAACCGAGTTCCCAGCGGTCGAGATTCGGGGTCCAGCGAATGCTGCCGATATAGGTTTCGGGGACGATTTCGAGCCACACGGTTTGCCAGATTCCGGTGGTGCGCGGATACCAGATGGAGTGGGGATTCAGTTGCCAGTCCTGCTTGCCGCGCGGCTTGGTGAGATCGAGCGGATCGTCTTCAGCTCGGACCGTAATCGTGCTTTGTGCGCCGCCTGCTACGGAGTTTGTGATGTCCGCGGTGAATCCGGTGTAGCCACCTTCGTGCGTGACGGCGAGTTGTCCGTTGACCCAGACTGTTGCGGTGTGATCGACCGCGCCGAAATGCAGCAGGAGCCGCTCGTCCTCCTTAATCAGGGGCGTTTCGAAGTTGCGACAGTACCAGCAGGTGCGATAAAACCCACAGTCGGCTATGCCACTGCCTGGAGTTTCCGGGGAGAAGGGGACGTGTATCTTTGCGTTCCAGAGGACTTCGTGCGCGCTCTTCCAGATTGAGTCGGCGTCGATTGCGAAGTCCCATGTGCCATTCAGAGAAATCCATTGAGGCCGTTCCAGTTGCGGGCGAGGGTAGGCGTGCATTTCTATTTCGGAAAAGTAACGAGACGCCCGCTTGCACGTGTTTGCCCGTCCTCGGGCGCCGCGGAAGTTTCTGGCACCTGAACTGCTCGCGACTGTAACGTGAATAATCTCGAAACTTCGATGACTGGCGTAATTACCGACGGCTATAGCGGCGTTTCCGTTTCTGTTCAGGCCCTGCATCAACTGGCGATTGCTACCACCGCCTATCATGAAGCGACACCGGACCGCTTTGAATCGGCACGCAGAGCGTATGAAGATGCGCTCGAATGCTTTAAGACGGCCCGGGAAGATTGCGGAACGCGTTCCGGTTGCTACGCTGCCCGCTAGTTTGGTCGGGGTGGCACTGGTGCGCGGCAGACCAGCCACCTGCAGTGAAGTTTCTGCTGCGATTGTTTCCCGGCCACTAATCGACCGGAATTTTTGTTTCCACGCACATGGCGGCGCCGTCGAATGACGCGCTTCCGCCAAAGCTTACCGTCAGATTTGATTTCGGAAAGTTGCCTCCTGCGGTAATTGTGTCGGGCTGCACACACCGTGGCGTTCCCTGCGGCGGTTCCGACGGGATGGTGAAGTTAATTTAATAGAGGCCGGGATAACCTGCGGCGAGTCCGACGTAAAGCGGCTTCGGCAGCGGGAGGGTTGCGGCGAATGGCTTCGCCGGAAGTGCGTTCACCTGATAGTTCGCGCTCATTACGAATGCGCCAGCCACTGGCTGCGCCTGCCTTGAGGGCTGGCCAGTGGCTGCTCCCGCAGCGGCGCCGAGTCCTACTGCCCAGGCTGTGACTGTTTCGCCCGGTTTTGCCGGTCTCGATGCCGAGATGTAGGTTCCGTCCGGGTGTGTGACTACCGGCGAGCAGGGCAAACCGGTCGATGGAGGCGGTGAGGGCTGCACCGTATTGAGGAAGTAATCGCAAGTGCTCAGGATGTGTACCTGATCGGCGAGCGCATTGATTTCAATTGCCGATTGGGATGTGCCATCGGCGATCAGGATCAGGGCGGGTTGTCCGGGGCCAGCTTTGATTTCGTACGGAATCTGGACTGTCACTGAAAGATACGAAGCGCAGAGATTGAGTCCGGCTGAGTTCGTGCCAGTGGCCTGTGCGGTGAGAATTGTGGGGCAGGGCGTTACCGGGGCGACTTCGAGAATCGGGACCGCGAGCGTATTGGCGCCTTGTCTGAGGTTTACCGTTATGCCTGCGAGTGTGTAGGGCAACGTTGCGGATTGTGCCTGCGTTGCCTGAAAGATGGACCTGCCGATGCCCGAAGCGTAAAACGTGACGATCTGGCCGGGTGCGGCCGGGATTGCCGGCTGTGGGACATATCCGACGCCGGTGATGGATTGCGCTGTCAGCGTCAGAACTGAAAGTAATGAGAGCAGCATGCCTTCATGTTGCGAAGGAGGGTGGATAAATGCAAGCAGTTTGGGGCGAAGATCGCGGGATCAGATCAGGTCGGCGAAGGAGCCGCGGAGCTTGCGGAACCAGGCGTGTCCGCAAATGAAGCACGACGCCGCGATGATTGTGCCCCAGATTAAGTCCTGCCAGTATGGCGGCTGTCCGTTCAGCAGGATACGGCGATAGTTACGGACCATTATGTAGGCGGGATTAAATGCCATTAGCTGCATTGCTCGCGGAGATAACGAAGCCAACTGGGATTCCGGGTAGCAGATTGGCGTCGCGAAGAACCAGATAGTAAGCAGATAGCCGTTAATCTGACCGAGATCGCGAACGAATGCTCCCAGCGCCGCGAGGAACCAGCAGAGACCGGCTGTCAAAAGGACCTGCGGAATGATGAGCAGCGGCAGGTAGGCAACGGTCATCGGAAGCGAGTGGCGAACGGCGAGGAGACCTGCCAGCAGGATGATTACGCCAAATGCTTCGGTGACGAGTCCGGTTACGACGACGTTCACCGGGATAGTTTCGACCGGAAATACCAGCTTGCGGATGAAGTTGCGGTGCTCGATCAGAATGCCAGGCGCGCGTGCCAGCGCATCGCTGAATGCGAGCCAGGGCATCATGCCGGCGAGGAAGTAGAAGGCGAATCCGGTTGCGCTGGGATCTCCCGGCAGACGCGATTGCATCACCACGCCAAAAATCAGGAAGTACGTCAGCATCAGCAGGAGCGGGTTGAGGATCGACCAGAGCGCTCCGCCGACCGAGCCGGCGTAGCGGCTGAGGATGTCCCGGCGTACAAGCGTTTTGATCAGTCCGCGATTGCGCCACGGGATTTTTATGGGAAGGGTGAGTGCGTTCTTCAGCGACTGGGAACGGCGGCGGCGATCGACGGCTCTCCTGTCTGCGATGCGCCACTGGCGGAGTGTTGCGGATCCGTTGTCATCTACAGTGACATCGATCAGGATGAAGGGCCACCCCTGTTCGTAGAACCAGGCGACGTGCTCCTGCATCACCGAGATGTAGATGGAGTATTCGCCGGGCTCCGGCGGCAGCGGGATTTGAAATTCCAGGCGCTGAGCGGCCGCGGCGGAGAGATTGAGCGGTGTCCGGTGACCGTCCGTTACCAGGGTGTGAGTTGGCGTGTCAAAGAGGTGAAAGCCTGCGCCCCAACCTTCATTCGCGTGCCACGCGGCGCTGGTACGGTTTTCGATTTCTCCGCTGACCTGCAGCGCGCCTTCAGTGAGAGAAACGGAGGTGTGGAGGAAGCCGGCAGTTCCCGTCACGATGCGTGGTCCGCTCGAAACACTATGAGTATAGCCATGCGGGCCAGCGGTTTTTTACCGGGCCGGATTTGCGTGCTACCGCGTAGATGCCGTCGCCGCGGAGATCGCGGCCGAGACTGTAGCGTTCGAGCAGGTGGTGAATCCAGGCGAATTCCGGATGAGGTTCATCGAGAAATTCGCCGGTTTCGAGGCGAACCATGTCGAAGCCCGAATCGGTGAGCAGGTGCTGGATTTCCATGGGCACGTACTCGCGGTTGTGACGAGCTTCGGTTTCCTCGCCTTCCACGCGGGGGCGGATGTAGGCGGGGAAGAATGCGGGGTGATAGCCGAGCAGAATCGCCGAGATGGAGCGCAACGAGCCAACGTTGGGTGTGGTGAGAACGAGATGTCCGCCGGGCTTGAGGATGCGGTTGATCTCGCTCATCATGTGCATCGGGTCGGAGAAGAGGTGTTCGATGAGCTCGCAGCAAAGGACCGTGTCGAAGGCTTCGTTCGCGTAGGGATACGGATCTTTTTCGGCGTCGAAGTGGTCGATGTCGCACTCGAAGATTTCGCCGGATTCGGAGACGATGCGCTTATGGTCGATGCGGCCCTGTGGTCCGTAGTAGCAGCCGCGTACGTATCCATAACCGAGCTGGAACTTGAGCGCTGCCGTGATTTGCATATATGCGCCCATTTCCAGAATGCTGGATTCGGCGTTACCTGGTGGCGTGATTTCGAGAGTGTGGATGAAGCGGGATTTATGGGAGGCGGCGTAGGTTTTGCCTTCGGGCTCCACCCAGGTGGTGATGTGTTCGATTTCGATTGCCGGAGCAGGTGGTGTCGGCGGCGGCTCGGGCGCCACGGTTTCCGGCTTGGACGCCGGCGCAGCGGCCGTTGTCGCCGCTCTGGCAACAGGCAGCGCAGTTGAAACGGGCTGCTTCAGAAAATCGATATAGCGTGCGCCGACTTTCTGCCAGTTGCATTCCCGCTCTACCCAGTCGTGTGCCCGGGTTCCCATTGCCCGGGCGAGATCGGGACGAGACACGAGGAGGTTGAGGTATTCGAAGATAAGGTTCTGTTCGTTCGCGTCCGGCGCGACCTTGAGGCAGATGTCTTCGGGGAGTTCGGAAAAAGAACCAACATCGCTGACGATGACGGCTCGGCCGAGGCCGAGCGCCCGCTGCAGCGAGCCTGACGTCTCGCCCACAGTAGGGAAGCGCAGATTCAGAATAATGTCGCAGGCTCCCATGTAGTCGGCGAATTCTTCGATTGGCGTGAAGCCCAGGAGACGAACGTTTTCGCGCAGGCCCAGCGTGCGGATCATTTGCTCGACCGGAAATTCCGGATGTGGCTCGCCGACGAGGATCATCTTCGCTCTCGGCTCGAGTTTCACGACGCGCCGGAAGGCGCGGAGCGATTCGCCGATTCGCTTGTAAGGCTTCAGGTGGCCGAAGGCGCCGACGAGTGGCACGGTTTCGTCCAGGCCTAGTTTACGGCGCGTGGCGTGGCGTTTTTCGAGCGGAGAGTCGTCGATCCATGCACCGTGAGGGATGACGCCGATGGGCCCGGTGAAGCCCTGTTGGCGCGTCAGACGGGCGACGTATTCGCTATGCGCGATGACCCCTTTCGAGGCGGCGAGAAGGCGGCGCGTCATCGGAACGCCTTCGTAGTCGGGTCCGATTTCGAGCGCCCGCACGCGGAGGGCGAATGCATGAGCTTCGGGGCCGCTATCGAAGCCGCATTCCGCTACGTACGCATCCCAGTTATCGCGACGTATGGTGAGGTGCGCGACCAGATGATGCAGGTTGGCTTCGTGCAT
The DNA here is from genome assembly GCA_048498815.1 of Acidobacteriota bacterium. Classification (GTDB taxonomy): domain Bacteria; phylum Acidobacteriota; class Terriglobia; order Bryobacterales; family Bryobacteraceae; genus BOG-234. The sequence continues at coordinate 11,752 of JBEHXG010000020.1, read as the reverse complement.
GACGACGAAGCCGGGATGCTTCAGCGCCGTTTCGTAAACGAAATCATGGTGCGGGTTGTTGCCGATGTGATAGACGATCGCATCGAATCCCGCCGGATTGAATGGTTTCGTGGCCGAATCGAAGATTTCAATTTCGGCGGATTTGCTGAGCTCCGAGATCAGCGCTTCGGAGTAGTCGGCAATGCCGCTCTTCGATGGCGGCATTGGGGAAAAGAATGCGATTCGGAACCGGTTCAGCGGACGAGCTCCAGCGAAAATTTGCCGACCGGAAGCGGCACGCGGATCGCAACGGGCGTTCTCGCGGGGTCGCGATCGAAGTATGCGTCGAACTGGATATCAGAGGCCAGACCTTTGATGTGGCAGACCAGGCGGTCGGCCAGAATTTTCTTGTCGTTGACCGTTATCGTTTCGGCCCCTGTGTAAACCACGCTGGCATTGTACGTGGCGCCGAAGAGGATTTCCTGAGCCGGCGCCACGCGTCCCTGACCGAGCTCGCGACGCACGTAGAAGAGATAGGTGAGGGCGTCGCGCACGCACAGCGGCATGGCGCTGGTGTGGGAGTCGACTGTGTTGGAATGGCGGGTCGCGGTACCCGCGGACTGATCGATCACCGTGGTTTCGGTGTGCTTCCTGGTGCCGTGAGACGTGTCCTTGCTGAACGATCCTCCACAGAGATTCGTGTCGGCGGTACCCCGATAGGTGTCGCGGACGGCGTAGCCGGGAATGCCGGCATCGAGCGCGAATTCGAAGCGCCAGCCCGAGGAATCGCTCGTGGCGCTGAGGTGTCCCTCGCCGAGGTTCAGGCCGCTCGGCCAGTTTACGGTGTAAGTCAGGCTCTCGTTGGTAAAGGGGAAACCTTTCAGAACGGGTGTTGCGGGAGCGGGGGCCGGCTTTTGTGCGATTCCCGCAGGCACCAGAATGGCTGCGGTGGCGCCCGCGAAGAACAACGCGGTCAGCCGGGGCGCGAAGTGCTTCATCGTCGTCGGGAGGCTTTCCGGACCGGCATTGCTATCTGCTCTTCAATTTCGGTTTCCATGGGGAGGCCCGCTACTTCGCGGTAAACACTGAGCGTAGCCTGCGCGCTCTTGCGCCAGTTGAAATGGCCCGCCCGCTTTACTCCCCGATTTTCCAGCCGCTCTTTGAGTTCGGCATCCAGGAGGATGTCCCCCACGGCGCGCGCGATGCTGGCCGGATTGCGTGGATCGAACAACAGGCCCGCGCCATCCGCGACTTCCGGCATGGCGGAAGTGCTGGAACAGGCGACCGCGCGCCCGCAGGCCATCGCTTCCAGAATCGGCAGGCCAAAACCTTCGTAGAACGACGGGAAAACGAAGCAGTCGCAGGCGTTGTAGAGATTGACGAGGTCGGAATCGCTGACGAAACCGGTGAAGTGGATACGATCAGCCACGCCGGAAGCCTGAGCGGCGGCCATAATCTTCGGCGCAAACCATGTGTTCTGGCCTGTGATTACGAGGTGCTGCTTCAGTTCGGGATGCGCGGCCGTAAGGCTGGCGAAGGCGTTAATGAGTCCGATATGGTTCTTGCGGGGTTGCAGGTCGCCGACCGAAAGAACGAATGGAGCTTCGATGCCAAAACGAGAGCGAACCGTCCGAAGTGCGCGACCCCGGGGAATGACGCGGAACTCGGAACTGGCGGCGTTCGGCACGACGCGGACCTTCCCCGCAGCCGAGGGATAGGCGCGCAGAATCGCGTCGCGGGAGAACTCGCTCACCGTGATAATTCGCGAAGCCATCTTCACGGTGCGGGAAACGGTCATGCGCAGCTGGATGCGACGCGAGGCCGTGAAGTACTCCGGATGTTCGATGAAGCTGACGTCGTGGACGGTAACGACAATTGGCGTTCCACCGAGAACCGGCGAAGTGTACTGCACATGGAGCAAATCGGGTTTGTCATTGCCGACCTTACGCGGGAGGTCCCAGCCGAGCCGGGCGTAGGCATTGGCAGCTACGCGGCGGGTCTCGAACTGCTTCGGAACCAGGGTCTCCGCGCCCTCTTCCGAGACGTAGGCGATGAATCGCGAGGTCCCTTCGAGGCTGGCGAACTCGCGCAGGAGGCTTCGCACATAAACCTCATTGCCCGTGAGATGGCGGCCGATTGCATGTGCGTCAACGGCGATTCGCATCGGAATCCTCAGTATAGCGGTGCATAACGTCAAGTCCGGCGGCGGGCAGCGCGGCATCAAGAGAACGCCATGCGGCAGACCATGTGTAGTTCTTTGTGAACATCCTGCGTCCTTCTTCTCCCAGGCGCTCCCGGCGAACCGGGTCAAGATTCAGATCGGCGATGGCCTGGGCGATCGCTGCAGCTTCGTTTGCGATCATCAGCTCGGAGTTCGCCGTGTATTTCAAACCCTCGGCAGCGAGCTTAGTTGCGACTACCGGACGCGACGCGGCCCAGGCTTCGATGATCTTAATGCGCGTCCCACTGCCGGCTCGCAGCGGAGCCACTGCGATTCGCGCTTTCGCAATCTCAGTAAGTGAATCGGCAATTGCGCCGGAAACTTCAATATCGGTGCCGGAGGGAATCCGGTGGCGGATGAATTCGTCACCTTTGCCGACGAGGCGCAGCTTCAAACCGGGGCAGCGCCGCTTCACTTCCGGCCAGATGTGGCGCACGAGAAAATCGACGGCGTCAATGTTGGGGTGATATTCGAAGTTGCCGGAGAACACGACGACTGGCTCCTCCGTGACGCGGGGGGCGGCGATTTCCGGCAGAGCATTGGGGTAAACCGCGATTTGCGCGCGAGGGGCGAGCGTGCGGGCGGTAGCGGCATCCGGTTCGGATGTCACGAGGTTCAGCCAGTAACCGGGGAGCAGGCGGCGCTCCAGGGTTTCGGCGCATTTGGCAAAGCGCCGCTGACCCAGGGATACGAGTCCGGTATCCGTTTCGGCGCAGCGGGTGTGGAGCACTGATTCGATGTTGTGGAGGTCAAGAATGGTGCGCCCGCAGACACGCTGCATTTCGGTCAGATACGGCGCGGCCCAGAAGTGTTCCACGATGCCTAGATCGTAACGGCGCCCGGCGAGGATGCGGTTCAACTGGGCGGCGTGGCCGCTGAGCCGGTCGATCAGCGGCGGGACGCCGCGGGCCGCACGCTTTGCATTCCGGATGTAGCGCGATGCCGTGTTGCGTTTGCTGGGGGGCAGAGTAATGATGTCCTGCGATCGAAACAGGCCTGCGGGCATTGGGGCGGGTTTCCCCGTTTCCGAAAACAGCACAAGGTCTACAGCGGCAAACCTGGAGAAGTAGTGGGCGAGCGAGGCGACGCGGAATGCTCCTCCGCCATGCAGCGGATAGGGCGATTCGGGCGACAGCATCAGCACCGAGCGGATCAGGCCAGCACCTCCCGATACAGGGCATGAGTTTCGCGCGCTGTGCGCTCCCAGGAGAAACAGGCGGCGCGGGCGAGTCCCTTTTGTCGCATCGCGGAGCGAAGATCGACGTTTTCGGCTAAGGCCCTCAGGACCTGCACCAGTTCTTGTGTGGATGCGGCGTGAATCGCCGCTTCGCCAGAGACTTCCAGCAGCGCCGGATCGCGCGAGGCGATCACCGGACAGCCGCATTGCATGGCCTCCAGGACGGGCAATCCAAAGCCTTCGTAGTGACTCGGATACACGAACGCCAGAGCGCCGGAATAGAGACGCGGCAAATCATCGTCAGGCACCTCCCCCAGGTAGCGAACTGCCACCGTGTCCGGCAGCCGTGCAAAATCTGCTCGGGTTCTCCCGGCAATGAGCAAATCAAATGCCGTTCCCAGTCCGCTGTATTTCCATGCTTCGATCAGAGCCGCCAGGTTCTTGCGCGGTTCGAGCGTTCCGGTGAACAGGAAGTACGGGCGGGAAGGCGTGTCTGGATTTGGGTCAACAGGACGAAAATGACTGGCGGCGGCCAGGGGGATGGCACGCACAAGGTCATTCGCAATTCCGAAGTGGGTTACGATTTCGCGCCGCACGGCCTCGCTTACAGTCAGGATCGCTTTGGCCCGCCGGAGCCGGACAAGCCAGGGCGTCCGGCGTCGCACGCGGTTTGGACCGGCGTGCCACGCCGGATCTTTCCAGGGAGAGAGGTCGTGGATAGTGAGGATTGCCGGAGTTGAGCCGATGTAGGGGACTTCGAAGTTCGTCCCGTGAAAGATTTCCGCTCGCGCGAATTCTATTGCTTCACGCACTCCATGCAGCCACCAGCGTCCCTTTCCAGGTTTGCCGCCGTTCGTGAGATTTGGCGGCGCGCTTTCGGGAAGCGCGAATGGCTGATCCGAAACCAAAACGAAGCGATCGTCCGGGAACTGCCTTGCCAGCGCCAGAGAGAGTTCGCTCGCATACCGCGCCAGTCCGCCGGATGTCAGCGTGAGCGGAGTTGCATCGAGCGCGGCAATCACGATTTCACAGGAAGCTACTTATGCTGGAGTTCCCAGTCGTAATTCAGGTGCGGATCGTTGTGCGGGATGCGTCCTTCATCTGCAGGGTTGTAGAAGCGGTCGGTCGCATAGATCAGGGTTGCCTGGTTTGTACCGACGACCTTGTAGCCATGCGCCACTCCCGGCGGGATCAGGATCTGCCACGGGCGCAGCTGGCCAACGTACAGCGTGTTTCGCCTTCCGAAAGTAGACGATTCGGGGCGGAGATCGATCAGCACGACCTGGAACATACCGTTCGCGGGCGTCCACCAGTCCGTTTGATGGCGGTGAAAGTGAAAGGCTTTGATGATGCCGGGATAGTTCACCGCGGCAGAGATCTGCGTGGTGTCTTTCGGAAAATGTCCGGCGGCTCCAACGCCGATGCGCTGCACTTCCATGAAGTAGCCGCGATCGTCAGGCCATATGGCGAATGGCTGGCAGACGACTCCCGCAATGAGCCTGGGTGAATCCGGCGCCAGAATAATATCGCCGATGCCTTTTTCGCATTTCGGCAGTTCAATCACTATTTCAGAAGGCTTCATTCCGTGGGACCTTTCGAGGTGCGCACGAGATTGGCGGCGCGGAGCAGGGAATCGAACGTGCCGGCGTCAGTCCACCACCCATCGAGGTAGGAGTAGGTCATGGTTCCTTCGGCTACGTAGGCATTGTTGACGTCCGTGATTTCGAGTTCGTTGCGATGCGATGGTTTGCAGGTCTTAATCTTGTCGAATACGGTCGCGTCGTACATATAGATACCCGTCACGGCGTAGTTCGATTTGGGCTGCTTTGGCTTCTCTTCGATGCCCACGATGCGGTCGCCATCAAACTCGGCAACGCCGAAACGCTCGGCGTCATGAACTTCTTTTACGAGGATGCGCGCGCCTGTTTCCTGCACACGGAAGGCATCGGCTGCGGCGCGGATATCCTTTTCGATGATGTTGTCGCCCAGCACGACACAGATCGGCTGTCCGGCGGCAAAGTGCTCGCATAGCCCCAGCGCTTCCGCGATACCGCCTTCGCCTTCCTGATACGCATAGGCGATGTGCTTCAGACCGAAGTGCTTGCCATTGGCCAGCAGGCGCAGAAAGTCGCCGGAGTTCTTGCCGCCGGTAACCACCATGATGTCGCTGATGCCCGCATCCACAAGCGTCTGGATCGGGTAGTAGATCATCGGCTTGTCGTATATCGGCAGGAGGTGTTTGTTCGTGATTTTGGTGAGGGGGAACAGTCTGCTGCCAGTCCCGCCGGCGAGAACGATACCTTTCATAGGCAACATATAGGATACTTACCTCAAATGGATCAATACAACTGGGCTACGGTTCCCCGTGAAGAGATGAATGAGAAGACCGTGCGACAGGTGGTCCATACGGAAACGATGACGATTGCGCGGATTCTGCTGCGCCAGGGTGCGCTCGTCGGAATGCACCATCACGAAAATGAGCAGGTGACGATGATGAAGTCGGGCGCGCTGCGGTTTATTTTTGGCGGGGATCAGGCGGGACGCGAGATTGTGGTTCGCGAGGGCGATGTGCTCCGGATTCCTCCGAATCTGCCGCACATGGTGGAGGCGCTCGAAGACTCGATGGCAACGGACTTGTTTTCGCCGCGGCGCGAGGACTGGATTCGCGGCGACGACGCTTATCTGCGGGCTCCGGTACGATAGGACATGCAGATGCGAACACGACGCACAGTCGTTACTCTATTCACGGCGGGTCTGTTTGCCGCGTTGCAATCGACGGCGCTGGCCGAGATTCGCACTCTGACGATCCTTCACACGAACGACCTGCATTCGCGGCTTTCGCCTCTTGATAACCACCACGGTGGATTTGCCTATCTCGCTACGGTGATACGGCACGAAATGGAGGGATGCGCCGACTGCATTCTGCTGAATGGCGGCGATCTGGCGCAGGGTTCCCCGGTTTCTACCATCTACAAAGGAATGCCGGTTTTCGAGATCGCCAACATGTTCGGCTATAGCGCCGCCACGCTTGGGAATCACGATTTCGATTATGGCTGGCAGCAGGCGCTGAATTTCGTGAAGACGGCGAACTATCCGATTGTTTCCTCGAACATTGTGGATAGTCAGGGTAAGACGCTCACCCCGACCCCCTGGGTGATTCTGAAGGTAAATGGATTGCGCGTTGGCGTGATCGGCGCCATGACGAACGATCTCCATTCGCTCACGTTTCCGTCGGCTCTGGGCGACTATCACACGACTCCTTCGGTGGAGACCGTGCGTAAGTACGCGGCGGAACTGAAGAGCCAGGTGGATATTGTGGTGCTGGTTGCCCACATCAATGGCGATGAAGAGAAGGCGTTTCTTTCTGAGCCCGATGTTCCGGTCGTGGTATCGGGTCACATTCACTCGGGCCTCGAAAAAGAGCTTTCCAGCGGCGATCACGTGCTGGTTCGCGTGAAGAGTTACGGGGAAGAACTGGGTCGTCTGGAACTGAAGATCGATACCGCAAAGAAGGTCCCCGTTTCCTGGACGTGGAAAAAGATCGTTATCGACAGCGACAAGATCAAGCCCGCGCCCGACGTCGCGGCTCAGGTGAAGATTTGGGAGGACAAGGTTTCCACGGTTGTCGATAAGCCGATCGGCGTTTCGAACCGCCAGCTTTCCCGGCCTGAGGTCAGAACGCTGCTCGAAGACGCGATGAAGGCTACGACCGGGGCGGATTTTGCATTTCTGAATGCCGGTGGTGTCCGCGATACGTTACCGAAGGGCCAGCTGCTGCTTCGGTACGTCTGGAACATCATGCCTTTTGACGACATGGTAGTGGTCGGAACTTTCAAGGGGCGCGACCTGCCCGCCGTGGTGACAGCGGGCAAGGCGATTGATCCGAATAAAGACTATAAGCTGGCGGTTACCGACTTTACCGCGGCGAATCAGGATTCGCCTGAAAACCTGCGGACGAAGGGTTTGCAGTTCCCGACGGAAGCAGGACTTCTGCGCGATGCGCTCGCCGATTTGATCCGCAAGCGCAAAGTCATCGAGTAGAGCGGTCTTTGTCGTAGGCGCCCAGACCGGGTTTATAGCTCTTTTCGTCGATGAACTGGCGAATGCCTTCTTTGCGGCCTTCGGTTCCGTCGTGAAAATTGGCCGCTTCCTGAGCGCGTATCAGGTAGTCCTCGGCGTTGTCATAGGTCATTTCCATGACGCGGCGGACGGCGTCTTTGGTCGCTTTCAGCGCAACCGGATTTTTTTCGAGCAGCCTGCGTGCGACTTCCGTTACCCGCGCTTCGAGCTGCGCCAACGGCACCGATTCGTTCACGAGTCCGGCGCGCGCGGCTGCGGGGCCGTCCATGGTTTCGCCAAGCATCGCGTGGTACATCGCGGTGCGCATGGACATCAGCGTTGTGGCGACCTTCGTTGCGCCGCCGCCAGGCAGAATCCCCCAGTTAATTTCCGAAAGACCGAACTGCGCTTCGTGGGCGCAGAAGGCGAGATCGCAGGCGAACAACGGACCGTAGCCGCCACCGAAGCACCAGCCGTTCACCATCGCGATGGTGGGTTTTTGATACCAGCGCAGGCGGCGCCACCATCCGTAGGCCTCGCGCTGCGATTTGCGGATGCCGCCGAGACCCCGGGCTTCGGTTTCACGGAAGTATTCCTTAAGGTCCATGCCTGCAGACCATGCCGACCCTTCTCCGCGCAGGACCATAACGCCGGCGTCGTCACGGAACTCGAGTTCGTCCAGAACTTCCATCATGCGGCGGTTGAGCTTTGGGCTCATCGCGTTACGTTTTTCGGGGCGATTGAAGCTGACCCAGGCGATGTTGTCGCGGACTTCAAATGCGACCGTGTCGCGCTCGGAACGTTCTGTGGACAAGCGGGTTTCTCCTCCGGTCTTTCATCATTGCAGGCAGACTACGTGGGCGGGCGGCTCCGTCCGATATAGGTCCTCCACGAGCGACGCTCTGTGCGCCAGTACGGCTTTTTGGTTGATGGAGCCTTTGTCGGTGATTTCATGGGCATCAAACGATGGCGGCTCTTCGAGCACGACAGCGCGGACGATTCGATTCGAGCTGCCCGTGCTTTCCGCTTCGAGGGCTTCGAGAACCTGACGGAATCGTTCGCGCAGCCCGGCGCCGAGTGTGAGACATGCTTCGACATCCGGCACGATAAGGATCGAGATGAATTCGCGATCGTGGCCCGCTATTACCACGTCGCGTATGAAAGGGGCTCCCGCGCCAATGACTTTCGCGCGAAGCGGCCCGACGTTCACCCAGGTCCCGCTGCTGAGCTTGAAGTCCTCCGCCAGACGTCCATCGAAAAGAAAGCCTTCGCCGGGTTCGTTGGGGTCGGCGAAGCGCAGGGCGTCGCCCATTCTGTAGAAACCCTCCTTGTCAAATGCGGCCTGAGTGAGTTCGGGCTGGCGCCAGTAGCCGGGCGTGACGTTCGGACCTTTCACTCGCGCTTCGAGTTTGTCCGCCACAGGTGCGAGCTTGAGTGTCATGCCTGGAGCGGGAATGCCCACGATTCCGGCCCGGGTGACTTCACGACGTGGCGCGAGCGCGAAAGGCGCGGTTTCGGTGGACCCATACCCGGTCAGCATGAGGATACGCTCGCCGGTCGTATCGAGCGAGAGCGCGTCCAGTTCGTTCCAGAGATGCTGGGAGAGATTTGCTCCGGCGTACCACATGAGTCTGAGGCGGCGGAAGAATGTTTCCCGGAGTTGGCGGTCCTGGCGAAGATGTGCCGTCAGCTCTTCGTAGCCTTTCGGGACGCTGGAGTAGAAAGTCGTGGACACTTCGCGGAGGTTTCGCACGGTTTCCCCGATGTCGGCTGGGGTGGGGCGTCCGCCATCAATGTAGAGCGTGCCTCCGTTGTAGAGCGCAATGCCGAAGTCATGGTTTCCTCCGGCGGTGTGGTTCCAGGGCAGCCAGTTACACAGTACGGGCGGCTCTTCGGCAAGGAACGGCAGGCAATCCAGAATCATCTGCTGATTCGAGCACCACATCCGCTGGGTGTTAATCACGGCTTTGGGCGCACCCGTGGAACCGGAGGTGAAGAGAAACTTGGCGATTGTGTCTCCTGTTATTTCGGATTGAGCGTCGTCGAGGGACGCGCCGGGCGTGACGGATTCCAGGTCGCTCAGCAGGGTGCATCCGGGCTCCGGATCTCGCGAAACTACGACTTCGGTGTCTGGAGGCAGGATACGGAGCGCCCGCTGAAATTGCGTCCCGCTTTCGGCATAGACGAGGCCCGGCGTCATGAGTTCAAGGATATGCCGCAGCTTCCCGAGATCTGTTGAGATTAGTGAGTAGGCAGGGGAAACGGGCGCGTAAGGAATGCCGGAATAGAGCGCGCCGAGCGAGAGCTTTGCGTGGTCGATGCTGTTGCCGGAGAGAATCAGCACCGGCCGGTCCGGGCAGAGTTTTCGGTCTATCAGGGCCTGCCCGATGGCCAGGCCCGTGTGGCGTGCCTGTTCGAAGCTCAGAGACCGCCAGTCGCCGCCGGCGCGCTCGGCGAGAAATGCGCGCTCGGGTGCCGCGGCGGCCCAGCAATCCAGCTTCTCCGTCAGCTTTTCCGGATATGGGCTGAGCGGCGAAGTGCATTCGGCATAGATGGGGTCGTTCGGCTTTCTGCAGAGGCGAACGTCCGCCGGTCCGAGACTGACCTGTCTAACGGGTCTGGGCACGCTTCAAATGATAATCTTCGCCGCCCTCCGGGCCGCGCTTGCGAATCTTGACAAACGCCAGGAGGCGGTTTCCCATACAATGTTCAATGCCTATATGCGCATAAACGCTCTGCCCCTTTTCGCCCTCGGCGCTTTTGCATGCGCGGTTCCGCTGGCCGCGCAATCAGATCGAGCCGAAGCGCTCACGAATCCTTTTGCGGGCAATGCGACGGCAATCGCCTCCGGTAAGACCCTGTTTGCGGCGCAATGCCAGAACTGCCACGCGCCCGGGGCTACTGCGAGTGCGTTCACCAATGGCGTGTTCCCTCACGGCAGCGCGGATGGGGAGATTGTGCTCAATATTCGGAACGGCATTCGCGGTACGGCGATGCAGGGTTATCCGCAGCTTTCCACCGATCAGATGTGGCAAATCGTGTCGTATATGAGGACGCTTGCGACTGCCTCACCGGCAGCGGCGAGCGCGGCAGCTACTTCGGCAGCGGGCGATGCGGCAGCCGGCAAGACTGCATTTGAAGGCAAGGGCGCCTGCATCACCTGCCATCAGTTCAACGGACGGGGGATTCCCGTTGGTCCGGATCTCACCGCAACTACGCTTACCGCGGAGCACATTCAGGCCGCTATCGTAAATCCCAACACGGCCGCGGGTCCGGCAGGCGGAGGGCGCGGCGGACGCGGTGGTGGCGGACGCGGCGGTGGCGCACAGCGCGCAACCGTAACCGCGACAACTGCCGACGGGAAGGTTTATAAGGGAACCCGCAAGTCCCAAGACAGCTTTACAGTTCAGTTCGTGGACACAACCGGCGCTTTCCGTTCGTTTGACCGTGCGGAACTTAAGGACCTGAAGGTAGACGCGACCTCTCTAATGCCGGCGGATTACGGCACGAAGCTCTCGACCGCGGAGATTGCAAACATCGCTGCCTATCTCAAGACCGGCTCGAACCTGGCGGCGCCGGCTGATCCGGCGCATAGTGTGCTTTCCTGGAATCGGCTCCTGAATGCGAGCAAGGATCCGGCCAACTGGCTCAGCTTCTGGGGCGATCTGGCGGGCGCACATTACTCGGGCCTTTCGGAAATCAATGCCGGGAATGTGAAGAATCTGCAGGGGCAATGGCTCGCGCCGATGCCGGGCGAGGGCCAGAGTCAGGCAACGCCGCTTGTGGTGGATGGCATCATTTACACCACGGGCCCCCTGGGCGGAGCGAATGCGGGGACAACGACAGTCTTTGCTCTGGATGCGAAAACCGGACGTCAGATCTGGCGCTTTGATCGTCCGCAGAAGGTTCGCAATCCTTATGAGAACAACCGCTCGAACCGGGGTGTTTCGATTCTCGACAACCGGCTGTTCGTCGGAACTCTGGATGCCGCGCTTCTTGCGCTCGATGCGCATACCGGCAAGCTGCTTTGGGAGGTTCAACTTGCCGACACGAAGGCGGGATATGAGCTGACATCGCCCCCGCTGATCGTGAAGGACAAAATCATTACCGGAATCTCGGGCGGTGAGTTCGGTATTCGCGGATTCATTGAGGCCTATGAGCCGGCGACCGGGCGCAAGCTCTGGCACTTCAACGCCATTCCCGGTCCGGGCGAGTTCGGTAATGAGACATGGGCGGGCGATAGCTGGCAGCATGGCGCCGGCGCCACCTGGTTGCCGGGGACTTACGATCCGGAACTAAACACGGTTTACTGGACC
>JBEHXG010000019.1:0-87860 GCA_048498815.1 Acidobacteriota bacterium | reverse complement strand
ATGCGAAGTTCTTCGTCGGGGAAGATTCCGTCGTAGACGATGCCTTGAGGGATACGCCAATGCGGGTCGTGCGGGATTTCGGTCGATCGGAACTTTCGCTCATCATCGAAAGCTATTTCAAGCCGGATGGCACTCTGAACGAGGAGCTTATTGCGCCTACGTACGCGAACGCGCTCGCCGATGCTGTTAACGAAATCGCAAAGGCGGCTGGCAACGGTCAGCTTTGGATTTTCCACAAGATCATTCCGCCTCCTTTATCCTTTATCGACGACCAATGCGGCCCTTGTGGATTTCGTTAAATGCGGTGATATCGGAGTGCTCGGTCAGTTGTGGCGGGACCCAGATGAAAAGAAGACGGCATTCACGGCAATGACGAATTGGGGCATCTGGGTCGCATAAGGATGCCGACGACGAACTGGCGTGCCGTTAACGAGGCGACCTAAATGTTGAGTCCGAACCTCTGCCGCGCATCGAACACGTAGGCACATTCTCGACCCGGTGCCTTCGCCTCCGCCTCCATTAATTCAACCTTGCGCTTGCTGACCTGAAGCGCGCCTTTGGCTATCTTCGACCAATTGACTTTTATGAGGTCTTCGAGGATTTCGAGCGGTGTGATGACGAACACATCGATGAAGCTGCGTGAAGCCTTGAGTTTATGTATCTCCATTGCTTTGGAGTATTCATTAATTGACCATTCGAGGTCATCGCGAATCTCGGATTCCGTTCGCTGCTTAGTCGCCAAGGTATCGAGAAACCGCCGGAACGCCCACTGCTTGTCACGCATCTCAGCCTTGAAATCGAGGATGTCCTGCCATGCACAACCTCCATCGGGACAGGGGAACAAATCTCGGGCGATCGTCAGCACGGCCTCTTCACGCTTCGCGAACGCGCCTTTAACGGTTGCCGGAAACGGTAGGCGACAGATTGGCGCCGTGTCTGTGAGCGTATTGAGGTAACTCGCCATCATCCTACTGTTGCAATCCTCGAAGATGGCGCTGAGGGGATAGAGTTTCGTCCCCGGCGGCGGCGTGCTGGAACGGTTCAATGCCTCAAATATGCCATCTAAGTCGATCATCGGAAAATCGTTCGGTATCTGTAGAGCCGATGCCCCGCAAACTACCTTCTTGTCGAGGAGAAATTCTATCTCAGCGACGACATGCGGAAATCCAACGCGCATAGAGTCGTCGAGAAGATCGTCAATGTCGAAAATGTTCACGACATCGAAAAGCAGGGCTGCGCGCTTCAGGTCGGCAATATTAGACCAGTTGAAGCATCCGACGCCATGCAGTTCACGCATCGCCGTCGATTATCCCACGGATAAAGACCTGTTCGGGTCACCGGATCGTGCAATTCAATTGACACGAATCGCCGCAGCGGCGATGGTTTCGCCATGTTTGAAACACTATGGCGCATAGTGTTTCAGTCAGACCGCAGTTCGGGTAAGCAGGCGTACCGGATCACTCAATCAGATACAACACTCAATTACTCTCGTTTCGGTGTGTTCGGATGGCGTGCCAGGCGGAGAAGATGGTTGGGTTGCTTAGCCAGATGAGCATCCACTCGACCATTTCTTCTTTACGTTTACGCGTTGATTCGTCTGTGGTGTGGCGATTCGCTTGCCAGCGGGCTCGGTCTTTGGCTTCTATTACTTGTTTGCGGCAGAGGTCCTGCAGGTTCGGTTTGGCTTCGTAGATTCCTGCGAATTCGATTAGTGATGCGGCCAGATCTTCCAGTGTGTGCTGGTTTACTCCGCACCACGGGGCTTCTATTTTCAGGCCTGATTTGCGGATTGTTTCCGGCGATATGTCTGCGAGGTTCCGGCGGAATTCGTTCCACTGCTCTTCGCCGATGCTGGTCCATCCACGCGCCACCGCGTAATCCAGTACTCGCTGCTTCTTAGTTGGCTTTCGTGGCACGGCGGTAGTTCGCTACGGCCAGTTCATGCTTCTGGAGCGTATCGGAAAAGTTGTGTCCACCGGAGCCATCGGCTTTGGCTACGAAGTAGAGATAGGGCGTGTCGGCCGGCGCGGCGGCGGCTTTCAGCGAGCTTACGCCGGGGTTGGCGATCGGTCCCGGAGGCAATCCTGCGTGTTGGTAGGTGTTGTACGGGTTCGCGTTATCCAGATCGGAGCGATGGATCACGCCCCTAAATCGATCTTCTAGCAGCGCGGCATAGACCGTAGTCGGGTCGCACTGCAATCGCATGCCAATACGCAGGCGGTTCGCAAAGACAGACGCTACTTCCGGGCGCTCTTCGGGCAACCTCGCCTCACGCTCTACTAACGAAGCCAATGTGACCACACCATGCACGCGACCCGGCGCGGCCAGCATCCGATATTGGGTTCGAAACTCATTCGTCATCATCCGCGTAATATCGCGCGCGGTGGATTTCGGATAGACGCGATACTTGCTCGGGAAGAGATAGCCCTCAAGCGTTTCGGCGTCAGGATCGAGATCGTGAATCAGCGCGGGATCGCGCGCCGCTTCGAGGAACTGCGCCGCCGAGATCGTGCCCAGCGCCGCCACAGAGTTAGCGATATCGAACATGTTGTAACCCTCGGGGATGAGGAGCTCCATGTAATAGATGTCGCCCTTTGCGATGCGGGTGAAGACTTCGAGCGGAGTTGCGGGCTTATCGAATTTGTATTCGCCGGCCTGCAAACGCTGTCCCCGGCGCGCCAGTCTCGCGGCGACGAACACCCACGGGCTCGGGATGACGCCCTGCTCCGCAAGCATTTCAGCCATGCGCGTGGTGCTGGTGCCCTTGGGGAAGTCGATCAGCACGGGCTCTTTGAATGCCTGGTAAGGCTGTGTGAGCTGAAAGCCCGCGTACGCGCCCGCTCCCAGGATCAGCAGCACCAGCAGCGCGAGGATCTTCTTCATTGCGCCGCACCCATATCGAGATAGCTTTGCAGCAGCAGCACGGCGGAGAGTTTATCGATTGTGGCCTTGCGATTTCCGTTGGCGACGCCGGAGCCGCGGATGGTGCGTTCGGCTTCGCGGCTGGTCCAGCGTTCGTCGCGAAATTCGACGGGGAGTCCGGTCTTGCGCGTCAGCTCGGCGGCGAATTCGCGGGTGTAGTCACCCTGGCGGCTGGCGTCGCCGCTCATGTGGAGTGGGTCGCCGATGAGGAATTTCGCGACGTTACGCGAAGACGCGATTCGACGAAGATCTTCAATGTCGTCACGGCGTCCACGTCGTTCGAGCGTATCCAGGCCCTGCGCCGTAATGCCGAGCTCATCGCTGATGGCGAGGCCGATGCGCTTTTTGCCGAGATCGAGCGCCAGAATTCGACCCTGATTGCTCACACTTCGATTGTATGAGTGCGGTTCGGGCTGACACACTACACTGGTTTCAAGACACTGTATTCGGGGGACGCATGCCGGGCGGTTCGCTCAAAGGGTTGCTCAATCAGCGGGAGGAAGCGCCGGAGAGCCGGCGGGTGCATAATTACGCCCTGTCGATTATTGCGACGGGCGTCGTGATTGCCCTGCTCTACTGGGCGCGCGCGGTGTTCATCACCACGCTGGTGGCGGTGATCATTGCCTTCCTGCTGGAGCCGTTCGTTGGATTGCTGACGCGCATTCGGGTGCCGCGCTCGCTGGCGACGCTGGCGGTTTGCGCGGTTGCGGTGCTGACGCTGTATTTCACGCTGATGTCGCTATGGGTGCAGCTTTCCGGCATCGCGAAAGAGGCGCCGGAGCTGCAGCACAATCTCGCGGTGGCGGTGGAAGTGACGACGGCGCGCGTACAGGGTCTGGGCAATTCGATTGCGAACGTGCTGGGCACTACGCCGAAGCCTCCGGTGCCGACTCCGGTTCCTCCGGCGACAAAGAAGGGCCGGAAGACAGGGGCGACCGACCCGTTGACCTCGACGACCGGCGCAATTCCGGAAGTGAGAATTCACGAGGACAAAAACCCCATCTCGGATTACCTTGTGGCAAGCCTGGGGACGCTGTACCAGTTCGCGCTGATGACGTCGTTCGTGCCGTTCCTCGTGTACTTCATGCTGAGCTGGCGCGATCACATTTATAAGAGCTTTTTGCGGTTCTTTGAGGGTTCGGACAGGCTGGTGGTGGCGCGGTCGGTGAGCGGGGTTTCCAGCATGGCGCGCGCGTTCGTGGTGGGGAACTTTATTATCGGGATTATTCTGGCGGGGCTGAGCTTCGGTTTGTTTGCGCTGCTGGGGATCAAGTATCCATTCCTGATCGGGTCGCTGAGCGGGTTTCTGAGTCTGGTCCCGTATATCGGACTGCCGCTGGGGATGCTGCCGCCGCTGTTTGGCGGGCTGGCGTCGGGTGCGCCCAGCACGGAGATTCTGATTTCGTTTGTGGTGGTGCTGGCGCTGCATCTCACGGCGATGAACGTGTTTTACCCGAAGCTGGTGGGGGCGCGGGTGCATCTGAATCCGTTGGTGGTGACGGTGTCGCTGATGTTTTGGGGATTTTTATGGGATGCGGCGGGGCTGGTGCTGGCGATTCCGATTACGGCCGGGATCAAGGCGATCTGCGATAACGTAACGGAGCTGCGGGCGTTTGGGCGATTTTTGGGGGACTAAAATCGGACGCGGCTAAAGTCGGATGTCCGGTCTTTGTTCGATCAGTTGACCGCCGTGGTTTGCAGCGTGTGACGGCTCAGATACCAGCACGGCAATGCGCCGGAGTGTGGGAAGAGCGCGTTGACGCACTGCTCTTCCACTGAGGGCCTTGGCTCGTAGCTGAACTTGTTGAAGTTCTCCTTCACGTAATAGTAGCGACGAATCGTATAGGTGGTGAAGCGAGGCCGCGCAGGAATGTTGGCGAGCAGAGAGATTCCGTCAATTCCATATACGGCGGCGATGCCCAGCACCAGAAAGAGCGCGCGGCGCGCCCATTTGCTTCGGGGTAGCTTCATTTGGCTTTACTTATTCCAGAACCACTTTGAGAAACGCTTCGGCGGCGTAGCTGACGGCGCGGCGCGCGGGCTGCACGAGATAAATCTTTCGTTCGATTTCGATTTCCGGAACCTTGACCGCAACGAGTCGGCTCTCCGCAATCTCCTGCTCCACGCACATGCGCGGCAGAAAGGCGACACCGACGTTGCGTTCCACCATCCGGCGGATGGTTTCAACGGTCGGCATCTCGACATCCATATTGAGGCGAATGCCGCGCTCATGGAAGCTGCGCAGCACGAACTCGCGATAGGGCGAAAGCACGTTGTGCGCGATGAAAACTTCGTTCGCAAGTTCGGAGATGGAGACGTCACAACGTCCTGCGAGGCGATGCTGCGGGGAAACGACGAAGACCAGCGCATCGGTGTAGATGACGGTGGCGAGCAGGCGCTCATCGCGCGGTTCATAGCTGATGACGCCGAGTTCCAGGTTGCCATCCACAATTTCGCCGGGAATGCGGCTGGAAAAACCACGGCGCACCTGCACCTTTACGCCTGGATAGAGTGCGCGGTATTTTTCGATGTACTTAAGAAGATAGAGGCCGGTGGATTCATTGGCGCCGATGGCAAGGCATCCGGCGGAATGATCGCGCAGCTCAGCGATGGCGTTGGTGAGTTCGGATTCCAGGTTTTGAAAGCGCCGCGCGTATTCGAGAACGGTACGGCCGGCATCGGTTAAGACGACGTCACGCGCGGAGCGATCGAAGAGCTTCTCGCCGAGTTCGGATTCGAGTCGCTGGAGCGCGAGCGAGACCGCGGGCTGAGTGCGGCCGAGCTTTTCGGCGGCGCGCGAGAAGCTGCGCTCACTGGCCACGGTCATAAAAACGCGAAGGGGCGTCAGCTCCATCTCTAACAGAGTAGCGGTAGCGGTGAAACCGGCGCGGGATGTTGCCCGTCGGAAACGGTAGAATCAGAGGTGAATATGAAAAGGGTACTGTTTGGTGCGCTGTTGGCGCTCGCGGCGGCTGGCTTTGTCTTTGCGGATACGGTGACGTTTCGGGATGGAAAGACCGTGCGGGGAACGTTTCTGGGTGGCACCGCGCGGCAGATTCGCGTGGAAGTTCGCGGCGAGATTCAAACCTATGACATTGGCGATGTGCGAGGGCTGACATTCAGCGATGATGCGGTGAGCGCACCACCTCCTCCTGCGCCTCCGCCGCAGGCGATGATTCAGACCTACCCGCCGCAGCCCGCTCCGCGTCCGAATCCTGCGGCATATGCGGATGGCTCGGTGATCCCGGCCGGCGCGCCGATTACAGTCCGGATGGTGGATGCGGTGAATTCCGAGACGTCGCGCACGGGCCAGACTTATATGGCGAGTCTGGATGAGCCGATTGTGGTGGATGGCCGCACGCTGCTTTCCCGTGGCGCGGATGTGATTACGAAACTGGTGAGCGATCAGCAGGCGGGACGTCTGCAGGGGCGAACAGTGCTGACGCTGGCGCTGGTTTCGATCAAAGTGAACGACCGTTGGGTAGAGCTTTCCAGCGAGGATGTTCGCACCGAGAGTGCATCGCAGGGTGCGAAATCGGGCAAGGTTGTAGGCGGAACCGCGGCGCTGGGCGCGATCATCGGCGGGATCGTTGGCGGCGGTAAGGGCGCTGCGATTGGCGCCGGATCGGGTGCGGTGGTCGGGGCCGGCGCGGCAGTGATGACGAGTGGCGAGAAGGTCGTGATTCCATCGGAAACCCGTCTGACCTTCCACCTGCAGACGCCTGCGCAGTTATGAAGTTCGGACTCCTGATGGCGGTAGTGGCGCTGACTGCGGCGAGTGCGGCCACCACAGAGGTTGTGGAGGGGAACCCGGATTCGTCCGTCAAAGTGACGATCTACGGCGATTTGCAGTGCGATTATTGCCAGACGCTGCGCACACTGCTGGATGAAAAGCTGCTGCCGAAATACGGGGCGAAGGTGGCATTTATTCATCGCGATATGCCGCTGGGGAAGCATCGCTGGGCGCGGCAGGCGGCCATGGCGGCGCGCTGGGTGAGCGAGCACAGCCCGCGCCTGGGAATTAAGTTCCGGCGTGAATTGCTGAGCGAGCAGGAGCACGTCACGGAGGCATCGCTTGTCCCGTGGGCACGCGAATTCGCCACGCGCAATCATTTGAGCGAATCCGGGATTGTGGCAGCTATGAGCGATCCGCGGCTTTCCGCCGCGGTTGACCAGGACATTCAGCTCGCAACGGCGCGCGGCGTGACTAAGATACCGGCCGTTTATGTCGCGGGGAAGACATTTGTCGAAACCGTGGTTTACGACGAACTGGCGAAGACGCTGGATGACGCGCTGTCGCGCTGAAGCTCCGGTTACCTCTGATATTCTGGTATTTTCGTTCCATTCTTTTCTCTCCGAGGTAAACCCAAATTGGCATTGGTAGAAGGCTGCAGGCACGAGCTTGAGATCACGATTCCCTTTGAGGACGTCGAAAAGGAAACCGCAAAGGTCTCCGAGCAGTTCCGTGAGCGCGCTCACCTGAAGGGATTCCGCGCGGGCAAGGCGCCGATGTCGCTGATCCGCAAGACGTACGATACCGATATCCGGCAAAAAGTGCTGGAGAATCTGATTCCCAGGGCCGTGGATACGCGGATTGCGGCGGAACAGCTTCGTCCGGTCAGCCGTCCCGATGTGTCCGATCTGCATTTCCATGAAGGGAAGGAAGTTCACTTCAAGGCCCGGTTTGAGGTATTTCCGCAGTTCGAGATTCCGAATTACCAGGGCGTTGAGGTCGTGTACACGGAGCCTGTAGTCACCGATGAAGACGTGACGAAGCGTATCGACGAGATTCGCGAGAGCAAGGCCACGTATGCGAATGAAGACGCGCGTCCCCTGGCCGATGGCGATTACGCGGTGGTCTCGCTGGAGAGTCTTTCGGGTACGGAAGAGGGCATCAGGGCGGATGAGGTGCAGGTGCTTTTGGGCGGGCCGGAGACGTTGCCTGGTTTCACCGAAAACCTGACGGGCGCGGCGCCGGGCGATGAAAAAGAATTCGACGTGACGTATCCGGAAGATTACGGGCGCGAAACGCTGGCTGGCAAGACGGTCCGGTTCCGCGTGGGCGTGAAGGGCTTGCGCCGCAAGGAACTGCCCGAGCTGAACGATGAGTTTGCAGAGGATCTGGGCGATTTCCGTACGCTCGATGAAGTGAAGGAAGCGGTTCGCAAGTCGATTCAGGCGCAGCGTGAGAACGAAGCGCAGCGCACGGCGAAGGATAAGATCGTGGGCACTCTCGTGGAAACGAATGAATTCCCCGTACCGGAGATCTTCGTCGACCGCCAGATTGAGAATCGCGTGAATCAGCGGCTGCAGGCTCTGCAGGAACAGGGCGTGGATCCGAAGTCGTTCAAGCTCGACTGGAACAAGGTGAAAGAAGCGCAGAAGGACGACGCGCTGAAGGAAGTAAAGGCATCACTGATTCTGGGTAAGGTGGCCGAGCGGGAATCGATTCACGCGACGAATGAAGAAGTGGATCGCGAACTGGACCGGATTGCGCGTCAGGAAAAGCAGCCGGTGGTTGTGCTGCGGCGTAAGTTGCAGGAGAACGGCGAACTGGACCGCATCGCGTCGCACATTCAGACCGAAAAAACGCTGAACTACCTGTTCGAGCACGCGGTCAAGAAGGCCGAGTAGGCTCCTGGCGTTACCAGCCGCCGCGGTTGGGATCGACTTCGGCACCACGAATAGTTCTGTTGCGCTGGTGCGCGCGGAGGGCCGGGTGGAACTGGCTTCTTTCGCATCTGGCTCGGGATTTACTGACTCCTCCCGATCGCTGTTGTATCTGGAGCAGGCGCGCGAGCGCGGGCGCGAGATTCTGCGCTCCTGGTCCGGCCCCGCCGGGATCGAGCGCTACCTTGAGGCCGAGAACAAAGGCCGGTTGATTCAATCGCTGAAGTCCTTCCTGAGCAGCCGGACGCTGCTGGCGACTGAGGTGTTCGGGCGCAGCAGAAGACTCGAAGAACTCATTGCGCGGATTCTCAGCGACCTGCGGGCCGCGGCTGAGGCGCAGTTCGGCGTCCGGATCGGTTCCATAGTGGCCGGGCGGCCGGTTCGCTTTGTCGGCGCTGAGAACGCGGATGACGATGCTTTTGCCGAAGGACGTCTGCGTGAGGCGTTTCGCATTGCCGGATTCGAAGACGTTGCCTTCACGCCGGAGCCGGTTGCCGCGGCTTCGTACTATGATTCGACCGGCGCAGGCGGCGGGCTGATTCTGATCGGCGATTTTGGCGGCGGCACCAGCGATTTTTCTCTGATTCGCGGCGGTTCGCTATTAGGCAATGGCGGCGTAGGCGTGGCGGGCGATGCGTTCGACGCGAAGATTGTGCGTCATCTGGTTTCGCCGGCCCTGGGTGCGGGGTCGGGCATTCGTTCCTTCGATAAGATTCTGCCGGCGCCGACATGGCCTTATGCGAAGGCGGAGAAGTGGCACCACCTTTCCTTTTTGAAATCGAAGGACACGCTGAATATGCTGCGCACGGTGCAGGCGCAGTCGCTGGAGCCGGAGAAGATTGGCGCGCTGCGGCATCTGATTAACGAAGACCTGGGTTATCAGCTGCATCGCGCAGTGCAGGCGGCGAAGTGCGAGCTGTCAACGCAACCATCGGCCGTTTTTCGGTTTTCGGACGGCGTGGTGGATCTGGAGCAGCCGGTGCGGCGCGTCGATTTCGAAGCCTGGATTCGCGACGAGCTGCGCCAATTGAGCGGGTGCATTGACGATCTTCTGCATCGTTGTGGAGTGCGGCATGGCGAGGTGGAACAGGTGTTCCTGACCGGCGGCACGTCGTTTGTGCCCTCGGTCCGACGGATTTTCGAAGCGCGATTTGGCGCCGGGCGAATTCGTGCGGGCAATGAGTTCACAGCCGTCGCGCGAGGACTCGGACTGCAGGCTTATCGCGCAGCCCAGTAGCTGGCTCGCGTGGTGACATCAAGATTGGGTCGATCCTTCACTTCCACGCGAATCGTGTGCAAATCCTCCGCGTCCGCCGCTGGTGGCTGAAAGCTGAGAATGTACTGGCGGTGAATCTCGTTCGAGAGCACGTGCAGAAGATCGCCAAGCGATCCCTTCTTCAGGAAACTGCCCACACGTCCGCCGGTCTGGCGAGTGAAGAGCTCGGCAAGATCGGGCGATTTGCCGATCTGAGTAATCGCGTTCATCAGATTCATCGGCTCTGGGGGCGGAAGCGGAAGGGAATCGTCGCGATGCTTCCAGTCGCGGCGTTGCTCTTCCGGAGTTTCGTGATCCGCTACTTTGGGTCTTGCTGTAAATGCCGTCAGGAATGGCGAGTAGGTGAGCCAGTAGACGACGACGTTGCGCCGCGCCACACCTTCCACTACTCGCGCAAGCCGGGCCTGACTCTGCCGATCGCGGCGCTCGCCGATCATAACGAGAATGCGGCGGCGATTGGGCGGCAGCGCATCGAAGAGCTTGAGCGCGGCTTCGATCGCGTCGAGAGCGACCGCCCCTGAGCCTTCGGTGCGAAGGCGAATCAGTGCGTGGGAAACCGCGTTCGTATCTGAGGTGAAAGCCAGACGCTGAGACACCACATCGCTATAGGAGAGGACCGCCGTCTCACCCCGGGCTCCGGCCATGAGATCGGTTAAGAGAACACCCGTCCGGTTGAACTTATCGAGGACGGCGGAAGCATTTACACTCGTCTGCACCGCCACTACCTGGGAAACAGGATATTCAGACCAGTCGGACTCAACCGGCAGGCGCGTGTTGTTGTCGTACAGCAGAAAGTCGGCGGGCGTCAGGCCATCGACAAAGCGCCCCTGCGAATCCTTAACTGTTGTGGGGGCGAGGACAAGCTGCCTTGTCACGGTGAACTGCTGGGCTGGAACCGCAGCGGCCCATGCGAGCACGAGCAGAAGACGCTTTTTTGTTACGATGCGACAGACTCCCGCGTCGCAGGCTTCACGAAGCGACAGGCAATCATCGCAAAGAGCCCGATGATCGCGCCGGATACAAGGCCGATCACAGGAGCCATGAGCGCCATCATGATTCGGGGCGAGCGCGGCATTGGCATCGAGTTCAGCATTTCCTTTTCCGCCGCATGATTCGCGAAATAGGTGACAATAAAGCCCGCATGGGTAGCCGTCACCCATACGCAGTTGGCCAGCCCCGTCAGCAACCCGGTCAGGAAGGGCTTCTCCGGAGCGCGGCTGGCGATCTGCTGCGCCGAGATCAGGAAGACTACGAACCAGAATGCCGGTTCGATGTTGGATGGGATCAGAGAGATGGTTGCTACGGCCATGATGAGACCGAGCAGGGACAGTTGCAGAATGAGCTTCCAGTGCATGTTCGCCTTCTCCTTGTGAGGCTCATTCTACATCAATTCTGGCAGACCTTGCGGCAGCGGGCACCCGTCGGATTGGTCTCTCTCTGGTGCCCGTTCTCGCGAAAACTGTAATATAATGGCCGAACCTGGGGGGAATATGAAAAGAGGTGTTCTCATTGCGGCGGCCGCGTCAACGCTTGCGCTGATGGCGGCGCCGGAGATGCAGCAGAACGCGCCTTCATCCGAAGTCAGCGTGAAGGAAGAAGCTGCGGTTTTTCAGTCGAAGGTCACGCTGATCGAAGTTCCGGTCGTGGTTCGCGACCGCAACGGCAAGACGGTCGGCAATCTTCGCCAGGAAGATTTCCAGCTGTTCGATAAGGGCAGGCCGCAGATCATCTCGCGATTTTCCATCGAAAGAGCACAGCGCGGCAAGCCGATGACGAGTATTCCGACGGCGGATGGCGCGGCGGGCGCCGGGCCGGCGCTGATCGCTCCCGATCATTTCATTGGCTTCCTTTTTGACGACACGCACATGCGGTTTGAGGACGTGGCCTATACGCGCATGGCCACGCAGAAATTTTTGGCGGCGAATCTCAAGCCCGGCGATCGCGTGGCGGTGTTCACAACGTCGGGCCTCAACCAACTGGCCTTCACCGACGATCGCGATGCAATTAATCGCGAGATCGCGAAGATCGGGCCGCATCCGTACACGCCTCCTCCGGGATGCCCGGGGCTGAGTTTTGTGGATGCGAACAGGATCATCAGCGAACACGACACGAAACTGCAGGAGCAAATCGCCAACGGAATCGTGCATGTATGCGCGCCGGATCTGCCAACCGCCATGGCCAAGGTACAGGAGCAATCCGCGTTCGTGATGCATATGTACGAGCAGACTCTGGAAACGACCGTCGGCAACCTGATCGAAGTACTGAAGAAGATGGCGGAGATGCCTGGACAACGAACGCTGGTGATGGCGTCGTCCGGTATTCTCACACCGCCGGGGATGATCAACATGGGTCCGGCGATCAACCGTGCGATCAAATCGAATGTCGTAATCAATACGCTCGACTCCCGCGGGCTGGGAACGCCGATGACACAAAACGATGCCTACACGGGATATCCGACCGGCGTGCTGGCGGAACTGGCATCGGGGACCGGCGGGCGTTTCATCCAGAATACGAACGATCTGGATGGCGGCGTTCGGCAGCTCGCCGAAGCGCCGGAGGTCTATTATGTACTCGGATTTTCGCCGCAGAACAATAAGCCGGATGGATCGTTTCACTCACTGAAAGTCAGCCTGAGCGCACCCGCCGGCCTGACAGTGCAGGCCCGGCTCGGCTACTATGCACCGACGCATCTGGCAAGCGCGGAGGAGGACGCGAAAGAGGAGGTCACTCAGGCGCTGTTTTCGCACGACGAGATGAACGATATCCCCGCCGTGATGAATACGCGCTTCTTCAAGTCCAGCGAGAAAGAGGCACGGCTCACCGTTACTTCGCGAGTGGATGTGCGACGGTTGCGGTTTCGCAAGTCCGGCGAGCGCAACCTGAACAGCGTGCGGGTCGTGTGCGCACTGTTCGATCGTGACGGAAACATTCTGCAGGCGGACGCAAAGACAATCGAAATGAATCTGATGGACACAACCCTGGGCGACAGGCTGAACGATGGAATTCCGGTGCGATCGGATTTCACCGTGGCGCCGGGCACCTACGTCATTCGACTGGTCCTGCGGGATGCGGAGGGACAGACCATGACGGCGCAGAACGGCGCAGTGAGGATCCCGTGATGAAGAGTTCGTTGATCCTGATGGCTGCGCTGCTGGTTCCCGCGGCAGGGGCGCAGGCGCAAAAGAAGAGCGCGCCCGCAGTCCCCGCTGATTCGGTCTTCAGCAGCGATTCGCGACTGGTGGTTATCGACGCGATCGTGACGGACAGAAAAGGCGCCTACGTCGAAGGTTTGACGCAGAAAGACTTTAAAGTTCGTGAGGATGGCAGGGAACAGACGCTGACGAGCTTTTTCGGACTGAAAGATGAGTCTTCGTCCGGAGACAAACCGTGCGTGGTTCTGCTCTTTGACAATCTCAGCGTGCCGCAGGTTCTGCTTCACCTCGCGCAGGATGCCGCGCTGAAGCTGATCGCGGGCGGTGCTGGTCCCGGACGGCTTATGGCGGTCGCGGAATTCGACACCGCATTGCGCGTCAGGCAGAACCTCACGAGCGACGCGGAGAGCCTGAAACTCGCGGTGAACCAGGTGCAGACCTCGAATCTGCTGGGCCCGCCGGTTCTGCGAAGCGGAGGCGATACGAACGCATTGGCTGTGGTGTTAAGGAACCTCGCCAAAGGCCTGGCTAAGGCGCCGGGGCGCAAGGAGATCATTCTGTTTTCCGAAGGTGCGAATGTTAACCCGGATGTATTGAAGGCAGCAGTTGAGGAGTGTAATCGCTACAATGCGGCCGTCTATCCGGTAGATATCGGCGCACTCGGCGCGAGGGGTGACGGCGTGGTTTCGACCGGGGATGCATCGTTGTCAAGAGTGATGACGCCTCCGGCGACGGGAGGTCAGGTTATCCTCCGGCCCGGTTCAATGGCAGACCTGAGTGCTTCCAGACCAGCTTCCGAGGCGCTTTACACACTAGCCAGGGGGACCGGTGGATTCGTAGTGTCCAGTCTCGCAACACTGGAGGAACAGATAAAGAGGATTGGTTCCGAGCAGCGGGAGTATTATGCGCTGGGATACCTGCCTTCGAAGGATTCGGCGCCCGGCGGGTGCCATTCGATCAAAGTGGATGTGGATCGCGGCGGCCTGACCGTACGCGCACGCAGCAGCTACTGCGATGAGCAAACACCGGAGTTACTGACGGGGACGCCTTCCGAACGCGACCTTGAGGCTCGGCTCGATGCAAATGCACCCTCTACGATTCCCGCCACCATGCAGGCGCCGTTCTTCTACGTGGCTCCTAATACCGCGCGCGTCGATCTGGCCGTAGACATTCCCGGAACCGGTGTAAAGTTTGTGAAAGACAAAGGGAAGTTCACCGCAGCCGTGAATGTGATCGGCATCGCCTACCTTCCGGACAATGGTGTGGCGGCTCGTTTCAGCGATACACGCAAAGTCACCCTGGAGGATCAGAAGCAGGTGAACGAGTTCGCCGCGCAAACATATCACTACGAAAAGCAGTTTGAAATGCCGGCGGGCGCTTTTGATATGAAGGTGGCGTTCAGTTCCGGCGCGAGCGCTTTCGGCGCTCTCGAACTGCCTCTGGCGATTGAAGCCTGGGATCCGTCGAAGTTTTCCATGAGCGCTCTGGCGCTTAGCCAGTCTGTGCGGCAGGCAGCAGGCGCGGGGCAGATGGGCGATGTCGATCTGTTCGGAGACAATGTGGCGCTGGTGGCCAACGGGATTCAGTTCACTCCCGCCGGTACCAATCGATTTCGCAAAACGGAAAAGGCGTTTGTCTATGGCGAGATTTACGCACCGGCGACTCCGGATGTGAACGCGCAGATGACGGTGGCCGACACCGCAACAGGCGGCACAGCAAAGCAGGGCGGTATCCCTGGACTCAGGCCGGAGAGCGTGTCCGGAATTTCGAGAGCCGTGTTTGGCGTGCCGTTGCCGGTCGCCGATCTTGCGCCCGGCGCGTGGACCGCGCAGGTGATTGCGCAGGATGCGAGCGGTCACCGGGCACTGCGGCGCATCGATTTCGTACTGGCTCCCTAACCGGAGCGCTACTCGTCGTCGGATTCTTCTTCGCCGGTGCGAGCGGCCTTCGCGGCGGCTACGATCTTATCGGCCTGAAGCTGCGGCACGTAGTCGTAGTGATCGAACTCCATCGAGAAGGACGCTCGACCCTGGGTCATTGAGGTGAGATCGCTCTGATAACTCAGCATCTCGGCCATGGGTACGTGGGCTTTCAGGATCTGGGTTGAGCCCTGGGTATCCATACCGGAGATGCGCCCGCGGCGCCCGTTGAGATCTCCCATCAGGTCACCTGCGTATTCCACGGGGGCATGGATTTCGACGTTCATCACCGGCTCCAGCAGGCTGGGTTTAGCGGTTTGCATCGCGGCACGGAAGGCCTTCCGCGCGGCAAGCTTGAAAGCCAGTTCCGATGAATCGACATCGTGATAGGAGCCGTCATAAACGGTGACCTTGAAATCGACCATTGGATAGCCGGCGAGAAAGCCTCGCTCGGCGGTTTCGATAATGCCCTTTTCCACCGCCGGAATGTAGTTCCTGGGAATAGCCCCGCCAAATACGTCGTTCGCGAAGACGAAGCCGCCGCCGCGCGCCAGAGGTTCCATCCGAATCCAGCAGTCGCCGAACTGGCCGTGCCCGCCGGTCTGCTTCTTATGGCGGCCTTGCACGTCCGCGTTGCCGCGGATTGTTTCGCGATAGGGAATGCGCGGCGGTTTCAGAGTTACGTCAACACCGTAGCGTTTCTTCAGCCTGCTGACAGCGATTTCGACGTGCTGCTGACCGGTGCCAGCCACCAGAAAGTCTCGGGTTTGCGGATCGCGATAGAAGCGCAAAGAGAGATCTTCTTCGAGCAACTTGTGCAGCGCGTTGCCCATGCGGTCTTCGTCGCCGCGGCTCTTCGCCTCCACTGCGAAAGCGATTGACGGCTCGCTGACTTTCACGGGCGGGAACACTACCGGCGAGTTTTTGTCGGCAAGTGTATCGCCGGTAAGCGTGTCCTTGAGTTTGGCCACCGCGCCGATATCGCCGGCGTGAAGTTCGCCCACCGGCAGAATGGTTTTGCCCAGCGGCGCGCCGATATGGGAGAGACGCTCGGCGGTATCGCGGCGGGTATTGAAAACATTCGCGTCGTTCTTTACAACGCCGGAGAGAACTTTGAAGTATGAGATGCGGCCGGCAAAAGGATCGGCGGTTGTTTTGAACACGAACGCAGCAAGTGGCTGCGAGTCGATCGCTTGTCGTTCAATCTGCGACCCATTGAGTGTGACCTCTGCCGCCGGACGATCCAGCGGCGACGGGAACGCTTCCACAATGAGATCGAGAAGGCGATCCGAGCCAACATCGTGTAACCCGGACATGCAAAGCACGGGAAAGACGAGATCCTTGCGCATCTCTTCATCCAGCCCGCTGACGATATGTTCTTCAGGCAGCGTGCCGGTATCGAAAAACTCGGCCATCAGATCGTCTTTACCTTCCGCGACGAGTTCGACCAGTTCCGCATGGGCCTTCTGCGCGGCTTCGGCGTACTCTTCAGGGATCGGACCTTCTTTCGACTTGCCATCCCCATCCGGCACGAACGTATGCGCCTTCATATGGACAAGATCAATGACGCCGGTGAAATCTTTTTCAGCGCCCAGCGGCAGGTGGATAGGAATCGCCGCGCGCCCGAAGCGCTCGCGAATGCTTTCCATCGTGCGCTCGAAGCTGGCGCGTTCGCGATCGAGCTTATTGATCACGATGGCGCGCGGCAGATTGCGCTGATCCGCGTAAGCCCACATCTTTTCGGTCTGAGCCTGTACACCAGCCACGGCGTCAACCACGATGATGAGTGCATCGGCGGCGATCAGCGTGGCGTTAGCGTCGTTCGTGAAGAGGTTGAAACCTGGCGTATCGAGCAGGTTAATCTTCGTCTTCTTCCACTCGATAGCGGCGATCGAGGTGGAAATGGTCAGCTTGCGCTGAATCTCCTCTTCGTCGTAGTCGGTGAGAGTGTTGCCTTCATCGACACGGGTGAGGCGATTGGTCGCGCCTGCCGCAAAAAGCAGACCGGCCACTACGGAAGTCTTTCCGCAGTGGCCGTGACCTACAATGCCAACGTTTCTTACGTCCTTCGTCTCGTAGTATTTCACGGATGTTACCTCCGTTAAAACCGGAATACTATCACAAAGTCAAAGGAGTGAAATCGAAATCAGTTGGGCGAGGGCTTTTCAATGTGATCGATAACGATCACCTCAGTCTTGCGACGGGCCGATTCAGGCTTGATCCCCAGTTGTTCCTGAAGCGCGGGAGAGATCGAAGGATCACTGTCGGAATCCGGCGCCCATTCGATCGCGATATCGAATGTTCCTTCGAGCCCGGTATCGTCCCACACCGGCATTTGAAGAATATTACTGAGAGCCCGGCAGAGTTGCGAAATCGGGATTGCGTACGCAAATAGCTGACTCCGTCCGCCAGCGAAGCCGTTCCTAACGCCGCCGCATTGCGCGGCGGGCCGGCCTTCATCTCTTGCCTTCTGCGCAGCCGACTGGCATTCGCCTAACGTGCGCTTCACCAGGTGCTCTCCGAATTTCGGGCCATTCTTCGCGAGGGTCAGAGCCAAACCCGGCAGTTCCCGATTTTCCGTGTGAGAGATGAGCTTAAAGCGATCCGCCATCATGGCTTGCATCATGGCAGGAAATTGCGCGGGGACAAGAGGTGCATCCGTGGTGAGTTCGAGATCGAAAGGCTCGGAATCCGTCCAGGAAGGAGTTCCCATGATTTGGTAGCCGTCCTTAAAGAAAGCGGTTCTGAGCAGGACTTTCGTGGTGACCGCCGTCGCGATCCATCGCTTCGCATCGGCACGAACCGAATAGGCGGCGTCGCTGCGACCGGGCTTAATGGAGACCGCGCTGAATGCGGGTGGGGCATCTTGTGACCAGAGTGCCAGCGGAATCACCAACACACTGAAAAGGATAAGTAGTCTCGCGGCCATATTCCGTGTAATCGTATCTCAGCGCCGCTCGCTGCTTTGCGGGAATAAGATACTCTGGAGAAGAAAGCCTGCGGAACGCACTATCTGCGCATGAGCGATACGCAAATGTACTTAGCTGTGGGGCTGCCCGCTTTTGCCGTGATTGTCTCGGTTCTGGCAAGCATGATGCAACACTCGGCGTTAATGGCGAGGCTGGCCAGCATGGATGGCCGGTTCACCAGCATCGATTCCCGCTTCACGGACATTGATTCCCGGTTCACCGGTATCGACTCAAGATTCAATAGCCTCGAAATGCGGTTCACAAATCTGGAGGCCACACTGAATGCTCGCTTCACGAGTCTCGAAACCCGGTTCGACACGCTGACCGGCAAAGTAATCGAGATCGACAATCGTCTGACGAGAGTGGAAGCCATTCTCGAGCGCGGCTGATCATTCATGATTCGCTGGCTTGGACTTGCACCGCTTCTGTTGCTCGCAGCGAATCTTGCGCACGCCGCTTCCCCGCCGCGGCCTATTCCTGTCAAAGTCGTCGTCGTCGCCATGTTCGAACGTGGCGCCGATACGGGCGATCAGCCCGGCGAACTCCAGTATTGGGTGGAACGCAATCATCTGGATCGCGTGATTCCCTTCCCGCAGGGCTATCACGATCTCCGCATGAATAACGACGGAGTGCTGGCTGTGCTCACCGGCGTTGGGACTGCGAAATCGACAGCGGCAATCATGGCGCTGGGGATGGATTCGCGCTTCGATCTCACGAAGGCCTACTGGCTGGTGGCGGGAATTTCCGGGATCAGTCCCATGCGAGGAAGCCTCGGATCGGCAGCATGGGCTGAGTGGGTCGTCGATGGCGACCTGGCACGTGAGATCGATGCCCGCGAGATTCCCGCCGGATGGAAGACCGGCTATCTGCCCCTGCGTGGATCGTCGCCGTACGAAGAGCCACGCGATTCGAGCGAAGGCGAGGTCTACCAGCTGAATTCATCGCTTGTCGATTGGGCGTTCCATCTGACCGAGCACGTGAAGCTCGATGATTCGGAAGGCATGCGCACGGCACGAAACGCTTACACAGAAGAAGCCGCCCGCCGTGCACCGTTCGTTATGAAAGGCGACACGCTTTCTTCTGGTACCTTCTGGCACGGCAAGTTGCTCGATGAGTGGGCGAGCGATTGGGTTCGTTATCACACCGGCGGCAAGGGCGACTTCGTCACTACCGCCATGGAAGACACCGGAACCCTGCAATCGCTGACTCTGCTCGCGAAGGCAAACCGGGTTGATGTGCGACGCGTGCTGGTACTACGCACGGCAAGCAATTACGATCAGCCTCCGCCCGGCGTCACCGCAGCGGAGAATCTGGCGCGCACAAAACTGGGTTCATATTCCGCTTATGTGCCCGCGCTCGAAGCTGCGTGGCGCGTTGGAAACACGGTAGTAGAGACCCTGCTGCGGAACTGGTCGAAGTACCGCGAGACTATTCCTTAGTAACCTCGACGCCCGCGCTCCGTGTGCTCTCATTGCCAGTCTGATCGACAGCACTCACTTCATATCGATATTTCACGCCCGCGGCAACATCGGCATCGCTGTAGACCGGGCTTATCAGAGCGTCTGCAATGCGTTTGCCATCGCGATAAACGCGATACCCTGCAAGATCGCCATCTTCCACGCGATCCCATACCAGTTCAATCGATTTCGCACCCGAGATCGCGGTCAGCCCGGCCGGAACGGCGGGCGGAAAGCGATCAGCCGCAGTGATCGAGACCGGCGCGGAGCGATCGCTGAGTTGCGTGATTGCGCCCGCTGCGTGAAATGCTTCCACGTAATATTGCGCTGGCTTCCCAAGAGCAGGCGCAGGATCGTCAAAGACTGCCTGCGCCGCATCGCCGAGCGGAAGCCAGTCGGAATCATCAGGCAGCTTGCGGTAAATGTGAAAGCCGGTAGCAGCGGAATTGGCATCCCATTCCAGGTGCACTGCACCGCGGGCATCCGCGACGCGTACGTGCGCGGGCGCGGCAAGAACGGGCAGCACCGGCAGGTTAATCAGCGACCATCCATCGTCATGCCCATGCGGTCCGCGAACGCGAACACCAATAGCGATCGTCTTATTTACGAACGGCTCGGCATCAATGGAAACCGTACGCTCGAAATAAGAGGGGGCAATCGGAGGATACGTAGCCTTCGCACGAATGGAGCGCAGCCTCTTTGTTGAAATCGGAGCGGGAGCAGCGCCGCCGGAGTAAGCCCGCGGCGCATGCGTAGCCCGCCCTTGGAATGCCCTGCCCTCGGGTTCGAGCCCACCGGGCGGAATCTGCAGCGGCATCACTGGCGCAATCGTCGAATGCGTCTCCCACTCATTCAGGTTCCACTCTCCCGGCGGAACCACGCCCGCGCGAAGTTCAATCTCGGGCTGAGTATCAATCGGAATACCTTCGGTAGTCTCTTTCGGAAGCCGAAACGAAACGACAATCTTCGAACCGCGCTCGTTCGCCGCAAGGTTGACGACCCGCATCGGCCGCTTCAGCGATGGCGGCCTGGGCTCGCCCGCATAGCCGCATCCGGAAAGAACGATCGCGCAGACGGTCACCGGAGCAAAGAAAAGCAGTGCGGCGCGCATCACAGAATGTAGCGGCTCAGATCCTGATCTTTCACAATGCCGTCGAGTTGTTTTCGTACGTAAGCCGCGTCTACCTTGACCGACTTCTTTCGCAGATCGGGGCCTTCGAACGAAATTTCTTCCAGCAGCTTCTCCATGATGGTGTGCAGCCGCCGCGCGCCGATATTCTCCGCCGACTCATTCACCTGCGCCGCAAAACGAGCTACTTCGGCAAGCGCGTCGTCGGTAATCGTGAGCTTGATGCCTTCGGTTTCCATCAGCGCCGTGTACTGTTTCGCAAGTGCATTGCGCGGCTCCTTCAGAATCCGAACGAAATCGTCGACCGACAAAGACTTCAATTCCACGCGAATCGGAAACCGCCCCTGCAGTTCCGGAATCATGTCGCTCGGCTTGGATACGTGAAACGCTCCGGCGGCAATGAACAGAATGTGATCGGTCCGAACGAAGCCATGCCGGGTATTGACGGTCGTACCTTCCACGATCGGCAGAATATCCCGCTGCACGCCTTCACGGCTCACATCGGGACCATGGCCGCCTTCGCGCCCGGCAATCTTGTCAACCTCATCAAGAAAAATAATGCCGCTCGATTCCACGCGTTCGAGCGCGACACGTGTCACCTGCTCCATATCGATGAGCTTGTGCTCTTCTTCCTGGATCAGATAATCGAGCGCCTCATCTACCCGCATGGGACGCTTCTTCGAGCGATTTCCGAGCATGGCCGGCAGCATCTCGCGGAAGTTGATACCGATCTCTTCGAGATTGACGTTGCTGGCAATTTCAAACGAGGGCGCGCGATCCTTCACTTCCACTTCCACCATGCGATCGTCTAGTTTGCCCTCGCGCAGGCGCTCGCGAAGTTTTTCCCGCGTCTTCTCGTTATCGGCGCCGTTCTCACCGGCTGGCGGAACCAGCAACTGCAGAATCCGATTCTCCGCATTTGCCTCGGCGCGCTCGCGAATCTCCTCGAGCTTCTGCTCGCGCACCATGTCAATCGCCACATCCACCAGGTCGCGAATCATGGATTCCACATCGCGGCCAACATACCCGACCTCGGTAAACTTGCTCGCCTCCACCTTGATGAACGGGGAATTCGCGAGCTTCGCAAGCCGGCGCGCGAGTTCAGTTTTTCCCACACCCGTAGGCCCGATCATGAGGATGTTCTTGGGCATCACCTCATCGGCCATATCCGGCGGCAGCTTCTGGCGGCGCAGCCGATTGCGCAGAGCAATGGCAACCGCCCGTTTCGCCTCGGCCTGGCCAATCACGTGCTTGTCGAGTTCACGAACGATTTCGCGAGGAGTCAATTCATCCAGGACCGGGCCCTGATCCACGGACTGCGCAGGCAGATAGATAACCATGTCAGCCGATTTCCTCGAACGTAAAATTCGTGTTCGTATAGATGCAGGTATTCCCCGCAATTTTCATGGATTCTTCCACGATCTCGCGCGCACTCATCTTCGTGTGATGCAGCAGCGCAGTCGCCGCAGCGTGTGCGAAAGGCCCTCCCGAGCCGATGGCCGCAATATCTTCGTCCGGTTCGATCACATCGCCATTGCCGCTCACAATAAACGTATTGGCGGCGTCGGCCACAACCAGCAGCGCTTCCAGATGCCGCAGCACCCGGTCAGTGCGCCAGTCCTTCGCAAGCTCTACAACGGAGCGCGGAAGATTCCCGTTGAACTGCTCCAGCTTGGCCTCGAAACGCGAGAAAAGCGAGAATGCATCCGCCGTGGACCCCGCGAATCCGGCTACGATACGACCGTTATAAAGCCGCCGCAGTTTGCGCGCAGTGGACTTCAGAACTTCATGCCCGAGCGTCACCTGGCCGTCCGCCGCGATCACAGCTTTTCCATCGCGACGCACGCAAAGTACGGTGGTAGAACGAATTCGCCGTCTCATGGGGATCGAAGCTTCAGTGTAGCGCAGGAAGACGATCCCGCCTCTTCGTTCGCGAGCGTCGCCGACCGTGTAGAATTCACTTTGAAAGCCCTTTAACAGAGGATCTTATGGCGTACATGGAAGACGATTCACGAGTGCACGCATGGGAGATGAGCCCTCCGAGGCGCAACCCCGACGATATGAGCTTTGACGAGCTGCAGGAAGAAGAGCTCGACGAAGAAGACGAAGACGATCTCGAAGAACTCGACGACGAGGATGAAGAGGAAGAAGATCTCGACGACGAGAAAGAGGACGACGAAGACCTCGACGAGGATGAAGACGAAGACGACGAGGACTACGAGGACGATGAAGACCTCGATGACGAGGACCTCGATGAGGAAGATGATGAGGACGACGACGAGTAGTCGTCCGACGCCGCTTCAGAGCTGAAAAACGGAATCGCGCGCGAATTCGTCGCGGCGTGACGGATAGTCGGTGCGGTAGTGCGCGCCCCGGCTTTCCTCCCGCCAGAGCGCGGCGCGAGCGATCAGCTGCGCGACGTCGTGAATATTGCGTAACTCGATAGCCGCCAGCGTAGGGCGGTCCACCGGGTGAAGAGCCATGCTGGCAAGCGAGTCGGCGGCGTACTGCAGGCCCTGGCGTGTGCGCATGATGCCGCAGTATTGCCAGGTGAGATAACGCAGACCCGGCGCGGTGACATCGGGCACCGTCCAGGGACGATGGCTGACATCTTCGTCACAGTCGCCGATTGGCGGCAGTTCGTCGGTCGCCATGGCCCTTCCCGCGCGCGCGCCGAAAACCAATCCTTCCAGCAGCGAATTACTGGCCAGACGATTCGCGCCGTGTACACCGGTGCAGGCAACTTCGCCTGCGGCATAGAGCCCCGTAACGGAAGTACGTCCCTGCAGATCCGTCCCAACGCCGCCCATCGCATAATGCGCGGCAGGATGCACCGGCGCGGGTTCGCGGCTTAGATCAAGCCCCAGATCGAGGCACGTTTCGTAAATACGCGGAAAGCGCGTCTGGATGAAATCGCTGCCGCGCGCGGTGAGATCGAGCCACACGTGCGGTTCGCCAGTACGCCGCAGTTCCGAGACGATAGCGCGCGAAACCACGTCGCGCGGCGCAAGATCGCCCATCGGATGGTAGCGGCTCATGAACGGCTCGCCGTTCCCGCCGCGAAGAATAGCGCCTTCGCCACGCATCGCTTCCGACAAAAGGAACCGCGGCGCGCCTTCCAGATGCAGCGCCGTCGGATGAAACTGCACGAACTCCATGTTGGAGATGCGCGCGCCCACCCGCCACGCCATTGCGACGCCGTCCCCGGTAGCAACCGCCGGGTTCGTGGTTTCGCGATACACGCACCCAATGCCGCCGGTAGCGAGCAGAACCGCGCGGGCGCGAATCTCATGCGGCTCGCCGGTGGTATCGTCGAGCGCGACAGCCCCGCACACGCGGCCGTCGTCCGCAATAAGATCGATCACGGCGGAGAAGGTTTCGAACCGGACATTCGGCAGCGACGCCGCTTTCTGGTAAAGAGCCCGCGCGATTTCGTGACCCGTGGAGTCACCGTGCGCGTGCAGCACCCGATTGCGGCTGTGCGCGCCCTCCCGAGCGAAGACCAGCTTCGAGGTCTTGCTCTCGGACTCGCGGTCGAATTCTGTCCCCCAGTCGATGAGCTCCTGAATCGCGGCGGGAGCTTCCTCCACGAGCGCATGCACGGCTCGCACATTACAAAGGCCATCACCGGCGTAAATGGTGTCCTGTTCGTGAAGTTCAATACGATCGTCATCGTTGAGCGCGGCGGCAATACCCCCCTGCGCGTACTCAGAAGAAGATTCGCGAAGCGAGTCTTTCGCGATGACAAGAACGGAACCCGCGTCCGCCAGCTCAATAGCGGCGCGCATGCCGGCAACGCCCGCTCCGATGACAAGAAAATCGCAGGAAGTGGTGGGTGAAGGCGTCGCCAAACTGAATCTTAGCAGTCCGAAATCAAGGCACTATGGCGACCGGACGAATCGGAGAACCCGTGCCGCCACGAATTTTCAGCGGCGAGGCGCAGAACAGAAACTCTTTCACTCCAATGGCCGCGATTTCTTCCAGATTCAGGCACTCCACAATGTGAATGCCGCTCTCAACCAGCAGGTGAACGTGGACGCTCATCTCCGGACTGGGCGTGAACTCAAACGGCGCGGTATCGCTGCCGGCCGCAAAGATACCGCGTTCGCTAAGCCACCGCGCACCCGCAAGCCGTGGACCGGGACTGTGCACCTCGGAAATGAAGCTCGCCGGCGAATCCCAGTAGCGTGCCCAGCCGGTTCGGATGAGAACAACATCGCCGGCCTCAATCGTCACGCCTGTCGATGCGGCGTCAAGATGCGCCGGCTCCACCACAAAATCGCGCGGAAGAACATCAAGGCCCGCAACCTTCGGAATATCCAGCAGGACTCCGCGGCGGAAGATCGGCTTGATCGTGTCAACCGTGTGCCGTTCCAGCCCTGCCGCATAAGTCTGCAGACCCGACGCTTCGTCGCCGCCGAACAGCCGCCCATTGCAGGTGAAATGACACAAAGCATCGATGTGCGTACCCACGTGCGCGCCCATCGCAATCGCCTCGGAAGCCGAGCTACCGCCGCCCGGATTCACGTAATCGCCGTGTTTCTTATTCAGACCGAATAGAAACGGCGCGTGCGCCGGATGATGCGGAATCCCTGTGTAATAAGGCTGCGCGAGATCGAACATACGGCAGGCGCGGAGTGATGCGGTCAGTTCGGCAACAGTAGGCACGCGTTCATTTTAGCGACCCGCCTCACAGGGAAGCCCCACAGGATAGAGTAAGAAAGATTGTCTGAGACTCTCCATCCTGGCAGTCCCGAAGAATTGCGGGACGCGCTGCGCGCGGCGGGTGCCGCCAAACGCACTGTCGAGTTAATCGGCGCGAACACCAAGCAGCAGATGGGTGGCCCCATCGCCGCCGCCGACGTCCGCATCAGCACATCGGCCATGACGCGCATCCTGCAATACGAACCACGCGATCTCACCGTCAGCGTGGAGGCCGGTATCCCGTACAAACGGCTCAGCGAAGAACTGGCACGGTTCGGGCAGATGATCCCTCTGGCCGGTCCCTATGCGAACGAAGGCACCATCGGCGGCATCGTCGCAGCGAACATCAGCGAGTCCAGGCGGCGTGCCTACGGAACGGCTCGCGACCTGGTGATCGGAATGGAATTCGCCACGCTCGAAGGCAAGCTTGTTCGTTCCGGCGGCATGGTCGTGAAAAACGTTGCTGGCCTCGACATGGGAAAGCTCATGATCGGTTCCTTCGGCACCCTGGCCGCAATCGCAACGGTGAACTTCAAGCTGCTGCCCATCCCGACTGTTTCCCGCACGCTGCTGTTTGAATTCGGAGATTACAGCAACGCGGTGAAGGCCTGCCAAAACGTGATGCAGGCGGGGCTCAGCTTGCTGGCAATCGATCTGCTCAATCCCGCAATGGCTGCCCTTCTGAATCGTGAAGGCTTCATCCTGGCCGTGCAGTTCGGCGGAAACAATGCCGTGATCGAACGCTCCATGCGCACTGCGACCGGGTTGTGGAGCGAATTCGGAAGCGTCCGGACACTGGCAGAGGACGAAGAAACCCGCTTCTGGAGCGATCTCGCCGGAATCACCGCAAGCTACCTCGAAAAATATCGCGGCGGCGCGGTAGCACGCGTGTTCGCGCCGATTTCCGAATCCTGCGAGGCACTGGCCTCGCTCAACGGACCCGCCCAGGCGATGGTCGCCAACGGAATCGTACGCGGCTGGTTTGACTCAGCCTTCAGCGCCACAAAATGGCTGGATGCTTCGCTGAAGCGCGGCTGGAAGGGAGTAGTCGAATTCTCCGGCCCGCGCGTGGACCGCGCCGCCACCGAACTCTGGCCCGCTCCCGGCGGCGACTTTGAGATCATGAAGAAGATCAAGGGATTGTTCGATCCGAACAACCTTCTGAATCGCGGCCGCCTCCACGGCCGCCTCTGAAAAGCCCTGTTAGCAAAATGGTGTCATCCGAAAACAATCCGCTGGCTATCTTCGACAAGCCTCACCAGGCCGACCTCGACCGCTGCGTTCACTGCGGACTCTGCCTGAACGCCTGCCCCACCTACCGCGAACTGGGGCTCGAGATGGATTCCCCGCGCGGACGTGTCTACCAGATGGCGCAGGTGGCGGCGGGAGCGCCGATCACCGATGAATACAAAGAGCACATCGATCTCTGTCTGGCATGCCGCGCCTGTGAGAGCGCCTGTCCCTCGGGCGTCCCCTACGGGCGGCTCGTGGAAGACGCACGCGCCGAAATCGAACTGAAGACGAAGCGAGGTTTGCTCACGCGAGCGCTTCGCCGTTTCGTGTTCGGCAAACTGCTTCCTTCCCCGCCCCTGCTTACCGCGGCGGGCGCGATGCTCTATCTTTATGAAGCCAGCGGCCTGCAGCGCCTTGTACGTGCCACCGGTCTTCTTCGCCTCTTCGGACTCGCGGATCGCGAAGCCCTGCTGCCTGACGCTGAGATTCCCTTCTACTTCCGCGAATACGGCAAGACCTTCCCCGCGAAGGGTGAACGAAAGCACCGCGTGGCCTTTCTCGCCGGTTGTGTAGCCAATATCTCTTTCGCCCGTCTGAACGAAGCTACGGTGCGGGTTCTGCAGGCCAACGGCTGCGAAGTAGTAGTCCCATCGAATCAAACCTGCTGCGGCGCTCTGCAGGTGCATGCCGGCGTGCGAGACGTGGCGCGGCGACTGGCTCGGCAGAATATCGACGCACTGCTCAGCGGAGGATTCGACGCAATCATCACCAATGCCGCCGGCTGCGGTTCAACCCTGAAAGAGTACGGCGAACTCCTGGCGCACGATCCGGACTACGCCACACGCGCTCTTCAGTTCTCGGCGATCACGCGCGACGCGACCGAGTTCCTCGCGTCGATCGAACTAAATCCCGGCATGAAGCCCGTAAATGCCACGGTTACCTATCAGGATTCCTGTCACCTCGCGCACGGGCAGAAGATTCGCAGCGCACCCCGCAAACTTCTGCGCGCTGTGCCGGGGGTCACCTTCCGTGAGATGCCCCTGGCGGATGCCTGCTGCGGCAGCGCCGGAATCTACAACGTTCTGCACACGGACATGTCGATGAACGTTCTGCAGAAGAAGATGAACAATGTGAATCTGACAAACGCACAGATCGTATCGACGGCGAACCCGGGCTGCATGCTGCAATTGCGTGCCGGCGTCCGTAAGTGGGGACAGGACGGAGTTCGCGTCGCCCACGTCATCGAAGTTCTCGATGAAGCCTATCGCGCGTCGTAAGCGATCTCTACTGGTCCGGCGTTTCTTCCACGAATTTCTCTACGGGCACGCGATAAATGGCAGGCTTGCCGTGACGATCGCTGACGAAGAAAATACTCTGACTGTCCGGCGCGAAGACCACGGAAACCATGGAAGGATCGGATGCACGGTGCTCGCACAGCGTCAACTCACGGCGGGTAACTCGCAGCAGCAGCAGAACGTAAGCCGAAGCCTTGCTGCGGCTCGCCCCGGCAAATACCGACGCATCGCCATTGGGTGCGAAGGTTCCGAACTGACTCGTGCGTGCGACAAGCTTGTCCGTTCCGTCGTCGGGATTGCATTCCCGAAGTTCCGTAAGCTGCTTCGGATCGTCGGGCTGGCGCAGATAGAGGAGCGTGTGTCCCTGAGGTGACCAGAGCGTTTCTCCAATCGCCCCCGGTGCGAGCGCCAATTGTTTCCTCGCCGACCCATCTGTGGCCGCAAGCCAAATAGAATTCCCCGAGCGCCAGGCGATCTGTGCGCGCCGCGGTCGGGCCAGAATGAGATCCGCTCTGTCCGTACCCGGAAGCGCATTCGCCTTCTGTAGCGCGATCCTGACAATTCGGGAGTTGTCGAGACACAATATCGAGCCATCGCTCGCTACAGCGAGACTTCTGCGCGCGCCAGTATCGGACATTTTGTGGATTTCGCGCGGCTTCAGCGTCGAGAGCGTCAGACTTTGAAGTCCGGCCCCGTCGAAGTAGTACAGATACCGATCGTCCGATGAAACAGCAAAAGACGTTGTGTCAAGCGCCGCCGCGTTCGTAAGTTGCTTCGATTCTCCCGACTTAAGATCCAGACGGTAAATCTGAGAAGCGCCTTCGCGATTGCTCCAGTAAAACAAAGCGTCGCCGCGTCGCGGGAACTGACGCAGAGCGGGCGATGTCAGTCCGCTGGCAAACGCCGGGTTAGTCAGGCGGACGACTTCAAGCTCTGTCGCCGGATCGGCATAGCGCGTGATTTCAGAAGCGATAATGCCGCCCGCGCCGAGAGAGACGAAATCGCGTCGGGTGATTTGTTGAGCGCCGATGTTTCCAGTTTATAAACTGACGGCTCTGGCGATGCGAATCATCGCGTCAAGACTTCGATCCACATCCGCCTCCGTCGTCCGCCACGAAGAAACGCTGATCCGCATCGCCACGTGTCCCTGCCACACCGTGGGACCACACCAGCATGCGCCATCCTGCTGCAGCGCCTCAACCACACGACGAGTGTGCGCGGGCGCTCCGAATGAAACCAGGACCTGGTTATAGACAACATCGTTGAGTACCGTGAACCCGGCTTCGGTCAGTCCGGCGGCAAAGCGCCGTGCGCAGCGGCAATCGCCTTCCACCATGGCAACCAGCCCCTCGCGCCCCAGCGATTTGAGCGCAGCCCAGACGTCCACGTCGCGAGCGCGCCGCGAGAGTTCCGGTGTGTACTGCGAAGGTTCGCGGTGCTCACCCTCCGGAAGATAAGCGGCGGTGAGGCCCATCGCAGCCCGCAAATCATCGGGGTTGCGAACAAACGCAAGCCCGCTGTCGTAGGGGACGTTCAGTCCCTTATGCGGATCGGTGGACCACGAGTCGGCGTCGGCCACCCCATCTGTGAGGTGAGCGAGGGAGGGCGCCGCGGCGGCCCATAGACCTACCGCCCCGTCCACGTGCACCCACGCGCCGGCGTCGTGCGCCCTGGCGCAGAGTTCGCGCGCCGGGTCGAACGCGCCCGTGTTCACATTGCCTGCCTGCAGGCAGACGATCGCGGGACCGTGAATTGAAGGGAAATGCGCCGTCGACATCCGACCCTGGCTATCAACGGGCACAACGGTAATTCGTTCACGACCAAGCCCCAGCATCCCGAGCGCTTTCGTGAGTGAGGGATGAACCTCGGCTCCCACGATTACGTGAACCGGCGGCGCGCCGAATAGTCCCTCGCGCTGTGCGTCGTAGCCGACACGCCGAAGCACGGCGTCGCGCGCTGCGGCGAGCGCAGTGAAGTTCGCCATCGTCCCGCCGGTGACGAAGGCGCCGCCGCATCCGCGAGGAAGACTCAGAGCCTCAGTGAGCCACGCGAGCGAAACTTCTTCGAGAGTTGCTGCAACCGGAGACGCATCAAAGCGTCCTGCATTTTGATCCCATGCAGTCGCGAGCCAGTTCGCCGCCAGTGCGGCGGGAAGAGCACCGCCAATCACGAATCCAAAGAAGCGCGGGCCCGCCATCCCGACTGTGGCTGGCGATCCGAGTTCATCAAGTACACGCAGAACCTCAGTGGGATCGGTCGGCTTTTCGGGAAGCGGCTCCACGAATCCCGCGAGCGCCCCCAGCGCTTCGGCCGAGGGGCTGACGCGCCGTGTCTGGATGTCGTCGAGGTATCGGGCCGCGCGCGTCGCGGTCGCTGCGAGAAGGTTTTTCATGGTCCGTTAATCCAGTATTGCCCGCCTGACAGGTCGATTGGATAGAATGTTCCTTCGTTAAGGAGAGCTGTCAAAAATGAAACTTAGAGTTGCCGCGCTGGCGGCCGCGATGATCGCCTTCGCCGGATTTCAGACACGCGCAGTGGCCCAGACCGCGCCGAAGCCAATGAGCATCTATTACATCGATACGGAAGGCGGGATGTCCGTGTTGTACGTCGCGCCGACCGGGGAGTCTTTGCTCATCGATACCGGCAACCCCGGCGATCGCGACGTGGACCGCATCATGGCTGCAATTAACGATGCCGGTCTGAAACAGCTCGATTACGTAATGATTACCCACTATCACGTCGATCACATCGGTGGCTTCAAGGCTCTTTACGACAAGATCCCGATGAAGCATTTCATCGATCACGGGGTCAGCAAAAACACGTTTGAGCAGGTTCCCGGCTTCGAGAAGTGGTATGACGAAATGACTGCAAAGGCCGGCCCCGGCGCACGCGCAATCGTCAAGCCTGGAGATAAAATTCCGGTGAAAGGTCTGAACGTCACGGTTGTCGCTTCAGCCACACAGGTTCTGAAGACACCGATGAAGGGCGAGCCCGGCGCCGGTAAACCGAATCCGGAGTGCGCGACCTACAAGAAGCAGGCGGAGAACACCGATCTCGATAATGCGCAGTCCGTTGCCACGGTGATCGAATATGGCAAGTTCCGCACCATCAATATGGGCGACTTCGTGTATAACCTCGAAGGCGATCTGATGTGCCCGAACAATCCGATCGGCACGATTGACCTGTATCTGACGGCGCATCATGGCATCGATCAATCAGGATCGGCCGCACTCGTTCATGCGCTCCAGCCGCGTGTCGCCGTCATGCACAACGGAACCCGCAAGGGCGGCGCGTTGCCGGTTTATCAGGTGCTCCACACATCGCCCGGGCTCGAAGATATCTGGCAGCTTCACTGGTCTTACACCGGTGGCCTCGAGAACAATACTCCCGGGGCGTACATCGCGAATATCGAAGACCCGGTCGCACTCGGCAATTCGCTGGCGAACCCGCCGGCTCCCCCGACTCCCGGTGGCGGACGCGGCTTCAGCGGCGGCGGTGCGCGCGGTGGTAGCGGTGGACGTGGCGGTGGCGGCTTCGGTGGTGGCGGTGGACGCGGTGGCGGTCACACCGGTCCGGCGTTCTGGATCAAGGTCACGGCCGAGCCCGATGGCAGCTTCACCGTCCTCAACAATCGCAACAACTTCAGCAAGACCTACGCGGCGCACAAGTAGCGCCGCGTGATGGGAATCTGCGTTTCCGCTATATAACGCAGGGCTTTGCGCCGCCTGGCGCGGGGCTGCAACAGTTCAAAGTACCGGCGCGGAAGCCGATCAGTAAATCATGCTCACAGATGATTTACGGGGCGCCCGCCGGTGGCGTCGAGGGTCGTTCCTCGCCTTATTACTTCTGATCGGAGCGGCGATGCCCTGCTCCGCGGGTCTGACCACCGATCAAAAAGTTGCCGACTTCCTCGATCTTGCCGGCCTCTACGCGAAGAACTATGCACCTTACGCGTGGAAGATGCAGGTCTATGGATTCGACGCGCTGAACGTAGGTCCGTGGCTCGCCCGCGTACAGGCGACGACGAATGATCTGGATTACTACGATGTTTGCGTGCGCTACGTTGCAAGCCTCAATGACAGTCACGATGAGTACACGCTGAACTCGGACTTTGCCGCATACCTGCCATTCATGGTGGATATTTACGACGGCAAGACCCTGATCGACGTCATCAATACAAACGTCATTTCGGCGGCACAAACTCCGATCGCGGTCGGCGACGAACTGGTTTCCGTGGACGGCATTGCGAGTGCCGATCTGATTCAGTCGTTTCTTCCGTACGCGGTAAATGGCCGTGGCAATCCAGCCACCGCGCAGCGCATTGCGGCATACACGATCACGACGCGCTATCAAAGCTGGTATCCGTATGCGGCGAAAGTAGGAGCTTCGGCGGTGATCGCAGTGCGAAATCAGAGTACGGGCATCGTGAGTACCTACACGGTGCCGTGGAGCACGACCGGTCTTGCCTTCACGACAAGCGGCAGCATCCCCACTTTCACGTACGCCCAGCCGCATGCCCGGCAATCACAGACAAACGCCCCTCCGCGCTCATTCAATCCGCGTGTTGCGAATCCGGATAATCCGTGGGGATTGTGGACTGGCGCATCCACTGTTCCGGCGCCCCCGGCGGACCCGGCCTGGTTGCAGCCCCTCAAAGCCTGGCAGGTTTCCATGGCCGCACAGGCAACGGCTTCCGGCAGCACGAATGCCTACGCTGCCTTCGGATCGATGGCCCCTTCATTCAATCCGCCGGCGGGCTTTACGAAACGACTCGGCTCGGGACCGGCGGACCAGTTCACCTCAGGGAGTTATGCGGCGGGCGGGAAGCAAATCGGGTTCATTCGCATCCCTACAATGAACCCGACAAATCAGTACACAGCCGTGAGCCAGTTTCAGAGTGAGGTCGCGTGGTTCAGTTCGCACACGGATGCCCTGATCATCGACGTGATGGGGAACGGTGGTGGTGATCTTTGCTACACGCAGCAGCTGCTGCAGTCGCTGATGCCGAAGCCGTTCCGCGGCTTCGCGTACGACATCAAAGCGTCGTGGGACTGGGTGAGCTACTTCAATTCCGCACTTGAAAATGCGGAGGCGTGGAGGGCCGATCAGGCCACGATCGCGCAGTATGTGAACTACGTGACGGCGCTGCAGTC
Organism: Acidobacteriota bacterium; assembly: GCA_048498815.1. Classification (GTDB taxonomy): domain Bacteria; phylum Acidobacteriota; class Terriglobia; order Bryobacterales; family Bryobacteraceae; genus BOG-234. Next base: position 54,981 of record JBEHXG010000019.1, on the reverse strand, counting down.
GGCGGTAACGGTGGGAGGGCTTACCGGCCCGCTGCCGGTATGCGGCGCGTCATTCGAAAACATCGCGCCCGCGATGGATTCAACCGGCGCGGCGGCGGCTTTTTCGAAGCCAATCCTCGTGCTGGTGAATGGACTGACCCTGTCGGCAGCGGAAGCGTTTTCGATGGCGCTGCAGGATGAAGAGCGGGCCACGATTTTCGGCGTAAGGACGGATGGCGGTGGTGGCAATCCGAGCCTTCGAACGACGACCTACGCGGATGCATCCACGCGGATCACGCGCACGTTCATTACGAGGAAGGCGCCAGTGACGACTCCGGGATTCCCGGCATCGAACTATATCGAGAACACCGGGATATATCCCGACATCGTCGATGACTACATGACGCGGGCGAATCTGCTTGGAAAGGGAGCGCCGTTTGTGGCGGACTTTACCACTGCAGTTCTGAGGCTGCTGAATCCGCCTATGACTTCGTCGCTGCGGCGGGGCGCCGTGTGGACCGAAGCGCGTGTTCGTCCTGTGGGCGCAGAGTAGAGCGGGCGGCGACACCGAGCACCAGAAAGACAACGCTGGGAAGAAAACGGCCCTGCATGGGGAAGTCGATGAGTCCGTGAATGAAGATCACGGACACCCCGAGCGCCCATGGAGCGCGCGGGACCACGGCAAGACTGGCGGCGAAGAGAAGCAGCATGCAAGCCAGCATGGGGATTCCGCCGTCGGCGCTCCACTGCAGCCAGTCGTTGTGCGCCGCATTGACGAAGACGCCGAAGTCTTTCTTCGCAAACGCCGGATAGACATCGGTCCAGGTTCCCAGACCGAAGCCGTGTTCGGGTTCGGCCTTCACCATTTGCACCGTTGCGGAGGCGATCTCGCGCCGGCCAGCGTACGGATCGCTGACGCTCATGCGGTCGTAGAGATATCCGCCGCCGACGACCAGGCCGAATGCCGCGATGAGAGCAATCTCAGCAAGAAATGCGCGTACCGAAAAGCCGACCAGGAAGAACATCAGAATCAGTTCGGCGGTGACGAGCAGGAAGCCTGCTCGCGAGCCGGAGGCGATCACCGAGGCATAGAGTGTCGCCGTGATGATTGAATAGAGCCAGCGTTGCGAGGGATTCCGCAATGTTTGATAAAGCGCGACGGGCAGAGCAAGCGCACAGAACGATGCATAGTGATCGTAATTGAGGAATGGGCCCATCCCCGGCTTTTCCTGCGTGGTGAAAATCCAGAAGATCTTCCCGTTGCCGGCGAACCATTGCAGCAGCGAGACGACGCCAACCACGGTAGCGTAAGCAAGGAACATGGTGCGGAACGAGCGTACGGTGTCTTCGCCATCCGAAAGCTGGAAGGCCAGGAAGAAGACCGCAAGGAATGCCGCCCAGCGAAAGAGGTCGTCGCGGGTTGCGAAATAATAAATTGTCCAGCCGAACTTCAGCTGGATAGCGCCAATCGCAATAATTCCGGCAAAGGGTATTGTTTGCAACGGGATGCGGGCGGGTAGCTTTCCGCTGGCCCAACCTGCCAGCCAGATCACGGTCAGGGCGAAGACGAGGCATTCGAAGGAATGCCATAAAAATGAGCCCGGTGCCCACGCAAACAGAAGTCCCAAGCCACAGAAAACAAGCAGGATAAACCAGAGCGCGCGGGCGAGATTAGGGGACAAGTTTCAACTCCACCGACTTGATCCAGAGTGTGCCTTCGGGGCGGGTGGTTCCGGGGTTGCGGATATAGCGGAGAGACAGAGTGGTGGGGGTTTGCGCGGCAGGCGCGCGGAAGGTGATGGGCGCCGGCGGATCGCTAAGTGGCAGTGTTGCTATGGCCTGGCCGTCTTTGGCAGTCGCGATGATCCAGCGGACACCGGCGTTAGCAGGGATCGATTCCGTCCGGTAATTCGATGACAGAGTGTAGGTGCGGCCAGGGAGCAGAGGTACGTCCTCGAATGCGATTTCGCAGTTCTCCGGCTCATTTCCGGAGAACTCCGCGCGCATGCTGCCGTCAGGTTCAGCGGTCGAAACGGAAACGCCGGCGGCTTGCGGATATTTCCAATCGAAGCCTTTTTCCAGACGCTCGCCGCGGAAGGTAGTGCGGGCCTGGGATTTTCCGGCGGCGGGATCGAGCGGAGAGAGACCGATCCATCCGGCTTTGATCGCCCGGTTCCAGAGCTCAATGGCTGAGTCGATACTGTTGGCTCGGAAGAGAACGTCTGCGGTTGCGAACACTGCGTCACGCTGCGCAAAAGCGTGAAGATCAAGCAACCTGCTGGCGGGCGCGAAGGAGTCTTCGGGTTTTCGGTCGTCAAACGAGGTAGAGAGGTAATCGACCACGCGGTCCGGATTGGCGGGGACGATGTCGGTCAGAATCTGGCGGGGGGTGAAGCCCAGCTTATGGGCCATTCGGAAGACCGACTCTGAATCGCCATAGTTCGCGGCGTCGAGAGCGGCGCGCGCCCATTTTGCGAAGGCCGGGAGGTTGTGCTGACGGTAGTAGAAGAAGGTCAGCGTCCAGCGGGGCTTGTAGAGCTGCGCGACGGCGTTCGCGTTGATGAGATCGGCCTCCGCGGCCGCAGCGTCGCCAAGCTCCTCTTCGTGGACAGATCGCATGATCCACCAGGAGGGGCGCCACGGGTTCAGACGCAGGGCTTCGCGGAGTTCGTCATCGCTGGAGGGGTCGAGGGTGGCAATGCGGGCGTGGTAGTCCGCATTGGAAGGTTGTAGCTGGATTGCCGAGCGGAGAGCTTCGATGGTGTCGGGCCGGGCGCGGTAGTCCGCCTCCGCGAGGCGTCCGGCGCTCAGAAGACAATAGCCGGCAGGCAGGGCGAGGATGACAGCCAGCGGGATGCGAAGTGCGGATCGCACGTCAATCGGATACCGGAGCGTGCTCCGCGATTATGAACGACAGCAGTACGAGGAACAGCAGAATCCCCACGATGTAGACCAGAATCTCGCGGCGGCGCTTGGTCCATTCGCTTTTCTTGCGGACGTCCTTCGGCTTCGCGGAGAAGCGGAAGCGGGAGAAGCGGTGCTCGCACTTGCGGCAGCGGTACGGATAGATGAAGACAAGGCTGGCGAACTGCTCACCGACACCCTGGCGGTGGGTTCGTTTTACGGCGTGGCTCTGGCACTGCGGACAAGCGCTCATTTCGTGGTTCTGTTAAGTTTCGCACAAATTGGCGAAAAGGTGGCAACAGCCATTGCGGCGAGGGAGCCCAGTACGTCATCGCGGACATCCCAGTACTCGAAGGGCGAGCCGTAGATGCGATGCTGCAGGAATTCAATCGTCACGGCAAGAACCGCCACGAGTCCGACGGTTAACGTTCGGTCCCTGGAATTGCGGCCAAGGAGAATCAGAAGACCGGTGGTTGCGCCGAAAGCGAGGAAGTGCACGATGCGATGCTGGAGCGTCGCGTGGTCACCCACGAACACTCGGGCTTCGAAGGGAAGCAAAGATCCCACCACTAAGGCCAGCAGCCAGATCGGAATCAAGCCAATGAGAAACGTGCGGGGCATTGCTTCCAATGGCACTTCGATGCGGGTTCGTTCGGGGTTCGACAGGGGTTCGATCCCAGTTCGATCGGGGTTCGTTCGGGGTTTGGTCCGGGCACTTTCGGCTAACTAAATCCTTTTTTTTCAACAAAAATACCCCTCGCGCGGCGGTGTTTTTTTATTTCGCCCCGGTGCGCGTCTTTCGTTGAGGTTCTCCCGGCCTTCATTATAGGCATAGGGACAACGGCTCACCGAGCCATGTTGTTGATTTAATACGATCCTTCCTGTGTGACTATGACGCGCAGGGTTCGGATGACGACGTAGATGTCCAGCCAAGGCGACCAATTACAGATATAGTAATTGTCGAGCGCTTCCTGCACGGAGAGATCGCCGTCGCTGCGGGCGGATACCTGCCAGAGTCCCGTCAGTCCGGGGGTAACCTGCGTTCGGACCCGCCGGAACTCGGGGTCGAACCGTTCGTTGTGATAGACCGGGAACGGGCGAGGGCCAACCAGGCTCATTTCGCCTTTCAGGACATTCCAGAGCTGGGGCAGTTCGTCGAGGCTGGTTTTTCTGAGCAAGGTTCCGACTACGGGCAGAATGCGCGGGTCTTTTTTCAGCTTGCAGAAACGGTCCCATTCTTCCCGGGCATCCGGATTGGCTTCGAGATGGGCTTCGAGCATCAGCTCGGCATTCGGATGCATGGTGCGGAGCTTGAGGACATTGATTGTCTTGCCGTCCCGGCCTTCGCGCTCCTGTTTATAGAGGGCGTTTCCGGGGCTTACTCTGCGGATCCAAGCGGCGCAAATCGCCAGCAACGGCGACACGGCGAGCAAGCCCAGCAAGGAAAACACAATGTCGGCCGCTCGCTTCACCCGCTGATTCCATTTGTTCAGGAGTTTCTGGGGCATTTCCAGGGCGAGGACGCCGCCGAGGTCGCGCGGTTCGGTCCAGAGGCTGGAGACGCCGGTGAGGTTGGGGACGACCAGGATCTTCGGAAAGATACGGCTCCAGCGGCGCAGGTTCCAGACGAACCGCTCGTGAGGCATGCTGGGGATAGCGAAGATGGCGTAGCTGGCGCCCAGGCGGGAGGCGACGGAGTCGGCATCGGCCAGGGAGGCGACAACCGGGACTCCTTCGCAGGAGCCGATTCGAAGGAACGCGTCATCCAGGCAGGCCACGGGGCGGTAGCCGAGGATCCGATTTGTGTTGAGATTGCGGATCACGGTACGCGCGGCGGCGCCGGCGCCGATCACGACGACGGGGACTCCCCACCAGGAACGAGAGAGCAGGGTCTGACTGGTGAGCCAGCGGCCCACGGGCGCCATGAAGAGCGAGATGAACCAGCCAAAGAAGAGGGCGCCGCGGGAGCTTTCCCAGGGGTCGCGCGCGATAAACATGGCGGCGATGATGAGGACGTAAACAACGGTTACGCCGCGACAGACGCGGCGCATGTGCTCGACGGCGGTTAGTCCGATGCCGGGGTAGTGGCCGGAGAAGGCGAATTCCGCGACACAGCAGCCGGAGACGATGAAGAGGACCGCTGTGTGCAGAGGAGGAATGCCGGGGTTCACCACGCGCCAGAGAACGAACCCGACCCAGACTGCGAGCGTGAGGGTCAGCATGTCAGACAGCGCAAAGGCCACGGCCATGATTGCCGGCGTTCGAGCGGCCTGGCGAGCCGACCGGGCGGTTGCCGTGCGCGCGCTTTCGACCGAAAGATCGGGATCGCGTGCGGGACGGACGCCTATGCTGGACATAATCGTTCCCTCAGGAATGCATTCCTTCGCTGACAATGGCAGACTGCAGCGCTTCCGATCCGCCCCGGAGGCGCGTCTCGACAGAAGCTAAATCGCTTTCTACCATGATAGCGACAAGTTGCTGAAACGTCACGGAGGGTTCCCAGCGAAGTTTGGCTTTGGCCTTTGCGAGATCGGCGCAGAGGAAGTCGACTTCGGCGGGGCGGAAGTAGCGGGGATCGACTTCGACGTACTCTTTCCAGTCGAGGCCGGCGTGGGCGAAGGCCAGTTCGACGAATTCGCGGACGGTGTGGGCTTCGCCGGTGCCGATTACGTAGTCGTCGGGCTGATCCTGCTGGAGCATGAGCCACATGGCGCGGACGTAGTCGGGTGCGTAGCCCCAGTCGCGGCGGGCGTCCATGTTGCCGAGATAGAGCTTTTTCTGGAGGCCGTGTTTGATGTGAGCGACGGCGCGGGTGATTTTGCGGGTGACGAAGGTTTCGCCGCGGCGGGGGGATTCGTGATTGAAAAGGATGCCGCTGGAGGCGTGGAGGCCGTAGCTTTCGCGGTAGTTGACGGTGATGTTGTGGCCGAAGACCTTGGCGCAGGCGTAGGGACTGCGGGGGTGGAATACAGTGTTTTCGCTTTGCGGAGGTGGGGCGCTACCAAACATTTCGCTTGAGGATGCCTGGTAGAAGCGGGCTTTCGGTACGGCTCGGCGCATGGCTTCGAGGAGACGGAGAGTCCCGGTTGCGACTACGTCGGTGGTGAACTCCGGTATTTCGAAGCTCACCTTCACGTGACTCTGGGCCCCAAGATTATAGATCTCGTCCGGGCTCAGATCGTTCAGAAGCGTCGCCAAGGAACCGCCGTCCGTCAGGTCCGAATAGTGCAGAATAAATCGGGCACCAGACTGATGGAGATCCTGATAGACGTGGTCCAGCCGTTCGGCGTTGAGGCTGGACGCGCGGCGCTTCAGGCCATGAACTTCATAGCCTCTTGAAAGCAGGTGCTCGGCCAAGTACGAACCATCCTGACCGGTACAACCTGTTATCAATGCTTTCGGCATACCAGTCCACCAATGCGGCTAAAAATCGCCTCAGCGGGTTCGTATTTGGCCCTGCCTCAAGCCGAGACCCTGGCGTCGGCAAGACCTCGAGCTTCCTGAACACGCGCGGCGACCCACGCGTAAGTCTGTTCCATCCCCTCCCGAAGCGGATGTGAGGGTTTCCAGCCGAGCTTCTGCGAAATCAGTCTATTATCTGAGTTCCGCCCGCGGACACCGAGGGGGCCCTTTATGTGGCGGATGGTAAGTTTCTTGCCCGCAATATCCATTGCTAGCTGGGCCAATTGGTTGATAGTTACCATTTCTTCGGAACCAATGTTAACCGGGCCCGTAAAGTCGGATTCGACAAGTCTACGAACGCCTTCGAGGCACTCATCGACATAGAGAAACGAGCGCGTCTGAAGTCCATCACCCCAAATCTCGATTTCGCCGCCATCCGGCGCTTCTGCCACCTTTCGGCAGAGAGCTGCGGGAGCCTTTTCGCGGCCACCGCTCCAGGTACCCTCCGGCCCGAAGATGTTGTGAAACCTCGCTACCCGGACCTGCAGGCCATAGTTCCGCATGTAAGACAAATACAGGCGCTCACTAAAGAGCTTCTCCCATCCGTATTCACTATCCGGAGCGGCTGGGTAAGCCGATTCTTCCGAACATTTGGGATTATCCGCATCCAGCTGGTTGTATTCCGGATAGATGCACGCCGACGATGAGTAGAAGAACTTCCTGACACCGGCCAGGCGGCCGAACTCCAGCGTGTTCAGATTGATCGTGGCAGAATTTCGCATCACAACAGCATCGTGCTCACCGGTAAAGATATAACCCGCCCCACCCATGTCTGCAGCGAGTTGGTAAACCACTTCAATGCCTTCGACGGCAGCTTTCGCGACCGCGGGCTCGCAGAGGTCGCCAAGGATAAAGTCGTCGGCGGGCAGTTCCATGTATTCGTGCTGCTTGATATCAACGCCGCGCACCCAGAAGCCCTCGGCTTTGAGACGCTTAACAAGATGGCCGCCGATAAATCCGCCCGCACCGTTTATCAATACTTTTGTCATTGTGTAATCCTCAGAAGGTAGAAGTTAATCTAGGGCCAGCCTGCGTTTCAGAAGTTGAACCCCGAATAGGATGATGAATCTGGGGTTATGTTTCAGATAGCGCTTCCACAAACGTCGGGGCTCCGTACTCAGGCGAAATAACCATTCGAGGCCATGTCTCATCATCCAGCGCGGTGCCTGACGCTTGGTTCCAGCTATGAAATCGAAGGCTGCTCCAACACCGATTGTCACGCACCTAATCCGGTCCTTGTGCGCAGCCATCCAGTAGTCCTGCTTTGGAGAATTCAGGCCAATAAACAGAATCTTAATCCCTGAGTCGTTGATGGCGGCAACGACAGCATTGTCTTCCTCCGCGGTGAGTGGCCTGAAGGGAGGAGAAAACGCGTACCCGATATTGAGTGCGAGGAAACGCGTCCGGACCACCGTAATGAGTTGGGTCAGAGCGGACGGTGAACCGCCATAGAAACCAACAGGGATGTTCTGCTCTTCTGCCATTGCCAGGAGGATCGGGGTCAGGTCAGGACCGTACACGCGAGTTGCGTTCTTGTGTCCTAGGAGCTTGAGCCCCCAAACGAGCGGCATGCCGTCCGGCGTTACCATGTCCGCTTCGTTCATGATGCGCTTATATTCAGCGGCATCATGGGCCTCCATTACGTTGTTGACGGTCGCAATGCAGACGTATTTCGACAAACCGGCCCCAGCCCAAACCTGGACCCTTTCAGCCGCGGCGCCGTAGTCGGTTCCGTCGACCCGCATCCCGAGAATCAACGCGGATTCGGTTGGGTTGTCAGACGCCAAGTGGCCGCCTTTTATACCCTTTACCCGCTGCATCGCTAATGGCGGCGTGGTAAACGGCCATCAGGTCTCGATGGGCCGCAGGGCCCGAGTATTTTTCCTCGTACTTCGCACGAGCGGCGCGCCGCATGCATTGAAGTTTAGACGAGTTGTCCCAGATCATCTCTATCTTTTGGATTAGGTCTATGGCTGAGCCAGGCGCGAAATAAAGTCCAGTCTCTCCGTCGTCCACGATTTCGCGGGCGGCCCCGTGGCCGCTGACGATCGCCGGTAGCCCCGATGCCATCGCTTCGGCGAGCGACAACGGAAAGTTTTCATAAGCGAGGGAGGGAAAAAGCAGGAGCCTGGCCGATCGCATTAACTCGAAGACTCGATCGCGTCCAACAACTCCAAGATAGGTAATATTTGGATTGACTAGTGTAGCCGCCCGCACCTCTTCCTCCATCGGCCCTTCGCCGGCAATGATAAACGAAACGCTCCCTTTGAGTGCTGCGGCTGCCTTCAAGAGCACTGTAATGCCCTTGTCGACCTCTAACCTGCCTACAAATAGGGCGAATGCTGCATGCCCGTTGCCCATGCCCGGATCAGGGTACGCACAATTTGGTTTAATAACTAGTTTTTCTGGCGGAAGCCCTGATTCGAGATGGCGGGCCAACGCAAATCTCGATAACGCAATAAATCTATTGACCGCTCCCGAATACGTACCTGCCATCCGGTGGAGAATCATCGCCCCGGCCAAGGCGGTGCTGTGGACTCTAGACCCTTGAAAACATCCATGCTTGATTCCTGGGATATATAAACCTCCTCCTCGGCTAGTGAGACACAATCGACACGGTTGACCGTCGCGCGTTAGGCGTGCGTTCAGACATCCGTAGCGAAAGTTGTGCAACGTGGCCACAACCGGAATGCCGAGATGTCGACATACCCAAAAGGCTGACGGTGATATTCGATAGTGGATATTGTGAAAATGTACGATGTCAGGTTTTCGACGACCGATCTGGTCTGCTAGGTTTGAAGAGACAGCTGGCGACCAAACCAAGCCCTCCAGCGTTTCCAAGAGGGATTTACGGCTGATGGAATCGTTTGCTTCGAAGTAGTGATCTACCTCGTGCCCAAAATCTCGCAGCAGTCGCGTCTCAGTATCCACCACACCGTCTTCACCGCCTCGGATGCGATATCTGTTATGAACTATTAGGATCCGCACAGAGTTCCGGGAATCAGCATTAAGTCGCCCGTTCGCCTGAGAATAAGTACATGAGACGTGTTGGCGGAATGAGTCTGGAAAGCCGGGCCAAAACATCCGCGTTTCGACAGTATTCCTGACGAAATGGGAAATACTTGAACGACGTAATCCCGCACTCAGTCAAAATCGATTCCACCTCACTCCGGGAATAACTCTTGTTTCCAGAGAAGTTATTCGGCAGTAGACCCAAGCGCCGAAGTGGATTGTGCCACCAATTATGAAAGTCTATCAAGCATTCACCGCCGTCCCTGAGTGAATTCTGGATGTTCTTCAGCAGAAGAGCCTCATGGAAGCGACCTCGGATCAGTGTATCCGTGCAAATTGCTCTGTCAATCAAATTAGACAGGGGGCTTTTTAAATAATCCAGCCTGAGGAAGAATAGGTTGCTGATGCCAAGGTTCGCCGCCTTTCTGGATGCGTACGTAAGCCCGTCCAACGAAAGGTCACAATGCAAGACTCGGCCAAATTTCATTGCTGCTGGGAAAGTGTAGTAACCAGCTCCACCCGTGATGTCACAAAAGACCATGGAATCAAGGCTCGATCCCCGTGCAATTATGTCGAGGACAGTCGAAACCTGCATGTTCTTGTGCCGGAGTCTGGTCTCCGGCATCTCTTCGGGCACCCCCCAGGCAGCTGGTCGCTCCGATGCGACCGTCCGAAGCCGCTCTGTCATGTAGTAATCGGTGTATTCTGGGCTCACTGATCCCGCAGGTAATAGGGTAGGCGACGACGGAAGCAGATCGAGAATACCATTCAGTGGCCGATATTCCCTCTCGCAGTTAGAACACGCAAAGGAACCTTCGGTCCAGCGAAGCACTCCACCGTCATCGGGGCAAATTATGCGGCGCGAAAGGAATGCCCATCGATTATGCACGTCGCACTCACTCAGACATTGTAAGCTCAGCTCAGGCATAATTGACCGTTAGTTTTTCGCACGGCCTCCCCCCAATCTCGCAACATGTGTAGCGTATCGCGGAGGTTAGCCCATTGACCTTGTTCTTCGATCTCCCAAGCATGGCCCCACAGGTGGAAAACTCCAGAGTCACGGTGCGCCTTTTGGGCCAGTTCTCTCGCGAGGCTGTGCCAGTTCCGAGTGAGAAGCGGTCGGAATAAATTGACATCTGCCAATCGACTCAATTGTTGCCGTCTTACGCAATTCTTCAGATACGTAATATAACCGTGAGGACTGGCCTGAACGCTCGTAGGCATTAGCTTTGTTGGATTGCCGGACGGCGGGTCAACCGAAAGGAGTTCGACCGTTCTGCACCCCCGATACCCAGCTTCGGCCGCATACTGTACGTGCTCACTTCGGAATTTGCCTCCTGGAAAGCAAAACATTCTGCATTCCTTTCCTGTAATCTGCTCGACCCAGTCTTTTGATTCCAATATCTCGCGACGTCCCTCAGGAAGTGGCGTCGCGCGAAGATTAAGGTGTGTTAGTGTGTGAGCCCCAATCTCAAATCGTTCGCTAAGGGCCCGAATCTCTGACGGGCGAATTACTTCTCGCTGGCTAGTGCGGGGAATGTAAAAGGTGGCGGGCAACTCGGCCCGATCCAGAAGTTCGGCTAGCCGCAAATCCAGAGGGTGACCATCGTCCCAGCTAGTTGTAAGGTTCACCTGATGTCACCTCCTTATGATAAATCTTCATTCAGTTTGACTCGGCGCCGGAAAATCGCGACCGGGGCAGCGTGGCGCACCCTCGGCCGGCTAAGGATCGTGGTGGCCAGCACCAGCGCAGCACCCATTGTAGCCGCGTTGCCAGCCCCCGCAAATATATTTTCAGTGGACAAGCCGAGGCATAAACCGGGCAAAAACGCCAGGAGCGGAATGGCCATTGTTTTCTGTCGGAAATAAAGCTTTATACCGGCGCAAATAATGGAGGCTATGGCACCAAGCGTTAGAATCAGACCCACGACTCCCCACTCATATAGGGCACGGAGCCATTCATCGTGAATTGATCGATTTGGATCGCGCTGAAGTACAGTCGACCCGGCGGTGTGAAAGACGCCAAGCGTGAATCGCCCGCCGGAGGATGTGCCATGCCCGAATAAGATGGCCCCACCGCTGGAATTATAAATCTCGTCCACGACTGCTTCGTAGGTCGCCTGCCTGTCGCGGTAAGTCCCCAAGCCAGGAGAGTCTGCGAGTCGAGCACCTTCATTCACCTCAGTGACTGTCGCCAAGATTCTGCCGTTACCCGCAGACTGCGAACTGAGCACTACAGCGGCACTCAGGAGAATGACGAGTAACGAAAGAAAGATAACACCTCCCCCCTTTCGGCGCGCGTTCATGGCACCAATGAGACACATAGATATTAGCGCGCCCAAAGCCCAAGTTCGACTGCCGTTAAGGATGAGAGCACACATCAGACAGGCGGCGAGCACCAGCCCCTGGATGCGACTCTCTCGAATCTCCCATAAGACCAAAGCGATCAGCGCTGCGATGAGTGCTGCGTATTGTTGAGCAGTAACATATGAACCAAATCTTATATCGCCCACCATAGTTCCTGTTGCATCCATTATCCAATGAAATACAGCCAGCAGGAGACTACACCATGAAAAGCGAAAAATCATTTTTCGATCGACGATTCCTGCAGCGACGGCTCGTTCAAGGACAACCAATTCGATAAAAATGCCGGAAAGGTGGCCGAACATTTTGATACCACTAAGGGGTTCAGGTGACCAAATCGTAGCGACAAGCGCATATAATGCTAAAGCTACCCAGCAGCCGCCCCCAAATGTTTTCAGAAGTCTCGAAGGTAGATGCCTCAAACGTATTAGCAGTACCATTGGTAGCGCCAACGCACTAGTAAAGCCGATGAAATTTAGCGAGTTTGTAGCAACGTAAGAGTCTGAGACGATGCCTGTCAGATTCGACGTAACCAACCATGCCAATATTGCGCTCTTCGGCGGCAACACCGTGACGCATATGGCGAGGATAATGAAGAGCGACGTTGCAATTTGGAATTGTAGTGGCATCAAAGCGCAGAACTCAACCGCGTTCTAGACTGTCTGAGGCGAAAGCGCATCCGAGGACTCAGCAGCCTTTCCTAGGTCGAGGCCATCTTTTCATAGCGCAAAGGTATCAGCGTAAATCAACTAGTCGAGCCTTCCGTTTGAACTGTGATGCCTCTTCGAGGCAGCAGCCAAGATTTCAGCCACGATCCGAGATAGGGCGCCACCGTCGGGCGGGCCCAACCGCTGCCGCGCAAATGCCGGGGATATCACAACCTCAGGATCCGCCAAGGCTTTGCGAATATCAGCCGCAAGATCCTGTTGCGATTTAATTACCCTAGCCGCCCCGAAGCGAACGTAGGGTGACGCATCGATCGGGCTGTCAGAAAACCCCCAGGCTGGCACCAAAATAGGGCGCCTCATTGCGACCGCAGTTTCAATGACTGTCGACATCATGCCGATTACGACGTTTGCGATCTCCGTTGCCTCACACACAGTGCTGCTCCGCGACACGATCACGTTTGGCAGTCCTTCACATAGATCTTTCACAAGATATACTCGTCCGTTAGGCCCGCGCAAATCGCCGTCAGCTGGCCTCGGGCGGACGAGAACTTGAGCTCCGAGTTGGCCAGCAGCGTTGTCAAGGTCGGCATACCACCGGCGAGTACTCTCTACAGTCCAACCGAAAGTTCCATTTGCCGCCCAACCTTCGTCCGGACAGAAGATAACCGGCCGGTTGAGTGCTAAGCCTAGTGAGTCGAAGACCCTTTCGCGGGCGCTGATGTCTAATGGAATGCGACTGCGAACGAAAGCTTCGTCCAATTCTGGATTCCCGACGATCCGAATTCGATCACGGGGCAATTGCCAGTGCTTGACCAGCCGGTCGACCTCAGACTCGGCATAAACAAGCGCAACATCTGGCCAAAGCTCATGTGCTGCATATGGGTGCACCATCGAGCGTGTAGGATAGCGCAGAAGGCTACCCAAGACTTCCAGACTCAGTCGAGTTGGCACCCGCTCTCCTTTACCACCCAAATACCATTTGATGACGTTTGCATATTTTGGAAGCCTTGAGATATAATCTCGAAGCCGCCAGTTCGCATCGTTGTGCCTGCACACTGTCTCCATCACGTCGGGTTCCGCCATCGCGCCGTGTTGCAGATATACGGTTGGTATATTTAGTCGGCGGGCACAGGCAAATAGAGCTCGGTCCCAAAGGTACCAAGCGTTGAGGTTGACAATGACGGCCGGGTCATAAATCTGAAGAACTTCTAAAAGGCTCTTGCCGGGAAATAAACTGATATCCGCAGTTGAAATACCGTGAAGTGTCTCGCATTTCGGCAGGAGTGGATCGCGCAGCCTGCCGAAATGCAGAATATTAAATGATGCCTTCCCCTGCGGAATTCCATCCACGACACGCTTGAAATTATGCGCCCCTCGCGTCCACGAGTCAAAAAAAAGAATCGCTGGAGTCTGCTCGTTTGTTTGATTAACTTGTTCGAAGGGTGTCATAACGTCTGACGGAGTTTTTTGATACTGCCTATCAGCGATTAAATACGTGAAGGATATTGGGTCGTATGGATCTGATCGCTACAAATTCAACCCATCCGAAGGTTAATATAGCAACGGCCAAGTTGCCAACTATGACCCCACCCATCCCCCAGAAGCGCGCACCGATGGCGCTGGCGAAAACATTTATGGCGCAAGTTGAAATTCTGGGCACCACCAATTGACGCGTGGCGTTGCTGGCCAATAGGGTCAGGCTTGCAATCTGTGTCATCGCAAATACACCACCTGACGCAATTAGTAGAGGAGCCCATTCGAGATCTTGCCGAAACCTAGGACCCAAGAGCACCGAAAAGACTCTGGAGGGCATGGTTATGAAGACGGCAATTGCGCTCAGGGTGACGACCAATATCAAGGCCACAATCTTCAAGTTCGACAGAATCACCTTCTTGAGACGTTTCGTGTCGGCACCGTCACCAGCCTTGGCGAATAGTATTGGCCCCACGAGCTGGGTCAGGAACCCAGCTACCAAAAAAAGCGGTTGATAGGCGATTTGGTACAGGGCTTGGTACCGGCCGACTGCTGCGGAACTTTGGAAGATCTCCAGCGACCATCGGTCGCAAGAGGATTGTGTCCAACTGAGGACACCTAAAAGGACCAAAGGATAGCCGAAACGAAACATCCTCCGCTCATATTCTTTGGGGGTCGTGAAATTCTCCGGTTCTAATTCGGCTTTGAACTCTTGGTTGGCTTTGGCTTTGAGTCGCCGGTAAAACCACCATTGAGAGAGAAGAGCCGTCAAAGAAGCCAAGAAATACCCGCAAAGCACGGTTGGACTCGTTGCGCCAAGAATAATACCGAGTCCAGCCGAATACCCAGCTCGGAGCCAAGCCTCCATTCCGCCATGCCAGGCCACTACAGGCCTTTGCCTAGCGGCGTTTTGCGTCCCATTTAAGATCGTCGTTAGGCCAAATACGATTGCGTAGGCCGCTGCGGCTAGGGAAAGAGGTAGCCATCGATCTAGGTGGAAATTCCGCAGTAGGGCAAGGGCCAGAAGAGTGAAGGCTACGTAGACTGCAACGGTTTTAGACGCAAGAGATTCAACTGCCGCGAAGTACTGCACCAGTGAATTTTGCTCCTTGGCGGGGGCGAAGAAGCGTGTACTGCTCTGTGCCGCAGGCGCGAAGATGACCGTCTGAATGAGGAGCGCGATGCTAACCCCCAACGCGAGCTCGCCGTATTCGTGGGGCGACATCAATCCCGTTAGGATTCGGACACCCACCGCTTGACCAGCCGTGGCCGCAAAATAGCCCAACGCGACCCATAGAACCTCGCGACTTCGGCGTCGATTAGCTAGATTAGGGCCAAGCCTTTGAATCCGGCGAAAGAGCGCAAATCGATCAAAGGCTGTGTGAGAAATTTCGTCCTGGCCGGAATTGTTGATTAGCAATCGATTATGCAATTTATGGATTTGAACTCTACTATTTCGCGAAGTTGTTATCGTTTCTGTGTCAAAGTGACGCAGCCGATTTCAGGCATTGAGAGCCAAGAGTTTTCGGGTCGCACATTGAGTACCGGTCCCTGCAGAGAATGTCGAAGAGCAACCCAATCGCCGAGGCGAGCGATAGGTCAATTGCCTCGGGGGGGCACTCGGCCCGTGGAACATTTGCGTAACGGTGCTTCTAGTGCTGGATTCGCTGGAATAAGGAGGATGCCCAGTCGGGAGACCCTAATGCGGCAAGGAACTATTTCGCGCCCGGTGCCGGATCCGCGACATGCCACCACTCGAGCGGCGTCCCGTGCTCGATGGCGGCCGACGCTTTCCGGCCAATTAGGGCCCCAAGGTTCCGTGTGTGAAGGCCGTCTGCCGGGCGAACGGAGCGAAGATTCTCGGCGGTGAAAGTCTCGCCTGCAGCAATGTCGCGAACCGCAAATAGTGAACGCCGGTGGCTCAGGCTAACGTTTTCTCGTTTTCCCGGGCCATAAAAAACTCGACCGAGGGCGGATTCGGCCCTTCTGACAGCAGCGACCATGTGCTGGAACTCCGAGGGTTCCAGTGAGAACGCAGAGTCCGGCCCGCCTGCGGCGCGCGACAGAATGAAATGTTTCTCGATCATTCGCGCCCCCAATGCGACGGCCGCGACCGGAACCTCGATGCCCATGGAGTGATCTGACAGTCCCACTTGAACTCCGAAGGCATGCTTCAGATGGGGTATTGTGCACAGGTTCATTTCTTCGGGCAGAGCCGGGTAGGCGCTCGTACACTTCAACAGAGCGATGCGTTGGGCACCAGCTTCTCTGGCGGCCGAAATCGCCTCGTCAATTTCAGCTATGGTAGCCATGCCGGTTGACAGGATTAAGGGTTTGCCCGTGGCTGCAGCCTTCCGTATCAGAGGGATGTCTACCAGTTCGAATGATGCAATCTTATGGACTGGCACGTTCAACCCTTCGAGGAAGTCCACAGAAGTTGGGTCAAAGGCCGATGAGAAAAAATCCATTCCCAACTCGTGTGATTTTTTCTGCAGCCCAGCCTGCCATTCCCACGGCGTGTAGGCCTCTCGATAGAGATCATAGAGTGAGCGACCATCCCACAGACTACCACCGCGGACTTGGAAACACTCCCGGCGTGAGTCTAACGTGATTGTATCGGGGGTGTATGTCTGAATTTTAATGGCATCGGCCCCTGCGTCCTTGGCGGCTTTAATCAGCGCAATAGCAGCACCGTAGTCCTGACCATGGTTCGCCGACAACTCGGCGACAATCGGCACGGGGCCGCCTTCCCAAATTCGGAGCATCGCAGAATGCTTCGTCACTTAACCTCCGATTGCTGAATACGAGAAAGCAGTGATGGCAGGGCGCTAATCCTCGTAATCCGGTGAGTCGCATCCCACCCTGGCTTTGCGCTTGCCATGCGGTGCGCGCCCGTGAGGACGCGAATTGTGTGAACGCCTAAAGGTGTCAGATTAACAAAGTCCTTGGAAGGATTGTCTCCGACGTAAACCATCTGGTTCCACTGGCAATTTTCGCGCGACCGAATGAGGTCAAAACACCTCGTTGAGGGCTTAGCATGTCTCAAGCCATACCTGTACGTTAGATAGATCTTTCGAAACCGCGACTCCAGGTTGAGGGCTCTAACTTTGTTGCGCTGCACTATCGCATGACCGTCTGTGACAAGATACATCGGATTGGCCGATAGCTTGCTCAGTACGCGGTCTGCCGCAGGATTCATATGGATCATTGGGGTGTGATGTCGGTAGACGCTGACACACGTCCTCCGTAGCGTAGACGTGTTTCGCTGGTGAGCGGCGAGGAGATCATCAAACACGTGGCCTCGACCGTCTCTCCGCAGCGCATTCATCATTTGACGGTAGCTCAATTCACTGTTCCAGCCAAACTCTGAGTTCAGCCAAGCCGCTACCGCGCGGAACCCACTTGACACAAACGACGATTCGTCGTATAAGGTGTCGTCCAAATCAAAAATAAGGACCATTCCGATAAATGTCTGCCGAGACCCGAATCTGCCGAATTTCGGCACGAGTTTGGTTGAAAGGGTACTGGGTAACGTCATGCCCGGAAATCTCGAGTAGCGACCAGTAAAACGGATCCAATCCTGCAGCGATACCCGCGGTCGATGCCCCACCAAATCGCGCGTTGCACTCGAGTACCTGAAGATGTCCGCCTGGATCGATGATTGCCTGCATTACGGCCGGGCCGGTCAATCCGATACTGTTCAGAATTTTTAAGGCCTCCTTCTCAATTTCGGCATTTCGGAATGTGGTCGTCACTTGAGATTCTCCATCAACAACCATGTCGCGCCTACGCAGAACAACCCCCTTTACGCGATGATATCTGTCAGCCCAAGTATCGATACTGATTTCAGTTCCTTCGATAAACGGTTGAAAGATCGGACTCTGCAGTGCGCGAGCATGCGAGATGGCCTCTCCCTTCGAAAGATTCAGTCCAATTTGCCGCGATCCGGCGCCGAAACGTTCTTTAACAACATATCTGGGGCCATTCACATTATCGATACGTTCGCTCGCCGGTATGAACCGGAACCCCCGGGAAATGCCATGTTTCGCAAAAGCGAGTTTATCCAGACAAAGGCGGATAGCGTCAAGGCTGGAGGCAATCAAATGAATCCCCACTGCGGCAAATTCTGTTGCATGCTCCCGCCAAAAGGTGAGCTCTGAGTCGCGGGTCGGAACCACAACCTGAACGCCACGCCGGTGGCATCCTTCAAGTAGTCCGCCTAGTTCGCCTTCATTTGTCGCGGGCATCGCCCAGAATTCGTCGGCGACGAATCGAGCCAACGCATTAGGGTTGAAATCACCTGCTATAACTCGAGCAGTCGGGAAGAGCTTTTTCGCACCATTCCGAATAGCTTCGATCATCGGAATCTTCCTTGAAGCGCTTGTTACCAGAATGGCGCCGACTAAGGCAGAGGAGTTGGGTTCCTTGGATCCGATTGTCAAATGCGGCGCTCCGTGCGATCCAGTATCTGGAGACAAGAACGATGATCCGAGCGGTATTCCGTGCCGCGAGATCGACGGAGCTCAACCTCTTTCCATTTGTTGGTGTTAATTGCGCATGCGCCGCCACATCCGCCACCCGAGTGCAAGCATAAAGCGGAGTTACGTCCTTCAATCATGTTATTTGACTGCGGCTCGCAATTCCGCTGCAAGGCAACCGTGCATTACCGAATCTACGGCCGTCCCATGCTTAATGACGTGCTGGCGCAGGGTTCCCTCGTGCCGGAATCCTGCGCCTTCAAGAATTGAAATTGTCTGGAAGCGAAAAGAGTAGGTCTCCGTGCAAAGTCGATTGAGGCCGAGATCGTCAAAAGCCAGAATTTTCATTAACTTCAAGAATGAAGAGAAATCCGCCTCGTATGTCTCCTCAACCATGGCTCTTGGGGGAGCAACAAGAAAGGATACCTCGGCTCTTCTGTTTTCCCACGAAACATGGACGAGTCCACCGTATCCAATGTGAGTGCCATTCAGAAAGTAGCTCAGGAGAATATTGTCGGGCTGACTATCTTCCATTGTTGGCCAGATCTTAGCCGCATAATAGCGCTCCTGCTGATCTGGTGAAAGCGGAGCAGCCTGACGCAGCACATCAATTTGCTCATTGCGCCATACTCGGATCGTCTGAATATGTTCCGGCTGGATGCACGTTACGCTATAGGAATCAATCGCCCATTCATTCTGTGCCAGGCAACGGTATTTCTTCAATTGGTTTCCTCATTCCGCGTCGTATTCATCGCCCGATACATTTTCTCGGCGGTCTCCCAGTCTTCGAGCGTGTCGATGTCCTGAACGAGATGGCGGGGCAGGCGGACAGGAATGGCATCCGCAGAAAACAACCGCTTCCCGCGGAGGTACCGCTCCACACATCCCCAGTAGAATTGACCAGCGTCATGAAATGCTTCAGGCAGATCCTGCGAGCGGGTCGAGAAGTTTTCGGGCCACAACATCTCCACGCGGCCAGCCGAGTTTACCTTTAGCGCCCGAAAAATTGGATAAGGGAAGGACGTAACTGAAAAAGCCGTTTCGGCGTTTGTCGCTCTAAGCAGTTCAAGGCCTTCCCGAAGAAACTCTGGGCGCAGGAATGGAGCAGTTGGATAGATACAGCAGAAGTAGCCCGGCACATATCCGTCGTGGATCAATTCTTGCAGCGAGTGAATGACCACCGGATCTGTTCCGGTAAAGTCGTCACTCAATTCAGGCGGGCGCATGAAGGGCACCTCGGCACCGAACGATAGCGCTGTCTGAGCGATTTCCTGCGAGTCCGTGGAAACAACGACACGATCGAAGACTCCTGCGTCACGGGCGGCGCGGATCGAGTGCGCGATCATCGGCAACCCAGCGAACAGCTTTACGTTCTTGCCGGGAATGCGCTTGCTGCCGCCCCGCGCCGGAATGATGGCAACAATTTTCATTGGGTCGCCGTTTTCGCGTTAGACGACGACAACCGCAGTGTCTTGCCGCTCGGCATCAGGATGAAACCGCGCGAAGGACGCATTCTGCGACGTAATCGACGTCTTCATCGGACAAACCGGGATACATCGGTAAGCTCAGAATTCCTTCATAGGCCGACTCGGTAACGGGCAGATCGCCCGAACGCGTTCCGAACTCCCGCTGATAGAAAGGGTGCAGGTGAACAGGTATGTAGTGGACGTTTGCACCTATCCCCAGTGTGCGCAGTGTATCGAACACGTGAGCTCGCCTACCGGGATCCGCCAGCGAAATAACGTATAAGTGGAAAGCGTGCGAACGGTTCTCCGCTTTGCGTAATGGCGATAGCGCCGCGGAACCTGCAAAGGCGCCGTCATAACGCTCCGCGATCTCCTGCCGGCGGCGCACCCATCCCCCCAGCCTGGACAACTGGCTGACTCCCAAGGCGCACTGGAAGTCCGTCAGCCGGTAGTTATATCCCAAATCCTCCATTGAGTAAAACCAAGTGCCCTTTGTGGCACGCGTCCGGTGGTCCGTATCGATGCCGTGATTTCGAAATCTTCGCAGCCGCAATGACAAATCCGAATCGGCGCAGGTCGTCATGCCGCCTTCACCGGTTGTAATGTGTTTGACCGGATGGAAACTGAAGGCGGTCAGATCCGCGAGCGAGCCGACCGGTTGTCCATTGTAGGCCGCGCCCAGCGAATGGCATGCATCAGCGATCAACACGAGAGCATGGCGATCCGCAATTTCACGAAGAGCCGTGTAGTCGCAGGGTTGCCCGGCGTAATCGACGGCGACTATTGCTTTGGTGCGTTGAGTGATCCGTCTGGCGACATCTGCAGGGTCGATGAGGAGGGTATCTGCCGACACTTCACAAAAGACTGGTTTGGCGCCCTGATAAACTGCGGCATTTGCGCTCGCGGCAAAAGTCAGCGCAGGGACGATCACCTCGTCGCCATGCGAGATTCCGGCGGCGTAAATCGCCGCGTGCAGGGCCGCGGTTCCGCTGGACACTGCTACTGTGTGGGGGCTTGAGGTCGCCCGCGAGAACTGCCCTTCAAACTCTGCGACACCGGGTCCGGTGGTCAGCCAGTCGGATCGCAATACCCGGCATACCGCTTCGATGTCCGTTTCGTCGATTGTCTGGCGACCATATGGAATGTGTCTGAGCATGTTTCAGGGCTTCCGCTTCTTATGCAACTTCATCGGCAAGAAGCCTGAGTTGGTCGGTGGTCAGCCATTCCGTGTTGGTGTCGCTGGCATAGCGGAAGGCCTCAGGAACAGGAGTTCCGGTGCCCCAATTCGCCTCGGACCACCACGGATGACTTGGACGAATGACGTACATGTCATCAAACTCCACCGTCCGCCTGGCCTCATCTTCGGAAACCAGCATTTCGTGGAGCTTTTCACCAGGTCGGATGCCTACTTCTTTCACTTTGCAGCCTGGAGCGATAGCAGCGGCGAGATCCATTATGTTCGTACTTGGAATCTTCGGTACGAAGACCTCACCTCCGTGCATTCCCGCAATACAGTTCAGTACGAACTTTACTCCCTGATTAAGCGTAATCCAAAAGCGTGTCATCCTCGGATCTGTCACGGTCAAAGTTCCGGATGCGCGCTGGGTCCGAAAGAGCGGAACCACGCTCCCGCGGCTCCCTACGACGTTGCCGTAGCGAACGCACGAAAAGCGAGTCGGGCCTTTGCCACTGTACGCATTTGCCTGCACGAAGAGCTTTTCCATGACAAGTTTGGTCGCCCCGTAGAGATTCACCGGATTTACCGCTTTGTCCGTGCTAAGGGCCAGCACGCGCTCCACGCCTGTATCAAGCGCGGCGTCGATAATATTGCGAGCGCCATCAATATTTGTGGCAACGGCTTCAATGGGATTGTATTCGCAGGCGGGAACTTGTTTCAGCGCCGCAGCGTGCACGACTACGTCAACGCCTTTCATCGCGCGCTTCAGCCGGTCACGATCGCGGATGTCGCCGATGAAGTAACGCAACTCAGGCGCGTTCAGTCCGGCGGCCGCCATCTCGTATTGCTTTAGCTCGTCTCTGCTGAACACAATCAATCGGCCCAACGGGGTCTCCTTCATGACCGTAGAGACAAATTTCTTGCCGAACGATCCGGTTCCGCCTGTGATGAGAACAACTCGGTTATTCAATTGATAAGACATTTTGGGATCCATGTGCCTGCTCAGAGAATGGAATGGCTTTACAGCGTCTGCCGCCGATTCAGACCTCGGCGACTTCAGCGCTCGGTTCTCTGTGCGTAGTTTTGATAATAATAAGGGCGGTAATAACCGTAATAGGCATAGCCATCCGCCGTTGTGTCTCGCTTAATCTGATTCAGGACCACACCGAGAACATTTGCCCGCACCCTACCCAGAGCGGTAAGTACACCCGCAACGGCCTTCCTTTTCGTCTGGCCAGCATAGCTTACGATGATAACAGCATCAGCGACGGACGCCATCCGAAGGGGCTCTGCGAAACCGAGTAAGGGTGGGGAATCAAGAATCACGCAATCGAACTGCTCTGATAAATTTTCCATCAGTTCCCCGATTCGCGTGCCCATGAGGTCTGCGGCACGATGCGAAGGAGCGCCTGCGGGCAAGATGGATAAATTTGCCCTTCCAGGAACCGGAACGATCACCTCCGCCCATGTCTTCTTTCCTGTTAGGACATCTGAGAGACCGATACTGGGAGTAAGCCCGAAGCTCCGTGCGATGCTCGGTCTTCGGAGGTCACCGTCTACTAATAGCGTTCTCTGCTCCTGCGCCGCATTCGCGATCGCGAGGTGTACCGCTGCTGTACTTTTACCTTCACCCGGGCTCGCGCTCGTGATCATCAGTGATCGAATTGGGGAGTTCAAATCGCTCAGCAGGATGGTATTGCGTAACGTTCGAATTGACTCTTCAAACCCGGAGATTGTGCGGTAGTATCCCCTACGGTGGTAGTCACCTGACGCGGGGGTGGCTCTTTCGTCATCTCGTTTCTTTTTTTCTATTTCGGTGGATTCCGCCTTCGGGCGTTGAGAGAGCTGAGACGGCCTTTTTACGGCTGGGAGCATTCCGATAATGTCCGTCCCTAAATACCGACTGGCCAGTTCTGGGTCTCGAAGGGTTGTATCCATGGAATCACTCAAAATCGCGGCGGCGACACCGATTAAGAACGACGCGATGGCGGCCAGCGCCACGTTTAGCAGGATATTCGGAAACACCGGCTTGACTCCCGGCCGTGCGAAGTCTGCAATCCGCACGTTATCGTTCTGAAAGCCCGAATTGATGCCGTCTTCTTGGATCTTGCGCATTAGTTCCTCATACAGCTTCTTGTCGCTTTCGGCATCGTCCTTGAGTTGGTTGTACTCAAAGGAACGAGAATTGAGGCGGTCGGATTCCGCCTTAACCGATGCAACATCGGATTGCAGCATCTGCTCGCGGTTTAAAGCTTGCCGATAATCGACCTCAATTCGATTTGAAATGTTGCTGAGCATCTTGTCGAATTGATCTTGTAATTCAGCTACGTCAGAAGCAGCCTTGCGGTATTCGGGATGTGCGTCCCCAAAGGTGGCCTTCACTTGGGCGAAGCGCTGACGAGCTTCGTTCAGACGCTCCATTACGCGGCTCAAGCCTTCGGCTTGAGCCGATATTTGCGCTGACTCAACCGCGCCAGTCTTCATCGAATTGTAGGCGGCTTCTTTCCGAATACGATCTGCCTGCGCATTCGTGTATTCAGTATTCAACTGGAGCAGGCGGGAAGACAGTATATTGGTTTTTTCCTGCGGGTTGATGACGTTTAGCTCTTTCTCAAACTGAGCAAGCGCCAATCCAGAGCGCTCCATTTTCGCGCGAAGATCCTCCAGTTGCTTCGCCAAGAGGTTGGAAAGATTGGCGGATGAACGGATCCTAAGATTATAATTATGCGCCAGATAGGATTCACCTATCGCATTAGCCACGTTGGAGGCAAGTTGCGGGTCGGATGATCGGTACGCGATCTGCAAAATGTAAGTATTTGCAGGACGGGTAACCGCTAACCGCTTCAACACAATTGGAGCACGCGCTATCATTTGTATCTTTTCCGCGCTCATGTTAGCGGTTTGCCCTTCGCGTTTCAACAGATCATATTTTTCTGCGACCGGACGGAGGACAGCGTCTGATTGGATCAACTTCACCTGAGTAGCGAGATATTGATCCGAATCGTTCACGGCCATTACTCGGTCGGATTGAGCGCCCACAACCGCCGATGGAGCTTGACGGTCTACGTCCACCGAGACGGTGGATTCGAAAATCGGTTGTAGTCGCTTGGAGACTATGTATGTGGAAGTAAGGCAAACCAACACAAACGCTGCTATTTTCGCGGCGTGGCGCCGGAGCACCCATAGATAATGCGCCAACGGCACGACGGTTGCTTCCCCATTCGGCTCAGGCTGCATCGGCGGCTCGAGTGAATAGGTGGGCACCGGCGTCCCAGGGGAACTGGTCGGCACAGACATGAGTTCTTGTGGCTGTTTTCTCATTTTGGAAGACTACAACTTTGTTAAGGGTATGTCAGTTAACTACTTAAGAAGGGCATAGATGAGGGCGGAACTGATACCAGTGCCGACTGCGAGTGCCTTTTCGAGTGCTGCGTTCCTATCCCGCCTTGTGCGGTTGTCGGCTATATACAAAATGTCATTCGGCAGCAGGGTAACATCGTCGGCTTTGCGGTCCATAATCTTCCTTAATTCGACCGGTATCTCTGTTTTGGTCGTAGCCCCGGCTTCGCGCCGATAAATGTAGGCGATCTTTGCCGCGTTCAGATCGAGGCCCTCAGATAGCGAGATGGCTTTAAAGACGCTTGATTCTACGCCTTCCTTAATTGGATACGCGCCAGGCTTCTTCACGTCACCTACGACGTAAACGCGCCCAGCTTCGGGCAGGCTGATTTCTTCGCCTCCTTCGAGCCGAACGTTCAGTCTGGGATCCGGATTGTTCATGAGGTCTGCGATCAGGATTCGGGTAGTCAGATGGGTTGTCTGTCCGTCCGATCCCGTTTGCGCCCGAGTCACGAGGATCTCCGGTCCGGCATTGTCTGCAAACCCGCCCGCACGAGCTATTGCATCAAGCAGTGTCGTCGGCTGTGAGGCTTCGAACGTCAGAGGCGCCTTAAACGCACCTACCACCCTTATCGGTCGACTTTGATACTCCACTACGGACACCGTGACGATCGGCGCGGTGAACAGGTGCTCCTTGACGAGCGCGCCGGCAACGACCGCCTCCAGATCAATCGGCAACAGCCCCGCAGCCTGGATCGGCTGCTTCAGCATTGGAAGATGAATTGCTCCATCCGGACCGACTCGAAATGTGCGTGACATTTCCGGCGCGTCCGACACCGCAAGCCCCACTAAATCGTTTGGTCCGATCTTCTGAACGGGGAGGTTGCCTACTTCCGTATACTGCGAGCCCGACGCCCGCGGGGCACTTTGCTGGGCGACCAGCGGCAACGCCAACGAGATCAATACAGTCGCGATCCGAAGTGAATTCATTTTCTACTACCTTGCGTTGAATTTTTCACCACGACTCCCGTGGTTTTGGGCAAAGCTCACGCTACACGAGTCCCAGGAAGCACCACTGGTACTTGTCGCAAACTAAAAATCGATTAACTACTAGTGTACGCGATCCGCAGAACCCGGGCAACCATTGGGGTGATCCAGCTTACACTCCAAGGGTCAATCGCCGCAGTTCACACATATCACCTTTATGAGTCCGGCACCGAACGTTTACCAGTAATGTGTGCGGCCGAGGGTTCCGCGTTTCAAGCAGGGGTGTTTGTACTATAATAGCGGCGAAAGTGCCCCCCCGTCCTCACAGAGTTGTGAATTTTTATGACGAACTCGGGGTGCCGCCCAATGCCTCGCCCGACGAAATCCGGCATGCGTACCGGCTTCGCGCGCGGCAGTTTCACCCGGACCTTCAGTCCGATCCTATCCTGCGAGACGCGGCCCAGGAGCAAATGGCCCGTCTCAACGAGATTCGGCTCGTGCTGGGCGATCCCGCTGCGCGATCGCGGTACGATGCTTCGCTAAGTTTTGTCGCACTCTCACGCCCCGTACGGGCACCTGAAACCCAGCGGATGGCGCGGGTTGTACCTTCGGCCCCGCGTGCGAGACGCTCCAGGTGGGCGCGCTGGCCGTTATGGGCGGGCGCTGGTCTGGCGGCCTTCAGTGTCTACAGCGCGCCGGGGCCAAGCTGGGACTGGGTGGGCACCTGGTTCCATTCGATCGCCGCTGCCGCGCCGTCCTGGGACGGTGCGTCGGAGCCACCGGCTGGCGCGTCGACATCACTCCGGCCGCGGCCGGAGGCCGCGACGTCCCGGCCAGGCTCCCAAGATTTCGGCACCGCGGACCGGGATTCCGATAGGGCGGGATTTGCCGGCGTCTGGGTCGGGATCCCGTCCGACGCTACCGGATCGGAAACCACGGGGCAACAGGCTCAGCTGGCGTTAACAGAAGCAGATGGCCAGATCGCGGGCGAGTATGCAACTCCCGGGAGTTCGGCCAGCATGCTGCGATTCCGCGTTCGCGGCAAGGATCTCAGCGGCGACCAAACGCTGCTCAGCTTTTCCGGAGAGGATAACGCCCGGGGTCACATGCGGATCGCCCTGCGATCGCGGGACAGCCTGCAGATTGCGTGGTGGTCGGTTAAGCGCGGCGGCAGTCCGGGCGATTCGGGAACCGCGTTCCTCACCCGCGTGCGGTGAGGAAAACAGAAAAAGGGATGCGGCCGAAGCCGCACCCCTTTCTTTACTGGTGTTCGTGTGCTCTTAGCGGATCTCAACCGGCGCCGCGGGATGGACTTCCACCGCTTCCGGCAGGACATAGGAGTCCGACATCTGCATCTCACGACCGAAGAAGCTGAACGTGTAGGACTGGCTGCTCACCTTCTGGCGGCTGATGAATTCCGTCAGCTGCGGCAGGCGAACCGCGGCCGTCGAGCTGGATGCGGGAGTCGTTCGGGCGGATGCATCGTGGCTAAACCAGTACTCGCCAGCCGGCAGAACCAAGGGCGTATTCAGCGTATAGGCAAGGCGGTAGATGGGCTTCGGATAGTCGGTGGAGACGCTCGAAATCATCTTCAAACCGGTATCCGAGTAGCTGAAGGTACCAGCAGCCGTGTCGCTCGTGAATTTGTCACCGACAAAGTTCGAACCAGTATCGGTCGGCAGGTTACCGGAACCCATGGACCAGATGTTCATCCGGTACTTTACGTAGGGATTGGCGGGGTCAAACGGTAACTGCAGCGGGTTCCCGATGTCAAAGTAGCCAATCAGTTTGGTGATGGTGGTCTGCTGAGCCAGCTTGAAGTAGCCCGACCATACCAGCGGGAAGTAGTTCGACATCGAGTAGAAGTCCGACAGACCAGGCTTCTGTGAATTGGCAGGACCACCGGTATTGTTGTAGAACGTCCCGGCGGTTCCGGATTCGATTCCATTGTTGTCGTAAACCACGCTGTTACCGTTCATCATGGTCAGCGCCAGGCCGGGGCTGGCGGAAAAAACCGAACTGAGGCCGGTGTTGTTCGTCCAGGCGTTAAATCCGTTGGTGCCCCACGTGAGGGTATCGAACTGTTTATACGCAACCGCGCTGGAGCTGCCGGAAACCGCCG
This sequence comes from Acidobacteriota bacterium, assembly GCA_048498815.1. Taxonomy (GTDB): domain Bacteria; phylum Acidobacteriota; class Terriglobia; order Bryobacterales; family Bryobacteraceae; genus BOG-234. The sequence continues at coordinate 27,550 of JBEHXG010000019.1, read as the reverse complement.
TCAGGGTCTGTCCGGCAACGGCTTTGCCGCCGAGAAGCGCCGAGTAGAAGCCAAGCTGCTGGAAGGGCACGGTCACGCTGGTCTGGGAGGAGACGACGCCAGCCGCTCCGGGAATGTTCACCTGAATCACTACCGGTCCGGTCAGAGTCACGAACGGAACCTTGACATTGATCTGGTACAGGCCGGACGCTCCAGGCGTCAACCCAGCAAAGGTTACCGGGGCATTCAAGCCGTTGATCGAGACCAGGGGCTGCGTCACCATCGTCAGCGGCTGTGAGCCGGGAGTCGCGCCCGGGGCTGCCTGGCCCGCGACCGGGGTTCCTGTGGTGGCGCCCAGGCTGTTCATCCAAAGGACGATCGAGTCGGCTGGCTTGGCCGGCAAAGCCGATGTCAGGATCTGATACGAGGGAGTTGTCGCGACGGCGGAGCCGGAACCGGAGAAGTCCAGCGTGTAGAACTTCGGCGCGGCGGCTGCGACAACAATGGAGTCAACGTTGGTGGTTCCCGCCGGGCTGGTAACGGACAGAGCATAGGTGCCCGGCGCAAGACTAAACGGCAGCTGCGCGTTGATCTGACCCGGGGAAACGTAAAATACCGGGATCGGGGTTGCACCGAGCGCGGTCGCGATATTGACCGAGGTACCCGAAAGCGAGTTCGGCCATGGCAGCGGCGTGAGCTGGTTGGTCGTGCTCGTCGCCAGTTTGGTTCCAAAGATGCTGATCACTGCGCCGGGCGCGAAGCTGCGGGTGTAATCCGCGCTATTGACCGTTCCGCCCGCCAAAATCGTCTGAGCAGCTACGGGAAGGGCCCCTGCGCCCAAAGTCAGCGCCAAAAGGCCAGAGATCATCCAAAAATTTTTGCGATGCAATTCCGTTCCCCTTATAAACCTGAAAATCGTTAACAGGATGGGCAATCTACGAGGACTGTCCGCTGAAGGTACCCGTCGAAACCGGCGTCGGGGCCGGCGGCGTGGTGCCCGCCTGAAGAGTTCCGTTCGAGACAGCAGTATTCACAGCGGTCGTTACACTCGTAGTCACCGCCTGCGACGCCTGAGTCGGCGTGAGCGGAGTGTTGCTGCCTACCGGAATGATCTGAACCGCGACCGTAGAACCGGAAACCGTCTGAGGCGTGATCGCCGGAACCGTAGCTCCGATCAAGTTGCCAGTCGTTACCTGTACGGGCACGGAGACACCGTTGGGCTGTGTGACTTCCTGTGTAATGCTGGCAATCGTGTACGAGACGACACCGGTATTCGGATCCGTCTTGGGAGCCAGATTAATCGTGAGGCCGGAAGGCAGCAAGATCGACAAGCCGGTACCACCTGAACCCGCGTTGCTGATAAACGTTCCGCTATAGATCGGGCCAGAGGTGAAGCCGCCGCTGACGGCGATGGGAGCGGCCGGGCCGGCGGGAATCAATGTTGCGGGCGACGTACCGGTGCGGGAAACCGCCGCAAGAACATCGAGCGAAGGCGGAAACACCGCAGCGTCGCTCTTCTTTTTTGCGGAAGTCTTCGTCACGCTGCGCGTTGCCACATCCGGAGTCGTCGCGAGCCGATACTGAGCCGCGCCGCGAAGCACACTGATTTTGGGGTCGCCGGCATCACCGACAATCTTCACCTGCGAATTTGGCTGAACGACGGCGCTGGCGCCATCAACGAACTGAATCACGGCCGACGTCGTGCCGGTAGTGACCTCGCCCCCGAGCTCGACGGGGACATAATTACGGGCCGGTACGGAAATACCATCGACCTGAAGGGATTCGGCTCCGATCACACGGGCCACGGGGGTGGCGGCGGAAGCAACTACTACTCCGAAGGAGAGGGCGGACACGAACAGTCTGACACGCGGCATAAGGTTTTCCTCTGTAGCTTGTATTGTAGCTTGGGGCATACTGCGGGGAGAAGAAAAAACCTCTGAGAGGGTTGTAAAATTATTGTGAACCCCCATATAACGTGATATTTATCACATATACGGATTAGAACTGCCGGTAAACATGCAGCGGCGTCACGGCGCTTCGTTCGACCTGTACCGACACGGAACGCTGCAGTAACGCTACGGATAAGACCAGCCTGGTCTCCTTGTCCTCAACCAGGACGCCTTCGAGACCCTGGAGAGGGCCCTCCTGGATGCGAACTTTTGCGCCCGCAGTCAGATAGGGACAGGGGACTACCTGCACCCCGGACTTACAAACGGTCTGGAGAGCGGAGATCTCCGCGTCGGGCACGGCTTCCATGTCTTTTCCCTGTCCCAGGATCGAGATCACCGGATCGATCTTCAGGACCGGCACGCGGGCATTCGGGGCGAACCGGCAGAAGATGTAGCCCGGGAAAAGCGGTTGCTCCAGAGTTTTTATCCGGTCCGACCAGCGACGGCGGACGGCGTAGAGTGGAAGGAAGTACTCATAGCCTTTCAGTTGCAGGAGTTTGGCGGTCACCTTTTCTTTGCGCGGCGCAACTGCCAGGGCGAACCACTTTGTTTCTTCGTTGGCCGGCGAGTGAGTTTCCGACAAAGGACGAGGCTCCACAGCGATGATTGTATCGGCAGCCCCGGAACCGTTTGTAACCGTCAGAGAGCCAGCGGCGCCCGATGCAATAATTCGGCCAGTGCGGTGGAAACGTCGGTCCTTGCGGACTCAAACTGCGTCACTTCCGCCAAAGCGGGCCGGGAGGAGCGAGCCCTGATCATGAGTTCCCGCATCCCAAGAGAAAAGACTGTCCGATAGATCAGAGCCTTTGCATGGTACCGAAGGGGATCCACCCGATATCCCGCGGCCTCAGACTGGCCTCTGAGGGCGCGATGCGAATCCAGCACTTTGCGCAGCGTCGTGCTGCCGAATTCGGCATATCCGTACAGCACTTCCGGAATGACGCCCTGTAAAGTTCCGCGCGACGCGGAGTCACTCTGCAGGCGGAGAAGAAATTCGCGGTCTTCGGCGACCGTCCATGAGGTCTGAAATCCAATTCGGCGAGCGGCCTCGGTACGAATAATCGATGCCGGAAATGCGACGGTGACTTCGGTGTGCGATCGGGGCAGGCGTGCCCGACGGACTCCTGTAAGCCGATTGTTCCGGTCAACAACGGCCATGCCTGCGCCGGCCATGTCGACACGCGGATTTGACTCCATGAAAGCCAGCTGAGTCTCCAGCTTGCGCGGGTAGTACCAGTCATCGGCGTCGAGCATGCAGAGATAGTCCCCGGTTGCCTGTTCCAGGGCAAACTGGCGGGTGGCGCCGCGTCCTTTGTTGACGGAGTTACGGAAGCGGCGAATTCGGGAGTCGTCGATACGGGAAATCCACTCGAAAGAGCAATCGGAGGAACCGTCATCGACGAAGATGCATTCCCATCCCGAATACGTTTGGGCTCTTAATGACGCGATAGCCAGGGGCAGCGTCGACAACGCATTGTACGAAGGGACGATAACTGAAATCAGCCGGCGCAACTTAAAGATTCAGGTTATTACACGCCGGTAGAAAGGCGTAATCCGGACAGATCGCGCCCCCGGGGCGAGCGGGCGAAAGGTTGATCCTGATCTGCCGCATCGCACAACGGGCGGACCGGCACATCCTCCCTTTCGGATTGTAACGTTGAGCGAGCCTGCTCACATTGCGATGAGGCTCACGCCACGGGCGAAATCCATGGGAAGCAGCACCGTCAGCGCGGCAAGCCTGGCTGCAGGCTCATGAAGTGAAGGACTCTACCACCATTCGATCCGACTCGACGGGCCCATAGGGGATCTCCGGCGAGAACCCGAGAGGAGTTAATGAACCCGCTGTACCGAAGAGAACCACCAGTCCCAGCAAAGTGACGCCGCCATAGAAGTACTCCCCACCCATGCCGCCCACGCACGCGGCGACGATGGCCGACTTTACCGGCAGTTCGAATCCGGCAAGGACGGAAGTGGGCGATCCCGCTGTCCGCCAGAGAATCTGAAACACGCCGAGCATTAGTATTCCGCCGGGTATTCCAGTCTCCAGAAACATCTGGAGAAAGAAATTATGGGATCCGTCGCGGAAAATGCCGGTATCGTCGGTACGATGGAAAAATCCAGTGCCAAAAACGGGAGAAGGAAAGCGCTGGAGCGAAGTTAGCCATATCTCAAGACGCGAGCCATCATCCACTCCGGCCACTGAATTCTGATTAGCCGAGTTTGGAGACAGAGTGAAGTCGACACGGTGCCGGAAGACGGGAACCACAGCATAACCGACCACGACAATGGCTATGGCCGGAATTACAAGAGCCGCAGCCCTCGTCGATAGCCGCTGCTTGTAGCAGAGATAGAGCAGGCCGCAAATCCCCGCGAGCCAACCGCCACGCCCTTCGGAAATCGCCGCGCCGTAGATCAGAACCAGAAGGGTTATGGGGATTACCGCTCTGGCGAAAGCTGTGGGCCCGCGAAACTGGACCCAGACACCCGCGAAATAGCACGACATCATCGCCGCCAGGACGCTGATGGCATTGCTGGCCTTGTAGCCTCGCAGGTTACCTTCGGCAGTAAGCGGTGTCGCGATTACCGCCGACTTCTGTCCCAGCGCCGCGAGGCCAAAGCCAATCACCAGGCCACAGGCAATCAATGACCACACAAAGCGCCGCCGTGTGTCGTCGTCCCTGAGCGCCTTGGCAGTCAGATAACCGGCCAAAACATAGATAAAAAGCTTACCCAGCTTATACAGACCGACAAGCGTAACCTGCCAATCCGAATATTGATAGCGCACGCCTATCAAGAGAGTCACGATCAGGGCCCAGGCGAGAAAAAGGAGCATACGTGGCACCACGCGATCGATCTGCGCAGGTTTTCTTGTATTGGCGCCGAGATAGACAAGAAAAATGTAAGGAAAGATCAGCCAGTCGGAAAGTTCCAGCACGCCGTAAGCTGTGGAGACGCTGCTGCCCAGGTTGGGCAAAAAGAGCAGAGGCAGAAAATAGAGCCACAGCCGTCGCATGGTTTATCGCCGGACCCCCAGGGCAATGCACACCAGGACGTTCCGTTCCTGATTTTACACCGAGCCACAAACCGGGCGGGATTTCAGCACTTCAGGAGTGAGTCGGTCCGTATAATCAAGATTCCCGATGTCCGGTGCTAAACCGCTTCTGATTGTTACGCCGTTCTTTTCGCCTCAAAGTCACGCCGCGGTATTTCGAGCGCATAAGCTGGCGAAGTACCTGCCTGAATACGGATGGCAGCCGAATGTTGTCACGGTGGACACCAACTACCATTTCAACGAGGACCCCGCTCTGCTGAGGGAACTGCCGCCGTCAGTTGAAATCCATACAGCCCGATACATCGAAACAACGCTTCGAGGGCTTCGGATGGCGCTCGGTGGCAGAAGCAGGACTTACCGAACGCTCAATCCAGGGGGAGACAGCGCCGAACCGCAGCGGCGAACTCCCGCAGCACGGCCGTCGATCGCGACCCGTGGCTATAACTATCTCAGGCATCGCTACATTGAAGTGCCGGACGAGCACCGAACCTGGATTTCCCCCGCCGTCGGCGTGGCGCGCCGGTTGATTCGTGCGAAAGGTATTCGCCTGGTTTATACGAGCGGGATGCCATTTTCGAGCCACGCAATCGGGCTGGCGCTCAAAGCCGACGGCTGCCGGTGGGTCGCGGACTTTCGGGATCCGATGGCGCATGGAGCGAAGTTCCTTTCCAACTTCCCCGCGGTTGCCCGACGTCAAAAGGACATCGTCCGGAGAACCCTTAACGAAGCCGATGCCGTCACCGGCACATCGGCGGGTTATCCGCTTCTCATGAAGGACTACTTCCCGCATGCGCGGCAGACGATGCAATACATCCCCACCGGACTGGATCAAGCGCTCCTGCCACCGGATGACGGAATGCCCGTTCGCCCGTGGCCCTATCTGATATTTACGGGAGAATTCCAGACAGAGTATGACGATTATTTCTTTGAGGTACTCAGTCTCGCGATGCGCAGTCCTTCCGTTGCCGCGAAGGGATACCGCGTCATCATAGCCGGACACCTGACGCTTAACCAGGCAAGGGTAAGCCCGCGGCTTGCGAAGTATGGGCTCTCAGATGTGGTTGAGTTTGTGCCTCACCAGGCTCAGTCGGGCCTTTATCACCTGATCCGCCATTCGGTCGCAACTCTGCTGATTCCCGGCCACACGTCTCACTGGTGGAACCACTTCGCGAAGCTGGTGGACTATATCGCGCTGCGGAAACCGGTGGTCGCGGTCGTCCCGGATCCAAGCGACGCGCGTTCGGCGCTCAGCAAGTCCGGCCTCGGAGTATTTCTGGATGGAGCGCCTGAGAAAGCGGCTGTTCGTCTGGCGGAGTTTCTTTCCAATCCGTCAGCCTGTCAGGTTCTCGATGACGATGTTTGCGAGCAGCATACCGTTCGGCGTCAGGTCCAGGCATTCGCCGAGATTTTTGAGCGGCTCACTTTAGATCAGTGAACCCATAGCTCGACGGCAAGCCGTTACAGGCGGCTCACAACTACCTAATGAGCCCATCCCGCCGCGCGGTAGACCGCATGTAGCTTTTCGACATATTTCCCGACGGTGAAGCGGTCCATAACGGCCTGGCGCCCCGCCGCGCCCATTCTCTTACGGAGATCTGCGGAATCGTGGAGACTCCGCATGGCCTTCGCGAGTGCGGATGCGTCGAGCGCCGGATAGCGCAACCCGGTGATGCCCGGCTCCACAACTTCGGCGAGTCCTCCGGAATCGGGAACAATCACCGGACGCTCCATTGCCATTGCTTCCAGGCAAACAATGCCAAAAGGTTCGAACGGCGCCGCGTGACAAAAGACGTCGGACGTTGCCAGCACATTCGGAATGTCGCGGCGGAGCCCGAGCATCCGGACATGGTCGATCAGGCCGAGATCGCGGATCTGGCGCTCGATTGCGGGCCGCAGAGAGCCATCCCCGCAGATCAGCAGACCGGCGTCGGCGCCGAGTTTTCGCGCCTCGTGAAGAGCCTGGACGATTATGTCCACTCTCTTGTTCACACCCGTTCCGAGGGTGCCTACCGCGCAGAACAGCGTGGTCCCGGGTGCGAAGCCAAAGCGGCCCTCAACCGGCGGGGCTCCGGTGCGGAATGCACGCTCGTCCACGCAGTTGTGAATTACGGTCATTCGCCGCGCCTGCAGGCCCTGAGCCTTTCGCGACCATGCTTTGAGCGCGGAGCTGCACACCACGATCTGCTGAGCGGAGAACTGTGTGAATAGATTACCGAAATAGAACTTCGGTGCGTTCAGATAGAGGTCACCCTGCTCAAAGCCGATCCGGACGGGTACCTTCTCGAGCCATGCGGCCGGCAGCCCGAAAATACGGGCGTAACTGAGGTGCGCCTCCAGAACGACTGGTTTCAGTTCCCGCAGCAGAGAGCGAACGATCCCCACGGCGGATCCGAGTGCGCGGCTGCGAATGGCGGGACCAATGTCCACCACATCCACCGGAACGCCGAGTTTCTCGAATTCCGCACGCATCGGACCGTCACCCAGCAGCCCAACAATCCGGTGCTTGTGGGGAAAATGCTGCACGGCATAGCTGACAATTGTCAGCAGATGCGTCTGCGCCCCCCCAATCGCCAGGGAATCGATTAAATGGACGTGAAGTTCAGGTTCGGGAAGACGAGAAATCACACGGGGTCCGTCAGGTACGCGGCACGGCCGGGCGGGTTGCCGCTAAAAAGCCACGGCGAGCGCCGCGCATTGAGGCTGCCAGAACCCGTGGATCGCCGTTTCGAAGACTCAGCGACACCGCGGTAACCAGCAACCGTCCCAAAGCAGAGGGCCAGAAAACCCATTCTACATGGCGGCGGATGAAGACGGCGCGATTGTGAGACAGGCCGAAGGCATATTTTTCGGGAACGTGAACCCGGCAACCACCCCGTGGAACCGCCAGGTGGAGAATTCGGGCCGCCCCGTTAAACCGAATCCTGTACCCTGCTTTCGCCGCGCGCCGGCAGAAATCGGCCTCTTCGTACAGAGCGGCGCCGATATTGAGGATCTCGTCGATTCCTCCACACTTCTCAAACACTTCGCGCCAGACTGAGAAGTTGCAACCCTTGCCGTGCTGAACATCAAACTCGCCCGAGACATGGAAACCCTGTGTTGGGACGCCGGTCAGGCGGTCCACCCGTCCGGTTGGTTCGTCGGGCGGTTTTCCGGCATGGGCGGCTTCCTCGACTGCACCCGCGACGACTCCCACGCCAGGTTCCTGCAGCGTGCGAACGTGCTCGGCCAGCAGCCGGGGGGAGCAATGGATATCGTCGTCGAGAAAAAGAATCGCATCATGCCGCGCCCGCTTTACGCCGAAGTTACGGGCTGCGGGAAGGCTGCGGAAGTCTGCGAAAAAATAGGTGATCGTGCCCGGCATCGACTGTGCGAGGTTCATCAATCGGGTATCCGGCTGCTCCGACTGATCCACGATCATAATCTCGAGCGGCTGGTAATGCTGACTGAGAAGTTCGTCAACCGTCTGGCTGATGTATTCCGCGCGGTTCAGCGTTGGAATGATGACTGTCAGTCCCGGCGATTCCGATGTTGGCATTCCGCTACTTCGCATTATCGCTGGCTCGCAGAACCTCGCTCAGTCTTGCGAAATAGCTGGCCCAGGTGCATTCGCGGAGCACTCGCTGCCGCGCCGCGCTGCCCGCGCGTTGAAACAATTCCTGGTTCGCAGCGAGGTCTGCGAGTATGTTGGCCACCGCCGCGGGGTCGTCGGGTGGAACGAGCCAGCCACCTTCACCGTGTTTTACGGCGTCAGGAATGCCCCCGGTGTTTGTGCCGAGGACCGGCGTGCCGCAGGCCTGCGCTTCCAGGAAAACGAGCCCAAATCCTTCGGCTTCCTGGCTATCGTGCAGTTCGCGGGTGCATAGTACAAACAAATTCGCTGCGCGATAGAGCCGAACGATTTCCGCATCCGGCGCGAAACCGAGCCAGCGAATCTGATCCGCGATTCCGAGCCGTTTCGCGCGCTCCTCGAGAGGCTGACGCGCGGGACCGCGGCCGGCGATCAGATATACGAACCGCTCCCAGGTTGCCGGAGGAAGCGATGCGAGGGCGTCCAGCACGACATCGTGACCCTTATATTGGTGCAATCGCGAAACGCTGGCGAGAACGAGCTTTCCTTCTACGCCGAGGTGCCTGCGAGCCTCCTCCGCGTCGCCTGGGCAGAACCTCTCCACATCGACGCCAAGCGGGATCGCGATTACCCGGGCGGCCGGTGCTACGGATTTGACCAGGCGAGCCGTCCACTCGCTATTGGCGACCACGAGCGAGGCACTTTCGAGAACGCGCCGTTTCATGATGTTCCAGATGCCGCGGCGCCAGCGATCCGTTGTCGGCATCAATTCGGAGCCATGCGCCAGAATCACGGTGCGTTTGTGGCCCGCCATGGCGGTGAGCAGGCCTTCCGGATACCAGATGCCGGAGATCGCGAGGTCGGACTTAATGGCACGAAGTTCACGTAACGCGTCAAGTTCTCGTCTGGGGCGATCCGCGCGAACTCGTGTGACATCATTCGCACTCACCGCATCGGGGTAGATCTGACTGACGACCTGAACCTGGTCCCCGGCGCGGCGAAAACCGGTGGCGAGTTCATCACAGAAACGCGCGATCCCCCCGTCATTGGGCGGGAAATCGAAGGAGTGGAGGAGAACTTTCAAACGTGCGGGATAATGCAGTTTACCGCGCCCGAGTTCATGGACGAAAACCACCCGCAGCCACGGCTCCTGTTCGTTGCCACTGTCTGGACAACCCTCCACGCGTTTTTACTGCCTTTTGCGGAACACTTCCGTGAACTGGGATGGCGGGTGGATGGGGCGGCCCGCGGCGCAGCCGAAGCAACCGATATTGCCGGTCGTTTTGATGCGCTGTACTCCATCGAATGGTCCCGAAGCCCGCTGGATGTAACGGGTATGATCGCGGCTGCGCGGAGGCTTCGGGAGCTGGTTCGCAGGAACCGATACGACATTGTTCATGTCCACACACCGATAGCCGCGTTTGTGACCCGGGCGGCTCTGGGATGGCGCCGGCATGGTTCGGGGCCGTCGGTGATCTATACCGCTCATGGATTTCACTTCATGCCGGGCCGGAAGAGGCACGTGAATCTCCTGTTTCAGAGCGCAGAGAAGATCGCCGGGCTGTGGACTGATTATCTGGTTACGATTAACCGTACCGATGAGGCGGCGGCACGGCGGCTTCGTCTGGTTCCCCCGGCACGAGTGCGGTATATGCCGGGGATCGGGATTGATCCTGAGCACTATGCACCGAGTGACGTGGCTTCCGACGAACCGGTGTTTCTGATGATTGCCGAGTTCACCGCCAACAAGCGGCACTGCGATGTGATCGCCGCATTAGCCCGGATGCAGAACCGTTCGGGACGGCTCATGCTGTTGGGCGAAGGTCCCACGGAAGCGGCGATCAGAGCTCAGGTGCAGGCTGCGGGGCTTTCGGATCGGGTTGAGTTTGCCGGACTGCAACGCGATGTCCGGCCCTGGATTCAGAAGGCGCGGGCGTTGGTTCTGCCTTCATTTCGCGAGGGCCTGCCTCGCAGTGTGATGGAAGCGCTGAGTTCCGGTGTTCCGGTGATTGGATCGCAGATTCGCGGCATCAGCGATCTGCTCGCGAATGGCGGCGGGAAGTTGTTTCCTCCGGGCGACGTTGACTCGCTGACAGCGCATCTCGACTGGTTTGCGGAGCACCCCGCAGAAGCACGCCACATGGGCGAGACGGGCCGCGCGAGCATCGCGAAATACGACGTGAAGAACGTGATCGCGCTGCACGAAGAGCTATATCGGAGTGCGATGCAGTGAAGCGCGCCTTCGATCTGCTGATTTGTATCCTGCTGCTTGTACCGGCCGCGATTCTGATGGCGCTGACGGCGGTTTTTATTCTGACCTGCGATGGACGGCCGCTGTTGTTTTCGCAAGTCCGTGTTGGTCTCGGCGATCGTGCATTCCGCCTGTTTAAGTTTCGCTCGATGTCGAATACCAAAAGGCCGGATGGAAGCCTCCTGCCGGATGGCGATCGGCTGCGCCCCTGGGGGCGGGCGCTGCGGGCTTCCAGTCTGGATGAACTCCCACAGTTGTGGAATGTGATCCGGGGCGATATGAGCCTGATCGGACCGCGACCGCTGCCAACGATGTACCTGCCCCGATATTCCGCGGATCAGCGGCGACGACACCTGGTCAAACCCGGGATCACGGGGTGGGCGCAGGTCAACGGCAGGAATAATCTGACATGGAATCAGAAGTTCGCGCTCGACCTTTGGTATGTTGACAACTACAGTTTTAGTCTTGACCTGAAGATTCTTTGGCTGACGTTTGTGAAGGTGGTGCGCCGATCGGACATCAGCCAGCAGGGCGAAGCGACTATGGAAGAGTTCCGGGGAAATTGAAAAAAGGAAGCCAATTTAGCAGTTTTATATTTGTAATCAGTAAGTTGCAAGCTTTTGGTACCTTTGGTATCTGGCATGTTTTCCACAAGTCTGCGACAATACCTTAATGGTACTTAGGTGCCAGTGTCCGCACCCTGAATGAAACGTCCGCGAATTCTCCTCTCCGTGCCTCACATGGGCGGAAGTGAGCAGAAATACGTAGCCGAAGCCTTCGCCACGAATTGGCTTTCGACCGTAGGACCGCACCTGACAGCGTTCGAAGCAGAGTTTTCGAATCGTCTCGGCATGGCATCTGTCGCGCTGGCGAGCGGTACTGCCGCGATGCATCTGGCACTGCGGCTGTTAGGCGTCGGGCCCGGTGACGAGGTTTTCTGCCCGACGTTAACTTTTGTGGCCTCAGTGAATCCGGTTGCGTATCTTGGCGCGAAGCCAGTGTTTCTGGACAGCGATGCTTCCAACTGGAATCTGGACCCCCAACTGCTGGAGGATGCGCTCATGGATCGTGCGAAACGGAACAGGCTTCCCAAAGCACTGGTGTTAGTGCATCTTTACGGACAGCCTGCGGACGTCGATCCGATTCTTGAAGCGTGCGCCCGCTGGCACGTCCCGGTTCTGGAAGACGCAGCGGAGGCACTGGGATCAACCTATAAAGGCAAGCCCGTGGGTACACATAGCGGTCTGGCTGCATATTCATTTAACGGAAACAAGATCATTACAACGACGGGCGGCGGGATGCTGTGCTCGACCAACACGGAAATGGTGGAACGGGCCCGGTTTTGGTCCACTCAGGCCCGGGACAACGCTCTTTGGTATGAACACTCCGAAATGGGATATAACTACCGGATGAGCAATGTGCTCGCCGGGATTGGCCGGGGCCAGCTGGAAGTACTGGACGAGCGGGTCAGCCAGCGACGCGCGATTGCGTTCCGTTATCGGGATGCGTTTGTCGATTTGCCCGGGATTTCATTTATGCCCCAGTCGCCACACGGGGTACACACAAACTGGTTGAGTTGCTTTCTGGTGGATGAACCCGCGTTCGGCTGCTCACGCGATGGCCTGATTGCGGCTTTGGATGCGGCGGGCGTTGAGTCCAGACCGGTGTGGAAGCCGATGCATCTGCAGCCGCTGTATCGCAACACGGAGTCCGTCGGCGGCGCAGTGGCCGAGGATTTGTTCCGACGCGGCATCTGCCTGCCGAGTTCGAGTAGTCTGAGCCTGGAAGATCAGACTTATGTAATCGACGCCGTGCGGGCGGCGGCAGGAGCGAGCGTGCAATGACGCCGCAGGATTCGGCGGTTAATCCGTTTCTGCGCTTTCACAGGCCGCTGCTGTTTCTGACGCAGGCGATCATCTGCGTTTTTTCCGTACTTTCAGCGTTTTATCTTCGCTGGGACTCAACGGTTCCGGCTTACTACAGGCCCCATCTTCGATTCGCACTGATAGTTTGGCCGATCGCAAAGCTCATTGTTTTCTGGATGGGAGGTTTGGGACGCGGCTGGTGGCGTTACGTATCGCTGCCGGATCTGATTCGGCTCACGCTGGGCAATCTGGCGGCCAGCGCACTGGTAACGGCTATCACGGTGACGCTGGGACCCCCGGGCTTTCCCCGATCAATTTACATTACCGACCTGCTGATTTGTCTGCTCGTCACATCGGCAACACGCATCGGGCGGCGCGTTCATCTGGAGATGGTCCAGTCACGGACGCGGGATAACTCCGAGGGGCGTACGCTGATTTACGGAGCGGGCGACGCGGGCGTGGGAATGTTGCGGGAGATTCGGCAGAATACGAGCCTTCCGTATCACGTGGTCGGACTTGTGGATGACGATCCGGCCAAGGCTGGCGCTTCGATTCATGGCGTGAAGGTGTTGGGCAGCGGCGCGGACATTGCGACGCTGGCCCGAAAGCACGGTGTTCACACGGTGCTGGTGGCGATTCCTTCGGCCAGCGGCAGGCAGATGACTTCGATACTGGAGCAGTGCCGCGGCGCCGGTGTTACGTTCAAGACGATTCCGAGTATTTCTTCGATTCTCACGAACGTCGATCTCACCGCTCAGATTCGTGACGTTGCAGTGGAGGACTTGCTGGGACGGTCAACGGTGGTGCTGGAGCATGGCCGGATCAGTGAGAGCATTGCGGGCTGTGTAGTGATGGTTACCGGCGCGGCGGGTTCTATTGGTTCGGAGATGTGCCGTCAGATTGCCCATTACAACCCGTCCGCGATTGTCGGTTTTGAAATCGCGGAGACCGGCCTGTTCCATCTGGAGCACGAGATGCGGCAGTCATTTCCAGGCGTGGTATTTCATCCGGAGATCGGCAGCGTACAAAACCTGCGGCGCGTGGAAGAAGTGATCGGGAAATACAAGCCCGCGATGATTTTCCATGCGGCCGCCTATAAGCATGTACCGATGATGGAAGCGCACATGTTCGAGGCGGTGGAGAACAATGTCTTCGGGACGTGGAATGTAGCGGCGGCCGCGGTGAAATTCGGAGTTGGCGAGTTCGTGCTCATTTCGACCGACAAAGCAGTGCGGCCGACGAACATCATGGGCGCTACGAAGCGACTGGCCGAATTCATCATTCTTTCGCTGGGTGGCGGATCCACAAAGTTTGTTGCCGTACGGTTCGGAAATGTGCTCGGCAGCAACGGCAGCGTGGTACCGCGCTTCAAGCAGCAGATTCTGGCCGGCGGTCCGGTGACGGTGACGCATCCGGAGATGGAACGGTTTTTCATGACGATTCCTGAGGCCAGCCAACTGGTGCTGCAAGCTTCCGTCATGGGGCGCGGCGGTGAGGTATTTGTTCTGGATATGGGCGATCCGGTGAAAATTGTCGATCTGGCGCGCAATCTGATTTTGCTTTCGGGGCTGCGTCCGGATGACGACATCAAAATCTCATTCACCGGCACGCGGCCGGGCGAGAAGCTCTACGAAGAACTGAGCCACCTGGAAGAAGGTACGGTTTCGACACCGCATGAAAAGGTGCGCGTGTTTGCGGCGCATGCGATACGGCAGCCCGATATGGGCCGATGCCTCAACGTTTTGCGCGACGGGTGCGCGGTTCGCAACGCGGGTTCGATTCTGACGGCGATTCAGACCGCGGTTCCGGATTACACTCCGAGCGAGCACGTGCTTGCTCACGCAGCTATGGCGCAACATGCCGGGGGCTAGGGCGCACCATGCCTGAGGCCAGTTTGCCTCCCCGCGTCGCGGTGCTGGGCGGGGGGCTTGCCGGACTGGCTGTATCTGCCGCGCTGAGTGAAGCTGGATTTTCTGTTGACCTTTTCGAGTCACGGGCGTTTCCCGGCGGACGCGCCACATCGTGGCCCGTAACCGGTTCAGACGAGGTCATCGATAACTGCCAGCACGTGTTACTGAAGTGCTGCGTCAACCTCCTCGACCTATACCGGCGGCTGGGCGTGGACCGGAAAGTTGAGTTTCATCGCGAGTATTACTTCGTGGAACCGGGCGGAATGACGTCAGTTCTGAAGCGCGGGATGCTGCCAGTTCCCGCGCATTTTGCTGGTTCGTTTCTGGGGCTGCATTTTCTCGATCTGTCCGATAAAGTTGCGATCGCGCGCGCGATGAATGCGATTCCGGCTGAGGTGAAGCGGACTGACCTCGATGCGATCAGCATGCTGGAGTGGCTGGAAGAGAAACGGCAGACTCCCGCGGCGATCGAACGCTACTGGCGGCAGGTGCTGGTCAGTGCCGTAAATGAAGAGCTGGATCGGATGGCTGCCTCGCATGGATTGCAGGTGTTCCGGCTGGGCATGCTGGCTCGTGCCGATGCTTATGAGATGGGCCTGCCGGCGGCGCCACTGCGCGAATTGTATAGCGACTCCGCACTGGCGAAGTTTGAGAATCTGCGGATTCATTACCGGTCCGCTGTTACCGGTATTGAATGCTGCGCCGAGTCGGGCGTCACCGCGATCCAAACGGGGGAGCGCCGTGTTGAGGCCGACTACTTCATCTCCTGCCTGCCATTCGAACGGCTCCAGCCTTTGATGCCTTCGCTGCCGATTGAATGGAATGCGTTCCAGCATTCACCGATTACCGGAATCCATCTTTGGTTTGATCGGCCGATCACCACGCTGCCCCATGCGACGCTGCTGGATCGGACGATTCAGTGGATGTTTAACAAGGGCGAAGGCCGGCATATTCAGCTTGTGGTAAGCGCATCGCGGACGCTTGTACACGCTTCCCGCGCGGATGTGATTGCGCTGGCACTGCGGGAACTCGCAGAGTTCTTTCCGACCGTCACGGATGCGGTACTCGAAAACGCGCACGTGGTGAAGGAAGTACGCGCCACATTTTCGGCGGCGCCTGGTTTGGAAGCGAAAAGGCCTGGCGCGGCTACTCGCTATTCCAACTTTTTTCTCGCCGGAGACTGGACTCGTTCCGGCTGGCCCGCGACGATGGAAGGGGCGGTACGCAGCGGCTACATCGCGGCGGAAGCCGTGACGCGCGCGGCCGGATCGCCTCGCCATTTTCTGATCCCGGATATCGGATAATGAATCCATGAAGAAGTTGACGCGCAGTCTCCTCGTGTCCGCGTGCGCGCTTTCGGCGTTGATTTTGGGCGCGGCTCCGCCGGTGAAGCTGACGGTTCATGTGACATCGGCTGCGAGCGGGCGGCCGGTGGATCGCGCGAGCGTGATCGTGAAGTTCAAAGAAGGTATTGGGGTAAATCTCCGGAAGATTCAGACTTCCTGGGAGACGAAAACCAATCAGGACGGCACCGTAACGCTGCCGACTATGCCGCAGGGCAAAGTGCAGATTCAGGTGATCGCCTCAAACTATCAGACTTTCGGCGACATCTACACAACCGATCGGGATGAGCAGACGGTCGAGATCAAGCTGAATCCGCCACAGCCGCAGTACTCAGAAGCGGCGCAATCCTCAACAGTTCCCAAGAAGTAAGCCGTGGCGGAAAGAACAGGCGTTGCCGAACCGGCCCGGGCCGTTTGGCGCGCGCTGATTCGGTTCGAAGCGGAAAAGATTATTCCTGAGGTTGCCGTCCGCAATACGCTTGGGTTTGCGGCCGCGGTGATTCTGGGGACTGTGTTTGCGTCTCCCTCCACGGGTGTGGTGGCGGGGCTGGGCGCACTGAATGTTGCCTATACCGATGGACGCGATCCCTACGCGCAACGGGCGCGGCGCATGGGGATTTCGGCCTTGCTTTCGGGCGTTACGGTAACGCTGGGCGCGCTTTCAGGACACAGTAATGTTGCCGCCGTGATCGTCGCCGGGTTGTGGGCCTTCGCTGCCGGGATGATGGTGGCACTGGGAACGGCGGCGACCGACCTTGGCGTTATCACGCTGGTCACGCTTGTAGTGTTTGCCGCGAAGCCGCTGGCTCCAATGCTCGCGATTGAGACAGGACTTGTGGCCTTGGGCGGCGGCGCTTTACAGGGATTGATTTCTACCTTCCTTTGGCCGGTTCGACGGTATGAGCCGGAACGGCGTTTGATTGCCGATTTGTACGGCGGGCTTGCGGGTATTGCCGAAGATTCGTCGCCGGCTGCGAGCGCGCCGCCGATGTCGGTACAGATTTCCGACGCTCAGGATGCGTTGGCTCCTCTGGCTCGCGACCACAGTGTGGAGGCGGAGCGGCATGTGTTTCTGCTGGTGCAGGCTGAGCGGATTCGGCTGTCGATTCTGAATCTGGGGCGGCTACAGAGGCGACTGCGCCGGCATGTGGGCGGTGCGGCCGGGGCAGAAGCGTTGCAGCGTGTTTTTGATACTGCCGCCGAGGCGCTACGGTTTGTGAGTCGGCGACTGGGTGCGCCTTCGGCAGTGGAGCATTCGCCCGAAAGATTCACGCCTGCGCTGGGTGAATTACAGGGGCTGCAAACGTCGGCTTCCACCTCATTTCATGCCGCGCTGCTGCGCGATGCTCATCATCAGGCGAACGCTCTGCGGAGTCAAATTCTCTCGGCAGCGTCGGCTGCATCCGGAACGCGGAAGGATCCCTATCCTTCGCAGCCGCAGATTGCGGGACGGGAGCCGTGGCGTCTACGCTTTCAGGGCACGCGCGCACGCCTTCTGGCGAATCTTTCACTCGATTCCACGGTATTCCGGCATGCTGTGCGGCTTGCATGGTGTCTGGCGGCGGGCGATGCCATCGGGCGTTCGCTGAGTTTGCAGCGGACCTACTGGATTCCAATGACGATTGCGATTGTGCTGAAGCCCGACTTCACGGGGACGTTCGCGCGCGGGTTGCTACGCATCGGCGGGACGCTTGCGGGGCTGGTGCTGGCTACGGCGCTTTTTCATTTTGTGCACGTGGGAATTGGCGGCAACATTGTGCTGATGGCTGTCTTCACGCTTCTGCTGCGACTGGTGGGTACGGCGAATTACGGGATTTTCGTGATGGCGGTGAGCGGACTGGTGGTGCTGCTAATCGCGGTCACCGGCGTAGCTCCCGGGGATGTGATTGCCGCGCGCGCTTTGAATACGATTCTGGGGGGATCGTTCGCACTGCTGGCTTACGCGGCGTGGCCTACGTGGGAACGGACGCAGACGCGGATTGCCCTAGCCGAGATGCTGGACGCCTATCGCGAATACTTTCTGGCGGTGACCGCGGCCTGCGCGGGCGGGTCTGTGGTCGCAATTGAACGGGTGCGCGTGAAGGGCCGGCGAGCGCGGTCCAATGCGGTTGCTTCGGTAGAACGGATGGGCGGGGAGCCGGGCGTTACGTCGCGACAGGTTTCGGCCCTGAATGCGATTCTGGTGCATTCGCATAGCTTTGTTCATGCGGTAATGGCGATGGAGGCGCGGCTGTATCGTGAGCGGCGAGAGCAGACGCCCTCGTGGATGCGTGTGTTCGTTGAATCCGCTTCGGCCGCTTTGCTTACGCTTGCGGCGACGCTGCGGGAGCCTGCGGCCCGGCGTCACCGGCCAGGGGATATTCGCACGCCTGCGCCGGAGTCCGTGTCGGCTGTCGATTCCCTGCCCGCCCTTGAGGCCGATCGGATTCGTACGAGTCTGCGTTCGCTTACCGAAGAGATCGCGCGGCGCGAGTGGTTATAGTCAGATTAGATGCCTGTTTTCGCGCGCTACGAATATGAGGGTATGACCCGCTATGGAATCGTGACTCAGGGCACGATTGCGGAGTTGAGCGGAGGTTTGTTTGATGCGCCTAACGCCACCGGTCGCACGGTTGCACTGGACAGCGTGAAGCTGCTTGCACCTTGCGAGCCTCCGAAGATGCTGGCGGTGGGATTAAATTATCGAAGCCATCTGGGCTCACGTCCGGCGCCCGCGGTTCCGGGGATTTTTTACAAGCCGGTGTCATCGATCCAGAATCCGGGTGGTCCGATCGTGATTCCGCAGGATGCGGTTGACGTGCATTATGAGGGCGAGCTCGTTGTGGTGATCGGAAAGACTGTGAACAAGGCCACGCGCGCAGAGGCGGATGCCGCGGTGTTTGGCGTGACCTGCGGCAACGATGTGAGCGATCGCAACTGGCAACGCGGTGAGGGGAAAGACCTGCAGTGGTGGCGCGCGAAGGGGTGCGATACCTTTTCTCCGTTTGGTCCGTTTATTGTGACCGGGCTGGATTATAACGATTTGGGCCTGGCGACGCTGCTGAATGGTGAAATTGTGCAGTCGCAGCGCACGAGCGATTTGATTTTTCCTGTGGGTGAAGTGATCCGATTTATTAGCCAGTGGGTTACGCTTGTGCCCGGCGATCTGATCTTCACCGGTACGCCTGGGGAGACGCAGCGGATGAAGCCTGGCGATCGCGTTGAGGTCACGGTGGAAGGCGTTGGCGCACTCAGCAATCCAGTAGTCTGAAGACAGCTTGCCCCGATATTGCGACGTTAGCCTGCCGGTCCCGCTGGATCAGGCGTTCACGTATGCGCTGCCGTTGACGCTACAGCATCGCGTGCGAACGGGTGTGCGCGTGGTGGTTCCTTTTGGGTCGCGCAAGCTTACGGGTGTGGTGCTGGAGGTTCACGATAATCCCCCTTCGATGGGTGCGAAAGAAGCGCTGAAGGTTGTGGATGCGGAGCCGGTGCTGGATGCGGAGCTGCTGGCTCTGGGGCGCTGGATTTCCGGGTATTACTGTTCGCCGCTGGGCGAAGTGCTGCGGTCCATGCTGCCTCTGGCGGCGGAGATTCGCTCCGGAAAAGTCTACGCGCTGACCGATGCGGGGCGCGATGCGGCGAAGCAGCTTTCGATCGATATTTCCGACGACGATGCGTTTCAGAAGGTGATGGCGATGCTGGCGATTCGTCCTCTGTCGTCGGCGCATATTGTGCGCAAGGTTCCGCTGGCGGATAAGGTCCTGAAATCGCTCGAGCGCAAAGGATGGATTGCGGTGGAGCATACGCAGAATGAGCGCGATCCGCTGCGGTCGCCTTCTGCGAAGCTGCGGATTGCGCTGGCAGGCGCGGCGGCTGAAGGAAAGCTGGCTAAGGCGGAACGTGAGTTACTGGCGTACCTTTCGCTGCATCCGGGCTCGCACAATCTAGGCGAGGTTGAGGGGCAGGTCAGGAATGCGAGTTCGGCGGCGCGATCGCTGGCGCGGCGGGGGTTCGTTTCGTTAACGCCGGAGCCGGTGGCGATTGCCGCTGTTCCTCCGCGGGCTCCGCATGAGTTGAATCCGGCTCAGCGCGGGGCCTTCGATTTGATCGAGGCCGGCATTGCCAAGGGCGAGTTCTGCACGTTCCTGATTCACGGCGTTACCGGATCGGGCAAGACCGAGATTTATCTGAATGCGATCGACGCTGCGCTGGCGCGCGGACGCAGCGCTCTGCTGCTGGTTCCGGAGATTGCGCTTACGCCTGCGATGGCCGGACAGTTTTATGCGCGATTCGGCGGTCGCGTGGCGATTCTGCATAGTGCGTTCAGCGGGTCAGAACGGGCGGAGCAGTGGCGGCGGATTCAGAAGGGTGGGGCTTGTGTGGTCGTCGGCACGCGATCCGGCGTGTTCGCGCCGGTGCGGAATCTGGGCCTCATTGTTGTGGATGAGGAACACGACGGGAGTTACAAGCAGGAAGAGAATCCGAGATACAACGGACGTGATGTGGCGATTGTGCGGGCGCAGAAGGCGGGCGCCTGCGTGGTTCTGGGATCTGCGACGCCTAGCCTGGAAAGCCGGTATAACGCGAGCCAGGGGAAGTATACGCTGCTGGAGTTAAGGGATCGGGTGGCGGGGCGTCCGATGCCTGAAGTGCATATCGTGGATATGCGCGAGGAGTTTTTGACTACGCGTAAGCATGCTACGTTTTCGCGTGTGCTGACGGAGGCGGTGCAGGGTCGCCTTTCGAATAATGAACAGGCGATTGTGCTGCTGAACCGGCGCGGGTTTTCGAGTCATGTAGTTTGCCGGTCCTGCGGAGCCCGCGTGGAGTGCGTGAATTGCGCGGTGACGCTGACGTATCATCGTCGCGATCGTCGTCTGCTTTGCCATTACTGCGGATATGCGGAGAAGGTGCCGTCGGTTTGCGCGAAATGCCACGGCGAGCATGTGCAGTTTATGGGGATCGGGTCAGAGCGCGTGGAGGATGAACTGCATGCCGCTTTTCCGGAGGCTCGAATCGCCCGGCTGGATCGCGATACGGTAACCGGGAAGCGGCAGTTTGAGGATATTCTGCAGAACTTTCGGGAGCGGAATTTCGATTTGCTTGTCGGCACGCAGATGATTGCGAAGGGGCATGATATTCCGAATGTGACGCTGGTGGGCGTGGTGTCCGCGGATGTGGGGCTGGGGATGCCGGACTTTCGTGCCGCGGAACGGACGTTTCAGTTGCTGACGCAGGTGGCGGGTCGCGCGGGTCGCGGCGAGTTGCCCGGCGTGGTTTATCTGCAGACGATTAATCCGGATCATTACGCGGTGCAGCTGGCGGCGCGGCAGGACTATGACGCGTTCTTTGAGAAGGAGCTGAATTTTCGGCGGCTGATGAAGTATCCACCGTTCAGCGCGATGGCGAATATTCTGGTTCGGGCGGCGCAGCAGGAAGATGCTTTGCGGATGAGCACGGAGCTGAGTCATGCACTGATGCCGGCGCCGGAGAATATTCGGATTATGGGTCCGGCGGAGGCTCCCGTGCCGAGACTGAAGGCGGAGTTTCGGTACCAGTTGCTGATTAAGTCGGGAAGCAGGAAAGTGCTGAATGCGTTGCTGCAGAAGGCGCGGGAGTATACGCGGGGGCAGAAGTGGAATGCTACAGCGCTGGTGATTGATGTGGATCCGTTGACGCTGCTATGAATGGCTCGGAAGGGTCAGCAAGGCAGACCCGGATCGGTATCATGAACAGAATGAGGAACATCTTGAGGTCACTTCGGACCCTGTGGTTACGCCGGGCGTGAAATGATTCAGGAAACTGCTGGTGGTGTGAAACCGGGAGAACGAACCGGCGCTTCAGCCCAGTACGCCCATCTCGATTTCGTGCGATCAGTCGCGGTGCTGCTCGTGTTTGGAGGTCACCTTTCCCATACCCTGGGGCAGGATCGCGGTACAGGAAGCGCGGCTCACTCCGGCGTGTTGATGTTTTTCGTTCACACCTGTCTCGTTCTGTTTTTGTCCCGGGCCGGCTTGAGACGGAAGGCGGCAACATGTTTTTCCGTTTCTATGTGCGCCGATTATTCTGAATCTACCCCCTGAGCCTGATAACGGTAGCTGCTGTGGCAGCCCTCCACATCCCATTTGCGTCGTGGGCGGTGAATACCGACACATCGCCAAGGCCTTCTGAAAATAATTGCTTTGTGCTGCTTTATTTTCGTCTATCGAGTTCCGCACCCATTACCAGGGAGCCGGGTTGTAACAGCATTTGGAGCTCCCGGATGCTGCATCAACTCTGAACACTTTGTGCTGAATGCAAAACGCCGATCTAAGGTGCCGCGAGCCCGCGCGGATTGAAGCCATGACGATGATCATCGGAGCCGAGAGAACCAAACGTTGAAGGCTTGGGCTAATAAACGGTGGGCTCGAAGAGACTCAGCCCCGCCCCTCCGAGGGAAAGATCGAAGCGGTAGCCGGTCCCTGAAAGTCAGGTGTTAAGGAAGGCGGCCTCCAAACATCAGCAGCCCAATAAACTCGCCGATTGCGTTGTTCAGATCGTTCTCGCGTCTCATTCTGGCCCGGCTATCGACCGACGCGCGCATTTGGGAAAAATGTTGCTCTTCCCATTCCGGATCGTCGGAGATCAGCCTATAACGCGTATTCTCTTTGACGAGCCGACTCGAGTATAAGACGTCGAACCATGGTGTTGGATTTACCGTTCTCGGACGATCGCGCCCATAGCTGATTCCGCGTTTGCGCGATCTGGCCACGAAATGAATCTCATCAGGCAGGCCGCCGCACCGTCTCTTTACGACGGCTACAGCCGACGCAACTCGTGGAGCCATCGGGTCCGGGGTCCACTCTCCGGATTCGAGGTAGGCTGGGTAAAGATTGTACCTGTCGTCTACTCCATAGATGAAAAACCTTGGCGATGGCCCGCATATGTCGCCCTCGACTGACATTTCCACGTAGTAGCCGTCGAAGACAATTGCTGTCTCTCCTTGAATCACTTCGTAACAGACGCGCCCGCCAAACAAGCGGGGATCTGGACCGATAAACTCAGGCCGGTCGCGGGCAAGGGTGACGGAGGGAAAGCTCAAATACATCATCATGCCGTTAGTACCTTGAACCGGATGGCAGAGCAACTCAGGCTTCGATTTCGCCATCCCCAATGTCGCAGTTGCTGCAAGAAGTACCGGAATAATAACTGCTTTCGGAAACGCTGGCGCTTTCATCGCATACCGCCTTTCAGGAATTGAAGCGCTCAGTTGGACTGAGCCTTCCTGCGGATCGTTGTGCTTTCCTGTCCCGCGCCGTCTCAAATGGCAGGTCAGAGATGATCGTACTCGGCCGCATTCCTGTGTCAGTTGCCGCGATGCGCACATGCGGCTCGTCGGGTACGAAATTGCATCTTCGGCCATTGGGATCGAGATCGGCAGTGGTGTCTTTGTATAACTGATGTTGCGAAGTGCCACGAGCGCAAAGAGCCGCACTGAAGCTGGACTGTTCGAACCGGGCCACTGCTTTCCAGTGCGATATATCCGGAATCTCCCTGTCAACGGCATGCGGGACTGGCTTAGAAATTCAATCGAAAGCGTGTATTCACCTTGTTCTGAATTCGCAAATTATAGAAGATATGGGGCCCAAGGCACCTCTTGCCCATGCGCTTTTCTGAAAAAATGATAAAATTATCTTCGGATGTCCCACAATCCTCTTCGAACACGTCATGTGCTTCGCTGTCTGACTGGCGAACTGCCTGATCGATCGCAGTTTCCCACTTCCCATTACGATTTTTTTCCTGAATAGCTAGGTCAACAGCTCCATCGGTACCGATCTTAACCCACTTGCACTGCCCGGGCTGAAAATAGGACCATCCTGCGTAGGTCCACTCGCCCCCTGCCGTCATAAAGCTCCCTATGTCCAACATGGTTCCAAACGCGAGACGCTTATTATTGCGCAAAGATGCAATTCGCGCCTGGGGATGATCCTGCCCTCGGCAGAGCTCAACTCCAGGCTCGCGTTGACTAAGGCCGTTTGCCAGTGTCACGCCGGAAGAATCCAGCTGAGTCTCGCCCAGATCGGAAAGATTCGCGTCCTTCGCCTCCCGATCCCGAGCGAGTGCAATCTGAAGTAATTGATTTCGCGCAATAAGCACCACGTCCTGCTGTCTGGATGCGGCTGCTCTTGTGTACCAATCGATTACCTGCTTGTAATTGGGAGAGTAACCAACACCCGCCATACCGCGCATCCGTCCGTGCGAAAACATTTCCGCGGCCCGCAGGTATCCTTCCTCCCGCCCCAGCTTCGCTGCCAGCTCGTACCATGCTGGCGCCAGTAGTCCCGCTTCCATTCCGCTATCGGAATCCTCGGCAAGGTGCCCCATATCCAGCGCGGCCTGGGCGTTCCCGTTTTCGGCAGCGGTCTTGAGAAGTTTCAGGCCTGTGGGCGCATCCGCGGGTCCGCCGGTTCCATTAATCAGCATCAATGCAAGTTCTCGGCTTGCCGCACTGTTGCCTTCCTTTGCCGCGGTGAGATACAGTTGCCGGGCCAGGGCCTGATCGCCGGGCTTCGTGTCACCGGTCTTTGTTTCCATCTGGGCCAATTCATAGAGGGCATCGGCATCCTGCGGCCCGCCCCTCTCGGCTTGCAGAAGCGTTTTCGCCTCAGCCTCCAGGCCGAGCCGCCGATAAAGGGATGCCATCTTGATTGCTGAAGTATGGTCACCCAGATTAGCGGCACGCTTGTACCACGACAACGCCTGAGCCAGACTCGCAGGAATTGCCAGACCGTCTTCGTAGGCTATTCCGGCATATCGTTGCGCAACAACATCCCCGTTGCGGGCGGCGGCCTCGAGTTGAACGAAGGCCTGCCTGCAATGGCAGCCATCGTAGTTCCGAACCATTTCGGCTACTTGCGTTACTTGCCCTTCTACCGGAAAAAGAGCTAAGCATCCACTCAGTACGATTAGCCAGCGAATCATCTTGACAGAACCTCCAGGACTGCACGGTTGTACGCCCGCAAAGCGGTAAAGTACGCCGCTTGGTTGCTGAAAGCCAGCCGCGCCCAATACTCAGCCTTGAAGTCGTGTGCCCGAGCCATAACCTGTTGTCTTTCAGCAGCGCCGAGGCTGCTCAAATCGGCGCGCCGGGGAAATGGCAAACTATAAGGCACCCCGCCGGCGAAGCTGTCGCTGTCCGCGAGGGCGTCTGTCCAGGATTTCCAGTTTGCCCGTGTTGCTGAGAGGTATTCGGGCAACAACAGTGGTTCGAGCGCTGGAAGATGGCCTTCCGGGTAGTCGGTTCCGACTCGAAAGTTTTCGCGGACGATCGCCGCGGCCTGCCGCGCGTCCGTCGGGCACTGATCGAGCGGACGTCCGATCATGAGGAACGGATGCAACGGATCGGCGGCTTTCAGACGCGGGGGGCGTGCGGCGTTCGGCGCGATGAAGTCCCAAAAGAAGTAGTCGCGAACTGCCTTCGGGGACGCGTAGCGGCAAACCCTGATTCGTTGCTCTCCGCCACCGTGGCGATCTTCCGAAAAAGTCCGGATATCGAAATCGCCATCCTTCAGAAACCACGTCCGATCGGTACGCTTGTATTCCGTGTGGATTTCCGGAAAAGCTGTTTGCGTAGCTTCGTGTAAATCGGCAATGAGGCGGGCAGAAAGCACCGATGATCGCGCATTGATGAGCATCAACTGAGGGACCGGGTCGGTGGAAAAAGAAAACTCAAATGGCGCTGGCGTGTGTCCGGCAAGTGCCGCGCCCTTTGACACCTTGGCCGCAATTTGCTCCTGGTATCGGATGCGCGCCGGGGCGGTTGCTTCCCTGAGCGGAACCCGAAAATCCGTGGCCACCTTCTGGGCCAGACTGACAGCCCCGGATTCGGAAGCTCCATCGATCAAAGGCTGAAGGTGACTCGCCAGATACCGGTCCGCCGCAACGCTGCGGATATTTCCCAATTGATCAACAATTCCTTTGCTCTCGCTGGGCAGCAATAAATCCAGACGGCTAACCATGTCATGGGACACGTCGCTTAGCCGCAGGTAACCATCGGGCTGTTCGGTCGTGCGAACTACTTGACTCATCAGCGAAGGAAGTTCCCGCCGGAGTTCCCGCCGCCAGGCGACGAGCTTCCGATAGTCCGGCTTGCTGACGCAACCGGCGTACCCTGCACATGAATAAAACAGCGACTGGAGTGAAATGCGCGGATCCCACTCGCCTCCTCTTCGGAAACAAGGTTCCACGACGTCGTCAACAATCAGATTTCGCTCAGAATCGGACAACTGGTCATAAGGCTTTCCAAATACGGGAACAAAAGCTTCGTCGCTAAGGACCACGGCAAAAACTTTTGTCAGCCTGTCGAAGTCCGGATGGTTGGGGGCGATTGCGATTCGCGCAGTTGGCGGCAGCTCCGATACGACGAGCTTTCGCCACGCTTCGATTGATGGGCAGTATGGACCCACCAAATCCTCCGGGGCGGACGTTCTTCGGCGTTTTTGAACGGCCGAACTGGGCAACCTACCAGGGCCAGAAACACTGAATGGCAAAGCTGGTATGGTAAAACCCGGCGCGCTATCGCCGGGAGTAGCATTTGGCATCGATAATTCCGGCTGAAGCGGTGCTTTCCCCGAAGATGGCGGAGTCTCCGTGGCGCGCGCCCCTGAGCTAACACCTGGTGAGGTAGCAATCGATCCTAACTTGAGCAGACGTTCGGATCGATTGCCCTGTAAGATAATCTCGGAAATGGCTGGGCATCGCTTCCTTACGCTCGTTCCAGCCTCATTAGCAATCTCCTGGATTCGTTCGGTGTCCCAATTCAGTAGATCACTCCTCCCAGTGACCTTAAATCTGGGCGTCTGACTGCATGACAAATTGTCAGCCGTGAGGGTGAAGCCGCCAACACGCAGAACCATCTGCTCGCCGAATAGCGGTGTGGTTGTGACACAAAGTGGCAGGCAAAGCAGAACGCGTATTGATAAGCGCAACGTCAAGATCTCACGGTTTGACGCATTTTAGCACGGAGAAGACCTTCGATTGTGCAGATATCTAACTGGCCGAGGCCGTATCTCGTCACCCCGATCAGCACTGCTCGTTCCACGATTTGGACCATCGTGGTTACCTGCTGCGGGAGGTCATGTTCTTACCGGAAGAGGATCAGTCCCGGTCTTCTTTCCAGGACACGGCCAGCTTGAGACACGCCAATGGGTTAGAAGCCCTGGCCCATTGAGGCGCTATCTTAATGCAGTTGTGCCGGGAACTGGCGCCCCGACTGTTGAAGATGATTGCACTGCTGAAACAGCAGCCGTTGATGCAGATGGTGGCTCTGGGCAATACCCTGCATGCCTGGAGAGAAGAGATCGCCACAATGTGGCGCTTTACCCGCAACAATGGAATCACCGAAGGATTCCACACCAAAATGGAGGTCCTACAGAGACAGGCCTGCGGGTTCCGCAACTTCGAAAACTACAGACTCCGGGTAAAGGTATTATGTGGGTGAATCAATCTGGGATCGGGGTGCTCCCCGGCTTCGGCGTAGAGCCGAGCCAGCCAGCGTAGAGCCATTCTAAAGGTGACCGTTCCGAGACATAGGTAACAGAACGTACCGGAGACATGGGTTACACTTTGTCCCCCAAAGGGGGATGAAGGCCATGCCGTGGAAGGAGAGTTCT
>JBEHXG010000018.1:0-88715 GCA_048498815.1 Acidobacteriota bacterium | reverse complement strand
GCTGCCGTCCGTGCAGGCCGCCCCGCCGGTCCGCGGATGGGAACGCGGCGAGGGCCGGGACGACCGCCGCGCGCTGCCGCCGGCGGTGCGCGAGCAATTGCGCGCGCAGCACGAGCAGGACCGGCTGCAGCGCGAAGCCGAGCGCGAAGCGCGCGAGCAGATCCGTCGGCAGGAAGAGCAGCGCCGCGTGGCGCCGCAGTTCCGCAACGGGGCGCCCGCCGTGCAGGACGTCGCGCCGCGCGTGCGCAACGTCGCACCGCAGGTCCGCAACGTGGTCCCGCAGGTGCGCAACGTGGTCCCGCAGTTGCGCAACGTGGCGCCGCACGCGCCCCCGCAGGTGCAGCAGGTCGTGCCGGACGACGACGCGCCGCCGCGGCCACGTTGCGGACCTGCGGAGCGACGTTGCGGACGTGGGGGGCCACGTCCTGTACGTCTGGCGCCCCGTTGCCGAATTGCGGCGCCGCGCGGCGCTGGTGAGTCCGGCCTGAGTTGCAGTGAAACGGCGGCGGCGCAGCGCGCGAACCACCGGGATA
Organism: Acidobacteriota bacterium; assembly: GCA_048498815.1. Lineage (GTDB taxonomy): Bacteria > Acidobacteriota > Terriglobia > Bryobacterales > Bryobacteraceae > BOG-234. The sequence continues at coordinate 88,182 of JBEHXG010000018.1, read as the reverse complement.
CCGCGGTTGCGCGCAACTTCGCGCGCGAGCAGCTCCGCCTGATTGAATCCGCGTGACCATCGGCGACGCCAATGCAGCGGTACCGGAACGGCAATATCGTAAGCGTCGTCAATCGGCAGCGCGCGATTCATCAGCCGTGAAAACCGCGCGGCCAGCGGACGCATCCCGGCGTATTTGAAAAGATGAACGAGCTTTCGCAGCGTGCCCTCGTAGAATCCAAAACTCATCGCCCGATCAAACCCGCGCAGGCCGGAGCGACACAGCGCGCAGACTCCGGCGGCGTCGAGTGGAAACGCATTCGCGAAGGGCGCGTGGCAGGCGGAGCAGAAGTAATCCGCTTCAAGCGGTTGGGGCGCCTTCAGGCACTTCGCGCACACGGGCACGCGCGTGAATTCACGCAGCGGCGTTTCACAGACGCGGCAGTCGGCCGGGAAGACAAACGAAAAAATTCCGTGCGGGATCGCGCGAAGCGAGGAGGCAGCCGTTCTCGTCAGCAAGCCGATCGAGAAGGCGCACCTCCGATGGGGGGACAGTGCTCTGCGTCGCTTGCGGCAAGCGGGAAGCCGTGGAGATTTGGTTTCAGTACGGTGACGGGCACGCGTCGAGACCTTCCGCTTCTGATTTTACGGTTGCGCTGACCGCTTGTCAAATTGTCGGGACGCTACTGGAGCAGGCTGAGGGCCATTTTGCAGGCTACATAGAAGATCCACAGCCCCCCGACGGCGGCGAGACCTCCCGCGATACCGGACCTTGTGATCTTAGAGAATCCAAGCGAAAGCAAAATCGCTTCGAAGAGGCTGAGGACGTCGAGCGAACTATAAAGCGCGTAAAGGCCTTTGGACGTTTCCGATCTGCTCATAAACGCCCCCACGTTGGTCGCGAGCAGGTTCCGCGTATCGAGCGCAGTCTTATCCGGAGCCGCGATGACCACGAGCGCGGTCATGATCACGGTCACCAGGAAATAGGGAAAGAAACTGTAGCTCACCATCGCCAGCATGGAGGGAAATGCCGGCGCACGCTTCGTCATGAGGCCGAACGCAAACAGGGCTCCCGCTATGACGAGCAGAGAAAGCGGCGTACCAATCGCCACCGCCGCATAGGAAAAATACTGTGCCGCGGGAGAAGTCGCGCGTTCCATCGCAATGCGCATCTGCTCGGGGCTCATACTCGAGTTCGCCATGCTCTGGCGGATAATCAGATCCATCCCCATTACGTGGATGGTGAGAGCCGTTGAGAGGACGAGCAGCACCGTATTCACCACGAGCGGCCAAACCCACGCCGTGCGGCGTTCCGGCAGATCGCCAAAGACCTGCCCGGGCTTGTAGAACATCTCTATCAGGGCTTTCACGGCAAGGATTGTAACACCGCGCGCTGCTAAACTTGAAGCGCGGATGGCCGAACTGGAGATCAAGCCGTCAGGACAGGCGCGGGCGCGCGTAGGGGGCGTGATCTTGTCTGCCGGTTCAATTGTGTTCATGCTGATCTGGCTGCTGACCGATGGCGGCGCTGGTTTGTTCGCAAAGAAGGCCGATATTCGTACCTACCTGCCCGATGCCACGGGACTCGGCATCAACGCGCCGGTCCGCCTGAACGGTATTCAGATCGGTAAGGTCAGAAATGTCGCCATCTCACAGTATCTGGATTCGCAGCGCGCAGTGCGTGTCGATATGCGCGTCGAGACAGCGTATTTCTCCCGGATTCCCGCCGATTCCCAAACCAGCGTCGGATCGGATACTATGATCGGCGACAAATTTCTCGACATCGCGGCGGGCCGCAATCCGCTGCCCGTGTCGGCCGGCGGTGAACTCCCCAGCGAACCCGCTTCGTCTGCAGCGGACAAGGCTGACCTCATTTATGGTCTGCAGGACAGCCTGAAGCAGGTGGACACGATGCTGCAGCAGATCGCTTCGCCCGATGATCAACTGGGCCACTGGATCGTGGGGCAGCAGGAATACAACCAGATCCTCAACAGCGTTAGTGTGTTCGAGCGAAGTCTGCGCGGGATAGGGAGCACCGATCAGCCGGCGGGCCAGATGGTATTCACGGACAACCTGTACGACAAGCTCAATACGCAGTTGAAGACTTTCGACGCGAGCCTGCAGGCGATACAGAAAGGTGAGGGCAGCGTCGGCAAGCTGTACGCAAGTGACGAGCAATACAACAGCATCCTGAAGACGCTGCGGGAGCTGCGCCAGACCATGGCGAAGATGCGTGCGGACATGGGCAGGATGCAGACGGGCATGCGCGATGAAACTCTGTACGAGAATCTGCGGCGGATGCTTGCCTCTACAGACCGTATGCTGTCCGCCCTCAATCGCGGCGATGGCGCTGCCGGCCAGTTACTGCGCAATCCGCAGCTCTACGAATCGCTCGAAGGTTCGATCGAAAAAATCCAGGCATTCCTGCACGACTTCGATCAGCATCCACGCAAATACCTTCGCATGAAGCTGTTCTGAAGGACGACGCGCGCTATCTTTTTAAATAGATCGGCGCGGGAGCGCTATCGTCACAAACACCTATGCGCGAGAACTCGGTCAAGAAGGCACTCAGAGAAGGCAGGTTTCAGATGGGCTGTGGCTTCGGCAATTTCCGTTCGGCGGAGATTCCGAAACTGCTCGCCGCCGCGGGTTTCCAGTGGACCTTCATCGATACCGAGCACGGAAATTTCGATCTCGAAACGGTGAACGATCTCTGCCGTGTGGCGAACGTGATGGGGCTGTGTCCAATCGTGCGCGTTGCCGATCCGCAATACGGATTGGTGGCCCGCGCTCTGGATTGCGGCGCCGGCGGAATCATCTTTCCGCGTATGGAAGATCCGAAGCAGATTGAAACGGCAATCTCATGGACTGTGTTTCCGCCCCACGGTATTCGGGGCTTCGGCCTGGCCGCAAACAACGCGGATTACGAAGCCCTCAACTTCACCCAGCTCATGGACCATTTCAATGCGAACCTGATGCGCGTGGTGCAGATCGAGAGCGTGCGCGCGGTGGAGGCGCTCGATGAGATTCTGAGCCTGCCGGGTTTTGACACGATTATGATTGGTCCTGCCGATTTATCGATTTCACTCGGGGTTCCTGGCGTGATGGATCATCCGAAGATGATCGAGACGATTGAAAAGGTGCGCGATGGCTGCCGGCGCCATGGCAAGGTTCCTGGAATTCATACGCGTAATCCTGCAATGGCCAGATTCTGGAAGGATCGCGGCATGCTGTTTGTCGGATGTTCGAATGATCTCGCGATGCTGCTCGAAAAGGCGTCTGAGAACGTGCGTCTCGTAACGAAGGATTGATTGCGGGCGCGCGGGATATCGTTGATCTGCGCGGCGTGGCTGGCATGGGCCGCAGAGCCTGTTGCGTACGACCGCATTTCCGCTGATTCATTACGCGCCAACGTCACGTGGCTCGCGTCCGATGCCCGCCAGGGGCGTTTGACGCCGTCGCCGGGCCTGGAGGCGTCTGCAAAGTATCTGGCCGATCGTTTCCGCGACGCAGGTCTCGCTCCTGCGGGCGAATCGGGTTCGTTCTTTCAGACGGCTCAGTTTGCAGAGAAGAGCCCGGCCGGATTTTTCATGAGTCTCACTGCGGGCTCGCGAACCCTGGAGTTGAAGCCGGCGAATGTGGATGTGGATACGCGCTCGGCGCTCGACTTCAACCTGGCGCCCGCAGGCGACAACGTTCTGACAGGTACGGAAGAACAGTTGCCCCGGCTCCGCGAGCGACACCCGGCGCTGATTCTTCTTGCGATGGCCGGCGGGCGACAGCAGGACCGCGTGCGGCCGCTTGCGGAGGGCAATGACGGGGCGATTCCCACGATTCGCGTTTACGGTCACGGCGCCGATTTTCTGCGAGAGCACAACCGGGATCTGAAGGTGACGCTACGTGTCCCTGCGCCTCAGCGGCGCGCCATCCCGGTGCGAAATGTGGCGGGGGTTCTTCGCGGATCGGATCCGGTCCTGCGCGATCAATATGTAATCGTATCCGCTCACTACGATCATCTCGGAACGCGCGGGCCGGGCCCAGGCAACCGTGTGTTTCATGGCGCCAACGATGACGCCAGTGGCGCCTCGTCGCTGATCGAAATCGCCAGAGCGTTTTCCGGGGGGAATCCGGCGCCCAGGCGCAGCATTCTGTTCCTTGCCTTTTTCGGTGAAGAAGAGAATTTGCTCGGTTCGAAGTATTACGTCGAACATCCCCTCGTACCACTCGCGAACACAGTCGCAGACATCAACCTGGAGCAACTGGGCCGGACCGATTCCTCCGACGGCGTCGAAGTCGGACGCATTGCGTTCACCGGTCCTTCCTACTCGTACCTTCCGGAATTGATGGGCCCGGCAGCGAAATTGCGGGGTATCAGCATCTACCGCAGGGCGAATGACGATGCCTATTTTGACCGGAGCGACAACTATTCATTTGCCCGCGTGGGCATCGTGGCGCACACCGTCGTGGTCGCGTTCGAATTCGCCGACTATCACTCCGTCGCCGACGAGGCCGATAAACTCGACTACAACAACCTCGTTCGCGTTGATCGAGGGCTTGCAGCGGGCATTGAAGCTGTGGCGAATGCGCAAACCCCGCCGAAGTGGAGCAACGATCCGGGAGCCAGTCGATACCGCGACGCGGTTCGCCATTAAAACCGCGACGCGGTTCGCCATTAAAGCTGCGACACGGTTAGCCATCAAAGCTGCGTTACTGATCTGGCTGCATGCGGTGTCACTCGCCGGCCCGCCACGGCAACATCGGGTCCGGCTGTTGAATTCAACTGGGGCGCGCTGCCCAATGCCCATTTGCATCTGATTATTCCGGCGTCATCGATTCCTCTCGCGAACGGCCCGCGCGTATGGGTTGGGGGATATCGAAACCGGAATCAAGTGCCGCTTCGTCGAAGAAAAGGCAAACGCCCGATGATCGGCACATTCGTGATGTTCGAATTGCCATCGGGCAGCGCGGAGCTTGGACTTGGGGTTGGAAAGGTGTGGTACAAAGTCCCGCTGTGGATCCAAAAAAGCTTCGCCCCGTGGACTACCTACGGCGGTGGCGGCGAAACAATCATTCGCAATGTGCCCGGACTGGGAAGTTATCCGTTCGCCGGATGGCTGCTGCAGCGCGACATCGGTAGGTGGATGCTCGGCGCCGAAGTCTTTTATCACGGTCCGGATGGTGAAGCGGCGCTGCAGACCCGCCCGGCGACCATGGTGGATGTCGGCGGATACTACAAGTTCCGCGATCCCGGCTTCCAGTTGCTGTTCTGCTATGGACACACGGCGATTGGTCAGACCGAAAACTATGCCTATCCTGGACTCTGCTGGCGTGGGGTAAGAAAGATCCTAAACAGGTAACCTTGCTTAGTCTCCGGTGAAGTATTCACCGGGAACAATCGGGCGCGTGCGCGGCAGCCGGCCCATCATCGCGCAGATTCCAATCGCGACCAGCGCAGCCGCGTAGATGCCGAACTTCAGCACGTCCGCGGTGCGTCCGGCAGGCAGGGCTTTCCAAAGAATCAGCTCCAGTGTCTGCGCGAACGTAACTGCCCACACCGAACCGTAGAAGTATCGCCGCTCTGTGCCTTCACCCTTCGTGGACGGTCGTACACGCGGCAAAATGCCTGTAGCGCCGAGCAGGAGAATCACTCCATAAAGCGGAAAATATCCATAATCGTAAATCTGCTTCATCCGCCACGCCCCGGTGAAGGCTGCATAGGCGAGGCCGGTGAAATTCAGCGTTGCGAACGTAACCACGTCGCTCCAGGCAAACGTGTAACAAACGCGGCGATAAAGCGGATTCGGTCGGTCTTCGGTAAATCGCAGAATGTACGGAGCGGGTTCCACGCCGGGAAGCTTCCCGCGGATGCCCGCGATCCCCGTACCAACCAGCACGCACACCAGCCAGGTAAAATTGCCGCGGCTGAATCCGTGCGCGAAAAGATCGAACGTTAACGGGCCCGGAGCAAGGAAGAAGACCCATATCCAGATCGGCCAGTGCGAAACCCGATAGATCTTTTTGTTCCGCTCACGGACCTTGATGCGCTGGCCTTCATACTCAATCTGAACGGGAAGCGGCATGTCCTTAAAGCCAGTTTAAGCGCCGAACTCGCGTCCGCGCTGCTCTTTACCGAGCGCGGTGACGATGGCGCCGCCGAGGAATACCACCGCGCCGGTTGCGGCCATCGTGGAGGCGTACGACATCGTCTCGGCGAGAAACGCCTGAATATAGACAATCGTGCCGGAGACCAGCACGCCGCACTGATAAGCAAATCCGGGAAGAAAGCTGCGCACGGAGTCGGGCGAAAGCTCCGAGAGATGCGCCGGGATCACTCCCCATGCGCCCTGCACCATAAACTGCATCAGGAACGCGCCGCCGATAACGAGCGCGGTGGTTGGAGCGTACGCCCACAAGGGAACCATTGCAACGGCCAGCAGCAGTGCTGTGACAATCGCGCGTCGCCTGCCGATCCGGTCTGAGATATATCCGAAGAAGACGCCGCCGCAAATGGCGCCAACCGACGCAATCGCTGAGATCAGACTGCGGCGCGGCGCGGAGAAGTGGAAGTACCGCTGCAGGAATGTCGGGTACATATCCTGCGTGCCATGCGAACTGAAGTTCATGAACGTCATGAGCAGCGCGATGTAGAAAAATATCTTCCAGTTCGCGAAGATCGAACGCCAAAGCTGTCCCCAATCGGCAGACCGGGTCCGCTCCCACGCTTCGGACTCCTTGACTTTCACGCGCACAAACAAAGCCAGCAGGGCAGGGAGCCCGCCCAGCAGGAACATCGGACGCCATCCCCATCGCTGGAACAGAAAGAAGTAACAGAGCGCCGCCAACAGATTACCCAGCGCATATCCCTGCTGTAGCAGGCCGGAAAGAACACCGCGCAGTCGGGGCGGAACCTTCTCCATCGCAAGCGACGCCCCCACTCCCCACTCGCCACCCATGCCGATACCAAACAGCGCACGCAGAATCAGAAACGATGTATAGGAAGGCGCAAACGCAGTAGCCACTTCCACGATTGAATAAAAAATCAGATCGATCATCAGCGGCGTGCGTCGTCCGTAGCGATCCGCCAGCAGACCGAAGATAAACGCGCCGATGGGTCGAAATCCCAGCGTGATCGTAATGGCGAGCGCCATGTCCTTATCCGAACGATGAAAATCGCGCGCGATCGCCGTGAGGCCATAGACCACCAGGAAGTAGTCGAACGCATCCAGCGTCCAGCCCAGAAAACTGGCCGCTACCGCCGCATTCTGATCGGAAGGTGCTTTTGCTCCTGACGCACTCACTCGCACGATTGTACCGGGTACGTTCGTTGTTTACGATGGAAAGACCAGCATGGCGCGACTATTTGCAGGCACGTCCGGTTTTTCCTATCCCGCATGGAAGCCCGCGTTCTATCCGAAAAACGTTCCCGCGAAGGGATTCCTGGAATATTACGCGACGCGTCTGAACAGCGTGGAGGTGAACTACACCTTCCGGCAATTGCCCTCCGGCAAAACGCTCGAAGGCTGGCTCGCCGCGGCGCCCGGTGATTTTGCGTTTGCCTGCAAAGCGCACATGCGGCTCACGCACATTATGCGTATGCAGGATGCGACGGGCTTCACCGAAATTTTCCTGAAGGCGCTTGAACCGCTCCGCGCGGCCCGCAAGCTTGGTCCGGTGCTGTTTCAGTTTCCGCCCACGTTCAAAGTGGATCTGGCCCGGCTTGACGGATACCTGCCGCTGCTGCCCCAGGATATCCGCTTTGCGTTCGAATTCCGCCACGCCTCCTGGCTGACCGATGCCGTTTATGAACGGCTCGCCGCGCGCAACATCGCATTATGCCTCGCCGAATCGGACAAGCTCGAAGTCCCGAAAGTCTTCACCGCGGACTTCGGCTATTTCCGCCTCCGCAAAGGCGACTACGCACAGGATGCGCGCGACGCCATCTCCGTGCAGGTGAGCGAGTTGCTTTCCGGTGGACGCGACGCCTACGTTTACTTCAAACACGAAGAAGACCCCAACGGCGCGCTATGGGCGGAAGAACTGCTGAAACGCGCTACTGCAGCAGCGCAGTAATCTTCTCCGCATCGTTCGGAACTACGACCGGGGCATTGCCGAAGTTTGGCCTGATCTCCGAACCATCCGGCGCCTTCAAAGCACCGGTGTGATAGCGATAAATGTAGTCCGGATCCTTGAGCACATTGCCGGTCAGCACCGCCACCACATCGGCATCGCGATCCAGCTTCAGCTTGCGGATTCCCGCGAGCGTCGCCGCCGATGCAGGCTCGCATCCAATGCCGCTGTGACCAATCACGGCCTTGGCATCGGCGATCTCCTGCTCCGTAACGCTTTCCACCACGCCGTTTGAAGTCTCGATCTCCAGTTGCGCCTTAGGCCAGCTGACCGGATCGCCAATCTTGATTGCGGTAGCCAGTGTCTCCGGATGCTCCACCGCCCGGAACGCCTGATTCTTATCCCGCATGTATTCGTAAAACGGCGAAGCGCCCGCGGCCTGAATCACCGCAAGACGAGGCAGACGGTCAATAAACCCGAGCGCATGCAACTCCCGCAAACCCTTGCCAAACGCCGACACATTGCCTAGATTGCCACCGGGCAGAACAACCCAGTCCGGTACTCGCCAGTCGCGCTGATCCATCATCTCGATCACAATCGACTTCTGTCCCTCAATGCGAAACGGATTGATCGAATTCAGCAGATAGATCCCGAGTCGTTCGGTAAGCACTCGCACCAGAGCCAGAATCTGATCGAAGTTCGCCTCCACCTGGAAGGTCTTCGCGCCATACTCCAGCGCCTGCGCCAGCTTTCCGTAAGAAATGTTTCCGTTTGGAATGAAGATGAGCGGATCAAGTCCACCCGCGCTCGCATACGCGGCCATCGACGCTGAAGTGTTCCCCGTGGAGACGCAAGCCACCCGTTTCATCCTCAGATGCCGCGCCTGCGCCACGCCCGCCGTCATTCCGTTGTCTTTAAACGAACCCGTCGGATTAAATCCCTGGTGCTTGAACGTTACGTTCGCAAGACCGCCATACTCCCCGGCGCGTTTCGAAGCCAGCAGCGGAGTATTTCCTTCCCGCAGCGTAACCACATTTGCGTAGTCTTTCAGAAACGGAAACAGCTCCCGATACCGCCACACGCCGCTCTGCTCCAGCGGATCGTTCGACATCCTCCGCTCGCGCCATGTCCGCTTCAGCGCAGCCGCATCGACCGAAGAAAAGTCGTACTGCGCTTCCAGCAGACCGCCGCATTTCGGGCAGTTGTAAATGACGTCGCTCAGGTCGTACTGCGCGCGGCAGCCGGGATTAAAACACGCGAGGCAGGATTGCATGGGAACTTCCAGTTTAGCGAAGCGCCTAAACCGAATACTGCTGAAAGCGTTCGGCCACGCGATCCCAGTCAGTGATATCGCGAGGCTCGTAAATCTCGGGCGGAAACGATCGTTCCACAATCGCACGCATCTCTTCGAGCGACGACGCGGCGCCGGTCGCCACCATCTGCACGCCGATATTGCCCAAGACCGCTGCTTCCGTCGGTCCCGCCAGAACCCGCTTGCCCGTCGCGTCAGCCGTGAATTGATTCAGCAGACGACTCCTCGATCCGCCGCCAATCACGCGGATGCGGTCAATCGCCCGACCGGTCACCGTTGCCAGGTCCGCGAGAATGGCTCGATACTTCAGCGCCAGGCTTTCAAGAATCGTCCGTGTGTAGGCTCCGGGAGTCTCCGGACAAGGTTGTTGCGTGCGCCGGCAGAAGTCATCGATCGCCGCAGTCATATTCGGAGGGCTGAGAAATAACCCGCTATCCGGATTCACCAGACTGCGGAATGCCGTCGCGCCGGCCGCCTGATCCATCAGCTCCGCATAGCTGTATTCACGCCCCTCTGCAGTCCAGGCGCGCCGGCAGCCCTGCAGCATCCAGAGTCCCATCACATTTTTCAGCAACCGAGTCGTGCCGCAAACGCCGCCCTCATTCGTGAAGTTGAACCGCATCGCATCGTCGGAGAGCACCGGAGCCGCAAGCTCCGTGCCGATCAGGCTCCACGTTCCGGAACTGATGAATGCCGCATTCCCGCGCGCTGAAATCGCAGCCACCGCGGACGCCGTATCGTGCGATCCGGGCGCAATCACCGGAGTTCCGTCGAACCCTGAATTGTGGGCAATTCCCGGCTTCAAATGTCCCACAACGCTCCCCGGTTCCACGATCTCCGCCGGCAGCTTCGAAGGCAGCCCCAGCCGCTTCAGCAAATCCACAGACCACGTCCGTGTCACCGGATTCATGAACTGCGTTGTACTGGCATCCGTGTACTCGCACACGGCATTACCGGTCATCCAGTAATGAAACAGATCCGGCATCATCACCAGCTTTTCAGCCGCTGCCAGAATTCCGGGTGTATGACGCTTCGCCGCATGAAGCTGGTACAGCGTATTAATTGCCATCAGCTGAATGCCGGTTGCGCGATAAATATCGGCGCGCGGAACCAGCGCCAGCACCTCTTCAAACGCCCCGAGATTGCGCCGGTCCCGATAGTGATACGGATTCTGCAGGAGTTCGCCGCTCTGCCCGAGCAGCGCGTAATCCACGCCCCAGGCGTCTACGCCAATTCCCGCGAGCCCGGGCGCATCCACAATGGAAAGCGCCTTCCGCATCTCGAACCAGAGCCGCGGCGCATCCCAATGCATCGATCCGCCATACTCAACCGGCTCATTCGCGAACCGATGAATCTCGCGAATCTCGATCCTTCCTGCTCGCAGCGCCCCCAGGAAAGCGCGCCCGCTTTCCGCGCCCAGATCGTAAGCCAGGTAGGTGTCAGGACCGGGCATCAGACCAAACTGTTACCGAATCAGGCCAGGCCGAGAACGCGGCGATTCTTCTTCGTGTTGCTCCCCGCGCCGGCGAAGTCGTCAAACGCGCGAGTCGGCACTTCGATCAGATGCTTCTCCACGAACGGTGCGCCTTCGGTCGCGCCCTGCACGCTGTCCTTGTACACGCACTCCCACTCAATCACCGCCCAGCCTTTGTACCCCGCGGCAGTCATGCGGCTGAACACCTGCGTGAAATCCACTTCGCCATCGCCCAGCGAACGGAAACGCCCCGGCCGCTCCTTCCAGGGCAGGTACGCGCCATAAACCCCGGCCTTCGGCGACGGGCGATACTCCGCATCCTTCACATGGAACGCCTTGATGCGGTCTTTGTATACGTCGATGAAGCCGACATAATCCATACACTGCAGCACGAAGTGCGAAGGATCGTAGTTAATCCCCACGCGCGGATGATTGCCTGTCGCTTCCAGAAACTTCTCGAAGCTTGAGCCATCGTGCACGTCTTCGCCCGGATGCAGTTCAAACGCCAGATCGATACCGTTGGAATCCGCGTAGTTCAGCAGCGGCATCCAGCGCTTCGCCAGTTCCGCCCAGCCTTCTTCCACCAGACCGGCCGGACGCTGCGGCCACGGATACATGAACGGCCACAGCAGCGCGCCCGTAAACGACGGCGTCGATGTCAGCCCGAGGTTCGCCGATGCCTTAATCACGTAGCGCATCTGCTGAATCGCCCACTTCGTTCGCGCCTTTGGATTCCCGCGAACTTCCGGCGCCGCGAACGCGTCGAACAATTCATCGTATGCGGGATGGACAGCGATCAGCTGGCCCTGCAGATGCGACGCGAGTTCCGTAATCGCCAGACCGTTCGTCTGAGCCTGCAGATCGTCGCAATACGCCCTGGACTCCGCCGCCTTCTTAAGATCGATCACGCGAGAATCCCACGAGGGAATCTGCACCCCTTTATAGCCAAGGCCGGCGACCCAGGCCGTGATGTTCGGCAGATTATCGTAAGGTGCGGCGTCGGCAAGAAACTGAGCGAGAAAGATTGCGGGACCTTTGATTTGTGGCATAGCGGAATGATTATTGTATATCGGACGAACCGCCTGCGAGGCGATCATAAAGGCTTTGCTGACCAGTCGCAATGGAAGCCCAATCGAAGCGCAGCGCAGTTTGCCGGGCGTTGCGTTCAATTCGGGAACGAAGTGCCGGGTCACCTGCGATTTCGTCAATGCGCCGCGCCATTTCATCGCCGGAGTGGGTAATTACCACGTCATCGTCTGATGTGACAGAGAGGCCGTTCACGCCGGCCGGCGTGCTGACCACCGCCTTCCCCATCGCCATCGCTTCCAGCACCTTGATATTGGTGCCCGCCGACGCGGTCAGGGGCGCCAGAACGATAGCCGCCCGCTGGTACGCCGCACGAACATCGGAAACGAAGCCTTCCAACTCTATTCCAGGCTGCTCCAGGTCGAGCGATACCCGATCTTTGAAGAAATCCAGGTAGTAGTCGTGGCGGATGCCTCCGATTACGTGCAGCGTGAAGCCCGGGCGCAGCAACGGCCATACAGCGCGCAGAAAATACTCGAGCGCGAGCAGATTGGGCAGATGTGCAAACGAGCCGACTAGCAGCAGGCGTCGGGGCTCTGGCTCAACCTCCGTGGGCTGAAATCGTCCGCAATCCACGCCATTGGGGAGGCACGCAACCGCGCGGGCCCCGTGTACTGCCAGCCGATCCTTTTCCGACATGACGACGACGGCATCCACTTTTTTCCACGCCTCAGCCTCAAAAGCGCGCCATTTTGCCAACTGCCGGCTGAGTTCGAGGCGAACCGGAGTCTGATCCGGCGAGGCGTCGAGAAGCTGCTGCTGCAGATCAAACGTGATGTCGTGTTCCACCAGGATTGTCTTTGCCGGCCTGCACGCATCCGCGTACTGAGCCATCCACGTAAACTCCAGCTGTACGAGGTCAGGCTTGTATTGGTGGACCGCCTGTTTCAGGCACGCGCGGAAAGCGGACGAGTCAAACTCCTCCACCGCATCCGGACGCGATGTATCCCGGCGATAGTGGGACCCGTGTCTGCGCACCAGAACAATTGCATGACAAAGCGAGAGCAACTCCGCCGCGGGGGTGAGCAACTCATCCACAAACGCCATCAGGATGATGCGACTCGTTGAAGCCGTTGCTTTCATCAGGTTGTAAATCCGAACTGCGCCGCCGTGCGAAAGCGGAAAGGGGAGATAGGGACTTGCGATCAGCACGGTGCGCCCGCCCGCCGTTGAACAGCCGGGAAAAATCGCGAGGTCGCCATTCGAAAGCGCGAGAATCTCCTCCTCGTTGAGATGGCCTGTGCTTTGTGGAACCGCGGGACCAACCGGTGGAACATCCCGCAGAGTATCGAGCGCGGCGCCACGCCCATTCATGGCCTGCAGTTGAAGACGCCGGATGCCCTCGCTCCACAGGCGCTCAAACACCGGCGTCTCCGCCACGGCATTGGCCACAAATCTCAAATAATTGCGTTCCGTGAAAAAATCAAGCTGTCGCTCGTTGTAGAATCGCGCCGTGGTGCTGCGATGCCGATGCTCCGCGCGTGCGCCCGCGCAGTAAACGGTCGGCCAGCCGCGCTGCCACGCGCGAAATCCGAAATCGAGATCCTCCACGTAGGCTGGTTCATAGATCTCTGACACTCCGCCCAGCGAAGCGAGTTTCACCGTGTCGAACAGCGAGCATCCGCCGCTGCCATAGAGCACCCACGTCAGATCCTCGCCCGGCAGAGGATCGTCGCAGCGAATCGGAAAATCGAGCTCAGAGGTTCTTCGCCATACAGTCTTACCCGTCTCTTCACGCCGAAACCCGGGCGGAAACTGTATCTGAGCGGTGGCGCAGAAAAGATCGGGCACCTGTTCAAACCCACGCACCAGAGCCGGGATGAACCCTGGTTCCACGAACATATCGTTGTTGAGCAGCAGCGTGTGCGTGTAGTTCGCAGTACGGATACCTTCATTTACGGCCCGCGCGAACGAGAGCGGCTCCTGCCGAACCATTACTCGTACTGCCGAAAATTCGCGCGCAAGAGCAACAGCCGTGCCATCGCCGGAGCCGTTATCGACCACAATGATCTCCATCGCGCTCTCATCAAACTGTTCCAGCAAAGGAGGCAGCGACTCACGAAGAAGATCGAGTCCATCGCGACTCGGAATTACGATGGTGACTCCGGGTTTCAGCCCAGGTGAAACAGGCAGCCTGCGCGGCGAAGCGGGACGTCGATGACGATTCGCGGCAATCCCGCGAGCCTGCGCCAATCGGGCCCGCAGCGGAATCTCGGCTTCAGATGGATGAATGAGTCGCCGCAGCCAGATGTTCCCGCGTCCGCCGGCCTGAAATTGCTCTGCGAAGTTGCGCACCGCGCGGCGCGCCCGAAAAGCCTGCCACCGGCCAGGCGGCGCAAAATTCAGCAACTCGTCGTAGGCCACAAGCTTGCCGCGGGCCAGCGCGTGCGCCGCGCGATGCATATCGGGCAGATTCGCGCGATGATCGAAAACCAATGCGCCAATTGCTATGTCACGTTGCGCAAGCGCGGCCTGAACGCTCTCCAGGTTCTGTTCAAAGAGCCGAAAGACATGCCACGGAATCCATTCCCCTTGCAGGGGCTGAAACTCCGAAACCACAATCAGCGGCAAGTCGCCGCCGTGAGTCCCCGCAAAGTGTTCGATTACTGCGTGGTTCAGCTCCGCAGTGCCGGAAGCGAAGATCAGACGAACCGCCGGGCGTCCGCCCATCTCCGCCTCCGTCGTCCGCTATGCCGACGGTGCGCGGCGCTTGCGCGGCGCAGCCGACTTCGCTCTCGCGCGCTTAGGCGGCGCGACCACATTACCATCCACCTCGCGCGCGGGCGCTTTGCGGGCACCCTTCTTTGGCCGCTCGGAACCCGCCACCGGCTGACCCGGCACGACAGGCTGAGGACCTTCATCCTCTTCGGACTCGTCCACAATCGGAAGCGGCTCCGGTTCCGGTACTGCGGGGGGATGGAACTCGGCGCCGAGGAACACCATCAGCCCCTGCGTCTCGTCCGGCACAATTCGCACCACGGTCTTGTCCTGCGAGAAGTTGAGGAACTCGCTGAACTCCTGGAAGCCATAGGCCTTCCAGTCGAACGCGGGCGATTCTTCCGCAACCCACTGCTGCAGATCCGTCGCCGTCACACCCTCTTCCAGCTCCAGACGATGATTCTCCAGCACGTCGCGCAGGAACGGCAGAGCCTCTTCCGGACGTACCGTCTTCTCCGCCGCGCCGCTGCCTCGCTTGCGCGAGATCATGTAGCGGCCCTCGCCGCCCGTCACGAGAATCAGATCGTTCTTCCGCAGCTTCTCAATGAAGTCCGTGAACGAGCCCGCCCCGTAAGCGCGTTCGCTGAAGCTCGAATCGAGCTGCAGCATCGTTGACTTCAGCAGGCCCAGCTGCGGCCGCACTTCGCGCCGCTCCAGCACCTGAAGAGCGCGCTCTACAAGAGGCATCGCCTGCTGCAGGTCCAGCGCCGGGCGGCGATTCTGCTGGCCGCCGCCACCGCCACCCTGCTGCTCTTTCGGCTTATCCTGTCCGCCGCCCTGGTTCTGCTGGCGATCTTTATGATCGCGGTCGCGGTCACGATCGCGATCCCTGTCGCGACTATGCGAACGCGCCGGACGGCTATCGTCCAGCATTGACTCATAGCTGATGAACTCGTGGCAGTTCTTCTGCAGAATCGTGCTGGTGAACGCCTTGCCGCCAACCACGAAAACCGTCTTGTCGTACTGCTTAAGCTTGTTGACCAGCGCCATAAAGTCGCTGTCGCCACTCACGATCGTGAAGGCGTTGATGTGATCGTGCGTGAACGCCATTTCAAGTGCGTCAAGCGCGAGGTTGATATCGCCGCCATTTTTATCGCCGCGGGGCGAGGGATCGCGCTGGACCATCTGGACGGCGTACTCCGAGAGCTGGCGCGTGGAATTCTCCATCCGTCCCCAGTTCGCGTAGGCGATCTTCGTGACGATCTCGCCGCGTTCCTTGAGCGCCTCCAGAACGACGGAGACGTCGAACTCGCGCTGCAGCGTCGATTTGACGCCGATTTCAATGTTGTCGAAGTCGATGAAGACCGCAATCTTCAGATGCTTTTCCATTTATACCTTCCGACGGCGCAAGCCGTCGATTCCTGCGGGGCGCATCGGCGGCGTCTCCGCATCTTAATTACTCACGCTCCCGGCGCTGGCCGGAACGCCCGCGGCTTCCCGCACCGATGTAACGATTGACTCAAGCGATGCGCCAGGCTGAAATACCTTCGCCACGCCCATCCGCTCCAGTTCCGCCGCGTCGCTGCCGGGAATAATTCCCCCGACGAACACCTTCACGCCGGACATATCGTTTTGCCGCAACAGTTCCATAACGCGGGGAACGATGGCGTTATGCGCGCCCGAGAGCATTGAGAGCCCGATGACCTGCACGTCTTCCTGAAGGGCCGCGCTCACGATCATCTCGGGAGTCTGTCGCAAACCAGTATAGATTACTTCCATGCCCGCATCCCGGAGTGCCCGGGCGATCACCTTGGCGCCGCGGTCATGACCGTCGAGGCCGGGTTTCGCGACGAGAACGCGGATTGGTGCAGTCATGGCGCGCTTGAGTTGCCGCTGCGTTCATAGTAGCAGGAGTTGGCGGGATCGGTACTAAATCCACCATGCGGCGGCCGGCTTGTCGCGAATCACCAGCGCATCCAGGAACTTCACCGCTTTGCTCAGGCCTTCCTCGGGGGACATGATCGTGTCTTCATGTTCAATGGAAAGCACGTAATCGTAGTTGTACATGCGCAGCGTGGAGATGAACTCACTCCACCATTCGGCCCCGTGTCCGTAACCGCACGTGCGGAAGATCCAGCTGCGGTTCTGTTCGTCGGAATAGAGTTTGGTATCGAGCACGCCGGTCTTCGGCAGATTGCGATCGTAGATCTGCGTGTCTTTTGCGTGGACGTGATAGATGCAGTCGCCCAGCACCCGGATCGCGGCGATGGGATCGATCGCCTGCCAGAACATGTGGCTTGGATCGTAGTTGCAGCCGATGGAAGGCCCGCCCACTTCGCGGAGACGCAACATGGTTTCCGGACTGTAGGCCACGAAGCCCGGGTGCATCTCGACTGCGACTTTCACGCCATGATCGGCCGCGAATTTCCCGTGCCGGCTCCAGTAAGGAGTGACCTTTTTATCCCACTGCCACTTGAGAAGTTCTGTGTATTCGGGTGGCCAGGGCGACGTGACCCAGTTCGGATACTTCGCCTTATCGCTGTCACCCGGACATCCCGAGAAATCGATGACAACCGGAACTTCCAGCTTCTCGGCGAGCAGAATCGTCTTGCGGCTCGTTTCCTGATACTTCTTCGCGACAGCCGGATTCGGATGCAGCGGATTGCCATGCGAACTGAGCGCGCTGATGGTAAAGCCGTTATCGGCAATCTTCTGCTTAAACTCCTTCACCGCTGTCTTGCTTTCGAGCAGTGACAGCTTGCAGTGCGGGTCGCCGGGATAGTTTCCCGTCCCGAGTTCGAACGTGGTCACGCCGAGGCTTTTCAGCTTCTTCATGACATCGTCAAGCGACAGATGCGAGAGCAGCGGAGTAAAAACGCCGATTTTCATAAGCTCAAGAATATCAGGATGCCCGCCTGCACGCGCCCGATTTCCGCGCGTCATACGCAGTATGAAGAAGGTATTACTTGCCATTCTGCTGCTGGGCGCGGTGGCGCTTCTGTTTGCTCAGCAACAGCGCCGCCCGGTGGGTTCGGGACCAGGACGGCTTGCTGGCGGAGGTTCAGGCGCGCTCGTGTATGCGCCTTTCGATTTGCTTGCCGTTTACCCGCAGGAGACTTCGCCGGGGGAGTATCAGCAGGTCGATCCCGCACAATTGCAGCAACTGGCGGATCAGGGATGGCAGCTTGTGTCGGTATCTCCTTATATTTACCGGAATGAGGAGCATCAGAACGGAACACCTTCGGCGCCGCTGGTCACGCAGGTGTACCAGTCGTATTACTTCCAGCGCGCGCGGATGGTTCGCTAGCGCACGGGCTGAAGCCGGACAGGGCTGATGTCGGGCTCGAATCGCCAGATCCGGCGGTCCGCATAATAGCGGAGCAACGGCTCGTTTCGCTCCTCACCCAGGTCGTGCGCCCAGATCACACGCTGGGAATCGATGTTTGCTGAGTTGTAGACCCACTCTTCGTGGGGGCTTTGTACTCCGGTGTAATGAACCAGGATGACGTGCCTTGCGGACGAATCGAGCGATGCGGCAACCTGGTCTCGTGTGGCATTTATGGGTTGAGGAAGCGGATGGGATTGGGTCAGCAGTGCCGTAAACGCAATAACCGGCGGCAAAGCGCGGGAAACAAAGAGCCCCGAGGCATTCCACTGCCGTAAACGTCGTAGCGCCTGAATCAGGGCGATGAAAGCAGCAACAGTCGCCGGTCCGGCATAGTGGGCGTAAAAACAAACTTCCGGAAACGAACCCAATATGGCCGCCGCCAGACATATCAGCGGCAGACGGATGCGCCGATCGCGCCAGAGCTTTGGGAGCATCGCCAGAAGGAGCCCTGCCGGAATTATGCTGCCAAATAAGGTTGCGAAGACTGTCCTCCAGTCGGTGAATCGGATCGCCGGCAATTGAACCGTTCGAGCCTTCTGCCACTGGGCAGGCTCCCAGTTCTCGTGGAGGTCGTACAGGATCGGGGTGCTGTAGCTGTGGTCCGGCTGCAGTTCGGAAATGTTGAACAGAGGGATGCGAACGTACTGACGGGCGTACTCGGTGAAGGGTAGCTGGAGCGCATTGCCGGTAACCGCGCGGTTGTAAAAGCCCGTCGCCGCGAGTCCGGGTAGCAGAATCAGACAGGTGACAGCGGCGGAACGTCGGGTCGGCTTCCTGCAGATCATAGCAACCGCGATGGGGATGCTGAAGATTAGCCCTTCATAAGGGCGAGTATTGGCGAGGATAACCAAACCTAATCCAATGAACAGGTTAGGGGGAAATTGGCTTCCTTTTTTCAAACGCCCAAATCCACCCAAAACGAGTGCGCCACCAGTAGCGGCGACCGCTCCGCCCCAATAGCTGTTCATCCAGTAGCTATCGATCGACAGAGGTAGTAGGAGAATGCCGCCGGTCAGCGCCCAGATTGGAGGAAGCCAGGCTTGCATCGCCCACACCATCGCCGCCATCATCACGCCGCAACTGAGCCAGACCCCGACCCACGGGTCGCCCGAGATCGCCTGACCGGCGGCGAGAGCGAGTGACTGGCCCGGTGGATACTTCGATGCGTAGGTGGGTCGCTGCAGAATATACGGACTCTCGAAGAACTGCCCCATCGGATGCGGCGGATTGGTGAGGCGGCCGTGCGCGAAGGTGTCGGCCTGAAGCAGGTATCCGAATTCGTCGTAAATCACGGGCTTCGGAGCCGGCCAAAAGGGAAGCAGGGCGGCCCGGATCAGGAGCACCAGCAGGCCGAAGCCCAGCCAAACCGAACGGGGATGAGCGCTTATCCTCCGCGCGAGACGTTCCAGACGGGCGAAGAATTCCGAGCCGAACGACGGGTACCATAATGCAAGTGCGCCGACAAGGGCCCAGATTGCGTATTTGACAGCTGGCGGCAATCGACCAGTTTGTCACTGTCTCGCGGATAGACGGGCCTTCATGCACAGAATTCGGCCCGCAATCTCCGGTGTGTTAAGATTGGAGTTCCCGGAATATCGTCATGCCTAAACTCAAGACACATAAAGGTGCGTCTAAACGGTTCAAAAAAACCGGGTCGGGGAAAGTGGTTCGGCAGCATGCATTTGCCCGCCACATTCTCACGTCCAAGTCACGCAAACGCAAGAACAAACTGCATACTTCGGTGGTCGCCGATGATTCGGATCAGGCGAAGCTGCAGCGAATGATCCCCTACTAGACCGAAGCCTTTCGGTTCGAAGCAGGCTGGATCGGCGAGCGAACGGAGCCACCGCACGTGCCCGATTTGCCGCAATTTTTATAACCATTCAGGAGAAGAAACGTGCCAAGAGTAAAACGTGGTACCAAGCGGTCTGATCGCCGCACAAGAACGCTTGCCCTTGCGAAGGGCTACTTCCTCACCAAGAGCAAACTGCACCGGTCCGCACAGGAAGCGGTGGAGCGCGCGCTTAAGTTCGCCTACACCGGCCGTAAGCAGAAGAAACGGCAGTATCGTTCACTGTGGATCGTGCGCATCGGCGCTGCGGCTCGCGAAGCCGGCCTCACTTACAGCAGCCTGATTCACGGCCTCAAACTGGCCGGGATCGATCTGGACCGCAAGGTGCTCGCGGAAACGGCGACGGCAGATGCTTCGCAGTTCACGCTGTTGATCGAGCAGGCGAAAGCCGCGCTTGCAGCCGCGGAAGCCGCTCAGAAGAAGTAACGCCGCCAAACGTTCCTATCTTCGATCAATGGCCTCAACCCTGAACGAAACCGATCCCCTCGATCATCTCGAGGAGCGAATTCAGAAGACCGTCGCGGTCGTCCAGCGTCTCCGGGAGGAGAAGTCCGTTCTGCAGCGTGAAAAGGAGGCTTCGGAAAACGAAGCCAATATCCGGATCGCGAATTTGCAGAAGGAAGCCGCCGATGCAAAGCAGGCTGCCGCCGCGGAACTGGCGGACGTCAAATCGGCCGCCGCGAAGGCTCTCGAAGAAAGCCGCGCGGAAACCGACCGGCTGGCCGCTGACCTGGAAGCCATGCGTCAGGAACGGCAGCAGGTACGCGGCCGCCTCGAAAAGCTGCTGGGTCACATCGACCAACTCGGCGCCGCGTAGATCTCGTTTCGCCTCCGGGTGCCGACCGCGTAGAATTAGGTAGAGCCTCCGGATGCCGAAGCAGCCTGTCCGCGTTCACATCTTCAATCAGTCCTACACGCTGCTGGCCGACGGCGATCCACGCGAAGTGGAGAGTGTCGCACATGAGATCGACGATCTGATGGCGACCATTGCCAATCGCACGGGTACCGGCGATTCCACCCGGGTGGCCGTCCTGGCCTGTCTGCATCTCGCGGATAAACTGCATCAGCTCGAAGACAAATCCGCCCGCATCGCAGCCCTGCTTGAGGAGACGCTCAACAGCGCGCTGCTCTGACGAATATGCCCGATTACGATGCGTTCCTGCTTGTCTCATTTGGCGGACCGGAAAAGCACGAAGATGTAATCCCGTTCCTTGAGAATGTGCTGCGCGGTCGTAATGTACCGCGCGAGCGCATGCTGGAAGTGGCGGAGCATTATTACCACTTCGATGGACGGAGCCCGATCAATCGTCAGTGCGAGGAGTTGCTCGCGGCTCTTCGCGCGGAGTTCGCCGCGCACGGGCTGACACTACCGGTTTACTGGGGCAATCGCAACTGGACGCCAATGCTCGGCGACACCGTCGCGCAGATGAAGGCCGATGGCGTGAAGCACGCGGTGGCGATAGCCACGTCGGCGTATGGTTCCTATTCGGGATGCCGGCAGTATCGCGAAGATATTGAGCGCGCCCGTGCAGTTGCAGGCGGCGCGCCGGTTATCGATAAGCTCCCCCCATTCTTCGATCATCCGGGATTCGTGGAGGCGGTGAAGGCGCGTCTGGATGAAGCGCGAGCGAATCTGCCCGAGGCTGAAGTAATATTCACCGCGCACAGCGTGCCGGTATCGATGGCGCAGTCGAGTCCCTATCTGGACCAGTTGCGGTCAGTGTGCGCACGCGTTCTGGAGGGCGCTGCGCCGCGGCTGGTATTTCAGAGCCGTAGCGGCCCTCCGGGGCAACCGTGGCTTGAGCCGGACATCTGCGATTACATTCGGCAGACCGATGCGAAGAGGCTGATTGTTGTGCCGGTTGGCTTCCTTTCCGATCATATGGAAGTTCTCTATGACCTCGACACGGAAGCGGCCGACCTTGCTCGCGAGCGCGGGATTGAGTTTGTTCGAACGGGGACGGTGGGGACGCATCCGGCATTTGTCCGGGCGATTCGGGAAATCGTCCAGCAGGCGATAACAGATGGTGTGAAGGCATGTGCGGCGGACTGCTGCCTTCCGCCACAAAGGCCGGGAGCTCCTCAGCGATGAAGATTCTGCTTTCCGTAGTGGCGCTGGGCGCCGCCATTTATCTATTCATGCTCAAGGCTGCCGATGCGCCGTCTAAGGTGCCGGTCTACGGGTATCAGATCGTGCATGTGTATCCGCACGATCGGGGCGCATTCACCGAAGGGCTTGAATATCGCGATGGCTTCCTCTATGAGAGCACCGGACTGAACCGCAGGTCGTCCCTGCGCAAGGTCAAACTCGAAACCGGGGAGGTGGTTCAGAAAATCCCGCTGGCGGATCAATACTTCGGCGAGGGTATTGCGATTCTGGGCGATCAGATCGTGCAGTTAACCTATCAGACACAGGTTGGTTTCGTGTACGGGCTGAAGGACTTCCATTTGATCCGGCAGTTTCGTTACCCCGGCGAGGGCTGGTCGCTCACCCACACCGCTAGCACCGTTTACATGGACGATGGTACGAGCGAGATTCGCCTGTGGGATCCGAAGACCCTCGCCGAACGCCGCCGCATCAAGGTACATGACGGGACGCGGCCTGTCATTAATCTCAACGAACTGGAGTATGTTGAAGGTGAACTCTATGCCAACATCTGGCAGACGGATCGCATCGCGCGCATTTCGCCGGTGACCGGCGCCGTTACCGGATGGATCGACATGAGCGGACTGCTGGGACCGATGTCCCGCAACGGCAGTGAGGATGTGCTCAACGGCATCGCGTACGATTCCGTGAAGAAGCGATTGTTCGTCACGGGCAAGTTCTGGCCGAATCTGTACGAAGTGAAGATCGTGCCCAAGCACGGACGCTGACGGTTCATGCGATGAGCGGAATCAAGGGTTTCGATTGTGGACCACACGAGAGTAGCCGTCCGATTTGCTACAAGCCAGGACGCGGCCCGAGTGCATCGTGCCTACGAGAAATGGGGCTACGGAGGCGGCCTGAAGGCGGAAGACACAGTCTGGCTGGCTGAGGCTGCCAGCGAACTGATCGGCGTTGTCAGAATTGCCCCGGAAGAAAATGTTCTCGTGTTGCGGAGGATGCGCATCGCGGAGCCATGGCAACGCCGCGGGGTTGGCAGCAAGATGTTATTTGCGGTGGCGGAGTGGCTGGCCAGCCGCGAGTGCTACTGTCTCCCGTACGCTCATCTGGTCGCGTTTTATGGGCAGATCGGTTTTGTTGAAATCTCACCGGCGGCGGTCCCGTCGTTCCTCGCCCGACGCCTGACGGAGTATCGCTTCCGTGCGCTGGATACAACACTTATGGCGCGCGGCGCCGCTACTTCTTATACCCGAACAAGCCGCGGGCGCGAATGATGCCTGCCACCTGCGGAGGGACCATGCTCTCCCAGGTGGCATCGCCGGACTGAATTTTCGCCAGCACGTCATCGGGATAGACGTGCAGTTGCTCTTCGCGGAACTCTCTCACCGGCTGGATCTGGCCGCTTTCGAGCAGGTGCCAGTAAAGTCGCTTGGAGAGCGGTCCCAGAGGCAGGGACACCGCATCCACAACCGGCGCGTCGGGGCCCGCCTTCATAGGGTAAACGTAGAGCGTGGTATCGCCCTGAAAGAGCCGCCCGAGGCCTTCCAGAATCCCGCCGGGCAACGGCTTGTAATACGTTTCATCGAAGATACTGAGCAGGGTAGGCGCGCCCATCACCATCGTGATCGGTTCGCGCGTATAGCGGCGCAGATAGCTGGTGACGAGGTCAAAGCGGTCGTAGTTCGACACCATGACAGTAATGCCGAGTGCGTTGAGCATGCTGGCGCGCGCGAGGAAATCCGCGTGATCAATCTGATTGCCTGTGAACAGATTGCTCAGCGTCATCTCCATCAAAACGATGGGAGCGGCGGCGCCGGGACGCGCGGCCTGGAATTGCCGCTGCGCTCCCTGGAGCATGTCCCAGGTAACGTTCGTCACGGGGCGGAACGCGCCGCGCTCCATCAGCAGAGCGCGCCCGGAGATAGCTTCCGATGGTTGTACGACTTCACCTTCGGCAGTGAACATCGTGGCATCGGTCAGGCCCTTCTCGACGAGCTTCAGGCTCATGAGGCGGTTATCCACGCCCTGGAATGCGGGTCCCTGCAGGCGGATCATGTCCACCTCGACCTGACTGCGGCGCAGACCTTCCATCAGGGATTCGATCAGTTCCTGCGGACGGCTGTTGAGGAAGAATGCGGAGTGGATCAGGTTCACTCCCAGCGTGCCGAGCGCTTCCTGTTTGGCGACGGTGACATTATCGAGCAGCTGCACGTGCAGAATGATCTCGGAAGGCTCCGAACGCGGGGCAGTCTGGAAGCGTACACCCAGCCAGCCATGCCCGCCAGGACTGTCTGTACGGGAGCGAGTGGCGACCGTGTCGGCAAAGACGAAGAACAACGTCTTTTCGCCTTTTGTGGCGTCGAGGCGACGCAGCAGCAGGTTGTACTCGTAGTCGAGCATCGACTCCAGGCGTTCGCGGCTGACATAGTGTCCGGCCTTGCCATAGATTTCATCGCTGACCGCCGTGTCGTAGGCGGAGATCGATTTTGCCACGGTGGCCGATGCGTGACCCGCGTGAAAGAACCAGCGCACGACCTCCTGACCGGCGCCGATTTCGGCGAATGTTCCGAAGCGGCCGGCGTCAAGGTTGATGGCCAGCGCTTTCTGTTCCGTATTCATGTCCATGAGAGTTCGTTAGTTGACCACAAATTTCGATTGCGCGGTCGCAGTCTGCTTACCGACGGCGTCGTGCGCGGTAACGATCAGCGTGTATGTGGATCGCGTCATTGTGGGCTTTAGTGAGAGGTTAAAGACCGCAGGCACATAAGGCTGCGGATAGTACGCGGTGCTCTTTTCCATGGCGGCATCCTCCTGTTTGAGGATGGTGGCGCCGTCCGGTCCCAGCAGCTCAACATCGTAGGAAGCATCCACGGCGTTCTGCTCACCGTACTTGTAACCGATGATGAAGAACTTCACCCAGACGGTGTCGCCCGCGCGATATGACGCGGTTATCAGAGGAGTAGTGTCTTCCTGGTTGCGAAAGAAGTTGAGTTCGCGAATGACCAGCGTTGAAGAGGGCGCCACGAACTTGGCCTGCACATCGAACGTGGCTTCGCCGGACGCAGACTGGTGCGTTTGCTCATCGACAGCATCGAACCTGATGCGGTATGCGCCAGGCTGACAGAGAGGCGGCAGCGAGACCGCGGTTCGGAATTTCGGAATCCAGTTCTTGTCGTTCTCGCCGAGGTTGGTGATGACCGGCAGGTCGTCTTTCGGCGCTATGGGTACACCCGCTGGATCGAACACCTGCGCGTGGCCAGTCATCTCCACCCGACCTTCGGCGGACTTTGAGTAGCCCGATGCGGTGAATGAGAAGTAGACGACTTCGCCGGGAACCAGGCGCAACGCGCCCAGAGGCGGCCCGTCTTCCATGCGGGATGCCGTGGCGTTGGTAATCGTCAGGGAACTTTGTGCGAGAGCGACGGATGACGCCGCAAGAACCAGAGCAGCGAGGTTCGCGACGCGCATCATGGGAAATCCCAAATCTATTTCTTCTGCGGCCCCGTGGGTCCGTTGGGATCGGGAAGTTCGCTGTTCGGCACGAACGACTCGTTGGCTTTCTCATGCGCGTAGCTGAGCGGCATGTCGGCCAGAATCTCTTTGTCCATATGCTCGTCAGTGAACTTGACCTTGTAATGCGCCGGCGGAGCATCGAAAACGATCATGCCGCGTTCGGTTTGCCCGGGGCTAACCTGACGGGAAACACCGAGCCAGTTTGCTACGCCGGTTCCGTCGGGGAGCTCATTATAAGTTTGATTTGTGTCGGAAATCAGCTGAATTGTGGGGATCGGGTTGTCAACGTTACTACTGTTGGTCACTGCAATCTGAAGGACGATGAAGCGATCGTGCGGTATACGCGGGCTGGCTTCGTCGCCGAGCTGCGGCTGGATCTGTTCATCGACAATCGTATAGGTGAGATGACCAACGGATGCTTTTTCTCCGGCGGCTACCGTGCGGGCCGGTTCTTCCGGCGGGGGCGCCGTGGAGCAACCAGTGAGCGCCAGCGCCAGCAACGGGAGGCAGGCAATCGATGAGGCAGAGATCGAAGCGATACGGCCGCGGATGGACATAATATCGATTAGTTTCTCACAGCGGGAGAGACCGGACTGTGGTGATGCGCAGGCTCAGTGGCGATGCTGTTGAATGAGTTCGGCGAAGCGCTTCTTTTGCTCCGGATCGAGAATCAGCAGGATGCGGCTGTTGCCGTCGGCCAGGAGATTGTCGTAATAGTGCGAGAAGTCGTCGAGGATCGAAGTGAGCTGCCGGGTCTGATCGTCAGTAAGATTGAGGCCCCGCTTCATCTCCGATACGGACATGGAAAGACCCGAAGAGACCGGTGGGTTGCCGTGCCCAGGGCGGGCGAGGCTCATGACGAGCGCTCCCGCCACAACTCCGCACAGGAAGACCAGAACGAATGAAAAGATGGCGATCCGTTCGGCGGGGCGGGGCAGTGTGACGGATGCCATCGGTTTAGCGGTAGCCGGCGAGCGTCACCAGCATCAAATCGCGGTCTGAGCTATCGGGATGGGTTGCGGTGACATCGTGCTGCGCCATGATGGTGGCGGCATCCGTACCCGAGGCGTCGCCTTCGCGGTTCACTAGGTAAGTGCCCAGAGCTGCAAGAAGGAGCAGGGAGGCGAAAGCCATACGGCGGAAGAAGACCGCTCCGGGGGCCAGTATGCCCCAGTTGCGCGACCGTTCCTGCGCTACGATTCCGGCAGCTACACGGTTAAAAAAGAACGGTGGCGGGGCTACTTCGGCTTCCGGGCGAAGCTCGCGCAGCAGGTCGGAAACGTCAACCAGAGATTCGAGCTCTTCGGCGCACTCCGCACACGACGTGAGGTGGCTATAGAACGCAGGCGATGCCTTGCCTTCGAGATGTTGTTCGAGTTCGTTCTCAACTACATCGTGCATACAATATTCACTTCCGCACTATCCGAAAACCACCACACCTGACTCAAATCCACCACACCTGTTCAGACCCGTGCCGGGGTCCGTTCCAGCCGCTGAGACGCTTTGACCAGCTTCTGGCGAGCGCGGAACAATTTCACTTTTATTGTATTCTCATTCATCTTAAGGCGGCTGGCCATTTCCTCTACGGAGTAGCCCTCCACTTCTTTGAGGAGGAGGAGATCGCGCTCTTCGCCGGAGACGCGTTCGAGTAGTTTGACCACGTAATCGCGGCGTGCCAGTTTCGCGTCGGTCCTGACGCCGCGGCTGCTGCCGGTCTCGGAGTTCTCCACCCGGCGAACCTCATCTTCGCTCATATCGCTCTCATACACCAGCTTACGGACCTTTTTCTTACGAAGGTAGTCGAAGCATTCGTTGACGGTGATCTTGTAGATCCAGGTGATCAACGAACTGCGGAAATCGAAGTTCCGCATGGAGAAATAGATTTTGGTGAAGACCTGCTGCGCGATATCCTCAACGTCGTTCCGCTGCCGGACGATGCCATGAATAATCGAAAAAACTTTGGACTGATAGCGTTCTACGAGCTCCTGAAAAGCAGCCTGGTCGCCTGATTGAGCACGGCGGACGAGGGCTCCTTCCGGAGTGTTTTCGTAGTCCACTCGCACCCTGATTGCAGTTTTGCTGCCAAGGGCGGGAAACGGGGCGGTTTCGCTCAGGATCGCCATACAGACCGTCAGACGCGCGAGAGTGTGGTTGGGTTTCAGACAGCGATGCCAGGTTGTGGCAGACTCAGTCATTGGCACGGTCAAATCAGGCGGAGACGCCGCTGCGGCGCGTCCTTGGAGGGCGGGACGTCACTTTGTTCGCCATCGCCTGCATCGTTGGGGCGCGGTGGATTCCCACGGCGGCGCATGCCGGACCGGGCGCGATTCTGCTTTGGGGATGTGGGGCGGTGTTCTTTTCGATTCCGCTCGCGATTGCGGTGGCGGCGCTGACCGTACGGCATCCAGAGGCGGGCGGCATGTACGTGTGGACTCGGCATGACTTTGGGCTGTGGCATGGATTCCTGTGCTTTTGGCTCTACTGGTTGGGAATTGTGGTCTGGTTTCCGGGTGCGGCGATGTTCTATGTGGGGGCGGCGGCGGGAATTACCGGTCCCGCGGGGCTGCATTTTGCCGACAATCGGACGGGGATGATTGTGGCGTGTCTGGCGGCGATCTGGATTGCCCTGGGAGCGAATATTGTTGGTGTGAAAGCGGGGCAGCGGACGGCGGACGCCGGGGCGATCGGCGCCTGGGTGCTGGTGGCGATTCTGGGAGTGGCGGCACTGGTTGCTGCGAAGCACCATGGTTCGGCTACGACGTTTCACGTGATGCCGGAACTGAACTGGGATACGGTCAGTTTCTGGTCTGCGATTGCCTTTGCAATGAGCGGCATGGAACTGGTGGGGCTGATGGGTGCGGAGGTTCGCGATCCGAAGCGCAATTTGCCGCGCGCCGCATGGATCGCGTCATTATTCACTGTGGTTTTCTATGGTGGTTCTACGGCGGCGATGCTGGTGCTGCTACCTCCGGAGCAGGTGAGTGAACTGCAAGGATTGTCGCAAGCCGCGGGTGTCGCTGCGGGCGTTCTTGGTGCCGGGTGGTTGCCGGCTGTGATCGCAGGGCTGGTGCTGATTACTGCGGTGGGCCAGTTCGGTGGGTTGGGGGCGTCGGTTTCGCGCATGCCTTTGGCCGCCGGCGTGGATGGGCTGCTGCCGGATGCGTTTGGGAAAGTGCATCCGCGGTGGAATACGCCACATGTTTCGATGCTGACGCTGGGGGCGATTGCATCTGTGCTGCTGCTTGCAATGCAGATCGGCGATACGCTGCGAGCTGCTTACGACACAACGGTGTCGCTCATGGTGATCATCGGGTTTATTCCGTTTGTGTACATCTTTGGCAGCGCGTGGAAGGCCGGGCACCGCTGGAGCGCGGCATCGGGCATGGCAGTTACGCTGCTTGCAATTGTTTGCGGTGCGATTCCGCCGGGCGGCGTGAACCATGTTTGGGTATTTGAAGGAAAGCTGCTGGTGGGTACGCTGGCGGGGGTGGCGTCAGCGTGGCTTATTTATCGCCGCCGCTAGTTCGTCGTAAGTCATCAGGCCGGGATGGTAAAGAGTGACTGTGCCAGCGGCGTTGACGAGTACGAGCGTGGGTGTGGTGCTTACGCCGTAGCGGACAAAATTGGCGTTGCTGAGAGGCGTTTCGACGTTGCCGATTCCGCTGTAGTATTGCGCCCAGGTTTTTGCGATGTATGGAGCTTCAACCGCGGGTGCTGCGTCCTCGCCGCCTGCTACGTAGCCGTAGAACTGCGTGGGGGCAATCACTTCGAGATTCTTTGCTTTGAATGCGGCCTGAATACGCTCGATGATGGGAATTTCCTGTTTGCAGTCCGAACACCAGTGTGCCCAGAAGAAGAGCAGGACGGGGTGTCCGGCATGAGCGGTGAGAGCCCGGGGCTGAGGGCCCGCGGCTGGTCGTGTGACGTCGAGCGGCGGCGCCGGCTTGCCTTCGAGCGAAATCAGATTGATGTTCTTCTGAATGCGTGCGGCGATTGAGGTTTTATTCCACCTCGCCATTTCGGCGCGCAGGTAGGTGACAGCTTCGTCGCGTCGTCCCTGTGCCGCGAGGGACTGACCGGTTACTTCGATGGCTGCGCCGAGTGCCGTGGGGAGGCTGGCGTCGGCATCGAGTTTGCGCGCCGCAAGGGCCTTGACGCAGAGTGCGTGAACCACGGTTGCGTTCTGCAGAGCGGCTGCGTAATTCTTCCTGAAAAGCTGTCCGCGGCCGATCCAGGAATCGGCTTCGAGGTACTCAGACGTGACGCCGCGAGCCTTCTTGTATTGCGCAAGCAGCAGATCCGCTTTGCGGAATTCGCCGGCCTTCGCGGAGAGTGAAACGGCAGTAACGAAGTCCGACGCGCCAGCCGCCTGACTGGCCGCGATCAGGGCGACAGTCAGGCAGGCGGGCAGCAGATTACGCATGGTGCATGGGCGCGGCGACCTGAAACGCGAGGGGAGTGGCAGCTTCCTTCTCTGCTTCTTCGTGACGGCCGAGGACGCGTAGCGCGTGGGCGACGACGTTTTCGGTACGGAATCCGAGGCGCTGCATGACTTCTTCGCCCGGCGCCGAATTACCGAAGCGGTTGAGGCCGATCATCAGGCCGTCGGTGCCGGCCCAGCGATCCCATCCGAATGTGGTGCCGGCTTCCACCGTGACGCGTGCGCGAATCGCTTTTGGCAGCACGGATTCGCGGTATGCGTTGTCCTGCTGCTCGAACAGATTCATGGAGGGCATGCTGACTACGCGGGCTTTTACGCCGTAGGTCGTCAGCTTTTCTCGCGCGGAAACGCAGAGCGAAACTTCGGAACCGGAGCCAATCAGGATCACGTCCGGCTTGCCGCTTTCGGCGTCGGCCAGGATATACGCGCCCTGAGCGACGCCGCCTTTCGCACCGGCACGATCCAGATGAGGCAGGTTCTGGCGGCTGAGCGCGAACAGCGTCGGTCCGTAGTGGGCGATTGCGAACGCCCATGCTTCGGCGGTCTCGGTGGCGTCCGCCGGACGGATGACGTTGAGGCAGGGAATTGCGCGCAGACCCGCGAGCTGTTCCACGGGTTCGTGGGTAGGTCCGTCTTCGCCAACGCCAATGCTGTCATGCGTGAACACCCACAGCGAACGCAGCTGGCTCAGCGCAGAAAGGCGGATCGACGGCTTCATGTAATCGGAGAAGACGAGGAACGTGGCGCCGAATGGCAGTACGCCGCCATGCGCGGCCATGCCGTTTACCGCTGCTGCCATGGCGTGTTCGCGAACACCCCAGGCTACGTTGCGTCCTGCGTAACTCCAGCAGCCGCCAACTGCGCCCATGTTCGACGCGCCTTCGGCTGCCGGCTGGAAATCGCCTTCGCCTTTCAATGCTGTGTTCGTGGAAGGATTGAGGTCGGCGGAACCGCCCACGATGTTGCGGATGCGTTTCGCCAGGGCGTTGAGGACTTCGCCGCCGGCGACGCGGGTTGCGATCGCTTTATCGCCCGCTTTCCATTTGGGCAGATCGGCGTCCCAGCCTTCGGGCAGTTTGCCGGCCTGGAACAGCTCGAACTCCGCGGCTTCCTGCGGGAACGCGGCGCGATAGGCTTCAAAGCGTTTCGTCCATTCAGCCTGCGCGGACGCGCCCTTTGCGACGGCTTCGCGAAAGTGCGCGACGGCTTCTTCCGGCAGATAGAACTTTTCCGTAGAGGGCCAGCCGAGCTCTTTCTTCGTGGCGAGGAGTTCATCTTCGCCGAGCGGACTGCCGTGCGAAGAGAAGTTATCGTGCTTCTTCGGGCTGCCGTAGCCGATATGCGTGCGCACCAGCAGCAGCGACGGCCGCTCTGTGTCTTTCTTCGCCTCTTCGATGGCTGCCGCTACCGCCGCGGTGTCATTGCCGTCTTCCACGTGGATTGTCTGCCATCCAAGCGCGTCGAAGCGCTTGCCTACATCCTCTGTGAAGCAGAGATCGGTACCACCGGCAAGAGTGATGCGGTTGTGGTCGTAAAGAAAGATGAGTTTGCCGAGCTTAAAGTGGCCGGCGATCGAAGCGGCTTCGTTGGTGATACCTTCCATCAGGTCGCCATCGCCGCAGATGCCGTAGGTGTAGTGGTCGACTACGTTGTGGCCGGGCTTGTTGAAACGGGCGGCCAGCCAGGCTTCCGCGATCGCAAGTCCGACGGCGTTGCTGAAGCCCTGGCCGAGGGGCCCGGTGGCGACTTCCACGCCCGGAGCGTGGCCGCGCTCCGGGTGGCCCGGCGTCTTGCTGTCCCACTGACGGAAGCGCTTGATTTCTTC
The DNA here is from genome assembly GCA_048498815.1 of Acidobacteriota bacterium. Lineage (GTDB taxonomy): Bacteria > Acidobacteriota > Terriglobia > Bryobacterales > Bryobacteraceae > BOG-234. Next base: position 56,484 of record JBEHXG010000018.1, on the reverse strand, counting down.
GAGCGGGAGGTCATAGCCGGTGAGAAAGAGCAGGCTATAGAGCAGCATGGAGCCGTGCCCGGCGGAGAGAACGAAGCGGTCACGATCGACCCAGGCTGGCTCTTTGGGATTGAACTTCAGGTATTTGGTCCACAGCGTGTAGGCCATGGCTGCGGCGCCCATCGGCATGCCGGGGTGGCCCGAGTTCGCGTTCTGAACGGCGTCGGCGGAGAGGATCCGGATGGTATTAATGCACAGGTCTTCGAGGGCTTTGGGGTCGGTTTGCGGCAAACAAATCTCCTGATTGCGGGGCGGAAGGTCCCGCAAATCAATTCTATCAGGATGCGGGAAAATCGAACCGCTCCCGGCGAACCATGCAGAGGCTAAGAGCGAAGATGGCGAGCGCTGCCACGGGGGGGGCGGTGGTCCAGAAGTAGAGGGTCGCGGGGGATGCTGTTGTCCAGGCGCCGTGTTCGTTGTGATAGGCGATGAGGAAGTATTGGGGAAGTTGATAAACCAACGCGAAACTCAGGGCGGTTCCGGCGCCAAAGATCAGGCGGCGTTCGCGAATGGCAGCGATCAGGAGCATGGCGACGCCGGGATATTGCAGGATCTGGTAGTGCGTCCAGGAAACGGGCGCCACGGCCAGACTCAGCGAGACGAGACCGGCCATGGCCCATGGGATTTGCCGAGTGTTGAGGCGAAGCCGGCTAACAAGCGCCAGGGCTGTGAGTCCTGCAAGGAAGACCGTTATTGCAGCGGCGACAGAACTCCACTGTAGCCAGGAATTCAGATGGAGGGTGAAGGCCACGTTGCCGAACTCCCAGTCATTCGGGTAAGGCGCTCCGCGATGGATGGGGATCAGGATGCGGAGCACTACGGACGGGATCGACCAACTGAACATGGAGGGGGTGCCCATCCAGTACGTGGCGCTGACGGGTTTGATGGGGCCGGTCAGGAATGCGGCGATGATGAGCCAGGGTACGAGGACGCCGCCGACGCCCGCTGCGATGGAAGCGGCGAGCGCTCGCCATTGCCTTCCGAGTAACAACGGAATGGCGACTATCCCGGGGAAGTACTTCAGCGCGAAACAGAGGCCCGCGCTGACACCGGCGATGCGTTTGCGTTGCGTGTATGCAATCGTCAGGAGCAACACCAGGAGCGGACTGAGCTGGCCCTGACGCAACGTCTCATTGATCGCTCCGCCGAATGCCCAGATGGCAGCAATGCAGCAGAGCGCTATCCGGCTCTTGCCCATGTCGCGCCAGAGTAAAACCGCCGCGCCCAGCAGGAAAACATGCGAGAGGATGAACCACGTCCAGCGCGCTGCTTCATAGGAGATCAGTCCCAATGGAACCATGAGGAAGGGCAGCAGGGGCGGGTAGAAGAGTGCCGGGTCCACGTACGGACTCTTGCCGTGGAGCACATCCTGTGCGGTGTGGAAGTAGGCGAGGAAGTCGCTTAAGCCGGGTAGGGTGGGAATTGGCCGGATGATGTTCATCCGGATATACACCCAGCAGCAAAGTGCCAGTATCAGCCCGGTTGCAATATTGCTTCGGCGCACTCAGATCCCTGATATGGCCGGGAGGTGACGCACCGGGAAATTTACGCTGCGGGCGATGAAGCAGAGCTGGCCAGCCTGCTCGTGCAACTCCAGCGCTTTGATTGGATCCGATTCGGTGGTGATAGTGACTCGCGGGTGCAGTATGACTTCAGTGAACTGACCGGAGCCATCTGCGTTTTCCGTCATGCTGCCCGTCGCCTCGTCTTCATAGGCGGTGACGACAATGTTGTTGACCGCGCAGAGGTGCAGGTAGCTCAATAGGTGGCAGGCTGAGAGCGCGGCCAGCAGGAGCTCTTCCGGGTTGTAGCGGGTGGCGTCGCCACGGAAGTGGGCGTCGGATGAACCTTCGAGCGCGGATGTCTTGCCGGGCGCGGAGATTTCATGATTGCGTCCGTATGCGCGATAGGTGCTGGTGCCGGAGCCGAGGTTCCCGGTCCATTGGAGCGAGGTCTTGTATTCGTGATTCTTCATTGCGGCCCTGCCGTTAAGATGAGATTACATGAGTCCAGGTCAACAGGCGCAGCCGAAGCTGCCCATCCCCGGTGTGAAGAATCTGATTGCGGTTGGCAGCGGTAAGGGCGGCGTTGGGAAAACCACAGTATCTGTGAACCTGGCGATTGCACTGGCGCGCCTTGGTTTCCATACCGGCTTGCTCGACGCCGACGTGTACGGCCCGAACGTTCCGCTGATGATGGGCACAAACAGCACTCCGACCGCGGTGGGCGAGCGCATCCAGCCGCTTGAGAATTATGGTGTGCGGCTGATGTCGATGGGTTTTCTCAATCCGGGCGATAAGCCGCTCGTGTGGCGCGGGCCGATGCTGCACAGCGTGATTCAGCAGTTCCTGCGGGGCGTGGATTGGGGCGATCTGGATTATCTGGTGATCGATCTGCCGCCGGGTACGGGCGATGTGCAGTTGTCGCTGATTCAATCGGCTCCGGTGACGGGCGCGGTGATTGTGACTACGCCTTCGGAGGTTTCGCTCGAAGATGCGCGCAAGGCCGTGGCGATGTTCCAGCAGGTGAAGGTGCCGATCCTCGGCATTGTGGAGAACATGAGCTATCTGGAGTGCCCGCACTGCACCGAGCGCATCGATGTGTTCAGCAATGGCGGCGGACGTCGAACGGCTGAGGCGATGTCGCTGGGATTCCTGGGTGCGTTGCCGCTGGATCCACAGGTGCGCGTGGGTGGAGATACGGGGCATCCGGTGGCTACGGCCGGGCAGGATGACAAACGGGCGGCACCGTTCTATTCACTTGCAGAGAAGGTGCGGGAGCGGGCTCTCGAGGTGTCTGGCGTGAGCGGTCCGACGATGACGGTTTCTGACTAGACGGATTTAGACCAGCGTTGCACCCTCAAGCTTGCCGAGAGCCCGATCGAATGTTCCAAGAGGGTGGTGCCCCGCTTTTCGCGCGAGTTCCAGGATGAGGCAATCGGAAAAGGCCAACGATGGCCTTGCGCGAAACTGCATTGGTGCCGCGGCGACTACATCGTGATCCTGTAATACGAGACTCTCATGATCGAGCAGCATCTCAATGGCGTCGGCGATTTCGGTTGCAGCCAGTCCGTATAGTGTTTCCAGGATCCAGACGGCCTCAGGCACGGCGAGGAGTGGAACCCACGCACCCTGCTCGATAAAGCGCTCGGCGGCAGCCACCTGACGAGTGTCGTCGCGAGCCACCAGACGGACAAGGATATTGGTGTCAACCGCGCATAGCGCTCTCGGATGAATTGTTCGATCCCTTCTTTGAGCTGCTTCAAAGACGCGGGCTTCACTTTTCTTCCGGCAAAAACCTTTTTGTGAATATCCTCGGAACTAAAGCGTCCTGCCCGGCGAACGACCAGTCGGTCTCCGTCTTCCGTCTATTCCAGCACGGAACCGGGTCCGATGCCGTACTTGCGCCGGACTTCGGCCGGAATCGAAATCTGTCCCTGAGAAGTGACCTTGGAATGCGCTATCGGCATATCCAGTTATCACCACAGTAATAAGGCTATCGAATGGTCGTCAGAACTTCGTTCAGGCTGCCCTGGCGGTAGCCTTCAAGATCGAGCGATACGTATTTGTAACCCAGGTGTTTGAAGATTGCGGTGAGTTTGTCCGCCATTTCCAGCGTCAACGCTCTCGGCAGTTCTTCGCGCGCGATTTCGATGCGGACGACATCGCCGTGAAATCTTGTTCGGAACTGCCGAAATCCGAGAGCCTTCATTTGCTCTTCGCCCAGTTCCACCTGCTTCACGTTCTGAATCGTTACCGGCGTACCATACGGAATGCGAGAACTCAGACAGGCTGCGGCGGGGCGATCCCACGTGGGCAATCCGGCTTCGTGCGATAGCTCGCGAATCTCAGCTTTCGTTAGTCCCGCATCGACGAGCGGCGCTTCTACGTGGTGAAGTTTCGCCGCACGCTGGCCCGGGCGGTAATCGCCCAGATCGTCCTTGTTCACTCCGTAGACGATGTGGCTGACGCCGCGCGCCGCGGCTACCTTCTCGAGGACGCTGAACAGTTCGTCCTTGCAGTGAAAACAGCGGTCCGGCGCGTTTTGCGCGTAGTCGGGATTGGCGAACTCATTCGTCGCCACATATTCGTGGAGAATGCCGAACTGTTTCGCGAAGGCCTCCGCGTCCCGTTTGTGGCTTTCCGGAATCGATGCAGAATCCGCGGTAATCGCGACCGCGTCTTTGCCAAGTGCCCGATGCGCGGCCCAGGCGAGATACGCCGAATCCGTGCCGCCCGAATAAGCGACAATGACCCGGCCCATTCGTCTGAGCGCCGCGATCAGATTTTCCTGCTTTTGCTGCATAGCGCGTCTACTGCAGGGTCAGATTGCTCTGTCCCTCTTCGCCCGGTTTCTCTTCCGCTTCCGGAATGAGGCAGGCAGCGGCGACGCTGTCCGGCTCTTCCATGCGAACCAGACGAACTCCCTGCGTGGAGCGTCCCGCCTGGCGGATTTCGCCGGAATCGATTCGGATCATCTTGCCTTCGCGCGTGACGATCATCAGTTCGGAGTCTTCCTTCACCGAAAGGATTCCGACAACCTTGCCCGTCTTGTTGGTCGTCTTCATGTTGATGACGCCCTTCACGCCGCGGTTGGTGAGCCGGTAATCCACCACTACCGTGCGCTTGCCGTAGCCGTGCTCGGAGATCGAGAGAATTCGCCCGTCTTCTACCACCACTTCGGCGCCCACGATAAAGTCGCCGGCCGCAAGGTCCATGCCGCGCACGCCGCGCGCGGGGCGGCCCATGGGGCGAACTGTGTCTTCCTTGAAGCGAATCGCCTGGCCATCATGCGAACCGAGGAAGATAAAGTCGTTGCCCGAAGTGAGCCGGGCGGCGATCAGTTCATCGCCGTCGTCAATGCCCAGTGCAATAATGCCGCGCGACATCGGATTATCGAATTCGGTCAGCTCACATTTCTTAATGACGCCGAGCTTGGTCACCATGACGATGAACTTATCCGGAACAAACGCCTTCACCGGCAGGAACGCCTTAACCGTTTCGTCTTCCTGCAGATTGATCAGGTTGCTGATGTGCTTGCCCTTGCCGACCGTGCCGGCATCGGGAATTTCATAAATCTTGAGCCAGTAGACGCGGCCCTTATTCGTGAAGATCAGCAAATAGGCGTGGGTTGAAGCGACGAGGAAGTACTCGACGAAATCTTCATTGCGCGTGCCCATGCCAATTCGGCCTTTGCCGCCGCGTGTCTGCCGGCGGTAAGTATCCACGGCGGTGCGCTTCAGATATCCCCCATGGGTCACAGTCACGGCAACGTCTTCCACCTGCACGAGATCTTCCAGAAGAATCTCGCCGGTGTCTTCGATCACCTGTGTGCGGCGCGCTTCACCGAACTCCTTCTGGACTTCCTTTAGTTCCTTAATGATAAGTTCGCGAAGAACCTTTTCGGAGCCGAGGATTTCGAGGTACTCCGCGATCCGGCGCTGAATATCGGCCAGTTCGGCGGCGATCTTCTCCTGCTCCATGCCGGTAAGACGCTGCAACTGGAGCTCGATGATGGCCTGTGCCTGCCGCTCAGAGAGCTGCTTCATGGGCTCGGCGGCGCCCGCGGCCTTCAGATACAGGTCGTTGAATTTGAAGCGAACCGACGCTTCGATCAACGATTCGCGTGCTTCCCGCGGCGATTTCGAGGCGCGGATCAGGCGGATTACTTCGTCGATGTTGTCCAGCGCCAGACGGAAACCGAGGAGGATATGCTCCCGCTCGCGAGCCTTGCGCAGTTCATAGTCGGTGCGGCGACGAACCACATCGGCGCGGTGCTCGATGAAGTAGCGGATCGTCTGGATCAGCGAGAGTTCGCGCGGCTGGCCGTGAACGATCGAGAGGTTGATTATGCCGAAGCTGATCTGAAGCTGGGTGTTCTTATAGAGGTTGTTGAGGATGACCTCGGCCTGCTCGCCGCGCTTCAGCTCATAAACGATGCGCATGCCATCGCGGTCGCTCTCATCGCGGATTTCCGAGATGCCTTCGAGCTTCTTATCGTTAACCAGGGCCGCAGTTGTCTCGATCAGGCGCGACTTGTTCACCTGATACGGAATTTCCGTGACGACGATCTGTTCGCGATCACCCTTGCCCATCTTCTCGATGAACGCTTTGGCGCGAATCTTCAGCGAGCCGCGGCCCCTCGTATAGGCATCCACGATGCCCTGACGCCCGAGGATGAAGCCGCCGGTGGGGAAGTCCGGCCCCTGCACGATTTCCAGAATCTTTGGGAGTTGTGTCTCGGGGTGCCGAATCAGCTGGATTGTCGCCTCAATAATTTCAGTGAGATTGTGCGGCGGAATGCGGGTCGCCATGCCGACGGCGATTCCTTCCGAGCCATTGACCAGCAGGTTCGGAACGCGCGTGGGCAGAACGTCCGGCTCGACTTCGCTTTCGTCATAGTTGGGGCGGAAGTCGACCGTTTCCTTATCGATGTCTTCGAGCAGCGCGCCGGCGATTTTCGAAAGACGCGCCTCGGTGTAACGCATGGCCGCGGGCGGATCGCCATCGACCGAACCAAAGTTGCCCTGGCCATCGACCAGCGGACAGCGCATGGAGAACGGCTGCGCCATGCGGACGAGAGAGTCATACACGGGCGCATCGCCGTGCGGATGGAATTTACCGAGGACTTCGCCGACGATCTTGGCGCATTTGCGGGTGGGCCGGTTGGACGTCAGGCCCATTTCGTTCATGCCGAAAAGAATGCGGCGGTGGACGGGCTTAAGTCCGTCGCGGACATCGGGAAGAGCCCGGCCTACGATTACGCTCATGGCGTAATCGAGGTAAGAGCGCTTCATTTCGTCTTCGATGTTGACGGGCAGCATGTTGCCGCCATCCGGCGCCGTTTTGGCGGGCGTTTTGGGGCCGGACGGGGGCGCGGGCGCGCCGGTAATGGGGTTATCCTGGTCTGCCATGTTTTTGGTTTAAGTCTTATTTTAGCAGGTAGTTAGAGGAGCCAGCGACGGCGGAACTCCCTTTGAGGGCACCAGGATTATCGAGCGCCTTGCACCTGCCGGATGTGCCGCGCACAGACGTCTGCGGCGCATTTCAATTCCTGAGTCCTTGATGGCAGCAGGGGAGAAGCATCCGGGCTACGCGCTGAACAGCGTGGGGTGGCCGGGACCTATTTCACTCCGTACACTACTCTCAACACGCTCCTGAGGTACTGTTCATCAGTCAGGCCCTCAAGTGCGGTTTCCGGGAAAGTCACCAGGCGACGAAAATAATCCGCCAGTTCGCGAAATAGTTCAACGCGCGCCATGGGTTCATACCCATCACGGCGAGATATCGCTTCCACCACCATGCCGACAGCCTCGGGATCAGCCAGACTTCGCAGACGCGCCGCCAGGTGCGGAAGCGCCAGCAGCGAATTGTACCGGGCCGGCGCCAGTTGCTCCAGATCGGGTCGAACGCCGGGTTGCTCGCGGACTACGACCGTGTTTGCGGCCATATCGCCTAGTCTTTGCTGGTGGCGGCTGACTGCCGCTGCAATGCCTCCGATCAGATAGAGGAGAGGTGGAGGAGAGTCAATGAGCCGCATCACGTTGCGGACTACCACCTGAGCCAGCTGGAGGCGCAGCCCCTGCTCATCGATTACACGCAGCCCCAGCAGACGTTTGCCAACCGTCTGACCGTTCCATCGCCATTCGAGAACAATGCAGTACACCATCGAGATGACGAAGTAGAGCAATACCCCCAAAGCTGTGGACCAGTCGGGGCTGAAAGCTCCAATCATCCGGCACACCTGCGTAGCCCCGTATGCGAGGGTTAGCGCCGCGGCAGTGTCAACGGCCCAGGCGAGCGCGCGAGTGACGGGCGAAGCGAGCGCGAATGAGAACGTAACGCCTTCCGGCGTCTCAATTACGAGTGAATCGGGCGATCTCATTCCCGGCCTGCCCATGCGAGAAATCCGGTCAGAACCAGGAGCTCACACACTCCCAGCGATATCTTCAGCGCGTACGGCAAAACGGGCCGATGATACTGCGAGACGAATGCTTCCATGATTCCCGCCCAAACCAGCATCGCGGCGGCGCCTCCAATGATTGCGAAAAGATCACGCGAAACAGATCGAAACCGCTGCCGGCGCGGCGTCTCATCTCCCCACCCGATCAACGCACCCGCCAGCATGAACCCCGCCTGCCCCCCTAGCAGAATGGCGGGTATTTCAATCGATCCGTGGGGCAGCAGCCACCCTGCGAGAAACACGCCCTGACCACCGGCTATGTAATCCGCCGCCACAAGCCCCAGGATCACACCGTTATAAAAGAGGAGGATCAGGGTCCCCGCGCCGTAGGTAATACCCGTCGCCATAGCCAGCAGGGTGACGCGAATATTGTTCGTCATCAACTCCGCGGCGAATGTTCCTTTCACTCCTTTCAACCGATCTTCGTGAGCGCCTTCTTCTTTTGCCACGCGCTGTGCAGGCGAGTCGAGAAGGCCGGGGAACGGCAACAGCACAGCCTTAACGCCGGAATCCTGATGAATCGCGAACCAGCCAAAAGCGCAACCCAGCAGTGTTACCGCCAGAGACAGCTGGAATGCGCGCAGGTGTCTTCGGAATGCGCGCGGGAACTCGAGCGCCATCTGTCTCCACTGAATCTTCTTTCCGCCGCGCGTTTCATGAATTTCGCAGTATGCGCGCGCCACCAGTGCTTCCAGGTAAGCGCGCAACCGAGGCTCCGCGGCGAAAGTGTCAATGCGGACCAGATCGGCGGAACACCGTTCATAAAGATAGTGCAATCGCTGAATCTCTTCGAGCGGCATGCGGCGCGGGGCATCCGCGGCCAGCTTTCCCAGCGTGTGATCAAGTTCATTCCAATATGGAGTCTCGGTCTCAATGAACCGTGGCAGATCGATGATCACAGCGCCTGCCTCCGCTTCACTTCGAGATACTGTGCGGTCACCTGCTCCCTGATTCGCTCCGGCGTTACCACGGTGAGGCCGACACCGCAGTTCTGGAGGCCGATACTCAGTTTCCGCATTCGATTCCAGAGCATCTGGCCCGCGAGAGCTTCGTACGCCGCTTCGGAGTCCTGAGGCGCCGCGCCGGTAAAGAGTGGCCTCACGCCTGCAGCCTGCATGACGTTTACCCTCACAAGATGCCGCCGCGCCGGCAGCCGAATTTCGTGCTCAAAAGTCTCCGCCAGCAGGGAGTCATCCAGAGAAGTAAAGAACACCAGGAGTGCGCGCCGCCGGAGATTTGTCTGCAAGACCGTGAAGACATCGCGAAAATCCGGGCTTACACGCTGCGCGCGCAAATTATAGATTGCTTCACGGCAGCGGCGAAAATGATCGAGTCCCGCGCCGGCACGCACCATCCGGTGGGCTCGATCGGAAAAAGTTACCAGCCCGAACCGGTCGCCGCAGCGCTCGGCTACGAGCGCGAGATGCAGGGCGGCATCCACGTAGCTATCGAGAATGCCTTCGCGCGCGGAAAGGCGCGAGTGATCGATGACGGCATACACTTCCTGCTGCTGCTCTGCGCGGAAGAGCTTGACGACAGGAAAGCCGCGCCGCGCGCTGGCCTTCCAGTGGATGTCTTCGTAGGAATCGCCGGGCAGATAATGGCGAAGGTTGTCGAACTCACGCCCCTTGCCGACCTGCCGGCGCATGCGCAACCCGGGGCCGCCAATTTTCAGAAACAACAGCGAGGTGGCGCGGTCCCGCAGGTTGGGATAAATGCGCAATGTGCACTGAATCCGGCGCGCCCCGTGGATCAGCCACATTCCCGCCGGAGACGGCTTTTCCAGATGAACGGCGGCCAGCAGTCGGTCGCCGCGCACATGCCCCGTTAAAGGCCATTCCACAATCTCGCGCGCACCGACACCGGGCGCGCTCAATATTCTGGTCTTCGACGCGACACCCTCGGGCATCGGCAGTGCGATCTCTACCGGCCCATTTGTAATCGTGAGCGGTATGGAAGACTGCACCTCTCGGGTGAAGCGCAGGAATTCCGGAGCCTGAACCGATACCGATCTGAGCCGGCGATTTCCAAGTTCGGCATCAATGAGCGCCAGACTTACCAGCAGAGCCACTCCTCCCCAACACCATGGCGCGGCCGACGGCACAAAGCCCGCCGTCGCGGCGGCAGGTAATATGACGGCCGCGGCAATCCAGATCAGGCGTGGCGCCGGCACGATCATCGCGGAACGGGCACCTCATGCAGCAGACGATCCAGCACTTCCATGGGACGAACGCCCTCCAGTTCGGACTCCGGACGAAGCAGCAGACGATGTTCCAGCACGGGCTGGGCAACGGCGCGAATATCGTCCGGACTGATGAAGTCGCGCCCTTCCATGGCCGCCCACGCCCGTGCGGCCCGCAGCAGAGACTGGGTCGCACGCGGCCCCGCGCCCACAAGAATCGAATCGTCAGCGCGTGTTTTTCGCACCACCTGCACGGCATATTCAATCAGTGCGTCGCTCACCCGGACGAGTGACAATGCCTGGCGGAGGCCAGTCAGTTCGTCCGCCGAAATACATGGGGCTACCCGGCCGTGATTCAGGATCGCCTCGGGCGCCTGATCCGTCAGGCTTCTGCCGGCGAGGCTGATTTCTTCCGCCGCCTCCGGCCAGGTCATCGGAATCTTCAGCATGAAACGGTCCTTCTGCGCCTCGGGCAGGGGATAGGTGCCTTCCGATTCAATTGGATTCTGCGTGGCGAAAACCGTGAAGTCCGGCGAAAGGCGATAGCTTTCGCGGTCAATCGTGACCGTGCGTTCCTGCATTGCTTCCAGGAGGGCCGACTGGGTTTTCGCCGGTGCGCGGTTGATTTCATCCGCCAGCAGAAACGTGGTAAATAATGGGCCCTTCACCAGCGAAAACTCATTGCGCTGAAGATTGAACACGGTGGTGCCGGTGATATCCGCGGGCATCAGGTCGGGCGTGAACTGAATGCGCTTGAATTCGGAACCCAGAACGACGGAAATGGTTCTGGCGAGCAACGTCTTGCCGAGTCCCGGAACACCCTCTATCAGGGCGTGCTGGTTACAGAGCACGGCTATCAGCGAGTAGCGAATCGCTGCCTCCTGCCCAATGATGACCTCGCCGATGGCCCGGGTCGCGTTGTCAATAGCGGACTGAAATTGTTCGAGAGTCAAAGAGTTCCTTTCGGGTTGACTATTGCCTGAATCTCCTGCAGCGCCCGTACCGGATCGGACTCGCGGCGGGCAATCTTCCGGGCGCTCTCCGCAGCATCACCCGGGAGAGCCCGGCGGTTTACCGACAGCCACTCATTCCAGCAAACCGGGGCAAGCTCGGACGCAGGGATGTGGCGCCGCAAGAGTGTTATCAGGCCGGATCGGGAGGTACGCCCCGTCGCATCGGCTTTCCGTCGCGCGGGTTCTGGCGGTGGAAATGAAGTGGCATTGCGCCAGATGAAGAGAGCGCTACACAAGGCAAATCCAATCACCATGCCGGTGAGCCGGAAGCGACGAATCAGGCCAACGACGCTGCCGGACTGTGCAATTCCCAGGTGCGCCTCGTCAAAAACGATCCGGTTTGGAGCTCCGATGGCCCGCGAGAGCAGAGTGAAGTTCGCGGAGCCGTAATTCGCGATCGTGGAATTGACGAAGTCTGTCCCCGACGCGAACAGTACGATCGCGCCTTTTCCTGCCGGTCGTTCGATCGCGCGGCTCCGGCCGTTCTCTTGATCAATGGATGTCCATCCCTCCGCATCGGCAAAGTAGAGTTCCGGTTTGTCGTGCGAGTCAGTGCCGAACCCGACCTTCACTTTCCACACTTTCAGGAAAGTTGCGGCATCGTCAGGCAACCGCTGTGTGTCCGCGACACTCAATATCACGCGATTGCCGCCGGATGCCAGCCGGTTAATGGTGTCGTGCAGGTTCTGATCGAAACGCAGCGCCGGCAGATCCAGCACGAGGACGGTCGATTGGTTACCGGTCAGATATTCGAGCGGAAGATAGTTGCGGGTGACGTTTAGACCGGGCATCCGCACCAGAGCGTCGTAAAGAAGCTTTGCGCCGCGCGGATCACTGCGCAGGCTGGAGAGCTCGGGATAAGCATCTCCAGCGGAGAACTGCAGATCCATCAAATAGACGGCGCTCGCCACGGATACGACGGCAAAACAGGCCGCGGCAACGATGCTGCGCGCGCTCATGCGGCCGCCTGGCTTTCCGAACCCATCGCGGAAATTATGGCTTTCAGGCGATCCATGCGAGCGCGAAATTCCTCGATCTCACTGTTTTCAACCTCATGCAGACCGTACCAGGCACGTTCAAACACTCTCACGTTGACGCCAAATAAAGCTCTGGCATCCGGGGATGTGCGCAGTCGCCGCTTCAGATCGAGTTCGTACTCGTGATTTGTCTTACCTGCATGGATGCTGAGATATCCGGAGCGACCCATCCATGCGAGAGTTGCCAGATAGAGCGCGCGCAAGCCCAGACGCGATTTTCCGGCTGCCAGCGCCTCTTCCGCCAGCACAAGCCACTCCTCTTCGGGCAGGCGATCTGCCGCCAGGTCATCGGCATCGAGGGTGATTGCGCCGGGAACACCTTCGCTGGCTGTTACCTGCCTGGGGCGGGCGGCGCGCACGAGGCGGATTGCCACAACCGCGCCCGCGACCACAACCAATCCCAGAAGCGCGTAAATCGTCCAGTGCATTCCGCCCACCGGCAGTTTTCCGGTGCTTTCCGGCCGCCCGCTGATTTTGTCAAAGAGCCAGGAGAAGAGGCGATCGATCAGTTTGCCCAGCGCATCCGTTGCTTTGCGGACGCCCGCCAGCGCACGATCCGTGGCGTCGATGAGCCAGGGTCTCTGGTGTGCCGGCCTTGCTGGTGGAGGCAGGCGCCAGTCGTACTCGGTGGCGGTTGCTGCGCGCTCCGCGGCATGCTGCATATCGTTCGGCGCGATGCTCGCGCGACAGGCAGGCGCGATTGCGAAAAACGCTCCCGCTATCAGAGCCGCCACAGAAACGGTGGCAAGTTTTTCACGCAGGCGGCGAATGCCCGCCTTAACATCGGCGCCGTTCTCACTGGCTTCGGCCTGATGGCATCGTAAAGAGTACACGGTCTGGACGAATGGATCGAACAGGATCCAGGTTGAACAGCCGGCCAGCATGAAGTACATCGGATTGAACAAAAAGCCAGTCTCGCTTCGGCTAAACGTCGATTCGTAGCCCGTCAGCATCCGTACGATCTGCGGCGCACCCCCGATCGCTGCAGCCATGTTGAGAAAAACCATCAGTCCGAAAAGCAGCAGCAACGGAATCGTGAGCCAGCTCTGTTCGGGTTGTACGCGCGAGAGATGACGCGCACGGCTGATAATCGCCCGGGCATCCAGCGTCTGACGATCCGCCAGCGCGTCTATATTTCTGTAAAAGGCGATGACCTGCGGCAGAGGGAACACAATGAGAGCCGCGAACGGCAGAACTACCAGTTTCGTTCCACTCGCGAACGACTGTACGGCAATCAGGCGCAACAACTCCGTGCGTGTTCGTGGATGTGTCGGCTCGCGGTTCAGGTGTCGCCGCACGTATCCGGCGGAGACAGCGCGGCAAGAGCTCATCCAGATCAAAAGCAGGCTCAGCCCGAGAGCTTCCAGCGCCAGACGGATATCGGGAAGCCGCGGATTTTCGGCCTGCTTCCACGCCACCAGCAGACCTAAAGCGAAAGGCACGCTGCCCGCCCACTGCCGCGTCAGGGAGCGAAGCCCTGTCTGGCGCAGAATGCCGACCGCGCTCTCGCAAACATCAAGAGGACGTTCGCGCTTCAGCGGTTCTGCCATGCGCTCTGCTCCGCCCGAACGGCCAGGGTAAGGATCGATTCACCAGCCGCGAAGAATACCACCCAGGAGATCAGGAAACCGGCCAGCGCAATGACGACGGGCCCGGCGCGGAAGCGCTTTTTTGAATCGATGCCATCGCGGGCTCGCGAAAACGACCTGAGGCAGGCAGCGCACAGCAGCCGCGACTCATGCTCGCTGACGCATTCGCGGCAAAAACTCTTCCCGCAACCAGGGCACCGGCAGGCCGCCTCGCGCAATTCGTGATTCCAGCAACGCTGCTGCAGGGCCGCTGCGCTCATATGAGTCTTGTACGCTCCCGGACCGGCCGAGCCGGCAGCAGGAGCACCAACAGCATCCAGACGCCCAGGATCAGATGCGCAGCGATGTCGAGGTACTGCGACCCGTCGCCGCCGAGGCGGTGCCCAATCATCGATCCAGCCTGTCGGGCGGCCGCGTTCCTGATGTTCGTGAGCATCGTGCCGGCGTACCACTCCACGCCTGTAAAACCCAGATAGGCAAGCGCAATGTTGCGCGCGCCCGCGGCGAGACGCCCCCGGCTGAACATGATGAGCATGATGGCGGCCACGGCGACCTCCAGAATCATCAATACATTCCCTGCGATCTCCATTGCATGGGATCCGCGAACCTGGAAGAGCCAGCTCACGGCAACGTCAATGAACATCAGTGCGGCAAAAGCCTGCGCGACAGGAGCTCGACGGCCGGCCGGAATGCGAGCCGTGGCGCCCGCGCCTGAAGATGCTGATGTGTTCATCAATTCCGCCGTCTCTTCCGGCGGTCCGATTCGTCTGGACTCAACGCCGTCAGCCCAGTCTTCCGTCAGTTCACCCTGGACTTCTGCAATGCGCGCCCGAATCTGCTCGATGCATTTGCGCGCGGTCCAGTTCCGGTAAAGCGAGGGAAGGTCATCGCTGCTCACCGCCGTATAGATGCGGCAGACGCAGCTTCGCGACGCTGAAACGTAAACCCATGTTGCCACCAGCGCCGCCGCCAGACTCCAAAGCACCCAAACTGCCCAGTTGCCGATAAAGGGCGCGGACGAGAGCGCCAGCGCCGCAAGCCAGACGGTCGCAATCAGCATCGATCGGGTAGAAAGATGAAAGCGCGGCGCTTCTGCCAGTGCAATGGACTGAATATCGCTCAGGTGGTATCGCTTGTATTCTTCTCGAAACCGCGAAGAACGAACGTGCAGCAGATGATCCGGTCCCAGCCACAGGCTGGAGCCGTTAATCAGTCCCCGACGCCGCCCGGGAAGCCTTTTGTTGCGGATGCGCTCGGGTGAGCTCATTGCACGCCTTTCTGTTGCCGCACGAGAGCTACGAAATAGATAATCCCCCAGACCCAAAGCACGATCATGCTGACGCAGATGAGAATGGCCAGCACAAAACGCCAGCGGTTTCTCCGTACCGGGCTGATTGGCTGCTTCCATTTCATGGCGGAAAGCACCAGACCCGCCGGAGCCGCCGCGATCGTCAGGGGGTAAAAAATGAGCGATGCAAGGGGCAGGATTAAAGCCACCGAGTCGAACATCGTAAGCGACGGATTCAGACGGGCAGAAGCCACACTCCCGCCCGCCACACATGAGGGGCACAACATTTCGCCGCCGAATTCAACGGAGCAGAACTGACACAGGAATCGGCCACAGCGTCCGCAGGCGCCGGTAGCGCGGTTGTCGGGATGTTCGTAACAGGTTGCCTCGCCTTCCAGCGCGCTCTCCGGATGTACGAGCGGCGCAGATGTGAGCGACGATGGAAACAGCCAGGCTCGATTGACCGTGCCGCACAAAGCGCAGTCGGCCGTGCCATTTAGAGCCAGACGCCTGGTCTGCAGCGGCATCTGACAGCGGGCGCAGGGGACAGGCATGCGGGAATCAGCCGCGCACTTTGACGACGCGCGTGTCGCAGATCATATCGTGCAGTGCGCGCTTCTGCTTATCGAACGCCGCCATGATGCAGCCGATCAGCAGAATTATCTCGCTCAGAACCCTCGCGAAGTAGCGCCCTGCAGCCCTCGCGTACGTTACGCGCGAACCGTCCGGCCGGACGATCCTCAGCCCAACGGCCATCTTCCCGGGAGTCGCTCCCATATTGCCGACGAAGAAAGTCTCATAGATGCAGTGTGCGGCGACCGAAATACACCACACGAACCCGACTCGCGCCATCACGGCTCCCACATCCGCCGGATTGACCCCCGCCATTCCCTCGCCCGGAATTACCTTACCGACGATCGCGTTAAACAGGAACAGGATGATGCCATCGATCAGCAGCGCGACGAAGCGAATCCAGAAACCGCCGTACACCTGGGTTGCGACAGGCGCTACGCCCTCGCGTAATTTCTGCGCATAGGTATCCTTGCAGCCGAGGCAAATCAGGCGGTCGCCAAACCGCGCAAGCTCAGAGGCAGGCTTCGATTGTCCGCATTCCGAGCAAAATCGATTATCCGCTGTGTCGACAGGGCTCATAGTAGGACCTCTTTGGGAAAAGTGAGTTCGATTCTAACAGTTGGATAATTGTTTTACAACCCGTTCTTTACAACACTATTACAAATTGCAGATATTCGTTGCGCGGCAGCCAATCGGACTGTAGAATAGCCTGAGCCCCGCACCATGCCAACGCAAGACAAGCCTGATACCGATTGGGATAAGATCGCGCACAGCGATGGATTCAAAGATCTGATGGCCGCGAAAGCGCGCTTCATCGTGCCCGCTACGCTGTTCTTTCTGATTTATTACCTGGCGCTGCCGGTGCTGGTGGGCTATGCGCCGGACCTGATGAAAACCACCGTGGTCGGTCCGCTCAATCTGGCATATCTGTTCGCGCTCTCTCAATTTTTCATGGCGTGGATTGTGGCCGCCCTGTACATTCGGGCCGCCCGGCGGTTTGACGGCATGGCTGCAAAGCTGATGGACTCGTCGCGTCGCGCAACGGGAGGACAGGATTAATGTCCACCCCACTGTTGATGTTCCTTGTCTTCATTGCGCTCACCCTCGGCATCACAGTGTGGGCGTCGCGTCAGTCTTCAGGCGCCAGTGCATTTTTCGCCGCGGGACGTCGTATTACCGGATGGCAGAACGGGATTGCAGTGGCGGGCGATTACATGTCGGCAGCTTCGTTTTTGGGGATTGCAGGCATTATCGCGTTTCAGGGCTATGACGGATTTATGTACTCGGTTGGCTTTCTGGTCGCTTACCTGACCGTGTTGCTGATCGTCGCAGAGCCGCTGCGAAATACCGGAAAGTACACCATGGCGGATGTGCTGGCCTTTCGTCTTTCACCTCGTCCAGTGCGCGCCATGGCGGCACTGAGCACGCTGACGGTGAGCACTTTCTACATGATTGCCCAGATGGTTGGCGCGGGTACGTTGGTGGCGCTGCTGCTGAAGGATTCCGGTATCACCTATAACTGGGCCGTCACAATGGTGGGGATACTGATGGTGGCGTACGTCGTGTTCGGTGGAATGCTGGCGACCACCTGGGTGCAGATTGTGAAGGCGGTATTGCTGATGGCCGGAACCCTGCTTCTCAGCATCCTCGTGCTCGCGCATTTTGGATTCAGCCTCGGTGCGTTCTTTGATGCGGTGAGCCATGTAAAGGATGGCGCTAAGATCGTCAACTTTCTGACGCCGGGCCTGCGCTATAAACCGCCCTATGGCGCGCTGGATCTGACCTCACTGGGACTGGCGCTCGTTCTCGGAACCGCGGGTCTGCCTCATATCCTGATCCGCTTTTATACGGTTCCCGACGCGAAAACGGCGCGCGTGAGCGTCGTCTGGGCGATGGGAATTATCGGCGTGTTCTATATCATGACGACGTTCCTTGGCTTCGGCGCGGCGACGATCGTTGGCAAAGCGTTCATTGCGAAGAACGGGGGTGTGAACATGAGTGCGCCACTTCTGGCTCGCGAACTGGGTGGCGACATGTTCTTTGCGTTTATTTCGTCAATCGCGTTTGCCACAATTCTGGCGGTGGTGGCGGGATTGACCATCAGCGCTTCCACCTCATTCGCACACGACGTTTATGAGAACGTCATTCACCACGGCCGCAAACAGGATCCTGGTCGAACCGTTTTAGTGGCGCGGATCACGGCCTTCATCACCGGAGCTGTCGCGATTACCGTCGCAATTGTTCTGGGCCCAACGTTTAATGTGGCATTCCTGGTTGGCCTCGCCTTCGCAGTGGCCGCATCCGCAAATCTGCCGGTAATCATGCTGTCGATTTTCTGGAAACGATTTACTACCGAAGGCGCAGTGTGGGGGCTTGCCGCGGGGTTGATCAGTTCGCTTGCACTAATCGTCGTCAGCCCCAGCATCATGGGTATCGATACCGCGGCCACCGCTGCAACCGCGCGCCATCTGATTCAGCACGCGCCGCTTTTCCCGCTGGAAAATCCCGGCATCGTAAGCATTCCCGTCGGGTTTATCGGCGCATTTCTGGGCACAATGATGAGCCGCGTGGACGACAACTCCGAGGCGAAATTTACCGAGCTCGAAGTGCGCGCCAATACGGGCCACGGGGCTGAGCAGGCGTCGGCGCACTAAACCAAAGAAGCTCCGCCAGGGCGTCAATATAATAGACCTGCTATGTTGACCCACTCACAGGTCCGTGACGCCATTGGCGACGGCGCCGGTATCCTCAGACTCGAACCCAACTGGGTTCCGCGATCCTTCATGGTTCCCGGCCGCCGGCTCAAGCTCCACCCTGATGATCTTTACGCCTTTGGCGGCCATCGCGGCGGGATTAATGAGCGCTGGTTCTCATCGACCACAAAAGCCTCGAATGGTCCTGAAACCGGCGAGTATGAAGGGCTCAGCTTCGTGCGGCATGCTAACGGCTCGCATTTCCTGCTGAAGGAAGCGATGGAAGTCGGGGGTGATCTGCTGCTCGGCGCAGCCATGGCGCGCGAGGGCGGCTGGAATCTGCTGTGCAAGTTTTTTGACAACATGGGCCCGATTCCCCACCACATGCACCAGGCCGACGAGTTCGCCGCATTTGTGGGGCAGAAGGGTAAGCCCGAAGCGTATTACTTTCCGCCGCAATATAACCAGATCGATAACAACTTTCCGTATACGTTCATGGGGCTTGAGCCCGGCACATCGAAGGACACCATCCGCCAATGCCTCGCCGACTGGAATAAGGGCGATAACGGCATTCTGAAGCACTCGCGCGCTTACCGTCTGATTCCCGGCGAAGGCTGGCAGGTGAATCCGGGGATTCTGCATGCGCCCGGTTCGCTTGTGACGTATGAGCCGCAGGTGGCGAGCGATGTGTTCGCGATGTTCCAGTCGCTCGTGGAAGGCCGCATCGTTGGTTGGGAACTCATGGTAAAAGACGTTCTGCCGCAATTCCATCATGATCTCGATTACCTGATTTCCATGCTGGACTGGGATGCAAATGTGAACGAGCGTTTCGGCGAATCGAATAAATGCATACCGAAACCGGTACGTCCCGCCGAAGAGATGGAGCATTTAGGCTATCGCGAAAACTGGATTACCTACGGCACCAGCTTCTATTCCGCAAAGGAACTGACGGTGTTCCCGGGCCGCGCCGTGACGATTAAGGATCCTGAAGCCTATGGAATTATCGTCACCCAGGGCGCCGGTAAGTTCGGCGCGTATGACGTGCTTACGCCATCGATGATTCGCTTCGGCGATATGACGCAGGACGAATTCTTTGTCACGGCGGACGCGGCCCAGGCGGGCGTCCGCATCGTCAACAACAGCGACTCCGATCCGCTCGTGATCCTGAAGCACTTCGGTCCGAACAACCCTGACGCCGAATCTCTGAGGACGAAGCAATGAAGCCCGCGCTTCACAATGCGATGTGGCCTGGCCTTGTGGGAAAAGGCGGGGACGGCCCGGGTGCTGAGCCTCCGATCGATCTGGAAACAATGCTGGATCTCACGGCTGCCGCTGAAGTAGAGGGCGTCAGGTTTGATGGCGTTGACCTCTTCCTGTCGTTGCCGCACACTGATATCGATTCAGGCGATGACGACCTGAAGCGACTGCGCGACTCTGTGGTCAGGCGCAATCTCGCGATTGGTTCGCTTGTGGCGCCAGTCTGGCCGCCCACAGGCGGCGGATCGGCGATGGGAAACGAGGAAGAGCGCAAGGCATTTATCGGCCAGGTGCGCAAGGCCTGTGCGATTGGGCGCAAGCTCAGGGATCTTGGTATCCGCAGCTACGGCGTCGTGCGGATTGACTCAGCAACCAGCCCGGGAGAGTGGGCGAAAGACCCGGTAGGCAATACAAAGAGGATCGCGCGAACGTTCCGCGGGGCTGCGGACGTCGCGGAGAGTTTCGGAGAAACACTGGCCGCCGAAGGCGAAATCTGCTGGGGCGGCATGCACAGCTGGAAGTACCTGGCGCAGCTCATGGAAGAGACAGGCCGGCCTGATACGGTCGGCATTCAGGCCGATATGGCGCACCTCTCTCTTTACACGTTGGGATACAACGCGCCCGAGCATCGCATCCTTCCGGAAGACTACGACTGGAAGGATATCTCGGTGTTCGAAGACGCGGTTCGCACGATGGCGAAGGTGCTGCGTCCCTGGATCAAAGACTTCCACGTTGCGCAGAATGATGCCACGGTGAAAGGGCAGGGGACGCACGATAAGACAGGGCGGCATTGCCTGCCCAACGATCCGAACGGAAAGATCGACGTGGTAAAGGTTGCCGGTATCTGGCTGCGCAACGATGACGGCACACTGACCAAATCCACTCAGCATCTCTGCTGGGATGGCTGCATGTTTTCGAACGATGTGATGACCGCGCCCGGCACCTGGCGCGACGTTCTTTCCACGATGATTGCGGTGCGTAACGCGCACGGCTGGGACTAAAGCTGATATGGCGAAAAAGAATCTGAACGTCGGGCTCGTGGGTTATGGTTTCATGGGCCGTACACATTCCAATGCTTACCGGCAGGCTCCGGTGTTCTTCGATCTGCCTTACTCGATCGGATTGAAGGCAGTTTGCGCGCGGAATCCGGAGCGCGCCGTGACATTCGCCGCCAACTGGGGATACGAATCCGTTGAGACCGACTGGCGAAAGCTGGTGGAGCGCAAAGACATCGACATCATTGACATTGCGAGTCCCAACGATACTCATCATGAAATCGCGATTGCCGCTGCCAAAGCGGGCAAGATGGTGCTTTGCGAAAAACCGCTCGGACGCACCGCCGCCGAAGCGAAAGAGATGGTTGCCGCCGTGGAAGCGTCAAAGGTCGCGAATATGGTTTGGTACAACTACCGCCGCGTCCCCGCCGTTGTACTGCTGAAGCAGCTGATCGACGAAGGTCGCCTCGGACGCATCTTCCACTACCGCACAAAATTCCTGCAGGACTGGACTATTTCACAGGATCTGCCGCAGGGCGGGGAAGGATTGTGGCGGCTGGATGCCTCGGTCGCAGGCTCCGGCGTAACGGGGGACCTTCTGGCGCACAACATTGACACCGCCCTCTGGCTGAATGGCGGCATCAGTGAAGTTGTTGCGATGACGGAAACCTTCATTAAAGAGCGCAAACACAACCTGACCGGCAACGTGCAGCCGGTGCATATCGACGACGCCAGTCTGTTCCTCTGCCGCTTCGCTAACGGATCGCTGGCTTCGTTTGAAGCGACGCGCTACGCGCGCGGGCACAAGGCGCTTTACACCCTCGAAATCAATGGTGAAAAGGCTTCAGCGATCTGGGACCTGCACGATCTGCATCGGCTGCAGTGGTTCGATCACACCGATGAAGGCCGTCTCCGCGGCTGGCGCAGCATACACATCACTGACTCCGATCATCCTTATATGAAGCATTGGTGGGTGCCCGGTCTGCAGATCGGTTATGAGCATACGTTTACGCATCAGGTGGCCGATTTCCTGAAAGCGCTCGACGAAGGCGCGGAAGCAGCCCCAACGTTTCGCGACGGACTCGCAACAGACGATGTGACGGACGCCGTGCTAAGGTCCGCCCAATCGCGGCAATGGGAAAAAGTTGCCTGAGTCGAAATACAACAGCCGCCGCGCATTTTTCATAGAGAACCGCGACCTGCATGTGATCGTGCTTCCGGAAGGCGGACACATCGCCGCCATCGTCGACAAGAAGACCGGCGTGAACCCGCTATGGACACCGCCATGGAAATCGGTTAATCCCGTGATGTTCGATCCGATTCGAAATCCGGAGTTCGGTGTCGGCTCTGACGCGCGGTTGCTCGCGGGCATCATGGGACACAATCTCTGCCTCGATATCTTCGGAGGACCGTCGCCTGCGGAAGAGGCCGCTGGACTGACTGCGCATGGCGAAGGCTCCGTGGTCGGGTTCGCTATTACCGAAGGCGGCGATAGTCTCACGATGAAAGCGAGATTCCCGCTGGCACAGACGGATTTCAGCCGCCGCATTTCACTGCACGGCAGCGCCGTTCGCATCGAGGAATCGGTAACCAGTCTGGCTTCATTCGACAGACCGATCGGCTGGACGCAGCATGTCACCCTTGGTCCGCCGTTCCTTGAACGTGGAGTAACGCAGTTTCGCGCGTCGGCGGCGCAGTCGAAAGTATTTGAATCCGACTTCGGAGACCACGCCTATCTGAAGACGGGGGCCGAGTTCGAATGGCCACTCGCGCCGCGAAAGGACGGAACATACATGGACCTTCGCGTGATGAACCTCGCGGAGTCGTCGAGCGCATATACGGCTCAGGCGATGGATCCGAGGTGCGAACATGCCTTCTTCACCGCGTGGCAGCCATCAAAGCAGGTTTCATTTGGCTACGTGTGGAAGACGGCAGATTTTCCCTGGATGGGAATTTGGGAAGAGAACCACAGCCGCGAGAATACTCCGTGGAATGGCAAGACTTTAGCACGCGCCATGGAGTTCGGAGTTTCGCCATTTCCCGAAACCCGGCGAGAGATGGCAGCCCGGGCCAGCCTGTTTGGAATTCCGGCCTATCGCTGGCTCCCCGCACGTGCCACCCTGACGGTTGAATACTGGGCCGTTATGCAAAACGCCGCAGAACCGGTCGTTTCGCTCCCCTGGCCCGCGGTGGGTTAGAACCAGCCGGGTTCATTCAGCATCAGGACGGCTGTAGGATGCTCGTCGAACGTCGAGTTCGGCGGAGCGAACACCGTGAACGGACCGTCACCAGACAGGTGTCAACCAGTCCCGAAGGAATCGAATTTAAGGCTTCCGGAATTGGCTACAATCGACAGATGAGATTTTTAAGACTCGCCCTGGCGGCATTGATTGCAGTCGCAGCGCTGGCGGCGGATATCACGGGGAAATGGACCGCTGAGTTCGATACGCAGATCGGCGTTCAGAAATACACCTACGATCTGAAGGCGGAGGGCGGTAAGTTGACCGGCACGGCCGCGGGTCCGCAGGGCTCAGTGGCAATCACGGAAGGCAAGATCAATGGCGACGACGTGGCATTCGTCGAGAACATGACCTTTCAGGGCATGGAGATCCGCGTCGAGTATTCGGGCAAGATCGCGGGCGACGAACTGAAACTTACGCGCCACGTTGGCGAGTTCGCTACTGAAGAACTGGTGGCGAAGCGCGTGAAGTGACAGCGCGCCCCGATCAGATTCCTTCGCCGGCGCCCAGTTGTTCTTCGCGTCCCACCAGCACGCCGCGACGTTCGAGCAGCGCAATGGTGTCATTCGGCGCCAGATGTCCGGCTTCAATCGCATTGGGCAGCGCCTTGCCGGTGACGATCACGATCAGACCGGCGGCTTTCGCCAGTTTCAGGTTCTCCTGATCCACCGAATCCAGCACCGCTACAGCGGCTCCGCGATCAAACAACTCGCGTTCGAGCAGCAGCGCCGACTCATGATCCTCCACCGCCACAACTGCCGAGCGGTGGCCAAAACGAGCAACGCGGTCGGACTCGCGCACAATACCGCGCGTATCTTCCTTGCCCTCGATATCGATGATCATGCACGCGGCCAGCGTTTCATTCGAGACCGGATCGATCACGATGAACGCGCCCGTCACACGGTTTGAAGCGTAAGGATCGAAGAACAGCGGGTGGTTCGTCTCAACCGAAATCTCACCGATTTCGTTGAGTTCCAGACGCTGTGCCCCAATTTTTTCGAGTGAGTTTACATCCACGCGGAAGTTCACGCTGCGGACGACGCCGCGCACCTGATGCGAGGTGTGTTTAATGAAATAGCTGCGGCCCGGTTCGAGCGGCGCGGCGTTCATCCAGACACAATGCGCGCGGAAGCGGCGGCTCACATGAGGCAGAGCATTGGCCGGCGCCAGCAGATCGCCGCGGCTGATGTCGATTTCGTCGGCCAGACAAACCGTGACAGATTGCGGGGCGAAAGCGTTCTTCAGATCGCCGTCATACGTAACAATGCGCGTGATCCGCGAACGACGACGCGCGGGCAGGGCCACAACCTCATCGCCCTCACGGAAAACACCGGATGCAATCTGTCCGGCATAGCCGCGAAAATCCAGATTCGGACGCAGCACATATTGCACGGGAAAACGCGCGGGCAACTCTGCCAGACCTTCCGTCACCGGAACCGTCTCCAGAAAATCCAGCAACGAAGGTCCCGTGTACCACGGAGTGTTCGCGCTCTTCTCGACAACGTTGTCGCCGTCGCGCGCGCTGATCGGAATGAACAGTGCCCCGGGCGCTCCAATACGCGAAAGGAAGCCGGTAAATTCGGAGACGATGCCGTCATACACGGCTTTGTCGAATCCAACCAGGTCCATTTTGTTGATGGCCACTACGAAATGCCTGATGCCCAACAGGTTTGCGATGAATGCATGCCGACGCGACTGCGGCAGCACGCCATTTCGGGCGTCAATCAGAATGATGGCAAGATCGGCAGTGGACGCGCCGGTCGCCATATTCCGCGTGTACTGCTCATGGCCAGGCGTATCCGCGATGATGAACTTGCGCTTCGGTGTGGAAAAGTAGCGATAGGCAACGTCGATCGTGATGCCCTGTTCGCGTTCGGCGCGCAGACCATCGGTGAGCAGCGCCAGATCGATGACGCCGCCGCTCGAATTCGCGGACGCCTTCGCAACGCTCGCAAGCTGATCTTCGTAAACACCCTTCGAATCGTAAAGCAGGCGCCCGATGAGTGTGCTTTTGCCGTCGTCAACACTGCCGGCGGTGGAAAAACGAAGCAGCGACATTTAGAAGTAGCCCTCGCGCTTCTTGATTTCCATCGAACCTTCCTGATCGTGATCGATCACGCGGTTTTCGCGCTCGGAGCGCCGCACCAGCTTCATTTCGTTGATGATCTTTTCAATCGTGTCGGCTTCGGAACGAATCGCGCCGGTGCACGGGCTGCACCCCAGCGAACGCATGCGGCACATCACCATCTCCGGCTTTTCGCCAGGCATCAGCATAAACTCCTGCTCGGGCGAAATGAGCGACTGTCCGCGCACCACCATCGGGCGCGGCTTCGCGTAATACATCGGCACGATCGGGATATTCTCACGGCCGATGTACTGCCAGACATCAAGCTCGGTCCAGTTGGAAAGCGGGAAGACGCGGATGTGTTGGCCTTTATCCACGCGTGAGTTGTAGACATTCCAGAGTTCGGGCCGCTGATTTTTGGGATCCCACTGGCCGAACTCATCGCGGAATGAGTAAACGCGTTCTTTCGCGCGGCTCTTCTCTTCATCGCGGCGCGCGCCACCGAACGCGGCATCGTATCCGCCTTCCGCCAGGCCATCCAGCAGGGCGCGGGTCTTCAGGAAACCGCAACACTTTTGCGTGCCGATCTTCAGCGGGTTCGCGCCATTGTGAATCGCGTCCCAGTTCGTCTTCACGATCAGCTTCGCGCCAATGGACTTCACGAACTCATCGCGAAACTCGATCATTTCGCGAAACTTGTAGGTGGTGTCCACATGCAGCATCGGAAAGGGGATGCGGCCGGGGAAAAAGGCCTTCTGCGCGAGCCGTACCATTACCGAGGAATCCTTGCCGATCGAATACAACATGACCGGATTCTGAAACTCGGCGGCGACTTCGCGAATGATTTGTATGCTCTCGGCTTCGAGCAGGTCCAGGTGGTCCACGGGATTATTACGGTTGAACTTTCAGCATACACGATCAACTTGATCGGTATTGGGGGTTAAGAGTTTGGTCAATGAATTGCTAAACTTGGCGACATGCGAAATCTGTCAGCGGTCCTGTTTGTTGGATTCTCTTTGTGCGTGGCTGGATGCAGCAGAAGCACTGCGCCCTCGCAAACAGCCACAGTTAATCTGAAAGACGGCACCAGCTTCAGCGGCACGGTGGAAAAGAGCAGCAGCTCGGAAATCACCGTTCAGGCGCCCGGGGGCGAACAGCGGACCTATCCGATGAGTCAGGTGGATAACGTCCAATACATACCCATGCCCGCAACTACGACAACGTCGACTGCTTCCGTGACACCGGCGCCTGCCGCGAGCCCCGCGCCCGTTGCTCCTCCGCCTCCTGCCGAGCTTCCGGTGCGCACTGTCCCCGCGGGTTCGACGATCCATGTGCGGACCAGCAGCGCAATTAACGCGAAGGTGGCCCGCGCGGGCGAAACGTTCCCGGCGATGATCACGCAGGACGTTAAAGGTGATGACGGCGCTGTGGCGATTCCGCGCGGATCGAACGCGACGCTTGTGGTGAGGTCGGCGCACGCTCAGGGCAAGGTCAAGGGGCAATCGGAGCTGGCAGTCGATCTGGATTCCGTCGAAGTGGGTAATCAGCGCTATGATCTCGACACGTCAGACATCGTGGAGCATGGCAAGCAGGGCATCGGCAAGAATCGGCGTTCCGCGAAGTTCATTGCGGGCGGCGCGCTTCTGGGAACGGTTGTCGGTGCAGTGGCTGGCGGCGGACTTGGCGCTGCCGTTGGCGCCGGCGCCGGGGCGGGAGCCGGTGCAGGTCTGCAGGCGGTGACTCGCGGCCATGACGTTCGCATTCCGGCGGAAACGCTGCTGACCTTCCGGATCGAGGCGCCGGTACACATTCATCCGGAGCAGTAGTCTGGATTAGCGGAAATGGTAGAAGGCGTAGACGAGCCGGACGCTCTTAACCAGCACCGGCTCGTAAATGTAGGAGCCAACCAGAATGATGATCGCAAGTCCCCAGAGCCGCATCTTTCCGCGCCACTGAAGCAGGCGCAGCGCTCCGTCGGAATCGGTGAATAGGCTAAGCGCTCCGAACCCATCCAGCGGAGGCAGCGGGATGAGGTTGAAGGTTCCCAGAATTACGTTGAGGGAAAACAGCACGCTGAGAACTGTGGCAGCACCCACGGCGTAGCCTTCTTCCGGAGCGGACACGATCTGCGTGAATGAAATAGCGCCGGGTACAAAGACTCCGGCCACCAGACCGAGGCGCATGAGAATACCGGCGATCAGTGCCAGCGCGAAATTCGCGGCAGGACCGGCCAGCGACATCCAGCCCGCGCGCTTCGGATACCGGATCGACCATTCCGGGTTGAAGGGGGCGCT
Organism: Acidobacteriota bacterium; assembly: GCA_048498815.1. GTDB lineage: Bacteria > Acidobacteriota > Terriglobia > Bryobacterales > Bryobacteraceae > BOG-234. The sequence continues at coordinate 29,257 of JBEHXG010000018.1, read as the reverse complement.
CGCGTAGCCGAACAATCCGTTGCCGCTGAAGATGCCGATCAGTGGCAGCAGCACCATTCCGAAGAATTCGCGTTTAATATGCGGCAGGGGATTGAGCGTTACCTGCCCGCCTTCAAACGCGGTGTCGTCACCACCCCATTTCGCTACAAGCGCGTGAGCTGCCTCGTGGCAGGTGGTGGAGAGCAAAAACACCACATATTCAAGGAAGCCAAAAGCCAGGAGTCTGGAGTTCATCCGAAGCCCGAGTATAGCGCCCGGGCGTAAGCGAACATTCCTCACAACCCGTCCATGGCGACCGATTGACTCCCGCGCCGGGCTGTGACAACATCCGCGTCAGCGAGGTGTCAATGTCACGAGTGAAGGTTCATCCGGCGAGTCCTGGATACGTGACTCGGCCCGAAGTAGCCGCTGCCGTTCGTTCGCGGGCATATCAGTTATTTGAAGAGCGTGGGTGCGTTCCCGGCAACGATCTTGAAGATTGGATCCGCGCCGAGCGCGAAGTTCTGTTTCATCCTCACATCGAAGTGAACGAGTACGACGAGGGTTTCCGGATGACGGTATCGACGCCCGGATTTGTTGCTCGCGAAGTAGATGTGGTTGCCCTTCCCCGTGAACTCGTTGTGGAGGGGCAGACCGAGCTTGAGATCGAGTTAAAGCGCGGGCGACTGGTACCGCGGGAGATCTGTCAGCACATCCGCCTGCCGATGCCGATTGAGACTGAGGGAGTAACGGCGCGGATCGACGAAGGCAGCCTGACGATTATTGCGCCGAAGTCTGTGAAGCGGGAAATGTCACGCGTGGCGGCTGCCTGAAGGTCACCTCGCGGGCGCAGCATGGGCGGACGCGGCCGGCTTGGTCGGTGTCTGGATGGCGCGCCAGGAGAGCTGTCCGCCGATATAAATCAGCCATAGGCAGAGCGCCAGGCGCATCTTTCTTGGCTCGAGAATTTTCGTTAACTGAGTTCCCAACAGCACGGCTGGTATGCCGCCCGCAAGGAGTTTCCACAGGATTGGCCAGGGAACCCCGGTCGTGCTGGCGTGAATGCCACCCGCGAACAGCGATATCAGGAGCCCGAATGCGAGGTCAGTTCCTACGATTTCGGATGGGCTGAGCGTGGTAAACCGCATAAGGGCCACGGTTCCCAGCGCGCCGGCGCCGGCGGAGGAAAATCCCACTTCAAAGCCGATCGGCGCGAATACCGCCGGGAGCCACCAGGGGTTCACCGGCTTGTTGGAAATCCCTTTCGGCGACATGCTGCGCCAGAATGTTCCGGTCGCCGAGATCAGCACCGTAATACCGACAATAATCAGAATCGGTCTGGTCAGGCCGTTCTTATCCAGATGATTCAGCAGAATGCTGCCGATGATGACCGCCGGCAATCCGCCGCCTGAAATGTAGGCCAGCGTTTTGAAATTGACGTGGCCTCGTGAAAGGTAGATCGGCGTCGCGAAGATCTTCACGATTGTGCTGAATACCAATGACGTTGTGACGGCATCCGGCGCCGACATCCCGAAGAACAGGATCAGAATGGGAGCGGTAATGCTACCAGCTCCGACGCCGGTCGCTCCAATGGCGAGCGCGATCAGGAATCCTGCGAGAATCTCCACGGGACGAGTATACCCTAATCCCTATGGGGAAGGTGTGGTTTTATCCGCTGACTGTGCGGGCTGGAAGTGCAATTGCTCGCGAAAGCGTTTGACAAGGCGATCACACCCGCCTATAGTTGATAGAATCCCGAATCGGATGTGGGTCTGCCTGTGGAGCCGCGAAAGACGGGTGGGAGCCAAAGCGCCTTGAACAGTAGTGACGTGCCTGACAGCCAGATGCCGGGGAGCGATCTTCCCGTCAGCAGCGTAGACGCGGAAGATTACCAGCACTTCCTCGAAGACTACAGCCACCTTGCGCCACCGTCGCGGCACGAGGTGATAGAAGGCCGAATCCTCAAGATCCGGGGCGGCGACGTCTATATCGATTTCGGCTCGAAATCGGATGGCGTGGCGCCACTCGCACAGTTCGCCGATCTTTCTGGCAACACCAGCGTCAAGCCCGGCGACGTTGTAGAAGTCATGCTTGAAGGCGGATATACGCCGGAGGGCTATGTTCAGCTATCGCACGAAAAAGCCGCGCGGCTGAAAGTCTGGGACAACCTCGAGCGCGCGCTGAACGAGCAACTCACGATTTCCGGCCGCGTGCTGGGAAGGGTGAAAGGTGGACTCTCCGTAGACATTGGGGTCCGGGCATTCATGCCGGGATCGCAGGTTGATCCTCGCCCCCTTCGGAACGTGGACCAGTTCATCGGCCAGGATATTCCTGTCAAGATCGTCAAGCTGAATCGCAAGCGCGGCAACGCCGTGGTTTCGCGGAAGCTGGCTGTCCATGAGGATGTGGAGTCCCGCAAGACGCTGACTCTTTCGATGATTCAGGAAGGCGCCGTGCTGACGGGCGTCGTCAAGAACCTGACTGAGTACGGCGCGTTCGTGGACCTGGGCGGCATTGACGGGCTTCTTCATGTAACAGATTGCTCGTGGGGCAGGGTAACCCATCCATCTGAAGTGCTGGAGCCTGGCGCGGAAGTTACCGTCAAGGTGCTGCGTTACGACCCGGTTAAGGAACGGGTGTCGCTCGGCATCAAACAACTTGCGCCCGACCCGTGGGAAGGAATCCAGGAGCGCGTTTCGGTTGGCGCCCGGGTGTTCGGACGCGTTGTCACGATTACCGATTACGGCGCTTTCGTGGAGCTTGAACCGGGCATTGAAGGCCTGATTCATATCAGCGAAATGACGTGGTCGCGGCGAATGAAGCACCCGTCTAAAGTTGTGAAGCCGGGCGATCAGGTGGAAGCGGTGGTTCTTGAGGTTAATCTCCAGGATCGTCGGATTTCGCTGGGACTAAAGCAGCTGGAAGCGAATCCGTGGACCACCGTGGACGCGCGCTACAGCGTCGGATCCGTTGTTGAAGGGCGCGTGCGCAATATGACGGAATTCGGGGCTTTCATCGAGATTGAAGAGGGTATCGATGGGCTGGTGCATGTTTCCGATCTTTCCTGGACCCGCCGCATTAAGCATCCAAGCGAGATTCTCCGCAAGGGATCTGTGGTGCAGGCCGTGATTCTGGCGATCGATTCCGCCCATAAACGGCTGTCTCTCGGCGTGAAGCAACTGCAGCCGGATGCCTGGGAAACCTGGTTCCAGCAGCACAGCGTGAACGATACGGTTCACGGCAAAGTGTTGCGCCTGGCGGGATTTGGAGCGTTTGTGGAACTGGCGGAAGGCGTGGAAGGGCTGTGCCACTTTTCGGAGGTGCCGGAGTGGTCGGGCCGGAAGTCCGATCCACCGCCGCTTGTACCGGGTCAGGAAGCCAATTTTAAAGTGATCCGCATGAACGAGGAAGAGCGGAAGATCGGCCTCAGCCTCAAAGCGATGGCAGATTCTGAGGAGTTCGACCGGTTGGAGCAGTACCGGCGCCGCGCGGCAGCTGCCGGTTCCGGTCTGGAAGATTTTCTGCCCCGCAAGACCGGCGCCCTGACTCAGCGATAGCGTTGGAGGATAATGCACTTAGGCCCCGGCGGCAGGGTTGCGCCGAGGCAAAGCGTGAGGGCGAGGAAGGAAACAGGGATGACAAAAGCCGATCTGATTGAAGAGGTCTCGCGCGTCGTTGAGATGACGCGCAAGGAATCCGAGGTTATCGTCGAGGCGATCTTCGACAGCATCGTACGTTCACTGCGTAATGCGGATAAAATTGAAATCCGCGGCTTTGGAAGTTTTCGTACACGCCAGCGTCAGGCCCGAATCGGGCGCAACCCCAAAACCGGTACGCGCGTGGAAGTCCCGGCCAAGAAGATTCCGTACTTTAAGCCCAGCAAAGAACTGAAAGACGTGGTGAATAACTCGGCGGCGTCGGAGGTGCCGGGAACCGGATTAGAAGCCACTCCGCTCTAGGATTACGTGGATTATCTCTGGAGTCCCTGGCGCTATCGGTATCTGACCGAGGCGCGGCCCGAGCAGGGCTGTATTTTCTGCAATATGGCGGAGCGCCGGGGCGGTGACCGTGATGATCGGCAGGATCTGATCGTGCATCGCGGCCTTTTCAATTTTGTTGTGCTAAACCGGTATCCGTATACGAGCGGGCATCTGATGGTGGTCCCTTATGCGCATACGGATCGGCTGACTGGCATTACCGACGAAGCGGCCGCAGAGTTGATGCAGTTGGTTCGCGAGGCAGAGCGGCATCTGCAGCAAACCTATAAGCCCAATGGCTTGAACATTGGGATGAATATGGGAGAAAGCGCCGGTGCGGGGATCGCCGGGCATGTTCATATGCACGTGCTGCCGCGCTGGGTGGGCGATTCCAATTTCATGACGACAATCGGCGAGACCCGGGTATTACCCGAGGAACTCGACGAAACCTGGCAGCGATTGAGCACCGCTTTCGCTACCGTTCGGTAAGCCCCTGATTCCGTTGGTCTGATTTTGCGAGCGCGGGGCCGCCGCCGGGGACACAATGGTGTCATGCGATGGCTGCTCTCGTTGTTCCGGCTTCGGCGCAATCCACCCACGTGGCGGGAAATCCCCGAGATGTTTGCGAAGGTCGTGGTCTTTGGCGGGCTCACGGGGCCGCTTTGGGCGGCTTTTTTCACCGCCTTCAGCGATCCCATGATGGCGCTCCGGATCTTGGTGACGCCCGTGGCGCTGCTGTGGTCTGCGGTTACCGGCATCGTCTTCGCGATCTGCTTCTGGATTGCGTGTGGCATCGGCAACGCCTGGCTGCGGCGACTCCTCGAAGGATATCCTTCGGCAATCGCGAAGCCGGTGGCGATTGTTTACAACGCAGTAGCGGCTTCGTTCGCGTGTGCGGCTTCGCTTGGCATCGTCATGATTCTGCCCACCGGGGTAGAAATTCGGGTTCCTTTTTTCGCTCAGATTGTGATGGTTGACGGGCTGATTGGCGCCGTACTCGCGCTCGTAATCGGGGCGTTCATTAAGCTGAAGATGCAGGTCGAGGATGCACAGGCGAAACTCCGCGAAATGGCGGTCGCGACCTCGCAGGCACAGTCCCGTGCGCTGCAGTCGCAGATCAATCCGCACTTCTTCTTCAATACTCTGAACACGATCTCGGCTTTGATTGACGACGATCCAGCGGCAGCGCGGCAAATGATTGGCCGTGTAGCGGATTTATTCCGCTACACGTTGGGGTGTACGCACTCTGAGGCGGTGACCCTTTCCGAAGAGGTCAAGTTCGTGCGAGACTATCTTTCGATCGAAAGCGCTCGCTTCCGGAAGCGGTTGCGGATTGTGCTGCCGGACGGTCAACTGCCGGATGTACGAATCCCGGGGTTGGTGCTGCAGCCGCTCGTGGAGAACGCGATCAAGTACGGGATTGCTCCCAGGATCGATGGTGGCTCGGTTCGCATCGATGTGGTGCCGGAGGATAAGGGAGTTCGCGTTTCGGTACGGAATACGGCTGATGAGGGTGGTTTGCCGGATTCCTCCGCTCTGTTCCGAACGGGCCATGCGCTGGATAATGTTCGGGCAAGGCTTCGTTTATTCACAGGAATCGAGGAGCCGCTGAAAGTGCAGCGGGGCGCAGACTGGGTAGAATTCAGCTTCATCGCTCCGCACACGGTGTTGGGATGACCTTATGAGAACAATCAGGACAATACTCGTTGACGATGAAGATCTCGCCCGCGGCGCTATGCGGCGAGCGCTGGCATCGTCGCCCGATATCGAGATTGTAGGCGAGGCCGGGAACGGAGTGGAAGCGGTCGAGATGATTGAGGACCTGAGACCGGAACTGGTCTTGCTGGATATTGAGATGCCGGGCTTCAACGGGTTTGAAGTAGTGCAGCATCTGGAGAAGGTTCCCGGCATCGTATTCGTGACCGCCTATGATGAGTACGCGGTTCGCGCGTTTGAGGCGAATGCGATCGATTATCTGCTGAAGCCTGTGCAGCCGGAGCGACTGGAACGCGCGCTCGCGCGGATTCGGGGACGTGGAGAGCAGCCGTCGGATACGGAGTATGCCGATCGCGCGCGTGTGCTCGCGAGGGAACGCAGCGGGCCTGTCCGTCGGATCGCTGCGCGGCGCGGCAAGCGCATCGTGATTATTCCCCTGCGCGAGATCATTCGCTTCGAGATTGAAGACAAGCTCGTGTTTGCGATTACGGCCGGGGATCGACTACTGGTAGAGCGGACAATCGGCGAACTGGAACAGATGCTCGAGCCCGCTGGATTCCTGCGCATCAGCCGATCGGAACTGGTGAACCTGGAAACGGTACGGGAACTGCTCCCCTGGTTCTCCGGTACGTGGCGCGTGAAACTGGCGAACGGTGAAGAACGGGACGTGAGCCGGGAGCGCGCCCGCCAGTTGAAGGAAGCGATGGGAGTGGAGTGAACATGGTTGGTCCGGTGACGCGTGTTGTTGTGATGCTTGCGTGTTGGATGGTTTGGTGGCTGGCGTTTCCCGTCCGCGGGAAATGGCATCACGAGAAGCCGGTGAAGACTGAGCCGGTCGCGCGGTGGGGAATCCTGCTGCAGATGACCGGATATCTGATCGCCATGACCCACGGCCCGACCGTGTGGGGCAGTGATCTTGAGGTCTGGCGCCTTGTTGCCGGAATCGTGCTGGCGGGTTTCGCGAACGCTTTGCTGTGGGGCGGTATCGCAAATCTTGGCAAACAATGGCGCGTTGAAGCGGGACTCAATGAAGACCACGAACTGGTGCAGTCTGGCGCATATCGCGTGGTGCGGCATCCGATATACGCGTCGATGTTCGGCATGTTTCTGGCGTCACTGTGCTGGATCGGGACTTTTCCGGGCGCGCCCGTTGCCGTTGTGCTATTCGTCGCGGGCACGGAAATCCGCGTTCGCGTAGAGGACGCGCTCCTGCTGGGGCGATTCGGCGCACGGTTCGTGGAGTGGCAACAGTCGACGCCGGCCTATCTTCCGTTTGTCCGATAGCGGCTACACTGGGAGACGGCATGATTACTCCCGGTCTTCACCACGTTCTTGTCGGCTCCTATGACATTGAGAAGTCGCGTGAGTTCTACCGCGACGTGCTGGAACTGCGTGAAATCGATCGCCCAAACTTTGCTTACCCCGGCGCCTGGTTTCAGTTTGGCGGCGGACAGCATCTGCATCTGGTGGTGCGCGACACCACGACGAATCGAGGGGACAAGCCTCTCGATACGTTCGATGTTCATTTCGCACTGTGGATGACTAGTTATAAGAAGACCGTGGCGTGGCTGGAGAGCAAGGGCTTTCGGGAAGATCTGCCGGATGGCGATTTGAAGAAAGTCGTGCTGCGTCCGAATTCGATTGTGGGGCGGCCGCAGATTTACATCATGGATCCGAGCCACAACATCATCGAGTTCATTTGCGACACGCGGGATTAGGGCAGCGGCGTGCGATGAAAAGGATTCTGATTCTGGCAGCGGGCGTGATCTGCGCGGCGCTGGCTCAGTCCGCGAATTCCGATACGATTTCGGTTACGGGGAGTGTTGCGACGCCGCTAACGCTGAAGGCCGAGGAGCTGGCGACGATGCCTCGCGAGAAGGCCGAAGTTCCGGAGCAGAGCGGATCGGTTTCGATCTACGAGGGGGTGCTTCTGCGGGAGATTCTAAAGCGCGCAGGGGCGACGCTGGGAAGTCAGCTTCGCGGTAAAGCCCTCACCACTTATGTGCTGGCGAAGGGGCACGATGGCTATGCGGTGGTGCTTTCACTGGCGGAAGTGGATGAGGCTTTCGCAAATGAAAAGATCATCGTTGCCGACCGCCGTGATGGCAAACCGCTGCCGGGGAATCAGGGCCCGTTCCGTCTGGTATTCGTCGGCGACAAAGCAGGTTCACGCTCCGTGCGGATGCTCGAATTGCTCGAAGTCGTCCAGTTGCTGAAATAACTCAACGGTCAGAACGTGTACCGAATTCCCCCCACTAGTCCAATGGGCGCCCCCGGCGCGAGAAATGTGGTGTGGCGGATCTGGTACGTGGTCTGTCCATCCACCTGAATTGGCGCGAAGGGGCGAGCAATGAAGTTGCCGCTGTTGTCGTACGGGCTGGGGCCGAGCTGCGCTGCGGTGGAGTAGCGACGATCCAGCAGATTGTTGATCTGGATGAAAGCCTGAGCGTGCTTGTTCAGATGATAGTGCGCACTCATGTCCACAACCGCGTAGCCGGGGGATACGCCGGGGCCGAGATAGAAAACGCCGTCTGGTTTATCCAGATTGTTTTCGTTGCCGCGCGCGAAGGAACTCGAGACGGCTACGAGTTCCAGGTCGACATCGAATTTCGAAGCGACGTTGAAACCGCCATAGGCCTTGAACAGATGGCGCGGCGTTTGTGGAATGCGGTTTCCCGGGGCAATGTTGATGTTGTCGTCAATGCCGGGCTGGCCTGCAAGCGCGCTCTCATTCGTGCTGTTGGCGCCGCCATCCACTGTTTGCGGGCTTTGGTAAGTCGCATCGAGGAAAGTGTAATTGCCGCCCATGGTGAAGTGAGCGATCCGGTCGCTGATGCTTGTTTCGATGCCCTGTCTGCGCGTCTTGCCGAAATTTGTGAAGTAGCCGAACCCGGTTTGCGGAGATGACACAAACAGCAGATCGTTGTAGTTCATCCCGCGAAACATGCCCGCGCTCCAGCGCAGCCTGGATTCCTGACCACTGCGTATGCCTGCTTCGAAAGTGCGCGTGATTACCTGGTCGAGCGGCGGATCGCCGACGAGAGCGTTCGGAAGATTGCAGGGATTGTTGGGGTCGGCGCAGCCGAGTTCCACAGCTGTTGGCGCGCGGCTGCTCTCGCTGTAGCTGAAGTAGACGCCGAAATGGTGGTTGGGATTCCAGGTTAAGCCCGCCGCCGGGTTGAAGCGAGGGTAGGAGTAGTTGCCATTGAGCGATCCGCGGCTGCCATCGGTCACCGGAGGCAGGCGGTCTACGTTGTTTACGGTGACCCGGTTGTAGCGTCCGGAAACAGTGAAGTTCCATTTGCCAAGCGTGAGTGTGTCCGTGGCGTAGAAGCTTGGCGTGTTCACACGGCCGTGCAGGTTAACGCGGCCATCCACGGGAACGCCGTCAGAGTTGCTGGTGCCGTCTTCGTAAAACGGGATCGGCGTGAAACTCAGGTGGTCGGCGTTGAGGTAGGCGAACTGAATTCCCTGGCGGAAGGTGAGGGTGCTGTGGTCAATTGCGAATCCGGCGGAGAGTTGATTGTGCGCCGTGCGGTAATTCAGCAGTCCGGACGCTCCGAAGTTATTCTGCTTCGTGCCGGTGGTGTTGATGAAACCCGTGCATTTTTCGCTGGGCTCGGAGAATTCGAGAGCCTGCGCGATGCACCGCCAGTACGGCGCCGGCTCAGTAGTGGAATTTCCCGTTGTGGGGAAGCCGGTGTAGCCAGCGGCGGTCAGCGCCTTGATGTCGGCTGAACTGAGATTGTAGAGCGACTGATCGTAGGAGTCCGGGTTCGTGTTGGCGTTGAGCGTGTCGGCGCGAATGTAGCGGAAGTACGCAACGCCGGAGAAGGTCAGGTGGCTTGTGGCTGCGTGCTGCACGGAAAGCGTCAGAGCGGGGGACCGATTCCACGTGATATCGGGAACATTGTAGATGGCTGAGTAGTTCTGCGGCAGGCGGCGAAAATCCTGGAGCCCGTTGCCCGTAAGCCAGTTGTCTGCGTACGAGAAGCTGAGGAATGCCGTAGTCTTGCTATGGACCCACCCGAGCTTGCCAAATGCCTGGCGGACCTCGGAAGGCGAGAGCTGACGCCATCCGTCTTCGCGATAGAGGTTGCCGGCGAAGTACCAGTTGAATGCGCCTTTCGCGCCGCCATGTTCGATTTCGCCGGCGCGGCGGCCGAATGATCCTCCGCTTGCCTGGAGCGACGTGCCAGGGTGGCTCAACCCGCTCTTCGTCTGAACCGAAATTGCTCCGCCAAGTGAGTTGAGGCCGTAGATGGGATCGGAGCCTGGCATGAGCGACATCTCATCGATTGCAAGCTTGGGGATGAGATCCCAGGCGACTACGTCGCCGAACGGTTGATTCTGGCGAACGCCGTCGGCGTAGACGGAGAGGCCCTGCGGCGTCCCAAGCAACGGGGAGGCGGTGTAGCCGCGATAGTTGATATCGGGCTGATACGGGTTCTCCTGGTTTTCATTGACGTGAACACTGTCGAGGCGGCGGTTCATGAAGTCGGCGAGATCGAGGGCTCCGCTGTCTTCAATATTCTTCGCGCTGGCGGCCTGGACGGGAGCCGGGATTTGCTCGATTGCGAGATCGGTGCCGGTAAGCGGTGTCACAGAGACCACGCTGATGGTTGTGGCCTGGGCCTGGAGTTCAAGAGTTACGATGCGGACGGCCGGGATTGTGGGAGTGACGTCCAGTTGGAAGGACTGCGTGGAGAAGCCGGATTTCCTGACTTCGACCTGGTAGCGTCCGACGGTCAGGCCTGTTGCGGTGTAGACGCCTTGAGCGTTGGTTTCGAAGGGCTGCTCGGCGCCGCCCGGAGTGTAGCGGATGTAGCCGCCGGCGGAAAGAGCTGCGCCGGAAGAATCATGTACGGCCAACCGGAGTTCGCCGGCTTTTTGTTGAGCGGGAAGGAGCGAGGCAAGAAGCAGAGCGGCGGCACAGGCCAGCCGGAAAGATCCCATACTCTGATTATTCCTGCACCGATAAATTTGTTCAGGGTTTTTCTGAACAGAATACGATCTCGCGGAATATAGACTGTAGAGAGATTTATGGCTGTCGACACACTCACGGGCATCGCATTCGCTCGGGCCGGGACTTCGGCGAAGGGGCCGTCGCGTCTCGAACTGGATGTGGTGGCTCTGTTTGAGCAATACCGGCGCCCCGTGCTGCGATATCTGCTGTCGTTCCGCATCGATGCCGCCGATGCCGAAGAACTGGTGCAGGAGGTTTTCCTGGCGCTGTTTCAGCATCTGCGGGAAGGGAAGTCCGATGCCAATGTGCAGGGGTGGATCTTCCGCGTAGCGCACAACCTGGCGCTGCGCTGCCGGATGCGGTCGCAGCGGCATTCGGATCGATTCATCCCCGAGGAGCAGGCAGCGGTCGCGGTGGATGAGGCTCCCGGACCTGAGGCGGACGCTGTCGCCGGGCAGCGGCAGGAAAGACTCCTCGCGCTTGTGCGACTGATGCCGGAGCAGGATCAGTGCTGCCTGTCGCTTCGCGCGGAGGGATTGCGGTATCGCGAGATTGCGGAGGTGTTGGGGATTTCGCTTGGGTCGGTGGCGGCATCGCTCGAAAGATCGCTGAGCCGGCTGACGCGGGCGGAGCAGGCGTGGGAGGGGAATCGATGAGGTCCAAAGAAGCTCACCTTTCGCAGCGCGATCTGGTGTTGTTTGCCGACGGGGAACTGGCCGACCGGGCGCGGCGCCAGGCCGGGGCGCATCTGGATGCATGTTGGTCGTGCAGAGAGCGATTGTCGGCGCTGCAGGGCGCGATTCTCAGCTTCGTTCGGGAACGCGATGCGCGATTGAATGCGGAACTCCCGGCATCGGCTCCTGTGGCCTTGTTTCGTGCGCGACTCGCGGAGGCTGCGGCCGCCTCAGAGCCGTCTCGCTGGAAACAGTTTGCAATGGCTGGACTGGCATTCGCCGGCATCGTGGCCGGAATCCTTATAATTTCGGTATCGACCGTAAATGCGGAGGGTCCGAAGCCCCGCCTGGGGCTGACGCCGGGCGAGACGCGGCCGATCACGCTTGCGCAGGTCTGTGCCGATGCGCGGGCCGAGGTTGTGACCTCCGGGATTCCCGAAGAAACGCAGCGCCGGGTGTTCGCCGCATATGGGGTTGCGGTGTCGCAGCGCGACCAGTTTGAAGTGGATTACCTGATTACGCCCGATTTGGGGGGCACGGAATCGGTTCGGAATCTCTGGCCGCAGCCGTATTCTGTGCGTTGGAACGCCCGGGTGAAGGATCGTCTGGAGCAGCGCCTTCATGAGCTGGTCTGCAGTGGTGAGATGGATCTGGCAACCGCACAGCGCGCAATTGCGGTGGACTGGATCGGCGCGTATAAGAAGTACGTCCGGTAGCTTCGCTATACTGGCGGGATTATGAAAAAGCTTTTCCTGACGGTGTTTTCCATCGGCGCAGCCGCGCTTGTTTTTGCGCAGGGTGGACCGCCCGCGCAGCCGACCACGATTGCCGCCATGCTGAATCAGCGTTACTCGCAGGTGAAGACCAGCATTACGAACGCCGCCAATGTGATGCCGGAGGAGAACTACGCGTTTAAGCCTGTGCCCGAGGAGATGTCATTCGGGGAATGGGTTGCGCATGTGGCCGATGTTCAGGTGCGGCAGTGCTCGACTGTGAATGGTCAGATCAGGACGGTCGGCGCGGCTCAGAAGAAGACCAAAGCGGAGATGGTGGCGGCGCTGAAGGAATCGTTCGATGAATGCGATAAGGCGTTTGCCGCCCTCACCGACGCGAACGCCCTGGAAGCTGTGGGAACGGGGCGGGGAAATGCGGCGCGCGCCGGTCAGTTGGCCTATGTGACCGCCCACGACAACGAAGCCTATGGCAGCATGGCGGTTTATATGCGCCTGAAGGGGATTGTTCCGCCTTCCACCGCCGCTCGCGGCGGTAAATAGGATCAAAGCCGCTCGCGGCGGCAAGTAACGGTCGGACGCGCGCCCGCTAGATGGAGTTCAGGACGCGAGCGATTTGCTCCCAGTGTCCGGCTTCATGGTTTGCCAGGAGCTGAGCGTAGCTGAGGACTGTCTGCGTTCGGCTCCCGGTCGGCATCCTGACGGTGGCACTGCGATTCCAGTCGGCGTCTGAGAGCGCCCGAAGCACTCTCAGGAGTTCCTTTCGCTGTGCGGTAAACGCGGCGAACGACTCACCGAAGTTCAGGTCGGAATAGTTCGTCTTCCGAATCCAGGAGCGGGGCGAGACGTGCCGAAACGTTGGTTGATCCTGAGTCAGGATTGTGGCGATGTTTCGACCCCATACGTCCGCACAGGCGCGCAGATGGGCCAGGACTTCGCTCGCCGACCAGGTGTCCGCATCGGGCTTTCGAGCAAGCTGCTGGTCAGTTCTGCCGGCGGCGAGTGACTGAATCCGGAGCGGGCTCTCCCGGAGCAGCTTGATGACGGCGGTGTGATCGGGCTGGAGCATAGGCGACGTACAAAAACAAACAGGCCGCGAACCGGTTATCCCGGAACGCGGCCTGTCATCTTTACGGGAAAGAGCGATCGCCTATTCGGCGTCGCCTTCTTCGGGCTCGCGGCCCTCCTGCTGGGCCTTCAGCCGCTCTTCTTTGCGCTTGGCGCGTTCCGCCGCACGCTTCACCAGTTCCGAACCAACGAGTTCGATCATGGCAAGTTCCGCGCCGTCGCCCTTACGGGGGCCAAGGCGGGTGATGCGCGTGTAGCCGCCGTTACGCTGGCCGAAACGAGTGCCCAGCGTATCGAACAGCTTCTTTACCGCTGCCGGCGTCTGCAGGAACGCAGCAGCCTGACGGCGCGTGTGCAGCGAGTCGCGCTTTGCCAGCGTGATCATCTGCTCCACGAACGGCTGGATTGCCTTGGCCTTCGGAACCGTGGTGATGACGCGCTCCTCGGTAATCACGCTCGTCGTGAGGTTTTTGAACAGGCTGTTGCGCGAACCGATATCGCGCTTCAGTTTTACATTGCCAAATCTGTGTCTCATTATCGTGAACCTGGTATTCGTTAAACCTTATTCGTACGGTGTGTCTTCCGGAATGTCTTCGATCACGGTTCCCGGCGGCGGAGGAGGCGGCGCGACGAGGTGACCCGAGGCGTCCGGCTTCATGCCCAGGCCGAGGCCCATGCTGTGGAGGATTTCCTTGATTTCGTTGAGCGACTTGCGGCCGAAGTTTTTCGTGCGCAGCATCTCCGATTCCGTCTTCTGGACGAGTTCGTTGATGGTCTGAATGCCCGCGTTCTTGAGGCAGTTGTAGGAGCGGACCGAGAGTTCGAGCTCTTCCACCGAGCGGTTGAGCTGTTCGCTGACACGGTCTCCGCCGCGCTCGCTCGGCTCTTCCACCGCATCCGGGATTTCTTCAAAGTTGATGAAGATCGTCATGTGATCTTTCAGCAGCTTCGCGGCGTGGCCGATGGCGTCCTGCGGGGAGATGGCGCCGTTCGTCCAGACTTCTAGCGTGAGCTTGTCGTAGTCAGTCATCTGACCGAGACGCGCGGCTTCCACGGTGAAGTTAACCTTGCGGACAGGTGAGTGAACCGAATCGATCGGAATGTAGCCGATGGCCAGGTCTTCGTCGAAATTCTTATCGGCGCTGACATAGCCGCGACCGGGCTTCAGGCGCATTTCGATATCGAGCTTGCCGCCCTCGCTCACCGTTGCGATGTGCAGGTGGCGGTCGAGGACTTCCACATCGGCATCGGTTTCGATCTGGCCGGAGAATACTTCGCCGGCTTTATCGGCGCGAATACGGACGGTCTTGATGCCATCGCCCATCACCTTAAACGGAACCTGCTTAAGGTTCAGGATGATGTCGGTCGCGTCTTCCACAACGCCGGGAATGGGGCTGAATTCGTGGTCCACGCCATCGATGCGAACGGCGGTGATGGCCGCGCCTTCGATGCTCGACAGCAGCACCCGGCGCAGGGAATTGCCGATGGTGGTGCCGAAGCCGCGCTGGAACGGCTGGGCGGTGAACTGCCCGAAGCGTTCCGTCAGTGTCTCGGTATTGGCCACCAGACGCTTTGGTTTCTGAAAGCTCTTAAACGTTGTCATTCATTCACTCCAATAGCGGCGTGGCTTTATCTCAATCCGCTCACGCCGGTTTTACTGCTCCGACAAAAACTGAAACTACTTGCTGTAAAGTTCGACGATCAGCTGCTCGTTGATCGGGATCTGCGTAAGCTCATCGCGGCGCGGCGTGGAGATGATCCGGCCCTTGAGGTTCTCGCGATCCACGTCCATCCAACTGGGGGAGGGGGCGTGCGCTGTAGCGTCGCGGGCGGCCAGAATCGTTGCGTTGTTGCGGCTGCCTTCGCGAATGGAAATCTCGTCGCCCGGCTTCACGATGAAAGAGGGGATGTTGACCTTGCGGCCATTCACCTGAATGTGTCCGTGGCCCACGATCTGGCGCCCCTGAGACCGGCTGGTAGCGAGGCCCATGCGGTACAGGACGCTATCAAGGCGACGCTCAAGGGTACCGAGCAGGTTTTCGCCCGTGATGCCCTTCATCTTCGCGGCTTTTTCGTAGGTGATGTGGAATTGGGATTCGAGTACGCCGTAGATGCGGCGCACCTTCTGCTTCTCGCGAAGCTGCAGGCCGTAACCTACAATCTTCTTGACCTTGCGGTCTTTGCCATGCTGACCGGGGACAAAATTGCGCTTTTCAATCGCGCACTTCGCTGAATGGCAACGCTCGCCCTTCAGGAACAACTTCATGCCTTCACGCCGGCAAAGACGGCAAACCGGACCTCTATAACGTGCCAATGCTCTTTCCTTTCACGTGCGGTTTACGACCCCGGTGAGGTCTTCTTCCCGCATAGACTACTCTTACCAGAATACGATATGGCCTCTCGTTGATGGGAGGCAACCAAATCAGACACGACGCGGCGCAACACTGAAGCGCCTGTGCGTCAAAATCAGACGCGGCGCTTCTTCGGCGGGCGGCAGCCGTTGTGCGGGATCGGAGTAGTGTCGCGGATGCCGCGAACTTCCAGCCCCGCCGTAGCGAGCGCACGTACAGCCGATTCGCGGCCGGAACCAGGTCCGCTCACGCGAACTTCCACGGTCCGCAGGCCGACCTCGTTGGCCTTGTTGGCGGCTGTCAGAGCGGCCTGCTGAGCTGCGAACGGCGTACCCTTGCGGGAGCCGCGGAAGCCGAGCGAGCCGGCGCTCGACCAGGAGACGGTGTTGCCTTCCGGATCGGCGATGGTGATGATCGTGTTGTTGAACGTCGCCTGGATGTGCACGATGCCGTTGTGGACGACGCGCTTTTCCTTCTTCTTGACGACCTTCTTCCGGGCCGTCTTCGCAGGTGCTTTTGCCATATGTTTAAGTCTTCGTCGCTTTCTTCTTGCCCGCCACGGTGCCCTTGCGCGGTCCCTTACGGGTGCGGGCGTTGGTGTGGCTGCGCTGTCCGCGCACCGGCAGACCGCGGCGATGACGCAGACCGCGATACGAACCCATTTCGATGTGTCGCTTGATGTTCAGCGAAACTTCCTTGCGGAGATCGCCTTCCACCGCGCCTTCGTCTTCCAGAATCTGGCGGACGTGGGCGACTTCTTCCTCGGTCAGATCGCCGATTTTCTTGTCCGGATCGATGCCCGTGCGGTGGCAAATGCTCTTTGCCCGCGTACGTCCGATTCCGTAGATGTAAGTAAGACCGATCTCAGTCCGCTTCTTCGGAGGAAGATCGACACCCGCAATACGTGCCATAATTTTTGTCCTTTACCCCTGCCGCTGCTTGTGCTTCGGGTTGACGCAAATCACCCGGACCACGCCTTCGCGATGAACGATCTTGCACTTCACGCAGATTGGTTTAACTGATGCCCGAACTTTCATAACTTTGACCTCTAAAGCTTCTTAGCCAACTAAGCTGCTTACGGCAGCTTCTTAACTATCCTGGCACGGGCCGGATCGTGTTCCGCGAACTCGATCTCAACCCGATCGCCCGGCAACAGCCGGACCCAATTTCGCTCTGCCGCTCCGGCGCCGTGCGCCAGAACCTGCATCTTGTTCCCCAACTCCAGCCGGAACAGCAGGCTGGGCAATTCTTCCACTACGGTGGCCTCCGCTCTCACGAGAGGCTACGGCCGGGTCAGGACCCAGGGTCCTTCCTTCGTTACCGCCACGCAGTGCTCAAAGTGGGCCGAATAAGAGCCATCCTTCGCCACGGCGGTCCACTTATCCTTCAAAACCTTCGCTTCCGGCCGGCCCGCGTTTACCATCGGTTCGATGGCCAGCACCATGCCTTCGCGCAATCGCGGATTTTCGTTCCGCTTATCCACGTAATTGGGAACCTGCGGCTCTTCGTGCAGCTGCGTCCCGATTCCGTGGCCCACATACTCCCGAACGATGGAAAAGCCGTTTTGCACCACGTGCTCTTCAACCGTCCCGCAAATATCGAACAGCCGGTTCCCTTCGCGAACCTTATCGATCGCGAGCTCCAGCGACTCCTTCGTTACCTTGAGCAGCTTCCTCGCCTGCTCGCTGAGTTCACCGATGCCGACCGTAATGGCCGAATCGCCAAAGTAACCATCCAGCGAAACGCCCGTATCGATCGAGACAATATCGCCATTCTTCAAAATCCGCTTCTGATTCGGCATGCCGTGGACGATCTCTTCGTTGACCGAAGTACACAGCACATACTTAAACTTCTCGCCGGCGGCCGGGACGTAATAACCCTTGAAGGCCGGCTTTGCGCCCGCGTCCTTCATCATTTTTTCGGCGGCAACCTCGAGGTCCCAGGTGGAAACTCCCTCGGCAGCCATGGCGCCAAGCGCCTGCAGGATGTTATGCACCAGGATGCCGCTGCGGCGCATTTTCTCGAGCTCGGCGCGGGTCTTGATCACAATCATGCGCCCATGCTCTCCGTAATACCGTTCACACCCAGATCCGCCTGAATCTTCTCAAAAATTGACAGAGGCGCCTGATCGCTGGCGTTCTCTTCAAACATTTTCACGCCGGACTGCCGGAAAAAATCGATCACCGGCCTGGTCAGCGCCTCGTACTCGTTCAGCCTCGACCGTACGACTTCCGGACGGTCGTCCTCGCGCACCACCAGCGTTTCGCCATCATGATCGCAAACGCCTTCCTGAGCTGGCCGGTTGGAAATGGCGTTATAGAGGGTGCCGCACTTCGGGCACACGCGTCTTCCCGCCATCCGCGAGATAATTACATTGTAATCAACAACGAGGTGAATTACCACCTCCGTCGTTCCGGAAGCACTCAGGAGCCGCTGCAACTCTGCTGCCTGCTCGGGCGTTCTCGGGTAGCCATCCAGAATAAAACCACGCTCACAGTCGGGCCGGGAGAGGCGCTCCAGCACCAGTTCATTTACCAGGTGGTCGGGAACCAGTTCCCCGGCTTTCATCCGGTTAGCGATGGATTTTCCGATTTCCGTACCGAGCCGAACATGCTCGCGGAGCATATCGCCGGTCGAGATCTGCGGGATTCCCAGCCACTTCACAAGGAACTTCGCCTGAGTACCCTTACCGGAACCGGGCGACCCGAAAAGCACCAGAGCAAGACGGCTGTTAGATGCCATCGGATACCCATGAGCCAGTGGAGGCATGGCCGCCACCGGAGGCGCTGTTTCTGACACAACCATCCAAACTAGCCGCGCCGTCCGCGGATTCGGCCGGCACGCGGCGTAAACCCGTCGTAATGCCGCATGATGAGCTGGGCTTCCACCTGGTTGATAGTGTCCATCGCGACGCCGACCACGATCAGCAGGGAAGTGCCGCCGAAGTAGAACTGAACGTTCAGGCCTTCCAGAATCCAGCGCGGGAAGTAGGTATCGATGAAGTTGCCGACCAGCGGGAGATGCTGCAGGTGAATACCGTTGATCATCAGATCCGGAATCAGGCAGAGCACCGCGAGGTAGACGGCTCCCACCAGCGTAATGCGGGTGAGGATGGTATTCATGTAATCCGACGTGCTGCGGCCGGGGCGGATGCCGGGAATGAACCCGCCGTACTTCCGCATGTTATCGGCGGCTTCGTTCGGATTGAAGATGATCGAAATGTAGAAGAAGCAGAAGAATATGATCAGCGCAACGAAGAAGAGCACATAGAGCGGCTCGCCGCGACCGATGGAACGCAGGCTGGCGCTGAGCCACGTATTCGCCTTGACCCAGGGATAATTCGCGATGGTCTGCGGGAACGCCAGGATCGAAGACGCGAAGATAACCGGAATCACACCGCCCGCGTTCACCTTCAGCGGCATGTGAGTCGACTGACCGCCCATCACGCGGCGTCCGACAACGCGCTTGGCGTATTGCACCGGAATTCTTCGCTCACCCTGTTCCACCAGAACGATGAAGCCGACAACCGCGATCATCATCACGATGATGAGGATCAGGGTCAGGAACTGCCATTCGTGGGTCACGAAAACGTTCGTGTAGAGGTTGCCAATGGCATTCGGAATGCCCACAACTATGCCGGTGAAGATAATCAGCGACATGCCGTTACCGATTCCACGTTCCGTGATCTGCTCACCGAGCCACATGATGAATGCGGTGCCGGTGGTCAGCGACAGCATCGTCATCAAAGTGAAGCCGAAGCCGGGATTTACCACGATACCCGCGGCCATGCTCTCAAGGCCAAGCGAGATCCCGAAAGACTGCGCCAGACCGAGAACCACGGTCAGGTAACGGGTCCACTGCGTGATCTTGCGGCGGCCCATTTCGCCTTCTTTGGAAAGCTTTTCAAGCGTGGGAACGACAACCGTCAGCAACTGCAGAATGATCGAAGCCGTGACATACGGCATGATTCCCAGCGCAAAGACCGATAGCCGACGGATATTGCCGCCGGCGAACAGATCAAAGAAGCCGAAAATCGAGCCCTGCGTGCTCTTGAAAAACTCCGTCCAGCGGCCAACGTCGATGCCGGGTGTCGGGATGAAGCTGCCCAAACGGTACACGGCCAACATGGCCAGCGTGAACAGAACCCGATTCCGCAAATCCTTAATGCGGAACACGTTGCCGATTGCTTCGAAAAACTTCACGGGATTATCGTTCCTTCCGGACCCGCCGTGTTAAACGGCCGGCGCTCCGATGACCTTAGCTACGCCGCCGGCCTTTTCGATCTTCTCCGCCGCCGCTTTGGAAAACACGTGTGCTTCCACTTCGATCCTGCGCGTGATGTTGCCGGTCGCCAATACCTTAAGACCGTCGCCCAGCTTCTTGATTACGCCGAGTTCCATCAGGCGATCCGCGTTGAACACGTCGCCTGGAAGATTTTCGAGATCGCGCAGATTCACGATCGCGAACTCCTTCTTGAAGATGTTGGTGAAACCGCGCTTAGGCAGACGGCGATGCAGAGGCATCTGTCCGCCTTCAAAGCCGCGCATGATGCTGTAACCGGAGATGGCGCGCGCGCCCTTGTGACCACGGGTGGACGTCTTACCGCGTCCGGAACCCATGCCGCGTCCGACGCGCTTCTTGCGGTGCTTCTGGCCGGCAGGCGGCTTCAGTGAACTGAGATTCATTGCATTAATCCCTTCGCTTGCTAATCGGCTCTCTTAGTCAACCAGTGCCAGAAGATGTGGCACTTTCTTAACGAATCCACGGAAAGCCGGGGTGTCCGGCTTCTCCACCACCTGATTGAACTTCTTCAGGCCCAGGCTGCGCACGATGGCCTTGTGCTTTTCCGGGGTGCAGATGACGCTGCCAATCAGCTTGATTTTGATCTTGCCTTCCATAACTTATTCCTCGCCGCCTTATTCGGCTTTGGCGCCATCAAGGCCGCGCATCTCGCGCACAGCCTTAATATCGCGCAGCTGTTCCAGAGCGTCGATGGTTGCCTTCACCACGTTGTGCGGATTGTGGCTGCCGATCGACTTGGTGAGCACGTTGGGAATTCCGCATGCCTGCACCACCGCGCGTACAGGACCGCCCGCGATCACGCCCGTACCTTCACGAGCCGGCTTCAGCAGCACGAGGCCCGCGCCGAACTTGCCAAGCACCTGATGGGGAATGGTGTTTTCGAGCAGGTGAATCTTGCGCAGATTCTTCTTCGCGGATTCAATGCCTTTGCGGATGGCCGAAGGAACTTCCTTCGCCTTACCGACTCCGAAGCCAACCACGCGCGCCTGCGCATCGCCCACGACAACCAGAGCCGAGAAGCTCATGTTCTTGCCGCCCTTGACGACCTTGGTGACACGGTTGATCGCCACCACGTTTTCCTTCAGATTCAGTGCCTGCGGGTCAACCCGCTTGATGGTCTTAGCCGGCATTAGAACTCCAGTCCCGCTTCCCGCGCCGCGTCTGCGAGCGCTTTGACGCGGCCGTGATAGAGATAGCCGCCACGATCGAACACCACCTGCGTAATGCCTTTTTCCTTTGCGCGCTCAGCCACGCGCTTGCCGATTTCCTTCGCGGCAGCGATGTTGCCGCCGGTGGAGCCCGAATTCTTTTCCGTGCTGCTGGCGGCCGCGATCGTGACGCTCTTCGCGTCGTCGATCACCTGTGCATAGATGTGAGCCACGCTGCGGAAAATCGCGAGACGGGGACGTTCGGTGGTACCGCGAACCTTGCGCCGGATGCGCGTGTGAATGCGCTCGCGGATTTCGTTTTTTGATATCTTGTGAACCATTACTTCTTACCTCCCGTCGCGCCGCTCTTGCCCACCTTCTTGCGGAGGACTTCGCCTGTGTAGCGAACGCCCTTGTTCTTGTATGGATCGGGCTTACGCAG
Source organism: Acidobacteriota bacterium (assembly GCA_048498815.1). GTDB lineage: Bacteria > Acidobacteriota > Terriglobia > Bryobacterales > Bryobacteraceae > BOG-234. The sequence goes on along the minus strand of JBEHXG010000018.1, from coordinate 7,903 downwards.
CGAGCGGATGTTGGCGGCTACCTGACCGAGCAGCTGCCGGTCGTGGCCGGAGAGCACCAGGTGAGTCTGTTTATCAATCTTGAGCTCGATGCCATCGGGCAGCAGCATTTCGATCGGATGTGAGTAGCCGAGGGTGAACGTCGCGATCTTGCCCTTAACGTCTGCGCGATAACCGATGCCCACGATGTCGAGCTCGCGAGTAAAGCCGGCGCCGACGCCGTGAACGGCATTAGCGGCCAGCGCTCTCGTCAGCCCGTGCAGCGCGGCATGTTCGTCGGAATCCCTCAGGATATTGAGGGTGCCCCCGTTCTGCTCAACACGTATGCCGGCGGGAACCGGAACCGTCAAAGTTCCCCGCGGGCCCTGCACTTTCAGTTCTTCGCCAATCGTTACCTTCACACCGGAAGGCACTGTGATCGGCTTCTTTCCTACTCTGGACATGAGTTATCGAACCCTTTTTTCTGAACTACCAAATCTTGCACAAAATCTCGCCGCCGACGCCCTGCTTGCGCGCCGTCCGGCCAGTCATCACACCCTGCGCCGTGGTCAGAATGCTGATTCCGAGGCCGCCCTGCACCTGGGGAATGTCATCCTTACCCGCGAACGCGCGGCAGCCGGGACGCGACACGCGCTCGATGCGCGTGATCACCGGCGAATTATCGGCCGAGTACTTCAGGTAGATCTTGATGACCTTTTTCACGCCCTCTTCGGCCACCTTGAAGTTGGCGATGTAGCCTTCTTCCTTGAGAATGCGCGCGATTTCCGTCTTGAGCTTCGAGGCCGGCACGTCAACCTTGGGATGCCGCGCCACCATGGCGTTGCGCACCCGAGTCAGCATATCTGCGATTGGATCACTAGTCATTGTTGCCCGTACCTCCTTACCAGCTCGCCTTGACCACGCCTGGGATTTCACCGCTCAGCGCCAGCTGCCGGAAGCAGAGGCGGCAAATGCCGTACTTGCGCAGAAACGCGCGCGGACGTCCGCAGCGCCAGCAGCGGTTCCGGTGACGGCACTGCAGCTTTGGCGTCTTCGCCTTCTGCGCCTTCCCGAGCTTGATATCTTTTGCGATCTTCGCGGTTGTTGCCATGGAATGTCCTTATTCTTTACTGCCGGAACGGCATGCCCATCTGCTTCAGCAAGGAAGAGCCTTCGGCGTCCGTCTGTGCCGTGGTCGTGATGCAGATGTTCATACCCTTGGTCTTGTCAACCTTGGAGTAGTCGATCTCCGGGAAAATCAACTGATCCTTGATGCCGAGCGTGTAGTTGCCACGGCCGTCGAATGCCTTAGGCGATACGCCGCGGAAGTCACGGACGCGGGGCAGGGCAATGTTCATCAGACGATCGAGGAACTCGTACATGCGGTCGCCACGCAGTGTGACCATCGTGCCGATCGGCATGTTTTCACGCAGCTTGAACGCCGCGATCGATTTGCGCGCCTTCGTCACAACGGGGCGCTGGCCCGCAATGGCCGTCAGTTCGTTCACCGCGCCGTCCATCAGCTTTGCGTTGCCGGTGGCTTCGCCGAGTCCGATGTTGATGCAGACCTTATCGATCTTCGGCACCGCCATCACGTTGGTGTAGCCGAACTCCTGAGTGAGGGCCGGAACTACGTTCTTGAGGTAATGTTCCCTGAGTCTCGCTGCCATATTTCCCTACTTTTTGTCGAGCGCCAGACCGCACTTGTGGCACACACGCGTACGGCGGGTAACGCCGCCAGCCAGCTTCTCCACATGCTTCTTAATGCGAACCGGACCGCACTTCCCGCAGAGGATCATCACGTTGGAAACCGCGATGGGCGATTCCTTCTCCGCAATGCCGCCGGCAATCTGTTTGGCCGGATTTTTCCGCGTGTGCTTCTTGATCATGTTGACGTGTTCAACGAGCACGCGGCCCGTCGCTTCCATCACGCCCAGCACGCGTCCGGTCTTGTCCCGGTCGCGTCCCGCGATAACCTTCACCTGGTCGTTCTTCCTGAGCAGAATGCGGACCGGCGGGTTCTTTTTCTTCGCAATACCTGGCATAACTTAAATAACCTCCGGCGCGAGCGACACGATCTTCATGTAACGCTTGTCGCGCAGTTCGCGGGCTACCGGTCCGAAAACGCGGGTTCCCACGGGTTCGCCCACTTCGTTGATCAGTACGGCCGCGTTCGAATCGAAGCGGATGTAGCTGCCATCCCGGCGGCGCGTTTCCTTGCGCATCCGCACGATCACGCAGCGCACGACTTTACCCTTCTTGATGGACGATTCCGGCGACGCTTCCTTCACCGAGGCGGTGATCACATCGCCCAGTCCGGCGCGCAGCCCGAGGTCGCCGCCGCGCGGCAGGATACACGCAAGTCTGCGTGCGCCGCTATTATCGGCTACCTCAAGGATTGTTCTCATCCCAATCATGGCAGTTTTTCCTTTTCCTGAACCTGTTTAAACCTTGACGTCGAGATCCGAAGGCTTGGCCGCGCCAACCAGAGCCGAACGCCGAATCACTTCTTCGAGCTTCCAGCGCTTCAGTTTGCTCATCGGACGGCATTCCTTGATGCGGACCACATCGCCCACGCGCGCCGTGCCGGCTTCGTCGTGTGCGTAGAACTTTTTGTGCTTCTTGACGATGCGCTTGTAGAGCGGGTGAGGGACGCGGCGGCTCACCTGCACAACGATCGTCTTTTCCATCTTGGTGGAAACGACCTCGCCGACCTTTTCGGTCTTGCGTGCGTCGGTCTTTCCGGTAACTGGTGTCTGATCAGCCATGGTGTTTACTTCGCTCCCTGCAGCTCGCGCGCCCGCAGATAGGTCAGCAGCCGCGCCTTGTCCTTGCGCATTTCGCGAATCTTGCGCAGACCTTCCGTCTGGCCCATGGCCATACGGAAGCGGAGCTGAAAGCTTTCGTCTTCCATCTCCTTCAGCTTCGTCCGCATCTCAGCAGGATCGAGACCGCTCAGTTTGTCTTTCTTCATGTGGTTCTAAATCGCGGATTACTCCGCGGCCTCCCGCAATACGAACTTGGTTTTCAGCGGAATCTTGTGAGCCGCCAGACGCATGGCTTCGCGCGCCATCTCGGGCGAGACGCCTTCCATTTCAAACAGAACCTTACCCGGTCGGATCACTGCAACCCACTCTTCCGGGGCGCCCTTACCCTTACCCATACGGGTTTCAGCGGGCTTCTTGGTGATCGGCTTATCGGGGAACAGGCGGATCCAAACTTTACCGCCACGCTTGATGAAACGCGTCATCGCGATACGGGCGGCTTCGATCTGCCGGGCTGTGATCCAGCCGCACTCCATCGCCTTCAGACCGTATTCGCCGAACGAGATCGACGAACCGCGCCACGCTTTGCCGGTCATACGTCCGCGCTGTACCTTGCGGAACTTTACCTTTTTGGGCATCAACATATTTCAGATCTCCCCAACTATTCCTTTTCGCCCGATCCGCCACCGGCGGGATCTTTCCAGGCAGGCTGTGCCGGCGGCATCAGCGGCGGCATTACCGGACCGCCGGTGCGCGGTGCGCGCTGCTCGGGAACCTGCTGAGCGACTTGCGCTACGGCAGGCGCTTCGGCCTGCACGGGGCGCTCACCGCGAGGTCCGCCTTCAGGGCGCGGACCACGACGGTCGCGATCCCGATTCATTGCCGGACGCTCATTGCGCCGGGGCTCGTTTTCCTGCGCGAGCGAACGCTTACCGCCCGGCAGAATTTCACCCTTGTACAGCCACGTCTTCACGCCGATCACGCCGTAAGTGGTGCGTGCTTCGGTGAATCCAAAATCAATGTCGGCGCGCAGCGTGTGCAGCGGCAGCTGACCCTGCAGATACCACTCGCTGCGGGCGATTTCCGCACCGTTCAGGCGGCCTGAAACGCGAACCTTGATGCCCTTGCAGCCGAAGCGCAGAGCGGAGTCCACAGCCTTACGCATCGCGCGGCGGAACGCCACGCGCTTTTCGAGCTGCAGAGCGATCGATTCGGAAACCAGCTGCGCATCGAGCTCCGGCTTGTGAACTTCCTGAATGTCGATGAAAATCTCGCGGCCAGTCTTCTTCGCAAGTGAGGACTTGAGCTTTTCGATTTCCGCGCCCTTGCGGCCGATGATGATGCCGGGCCGGGAAGTGCGAATCGTGACGCGCAGCTTATTGCCGGGCCGGTCCACTTCGATCGAGCTGATGCCAGCCGACTTCAGCTGCTCGCGCAGACTGTCCTTCAGTTCCTGGTCTTCCTGCAGCAGCGTGGCATAGTTCTGCTTGGAGAACCAGCGCGAGCGCCAGGGCTTATTGAAACCCAGCCGGAAGCCGTAAGGATGAACTTTCTGACCCATTCGTTATGCCCTCTCCGCACTGACAGCAGACTTTTCCGCGACCTTCACCACGATGTGAGCCGTGCGCCGCAGATAGCGGTAGGCGCGGCCCATCGGGGCCGGACGCACACGCCGCTGACGCGGGCCTTCGTTCACGTAGGCTTCTGACACGATGAGATCGTCCACGTCCACGTTCTCGTCTTTGTTGACCGCGTTGGCGATCGCCGAGTGCAGTACTTTTTCCACCGCCGGCGCAATCCGCTTGTTCACTGAGCGCAGCGTGACAATCGCGTCGCTCGCCTTGTGTCCCCGGATCAGGTTCACAACGAGCCGCGCCTTCTGCGGGGAGATGCGGATGTACCGTGCTTCTGCTTTGACTTCCATATCGATCCTCTTACGACTTCGACGACTTCTCGGTCGCCGCCTTTGCCGCGTGGCCTTTGAACGTACGCGTCGGCGAAAACTCGCCCAGCTTGTGGCCGACCATGTTTTCGGTCACGTAGACCGGAATGAACTTCTTGCCGTTGTGGACCGCCACGGTGTGTCCCACAAACTCGGGAAGGATGGTCGAGCGGCGCGACCACGTGCGGATGACTTTCTTGTCATTCGCCGCGTTCAGCGCGTCGATCTTCACTTCCAGGTGCTTGTCGACAAAAGGTCCCTTTTTTACGGAGCGTCCCATTTACTTCTTGCCCCTCCGGTTCACGATGAATTTGTCTGTGCGCTTGTTATTGCGCGTCTTGTAGCCGCGGGTCGGCTGGCCCCACGGAGTCACGGGGTGACGTCCGCCGGAAGTCTTACCTTCGCCACCACCGTGCGGGTGATCCACAGGATTCATGGATACGCCGCGGTTGTGCGGGCTGCGGCCCAGCCAGCGCTTGCGGCCGGCCTTGCCGAGTGAAACGTTTTCGTGATCGCTGTTGCCGACCACTCCGACCGTTGCCATGCACTCGGTGGAGATGCGGCGCACTTCGCCCGAAGGCAGCTTGAGCAGTGCGACGCCGCCGTCGCGCGATACGAGCTGCGCCTGCGTACCGGCTGAGCGCGCCATCTGAGCGCCCTTACCCGGCTTCAGTTCGATGTTATGGACCACGGTACCCGCCGGAATATTCTTAAGGGGCAGGGCATTACCCGCGAGGATGTCGGCATCCGGACCCGAAGAGATGGTTGCGCCAACCTTCAAACCGTCCGGAGCGATGATGTAACGCTTCTCACCGTCCACGTAATGCAGCAACGCGATGCGGGCCGAGCGGTTGGGATCGTATTCGATTGCCGCAACCTTTGCGGGTACGCCGAATTTGTCGCGCTTGAAATCGATGACTCGGTAGCTCTGCTTGTGACCGCCGCTGATGAAGCGGGAGGTCACGCGGCCGGTATTGTTGCGGCCGCCCGACTTGGCGCGCGGCTCAACGAGCGACTTCTCAGGAGTCTGCTTCGTGATGTCATCGCGCGACACCGACGTGGTGAAACGGCGGCTCGGGGTTGTGGGACTGTATTTTTTGATAGCCATTGGTTTTGTCCGGTCCGCTTACATCTCGGTGAACTCGGGCACTTTTTGACCCGGTTCCAGCCGTACATACGCTTTCTTCCAGTCCGAACGGTAGCCGGCGAAGCGGCCCCGGCGGCGCAGCTTGCCGTCAAACGTTGCGGTGCGGACAGCGGCGACCTTCACGTTGAACAGCTTCTCCACTGCCTGGCGGATCTGGATCTTATTTGCGTCGAGCGCTACTTCAAACGACAGCGTAGCCTCCGACTCTTTCTTGCCGATGCCTTTTTCAGTCACCAGCGGGCGCTTGAGAACGTCGTGCATGCCCATGGTTAGTTGTTCTCCTGTTTCGGCTTCGGCGCCGACTTCGCGAGCGACTCGCTGAGCTTCGCGGCTGCGGCCTGCGACAACAGAATGCGGTTGGCGCCCAGCAGATGATAAGGATGAACCTCATTGCTGCGGACCACTTCCACGCCTTCCAGATTGCGCGCACTCAACTCGAGATTGCGATTCTCCACGGTATCCACGAGCAGAACTTTGGTGGCAGCCTTAGCGCCATCAAACTTCTTCAGCGTGGCGACCATGTCTTTGGTCTTCGGGCTCGAAATCTGGAACGCCGAGACGACCTTGAGATCGCCATCAAGCAGCTTGGCCGAAAGGGCCGAGCGTAGTGCGCCCAGCTGCATCTTGCGAGGCAGTTTGTAGCTGTAATCGCGGGGAACCGGTCCGTGAACCGTGCCGCCGTGGCGCCACAGCGGGCTGCGCACCGAACCCGTACGGGCGCGGCCAGTACCCTTCTGCTTCCAGAGCTTCTTGCCGGAACCGGCGACTTCGTGGCGGGTCTTGGTCTTCGCATTACCGCCGCGCAATCCGGCCAGATAGTGACGGACCGCTTCGTAGAGAAGAGCCTCGTTCACCTCGGCGCCGAACACCGCGTCGGCCAGTTCCATTGTGCCGACTTTTGTATTGTTGAGATCGAGAACGTCAATCGTGGGCATAATTACCTCTTCGCCCTCTGCACGACGACAAAGCCGCCGTTCGGGCCGGGAACCGCGCCCTTCACTACAAGCACGTTATCTTCTGTATCCACGTCGATGACTTCCAGGTTGCGCACCGTCACGCGCTCATCGCCCATGTGGCCTCCCATGCGCATGCCGGGAACGACGCGCGAGGGGAAGCTCGAAGCGCCGATCGAACCGGGAGCGCGGTGGAACATGGAGCCGTGCGAGCCTTCGCCGCCGCGGAAGTGATGCCGCTTCACGACGCCGGCAAAACCGCGTCCTTTGGAAACGCCGATCACATCCACCATATCGGTTGGCTTGAAGTCGCTGACCAGAACCTGATCGCCGGCCTTGTAGTCCTTCGATCCGGCGCTGAGACGGAATTCGCGAAGCATCTTCGCACCTTCCGCGCCCGCCTTCTTCAGATGGCCCGTCTGCGGCTTGTTGATCCGCTTCGGCTTGATGAACTCAAGCAAACCCAGCTGCACAGCATCGTACCCGTCCGTCGCCGGCGTCTTGCGCTGCACGACCGTGCAGGGACCCGCCTTGAGCAACGTGACAGGGACCACCTGCCCGTCCGGCCGGAACACCTGCGTCATGCCGATTTTTCTTCCCAGAATTCCTGGAGTCATATGGATTCTTCCTGTCCTGCCCACTCACAGACGAACTCGCCGTCTGCCTGACCCTACTGCTTAACCTTTACCGAAAGCCTTGATTTCCACGTCCACGCCAGCCGGAAGATCCAGCTTCATCAGCGCGTCCACCGTCTGCTGCGTCGGCTCGAGAATGTCGAGCAAACGCTTGTGCGTACGGATTTCAAACTGCTCACGCGACTTCTTATCCACGTGCGGCGAACGCAGCACCGTGGTCCGCGAAACCGAGGTCGGCAGCGGGATGGGACCAGCCACGCTGGCCCCCGTCCGCTTTGCCGTATCTACGATTTCGGTCGTCGACTGATCGAGCACACGATGGTCGTAAGCCTTCAAACGGATACGAATGCGATCTTTTAGTGCCATGTTTTTCCCAGCGAGCGGTTAGCTCAGAATCTCCGACACCGTACCGGCGCCGACCGTACGTCCGCCTTCGCGAATGGCGAAGCGCAGACCCTTATCCATAGCGACCGGCGTGATGAGT
>JBEHXG010000017.1:0-88760 GCA_048498815.1 Acidobacteriota bacterium | reverse complement strand
GAACAACTCACTCTGTTGTACGTCTTTTCCCCGCATACCTATCCAGGCGTCTTCTTGCCTTTTCAGGTTACGGGGAGATGTTGGCTTTTCAGCAGCCTGTTAGGCCTGTCTTATCCACAACCGGCCGGTCAATGCCCGGCATCCCGTGAAGCAGATTCATCCGATCGTTGTTCATCCGTTCTACATAGCGCGCCATCGTTGTTATGGATGCGTCGCCGGCACCGTGCGCGAACGCATCCTGCAGGGCAGCCCGGGCCGCGTCCGAGTCATCGCCGGCAGTCCATTCGCGAACCTTCGGGCCTCCCTTCCGCACCGAGAGCGCATACACCGGCATTTCACGCCGGACGTGGTGCAGCACCAGGTGAAAGCGATTGGCAAGAAGCGTCTGAAGCATCGATCGTAACTGGTTCTCGGATGCGGACGAATCCGTTGATTTCGCCTCGAGCCTGTACATATCGCTATCGATCCAGTCCGGGCCACCGCCTACGCGATAGTTCCCCACGCTATACGACTCAAGGATGATCCTTCTGGCAGTCACGCCGGTCCAGGGAGTCGTAACCCTGCCTGGCGCAAACAGCAGATGTCCGCCATCCGGCGCGGGCAAGGCGCCACCCGATCTGCTGCCGCCGCTCGCCGGATTCGGCTTCCACGGTCTGATCGAGGCCGCGTCAAACTCAGTTCCCGCCGCGATGGAACAGCACCCGATGATCGTTGCCAACCAGACGCGTCTCTTTGTCATAGGTTTCCACCAGCTCTGGCAATCGTCGAGCCACGAGGAATCCCTGTGCAGTTGCAACAGAATATGCTCATTCCGGTGTGACCCGCGCCACACACGTGGGATGTGGAATCCGCAGTGCCGCTTACACTGAAATCAAGGTCCGTTTTGTCAGCCAGCACAGCTTCGCAATCTCCTCCTGCCGCCGAGTCCGCGCAGCGCGCCGTTTTCAGCGTTCTTGTTGCCGCCAGCGTCTGCCATCTGCTCAATGACGTGGTGCAGTCGCTGCTGCCCGCGATCTACCCGGTTATCAAGGCGACCTTTCATCTTGACTTCGGGCAGATCGGGCTCATCACTCTCGCCACACAACTCACTGCCTCCCTGCTCCAGCCAGTCGTCGGACACGCGATGGACCGCAAGCCCGCGCCATATTCTCTCGTCTGGGGAATGCTCTGCACGCTTACCGGACTGCTCTCCCTCGCCTTCGCTCCCTACTACGCATGGGTGCTGCTTGCCGCCGGCTTCGTCGGCATCGGCTCCGCGATCTTCCATCCGGAATCATCCCGCATCGCGCGCCTGGCCTCCGGAGGACGCCACGGACTTGCACAGTCTCTGTTCCAGGTGGGCGGCAACTTTGGATCGTCACTCGGCCCGCTCTTTGCCGGGTTCATCACCGCCCAGAGCGAACTCGTGTGGTTCGCACTCATTCCGCTGATCGCTATTCCGATCCAGTACCGCCTCGGAACCTGGTACAAAGCCCGACTCACGAATCGCGGGCACGCCCACGATCACCACGCCGCCCCGCAAAGCGGCCTGTCGGCGGCCAAAATCCGCATGTCCATAGCGGTGCTGCTGGCGTTGATGTTCTCGAAGTTCTTCTATCTTTCCAGCATCAGCAGCTATTACACCTTCTATCTGATCGATAAGTTCCACCTCTCGGTGCGCAATGCGCAGTACTGTCTCTTCGTATTTCTTGCCTCAGTGGCGGCAGGCACCATCCTCGGCGGACCGATCGGAGACCGCATCGGGCGTAAGCTCGTCATCTGGTGCTCCATCCTCGGCGTGCTGCCGTTCTCACTGCTGCTCCCTCATGCGAGTCTCTTCTGGACAATCGTCCTCACCGTCCCGATCGGCATCATTCTGGCCTCTGCGTTCCCGGCGATTGTTGTCTACGCGCAGGAACTTCTGCCCGGGCGAGTCGGCCTCGTCTCCGGCCTCTTCTTTGGCCTCGCCTTCGGTATGGGTGGCATCGGCGCCGCGGTGCTCGGGGAACTCGCCGATCGCAGCAGCATCGCTTTCGTCTATCAGGTGTGCGCATTTCTACCCGCTATTGGTATACTCACCGCGCTCCTGCCGAATCTGGAGCGCCGCCGGTAGCATCATAGGGGTATGAGCACCAGCATCCAACTCAAAGTCGATGGCATGACCTGCGGCGGATGCGTCCGCAGCGTTGAGAAGAAGCTGTCCACCGTATCGGGCGTTTCCACCGCCGCTGTAGATCTTGCAGCAGGCAAGGCGACGGTTCAGTATGACGAGGCGAAAGCCAGGCCCGAAGACCTGATCGCTGCCATCGAACAGATCGGCTTCAAAGCCGTCCGCGCGTAAGGTTCCATGAAACAGATCGCCGACGTCGAACTCCCGATCGGCGGCATGACATGCACTGCATGCGCCAGGACAGTCGAGCGTACGCTCACCCACACGCCCGGAGTACAGCAGGCAAGCGTTAACTTCGCCACTCACACCGCGTACGTCCGTTACGACTCCGCGAACACGCGAGTCGAGACCCTTATCGCTGCCGTCGAAGATGTCGGTTACGACGTGCCCCTGGGCTCTCAGGAGCTTGCTGAGAAAGCCGAGGCGAGGCAACTCCGCAGACGCGTCATTACGGGTGCGATCTTTGCCACGCCGGTCTTCATTCTGGGCATGGCGGAGCGCTTGCCGCACATCCAGTTCCTGCTTACCATTCCCGTTCTCGCATACTCCGGCTTCTCTTTCTATCGCGATGCATGGACCGCCCTCCGTCACCGCTCCGCGAACATGAACACGCTGATCGCACTCGGCACAGGCGCGGCGTTCCTCTACTCCACCTGGGCGCTCGCTACCCGAAGCAGCGACGTCTACTTCGAGGCCGCAGCCGTCATCGTTGTCCTCGTGTTGCTCGGTCGTCTGCTTGAGGCCCGCGCGCGTGGCAACGCTTCCAGCGCTATCCGCAAGCTTCTGGCCCTTCAGCCCGCTACAGCGCGGGTGCTGCGCGATGGCCAGGAAACCGAAATCCCGCTCGCCGATCTCCATATCGGCGACGAAATCATCATCAGACCCGGCGAGCGCATTCCCGTCGACGGCGTCATCCGCGAAGGCGCAGGCGAGGTGGATGAATCCATGCTCACCGGTGAAAGTCTGCCAGTTGCCAAGTCACCGGGGGCCGAAGTCTTCGGGGGCACCCTCAACGGCGTTGGCGCATTCCGATTCGAAGCCCGCAAGATCGGGCGCGACACAGCGCTAGCGCGAATCGTGGAACTCGTCAAACGCGCGCAGGGATCGAAGGCGCCGGTTTCGCGGCTCGCCGACGTTGTCAGCGGCTACTTCACCCTGGGGGTTCTCGCGGTCGCGCTCATCACATTCGTGGTCTGGTTAACCATGGCGCCGCTATCCGGCGCGCTCATCCATGCGGTCGCCGTCCTCATCATCGCCTGTCCCTGCGCTATGGGACTGGCAACTCCGACCGCCATGATGGCAGGTACCGGGAATGGAGCTACGCGAGGCATCCTCTTCAAAGGCGGCGAGTCGCTTGAAGCCGCTGCGCGGACCGACACTGTAGTGCTCGATAAGACCGGCACCATCACAACCGGCAAGCCGCGTGTCACAGCCGTGCGGGCTCGCGAGCCCAACATGCTCCAGCTTGCTGCGGCGGTAGAGCAGTGGAGCGAGCACCCGGTGGCACACGCGATTCGCAATCACGCAGGCGGCACGCCTCTGCCTTCAAGTGCATTCCGCGCTATCCCAGGCCAGGGCGCGGACGCCATCGTGGAGGGCCGCGCGATCCGCGTGGGGCGGGGCGATCAAGGCACGATCGCCGTCGATGCGGATGGCATTCGCATCGGCGAAATCGAGATCGCCGACGAATTGAAACCCGGCGCGAACGAGGCTATTCGTTCCCTGAACAAATTGGGAATCGACGTCTGGATGATCACCGGCGATCATAAACGAATCGCGTTGGAAGTAGCGCGCGAAGCCGGCATTGAGGAAAGCCACGTTCTGGCCGAAGTGCTTCCTGAGCGGAAGCAAGCAGAGGTCTCTCGCCTTCGTTCGGAACGCCGCCGCGTAGCGATGGTCGGCGACGGCATCAACGACGCACCAGCCCTCGCGGCCGCCGATGTCGGAATCGCGATCGGTACCGGCACCGATATCGCTATCGAGGCCGGCGGTGTGATTCTTATGCGCGGCGATCTGCGCGGCGTGCCCGAATCTCTCACGCTGGCACGCCGCACACTCCGTATCATTCGCCAGAACCTCTTCTGGGCACTGGCTTACAACGCTGTTGGAATTCCGCTGGCCGCGAGCGGAAAACTCTCACCCATGATCGCGTCCGCCGCGATGGCGCTTTCCAGCGTTTCCGTTGTAACGAACAGTCTGAGACTGAGAGCTACCGGAACAGGATCGGCGTAAAGTCGCTGAGGAACTGACGCCAGATGAACCAGTAGTGAATGCCCGGCATCTCGTGATAAGAAGTCTCAAAGCCAAGCTTCTTCACTTCACCGGCCAGGTTTACGGTTCCGTCGTGGGCCATGTCCTTGTCGCCCGCGCCGAGCCAGTAGTACTTCACACCGCTCTGCTTCAGTGCCGTCAGCTGCTGCACGAAGGTGTCGTTGATCTGACCGCCGCCGCTGAAGACGCCGATGTATCCGAATACTCCGGGATTGTTGTTGGTAGCGGCGATCGTGTGGCCAGCGCCCATTGACAGGCCTGCGACCGCACGGCTGTTCTTATTCGACGCGACGCGATAGTTTGCCTCGATGAACGGAATGACTTCCTTCACGAGGCTCTGCGGATAAGAACCCTCGTAGGGCTGCGCGCCGCGCCCGCCACCGCCAGATGCGCCCGCCGGGCCTCGTCCGCCACCGGCCGCTCCACCCGGAGGCGGCGGAGCCGTGACCGACTGCACCGCAGGCGTCGGACCAAGGCCATAGCCCTGCGATACGGTTTGAGTCGCGTTGCCGTTCGGCATGACGACGATCATTGGCTTGATCTTCCCCGCTGCCAGCAGGTTGTCCATGATGATGTTGGCGCGGCCCATGGTGTCCCATGCATCTTCGTCGCCGCCGCCTCCGTGCAGGAGATACAGGACGGGATATTTGTCCTTCGAAGTGTGATAACCCGGCGGAGTATAGACCACCATGCGGCGCTCCTTCTCCTTCAGAATCGGAGACGGATACCAAATCGTTTCCACCTGTCCGTGCGGCACATCCCTGAAGTCCCACATCGCATCGGCAGGCCCGGAGATCATCAGCAGGTTTTCATAGCGGTTGCCGTCGCGCTGCGTTTCGGCATTACCCGGATCGAGAACCTTCACGCCATCAACAGTGAAGGAGTAACCCCACAACTGCTCGCCCAGCGGGCCTACTGTCGTGGACCAGACGCCCTGGTCGTCTTTCGTGAGCGCGACGTTATTTCCGCCCTCCCAATGACCCGTGAGGCTGACCGCCGTCGCTTTCGGCGCCAGAAGGCGGAACGTCACCGTCTTGTCGGGATGGATCTCCGGCGACACCACCCGAGGAGCTGCGGGTCCACGGCCACCCCCGGCCGCGCCTGCCGCAGGAGCCGGGGCCTGACCGAATACCAGACCCGTGCACAACAGCGAAACTAACAAAGTTCCGATAAAAACCGACTTTAGTGTTCTCATAACTATCCCCTTACTTTCCGCTCGCGCGGTATCCCTGCCACACATACTCAAGCGCTTCCGGCAGCGTCTGCGCCACTGTGTCGCGGTCCACATGGCCCGCGTTTCTGGCGAAAGAATACTGGTAGTGATAACCCTTCGCGGTGAGTACCTTCGCCATATTCTCGTTCGCGATCACCCAGTCGTGGTAGCCATCGTTGGAAATCAGCAGGTCCTTGTCGCCGACCTCCATCCAGATGCGAATCGGTTTCACCGGACTGTTCGGAATGATGTGCTCGTGAAACTCCCAGGCGCCGTGCAGAGTTTCCGGGTTCACTGGCCACTGCTGGTTCACGAATGTCCCCGAGTACGAGAGCACCCGGTGATACAAGTCGTTTCGATACCAGGCCATCGACAGGGCCGCTGCCGCGCTGGAACTGACGCCCATCGTGGCGCGGGCATCTGGATCCTTCGTGAGCTTTACATCGGCCTCTTTCTCAACGCGGGGAAGCACTTCCGTCTCAATGAACTGGGCGTACAGACCAGAGACAGTGTCATACTCGAGACCGCGTTCGCTACCCTGCGCGTCGCCACCACCGTTCTGAACGGAAATGCCGATCATGACGGGAATGCGCTTCTGCGCGATCAGATTTTCCATCGCCGTAAAGAGCCTGGGGTCAGGACCGTCCGCGCCCAGCATAAACGGCGCAACCGAACCCGCGACATATTGCGCGGGAATGAACACGGCTACTTTGCGCGAATAGGGCGCGGGATGGGTTTGAACGACGCGGGGACCGCCCGGCTGTTGCACGGCCGGTGCTTCACCCGGCGCGGGGCCACGCATGATGCCCGGATAGATCTTGCTGTCGGTCGATTCCATCGTGAAATTGACGATGCGACCTTTGGGCACGGAATCGCTCGATTTCATCTCCGGCGCTGCGGGGTGAGTGGGACCAAGGATGAAGTTGCCATCTTCCTTAGGGCTGGGAATCGCGCCATCAGGCAGCTCTTTCGCCGTTACATATCCTTCCGTGTGCGGGTCGCGCGGAGCGACGGCAGGCCTTTGGCCGCGGCCGCTTCCTCCGCGTCCGCCGGAAGGCCCGAAGGCAGGGGCGGGATTCTGCGCAAGCGCGGAACTCGCCAATAGAGAAAAGCCGATCACTACAAGGCAATGGAACCGGTTCAAGAAAGACCTCCTTAAAAACACCGGTATACAGTATACGCGCTTTCGCCGGCGTTTATTTACCAATAAAAAGCGATACACCTATTGGCGCGACAGTAAAGTGGTCGATGCGGTAACCGAGATCAAACCACTCGTCTACTTTCACGTCGGGGAAGGTAGGTTTCAACCAGTTCTGGATGAGGAAGTCCAGAACCGAGCCTTCGATTACAACACCGGACACCTCCACGCGGACCACATGCACGCGCGCCTTTCGGTTGCGCGATTCGAAGCGCGCGACCACTTTCACAGACCGCTCGCCCGCGAACAGATTTCGCATCAGAAAGCCCGGATCTTCGCCCGTGGCGGCGGAGCGTAGCTTCAGAAAGTCGATGGATGCCGTTCCGGTAGCCTCGCCTGAGCCGGTTCGCAGCAGAGCGTTGCGCACGGCGCCCGGGGCGTAGTCCTGCGCTTCGCTGCGGGCCCACGCCGTCAGTTCCGCGGCCGTCAGATCGACACGCGTTCCGGCCGGCAGACGGCCCTCTTCGATGCGCGCAAACTTGCGGCTGGCGACATCGGCGCCCGTTGTGGCAGCGCCGACCACGAGACAAGCGGCGAGAAAGATTGCTCCCGATCTTAGATTCATCACTTTCATCAGAGCACGAAAAACCTGTAGCAGGCGGGGTCCTGCCGGGCTTCGCGCTGAATCATGATCGCCAGCTCTCGCGCGTGATAATCGCCCCACATTGATGATTCGCCGTTTGCGATCTTCTGACCGGGCTGCCGGTAATCCCAGCCGTTCGGCTGATGGTATATCGAGTGAAGGATCAGTCCCTGATGGGAATCGTCAACCGACAGATAGGGCTCATCGAATAAATGACGCGCTATCGTGAGCGCGGCCTGACGATACTGCGCGCCTTGTTCGTCGCGTCCGGTTTCGCGCAGGTAGTTACCGAACCGCAGGAAGCCCTGAGCGGCGATGGAGGCTGCGGAGCTATCCACCGGTTCGTAGTCGTTGCAGGGGTCGGAGGTTCTTGACGCCCAGTCACCGAGCTTATGAAGGTTGGGTGCTCCGGTATCCCAATATGGAATTCCATCGGTGGGCGTATTTTCCAGCCAGAATGCGGCTACCGCGAACGCCACGTCTTCGAATGCTTGCAGCAGCGCGACTTTCCCGCCGTACTCTTCCAGCGACGATTCCGACTGCGCGTTCAGGAATTCGAGCTGTTCGCCATAGCCACACAGAATCCACGCCTGACCCCGTGTCCACGTGCTGAAGGGAGAGAAGCCCTGCTGGGTGGAGGGGCACCGGTAGGCGCGGTTGTTGAGATCGAAGATCGATTCATGCACCACGCGTCCGCGAACGTCGAAGGCATCGCGACCAGCGCCGAAGTATACGTTGTATTTGGCGGTTACCGCGGCATGCTGCATGGCTCGACGCAAGAGGTCAACGCGCTCATCGCCTTCGGCCATTAATGAATGTCCAAGCTGATGGGCCACCACGAGCGCTCGCATGGACCTGATGGTGTCGCTGAAGAGCGAATGGGGGCCGTTGAACGAGTAGACGTAGCCGAGATCGGCGGTGAGCTGAGTCCAGCGCGCGGCCTGTACTGCTCCGGAGGCCATGAGCGCCATCTCGTAGAAATGCATCTCCCATTCGTTTGCGGGGATGCGACCCTCGATCATCAGCCGCCGCAGATTGCCGTAGGTGCTGACGTTGTTGAACCCGTGGTCATGAACGCCGATGTGCGAAACGTGGGGCGCCATCTGGTCCACGACTTTCGCGCGCGCGTCCTCAAGGAATTCGATTTCGCCGGTGGCGTCGAACTGGAGAATTGCGGAGCCGAACTGGAAGCCCTGGGTCCATTCGGTCCAGCCGCGAGAGGTGTACTTGCCTGCCGCGGTGAAGACCGGCGCGCCCGATCCGGACCGCCAGGTGCGCTCGATGTCGCGGATCTTTGCAGCGGAGGCGCGCCAGAGCTTTTCGATGGCGGGAAGCAGTGACGCGGCAGTGAGAGAGTGATCGATTTTCAACATGGATTCAGAGCCGCCGGAGGTGGAAACCGCCATCCACGGGAATTACCGCACCGGTGGAGAAGGGGAAATAGTCTTTCAGAATAGCTTCAACCGCGAGTCCTACGTCAGAGGGCAAACCCCAGCGCATCTGGGGAACGAGGCCGCCTGCGATCAGGTCGTCGTACTTGCCCTTTACGTTCGCGGTCATGTCGGTTTCCATGATGCCCGGGCGTAGTTCGAAGACCTGCACGCCGTGCGCGGCGAGGCGCGCCGACCACAGCTGTGCCGACATGGCTAGTCCCGCTTTCGCCATGCAGTACTCGCCGCGATTCACCGATGCGGTATCGGCTGAGATGGAAGAGATAAAGATCAGCTTGTAAGGGCGATCGGCCGGAGGATTCGCCAGCCAGTGGCGGGCGGCGAGTTGGGAGAGGAAATGCGGTCCTTTGAGATTGACCGAGACGAGGCGGTCAAAGCTCTCTTCTGCGGTCTCGGTGAGATCGGCACGAACGAGCGGCGCGATGCCGGCGTTGTTCACGAGCGCGTCCAGGCGACCGAAGGTTTCGATGGTCTGGCGGAAGAGGGTTTCGCGATCAGCGGCATTCGCGGCGTCAGCCGGCAGTGGCACGAACCTCTGGTGCGGGTGTAGAGCGTGCTGCTCGCAGAGTTCGACAGTCCGGAGCGCGGCTTCGCGATTGGTGGAGTAGTGGATTGCGGCGTGGAAACCAGCGCGTGCGCAGGCCTGGGCGATACCGCGACCGAGTCCGCGGCTGGCGCCGGTGACGAGCGCTACTGGAGTTGTGTCCATCGGGGTATTATACGGCCTGGGTTCGTGGGGTCGATTTATGGGTTCGCTCGGCCCTAAAGTGGGTTTGCCGGTGCCCTTTTGCGCGATTTTGCGGGTTCTTTCGCTGGCCGATTCGTTGAAAATAAAGGCCGGAAATGGGTTCGTATCGCGTATTTTTATTTTTTGGGCGAATGCCGCGTTTCCGCCTTCGGAGGCAGAGTTGGTAGGCGCAGGCACGGTCATACGAACACATTATGCAGGACCGCTCCGGAGGACGAGGTGTGAGTTATTGATTCTATTGAAGAAGAAAGGCAATACTTCGTTGCGCCGCAAATATTCGCGTGTGCAGAAATGATTGAAGGTCTGCGAACAGCCGACAGTGAACCCCAACGCAAACGCAGTGGAGAAGGGAGCCCAAGACCCTCCGGCGGAAGCGAATTAACCTTGCCAACAGGGCCAGTGTCCCATAAGCACTCATAAACCCGCTGACGACCCGTCGCTATTCACTGCCATTCAGCCGGGCGGCTGGCGGGGCGCGTTGCTTAATCGGGGCAGATGTACTGCTCTCGTATGAAAACACAACCAATTCCGTGTTCGCAACGCCGCAAACACGATTAGAACGTATAACCGATCTTTGCTACCGCCGTTCGAGGTTGGATGAAATGTGTGCCACTGAACGTGGAAAGGAAGTTGTAGAGTGCGGTCACTCCGGTGAGATTAACAATTTCCAGCGAGGCAGTAATACGGCGCTGGCCTTCCCGATGCAACAGATTGTCAGTACCTATCCCCAGGTCGAAGACATTACGTGGTTTCACGCGGGCCGGATTATGATCGTCGTTCTCCTGACTTGCAAAGCCTCCGTAGCCACCCTGCGGCAGAACCAGCAGCTTCGACGTGACCAGGCCCATTGTTCCGTCAGCGTTTTGGCAATTCGTCAGCGGAGTGCCCGGGGTCGCGGCGACGCCATTGCAGGCGAGACCGATGGTGACCTGCTGGTTTGCGTCAAGAGCAAGCGCCGCCCCGGCGTCCGGCACTCCGCTCACCACAAGGCCGCTGTCGAACCGATGAGTAAAAGCGATCCATTCCGCATTCTTCGGGCGTTGATAGTGCGCCGTAAACGTCGCCTGAAATGCCTGATCGTGATCGATCCGGAAGACGCTTCCATTGAGCGGCGTACCCTGCGGGATAAGCCCGCCCTCCTCGGGGAAGAAGTAGCGCGCTCTGGTATGTCCTGCAGTCCATGACGCCTGAAATCCATGAATGGTTGTACTGCTCACTCGCCCGGTTACACCGTCAAGTTTTGAATTGTGCCACGAGATCGGAAATGTGATGGTGGTATTCAGGAGCGTGCCGAAGTCGAAAGCGTTATGAGTGAACTTCCAGAAATAGTCGCCATCGATCAGAAGCCATCTCCCGATTCCCTGCTGAAACCCCGTGTTGAACTGATTGCGGAAGCCGGGCTGGATGGGAACTGACGTGGAGCCGAATATATTCTGAGCGAGACCGCCCGGACCTGTTGCGCTGGAGAGTAGCAGGTTCTCGTTAAATGGCGTCTCGAAGGCGCGGGCATAGGAAGCGCGCAGCACCGTGGATGACCGCCCAAGCTTATAGGCAAGACCCAGTCGCGGCTGGAGTCCGTTGTTGGTGGTCAGTCCCCGGTAATGATCGAAGCGGAATCCGGCGTTGACCGTCAGATTGCCGAGGGTGACGCGATCCTGCACGTACAGGGCGTATTGGTCGATGTTTGCCGTGCTGTGGAATTGGAATAAGCTGCCACCGCGGGTGAGATCAAAGGGCAGGAGAGCCGGCGAAAACGGCGCCGACGCCAGTGGATTGCCCGCCATGTTTGACGAATAGCCGGCGGCTGAGCACTGTGTGGGCGATACCAGCGATGGGTCGCCGACGGCATTGCCATCTCCGTCAAGGCAGGGCGAGTTGAATGTGGGATCGGTGAGGCCGAATCCAAAATTCTCAAGAAGCCGGGTCTGCTTCAGGTCGATACCGACCTTGATATTGTGGCGGCCCGAAGTCATCGCCAAATCGGATTTCAGACCCCAGTTCAGCAGCTGGCGGTTCTGCATCTGCGTCGCGGGACCGTCGGCGAAGAGGTCGCGGCTCGCGTAGTAGTTGAACTGGTCCTTACGGATATACGGGTTAACGGTCAGCAGCGCGCCCGTGCCGATTGTTCTTTGATATCCGGGAGCGATACTCCACGTGAGCACCCGCTGCCGCTGATCCTGCGCGAGTTGATCGCTCGAGTTCGGTATCTGAATCCAGTTGCGTGCGGCAAAAAGATTCAGGTGCAATACGTCTTTCGCATCGGGTTGATAATCGATACGGTCGAAGATGGTTTGGTTATTTCCTATGTCGTGGAAAGGTCGAAATTCCGGTGTGTCGAGAAAACGACCGCTGCGGACGCCATCAAGGGCAAGGTAACTACCGAACTTAGGGCTGCCCGCAGAGAGACCGATACTCCCCCCGGCGTCACCAAATGAGCCGTAGTTCGCGCCCACGCTGCCATGCAGCCCGATCTGCCCGAGGCCTGATCGAGTGGTCACCTGTGCCACGAGGCTGGTCTTGTCGCCGAACTCCGCATCAGGCGTGCCCGTTGTAAGCTGCATGCTCTGAACTGCCGACGTTGGAATCTGAGTCGAAAATACTTTGCTCTGCTGGTCGCTGATCGGCTGGCCATCGATCACAAAACTGGCCTCAGCATGATCGCCGAGCGGGTGAAAGAACCCATTAGCGTCGGCGGCAACGCCGCCAGTCGTATGCGTGATCGTCTCGCTGAGGCCTGCGCCGGGATTGGCTTCGGGGAGTTTTAGAACGAGATTGCGGTCAATATCTACATGGGCAGACGGATCGGGTTCCGGCTCAACACCGGACTCCTGAACCGTGATTGACCCCGATTCCGCGCCAACCTTCAAAACCAGATTGATTGTCAGCGGAACCGAACTTCGCACTTCGAGATGCTGTCCGGAGGAGGCAAATCCGGTACCTGAAACGACGAGTTCGTAATGGTTTTCGGGAATGTTGCTGAGGCGATACAATCCGTTCTCGTCGCTCACCACAGTCTGGCTGTACCCGCTGATGGCATTTGTGATCGAAACCTTCGCCCCTCGAATCACGGCGCCGGTCGTATCGGTGACGGTTCCCGTTGCGGTGCCGCTGCCGATAGACTGGGCCAGCAATACGGGAGCGATAACAGCAAGCGTGAACAGAGTCTTCATGCAGTCCATTGTGCTGACCTTTGGCACCCGAAGCATGCGATTTCCTGTGGGTGGGCGGACCGTACGGTGAACGAGCTAAATTGGGCGATAAGTGGATGCGTGCAGTCAGGTCAACAAGTTACGAATACCGCTTGCCTGACGCTTGCTTGCGATAAATTCCTGATTGTTCCGTAGAGTTATCAGCCAGCGTTGGCTGCTCAGCGGACTCATCTTCCGAACGTGGGAGACATTGACGAGAACACTGCGATGAATGCGACGGAAGCTCGTTGCCGCGAGCCGTCTTTCGAGAGCACCAAGGGTTTGCGTCGCCTGATACTTTCGCTTGACGGCGTGAATCCAGACTACATCTCCATCCGCTTCAAAGGCGAAGATTTCGGAGATCGCCAGCAAGAAATACTCGTCTCCGGCACGGCCAACAATGCGCCTGGGCGGTCCAGTCGGATCGGCAATATGCTGCAGTTGGGCAAGTTTTTCGGCAGCATCCCGACCTGAAACGCGGCGAACCCGATCAATGGCCTGGGCGAGTCGGGCGTGGCTGACCGGCTTGAGCAGATAATCAATCGCGCCAGCCTCAAAGGCCTGAAGCGCATGTTGATCCCAGGCGGTCACAATGACGATGTGCGGAGGCCGCCGATCCCGAGCGATGCGTCGCACGACCTCAAAGCCGCTGACCTCCGGCATCTGAAGATCGAGGAGGACGAGGTCGGGCTCACATTGCTCGATCAATCTCAGAGCCATCTCGCCGCCATCGGCTTCCCCGACTGTCTCGACACCGTCGATCTCAGCCAGTTCTTCACGCAGTATGCGCCGGGCGACTGGTTCGTCATCAACGATAAGCGTCCGGAGCGCCACGTTCGAGGCTCTCACAGTCCGGCTCATCGTGGAGAGCGAACTTCGATGAACGGGCGGAATAGACCGGTGAACCGACTGTGGCGGGGAATCAGCGGTCATTGGTATGCAACCCCAATCCGGGCAGGAACCACAAATCCCACGATGGTCATGCCATCGCGCACCGAAGCTTCGAACTTCGCGTCCGCGCCATAGCAGAGTTCGAGCCGTCGCCGAACATTGGTAAGGCCAATCCCGGGGCCGTTCATGCGATCAAGTTCGCACGCGCCCGCGTTGCTGACCTGAATGACGAGGTGCGTCTCCCGGCGGATCTCCAATCTTACGAAACCCGGCTCTCCTCGCGGTGCGATACCGTGTCGCACCGCATTTTCAACCAGCGGCTGTATTGAAAGCAATGGAATTGTGGCGTTCAATGCGTCAGGGTGCACATTGATGATGCTTTCAAGACGAGAGCCCAGACGCAGCTCTTCGATTGCGAGATAGGCACGAACAATGCGCAGTTCTTCGGCAACCTCAACCATGGTGCGTTCTGAACGCAAGAGATAGCGGAACACATCTGAGAGGTTCAGTACAAGATGCCGGGCTGTCTCGTTATCGCGGCTGATGGTCCCATACAGCGTGTTCAGGGCGTTAAACAGGAAGTGCGGGTTGATTTGTGCCTGAAGAGCCCGGAGTTCAGCCTGCGAGGCAAGATTCTGTAGCTTACGGACACGTAGTTGCTCCGCTTGTTCTATGGCAGCGTTGCCGAGGCGAGCGAGAATGTCGATATCTTCACTCAAATACCGGCGGCCCCCCTCACGAGAGCCTAATTGAAGTTGGTAGTCTTCCGTGTTGGACAGGTGCAGCGGCAAAACGGCGCGGACCCACTGACCGGAATCGAGAACGGGAGCGGGGTAGATGCTTCCTGCCGTCGAATCCACTTTCCGCAGAGCAAATCGCGGCGCACGCATGAACTCCGCGATCACGCGGGCCGCTGAATGGAGGTATGCATCACTATCCGTCGAGCTACTGCCTTCCCGTTGCAGACGCGCGAGGGCCGTGTCGATGTCCGACCGGAGAAAAACCACGCGCGTCAGGAACTGATCGAGACGATTACGGAAGGATACAAAAATCGCGAGGCCAACAGCGGAACTCACGAACATCAGTCCCGCGAAAAACGGGTCTTTCAGACTTCCGCGATTGAGACTCGTGCGAACTACGGGAATTACCAGAAGCAACGCTGTCGAAGCGACAATGCCGTTCGCGATAAACCGAAGAAACGCATCGAGCAGGAGAAACCGATAGTCCTGTAGCAGCAGGAAAAGCGCTAAGGGAATTCCTGCATGGTGAAATGCAAGTTCGCGCGTCCAGATCAGGCCATCATGTGCTTCCCCGAAATGGGCAAACGAGATCGCAAAAAGAAACAGGCCCATGGCAGCCGCTAGCCGCGAAGCTTCGAAGCCGTCTTTTCGCAGCTGACCCAGCCCTACCGAGACAACGGTCAACAGCGCGAAGCCGACTGAGATCAGGAGCAAGGCATCGTAATGAAAACGATACACACCGGTGACTACATCGAGAACGTGCAGAACTACCGCGATGGCGCTGATTCCATATCCCAGCGCGGAGATGATTCCAACGCGTCCTCGCAAAGACATATGCAGGAGAACAGCTGGCAGCAGACTGAGCACGGAGAAACTGGCAGCGGCGGCAAAGTCCCCAAGGTGACCTTCCCTGGGCCCGGCGCCGAGCGCTATGAGTGAACCGACGTTCCAAAGGAGTGCGAGTGCGGCAGCCAGTGACGGCAACCACGCTCGCTGTCTTCCGACCATGAGAAAGTACAGAAGAATAGCAAAAATCACGCTGCCTGCAGCGTGCCCTATGGTATTAACAAGAATCGGTTCGTGAATGCTCAGCCAATCCGGCATCGTTCCTTAGTCTAAATCCAGCAATGGATGACGGCCTGCGGTTGCGATGCTTCGGCCTGTGAGATTTATCGGATGGATTGTTTCGCTCGGAGGGAACGGCGGTAGTGCCCGTCTGTCCGGGGATCGACGCTTCCGAGTAGTCCCGCAAACTGCGAGTCAACGTTTTCAACCAGGAAGCGCTAGTCCGCGGATCCCCTGCCGTGTCTCCGATCGGGATGCACCCGCGAATTGGTTGTGAAGCCCCAAGGTCATGGAACATTTCTCCTAGTCCGTCGACGGCGCCGGAGGAGAGTGGGTTTCAGTTCACCTTCGGTGATTCCAGCACCATTCCCAGCCCATCGAGAAGACTCCAGGTGGCGCGATGGTAACTGATGTATGCCTCCTGCAGCGCCACGTGAGATGTGAGCAGCGCACTTTCCGAACTGGAGAGACGCGCCTGTGAATCCAGCAATTCGAAAGCGGTGATGGTACCGAGTTCGTATTTTTGCTGCTCGGCTTCCACATTCCTCTTCGCGAGATCGCGCGCCGTAATTGCCGTACTGACCGATGCCTTGGCCAGTTCGATGGAGTTCAGCGCCTGGCGTACATCCTGAATGATCTGTTGCTCAATCTGCCTCCGCGTGTACTGGTCGCGTGTCCTGTTCACCAGCGCGTCGGTGAGCTGCGCACGAGCGCTGCTGCTGCGGGTAGGCAGCGTGATCTGGATACCGGCGCCGTAGCTCGGATAATTGAACCCGACAATCTGCCGCAAACTGTCACCGAGACCGCCGGAAACACCGGGTGTTGCGACGCCGAGGGGACCGGAGACCGCCACCTGATTGCCTCCAAGTCCCGCCGTCTGCACCTGCACGGAAAGGTCGACGCGCGGCAGTAACTGGTTGCGCGCCACCTTCGCGTTCAGTTCGTCGATCGATAAACGCTTTTCCGCCACGTCCACCTCAGGACGAACCTTCATGGCGGCAGTGAGCGCCTCTTCATACGGAAGCACGGCGCTCTTTTCAGGCGGCACCGACGGGTCGTCCTCCTGTACAATTTCGACGGCCCGAAGCTGCGCGGTGAGATCCGCTCCAATCAAACGGCGCAGGCCATCGAGCTGCGCGCGATAGGTATATTCCGATTGCACCTGATCCCGCCTGCGTTCCGCAAGCTGAGTTTCCGATTGCAGAATGTCGAGGGGAGCGAGCGCCCCAAGATCGAGAGCCTGTTTATCGTGATCGTACGACTTCTGCGCCAGGTCAACCGTCTGGCGAAGAACCTTGACGTTATCGCGGGCGCGAATCGCCTCCCAATACTGAATGGCGGCGGCCTGCACGATATCGGCGATACGCGACTCCGACTGACGGGAGGTGATCAACAGCTGCGTGCGGGCGATGGTGTGGGGCGCAAGGGCCTGAATCGCACCGCGATTCTGCAGCAGAGGCTGCACAAATTGAAAGCTGAGCGAGCCCTGAATACTCGGATTGAAAAGGTTGAACGAGCTGTTCGACGAACTCCGCGTATCGACGTAACCGAGACTGGCCGAGCCTCCCGTGGGCATCAACTGCTGGAAACCGATAGATGAATTCTGATTGAGGCTGCTCAAAGTCGGAGCACCGCTGATCTGACTGAAGGACGGAGAAGTGGAGCGGAATGTAGTGAAGCCGAGGTTGAGCGCGGGATCGAAGGGCGCGCGAGTGGCCAGCACCTGATCCGCCGCCGTATATACATCGAGGCGGGCGAGGTTGATATCCGTTGAATTCATGAGCACCAGCTCAAGAAAGTCTTTGAGCGTCAGACTGAGTCGACCGGCTACTATTCGGTCGGTGACGCCACGCACTTCGCGGACCTGGACGGTCTCCGGATGCAGTCTGCGCTCATACCAGCCTGGCAGGGGCAGCGATTGAGCGAACATTTGGCAAGGCAGAAGCAGGCACAATCCGGCGGCGAGGGTCTTTAGCGCGACCTTATTCATCGTGCAAGGCCTCTTACACACAGCGCGGCGCGCCTTATTCATATCGGAGCGCCTCTCACTCACAGCGCGGCGCGCCTTAT
Source organism: Acidobacteriota bacterium (assembly GCA_048498815.1). GTDB lineage: Bacteria > Acidobacteriota > Terriglobia > Bryobacterales > Bryobacteraceae > BOG-234. The sequence continues at coordinate 71,193 of JBEHXG010000017.1, read as the reverse complement.
TCATATCGGAGCGCCTCTCACTCACAGCGCGGCGCGCCTTATTCATATCGGAGCGCCTCTATGGGATCGATCTTTGAGGCCTTGCGCGCCGGATAGATGCCGAAGGCGACACCGACAGCTACCGAGACGCCGAAGGCGACGACGATGGATGATGGCGTGATGATCGTCTTCCAATCAGCCGCGCGCGCGATCATCCACGAAAGAAAATACCCGAATGCAATACCCACAACTCCTCCGCCAATCGAAATGAGAACCGACTCCAGCATGAATTGCCGGATAATGTCGCCGCGACGCGCGCCGATGGACCGCCTGATGCCGATTTCGCGTGTTCGCTCCAGGACCGTCGCCAACACGATATTCATAATGCCGATGCCGCCGACAAGGAGAGAAATAGCGGCGATGGCGACCATGACGTAGGTGAAGATCGATTGAGAACGCTGCTGCTCGGCCAGGAGTTCGGCCGGGATCGTCACGACGAAATCGGCCACATCGTGGTGTGTGGATCGCAGGATCGCCGTTACAACTCTGGCTGTGGCAACGCTGTCGGCCCCCTCTTTTAGCCGGATATCTACTCCGTCCAGCTCATCTTTAAAGCTGTCGCCCTGATCGAAGAACCGGTATTGATAGGTGTTCAGCGGGATATAGACGACCAGGTTAGGGTCCTGCGATTGAGCCGTGCCGGAACCGGAACTGGCCTGTTCTTTCAGAACGCCGACTACCTGAATCCAGGTATCGTTCACTTTCACAAATTTTCCGGTGGCGGGTCCATAGCCAAAGAACGCCAATTTGGCCTTTGCGCCGAGCACGCAGACGGCGGCGCTCGCTTCGTCGGCAGCCTTGTCGAACACGCTGCCTTCGGCCAGTTTCCAGTTGTGAATCGCCGCATAAGACGGGCGGACTCCATAGAGTTCCGGAAGATCCTCGGTGGGCTTCGGATACACTTTCGCCGGATGCATGCTTCGACGGGCGGAAATCGATTCGAGCGCATCCACGTTCGCTTCGAGCACGCGGACGTCGCGTTCGGTCAGGCCCGGGGACGACTTGCGGCGCTGTTGCAGTTCGAGATCGTTCGTCGCGGGCCGGGATTCGACGAGCAGATTACGAACACCCAGTTCTTCAATGAAGCGCAGCGATTCGTCACGCGCGCCCGCGCCGATGGCGAGCATACCGATCACCGCGCCGACGCCGAAGATTATGCCGAGGCCGGTCAGAACAGTTCGTGTTTTCTGAGCCCAGAGGTTGCCGGCGGCGAGCGCGAAGTCAGCCAGGTAGCGTGTAAGAATCATGTCCGCAGTTTATTTACCGAGCGATTTGAGAGCGCTGCCGGGCGCGGCCTTTTTGGCGCCGGTGTCCGCCGGGTTGGCAAGAGCAACTTCCTGATTTTCCTCGAGGCCGGAGATCACGACGCGGGCTTCGTTTCGGCGCACCAGAGTTACGTCTTTTTGCGCGAAACCCGCAGCGGTTTTGACATAGACGAAAGTGCGCCCGTCGGATGTAAAGAGCGCCTGCGCGGGGAGCGACAACACCTGGTGCAGTTCGTCCGTGGTGATGACGATGTTCACGCTCATGCCCGGCCGCAGGTCTGGAGTCGGATTATCGAGCGAAATTCTGCATTCAAAGCGACGATCCCAGGACGGTCCCGCGGTGCCACCGATATTCTTTACTGTGCCGCGGAATTTCTGGCCGGGCAGCGCCACCATAGACACGTCGACTTTCTGCCCGATGACCAGATGGCCCCGATCGAGTTCCCCGAGGTTACCGCTGATCTCCCAGTTCTTCAGGTCAGGGATCTCGGCGACTGCCATGCCGGGGTTCACGGGATCGCCCTGCTGAAACAGCGGCAGCTTCATACCCTGGTAAGACATATTGGTGGATGTGTTCTGCCGGATCGAGACGTAGCCGTCGCGTTTCGCGCGCAGCACCATGGCTTCAATGTTCTGCTTCGCGGTCTTCGCCTGAGACTCCGCCTTCGCCCTGCCCGCCTCCTGAATGGCGATCGCGGAATCGCCGGTCGATTTTCGATTCGCCAGATTCTTCTGCAGCTGTGTGAGATGGTCGCGTGCCGCATCAAGCGTCAGCGTGTTCACCCTGGCTGTCAGCACGGGCAGCAAAGGGTTCTTGCGGACTTCGAGTTCGGCCAGTTTCAGATCGTTCTGAACTTTCAGGAGCGCATACCGGTCTTCCTCTTCCTGCGCGTCGCGGTTGGACTGCGCCTGAAGAACGTGCTGCTCGGCTTCAGCCAGGTCGGCTTCCGCCTCGCGCAGCTTGTACTCCTGTTCGGTGGTATCGAATTCGGCCACAACGTCACCGGCTTTGACCACGTCACCACTTGTCCTGAGGGAAGTCAGGTGCATATCGGAGCCGCCGGTCATGGGCGCGGTCAGCATGTCGGCGTTGCCCCCGCGCAATTCGCCGCGCGCGGTAACGGCAAGACTCACGTCGCCGCGATGTACCCGCGCCGTCGGGATTGCCTCCTGTTTCGGCGCAGTGAACCGTTCCCAGGCGTGAAAGCCGTACCATCCGGCAGCTGTGAGACCAGCCGCAAGTAGTAAAAAGAGGACAACCCGCGACGTCCAGCGCCTGCGCTTATTCATGACTCCGCTCTCCAGGTTTCCCGATCATGCTGCACAAGTCATGGCTTCGCGGTCGGCGGCTCCGTCAGTGCCACCTGAGTACCTGCCTCAATCCCTTCAATCGCAAACTCATCCGGATTTCTGGCCCTGATTTTTACCGAAATCGGCGACCATACGCTGTTCCGTTTCACATAGACCACGGGCTGTCCGCCCAGGCTAAAGATTGCTTTGGAGGGTACACTGATCGCCCCGGGTATGCGTTCCTCGACGACATCCGCGCCGGCATTCATACCCGGGCGCAGACGCGGATCGGGCTGATCGATCACGGCAAAAGCGCGAAAGCTGCGAGTGGGCGGCCACTCGTTGAAACTTTGTTCCGCCAGGGGGCTGATCGCCGCCACTTTCGCGGTCATGGTTTTTTCCGGGAAGGCATCCACATGCACGACGACACCGGATCCCGCGGATACCTTGCCGCGGTCTACCTCATCCAGCTTGGCCTCAATCTGGAGCGTGCTGAGGTCGGGAATCTCGGCAAGCACGCCGCCGGATACGGCATGGTCGCCGACCTTGAAAGGCTGTGCATTCACCCAACCCTGGGAATAGTTCGACATGTAGTTGATGACGCCATCGAGCGGGCTCTTCATTTCCATGGAGGCCAGTTGCTTTTCAGTGATCTCAACCTGCATTTTCGCGGTGTCGCGGGCGCGCGTAAGAGCGGCAATCCTGGCTTCGGCCGACGTCTTGTGAGTGATCTCGGAGGCCCGTTGCACTTTGAGACGCTGCTCGGCGAGCCCCAGATCGATGCTGCTTTCTTCTCCCTGAATTGCGCTGACGATGGTCTGTTTGCTCGCTTCGAGGCGAGCCTTGTTCACCTGAAATTCCGCGTTGGCGAGGTCAATGACGTCCTGATCGGCGCCGATACGTGCCTGGACGAGCGCCTGATCGAGCGTCGCCTGTGCCTGGGCGAGAGAGGCGTTACGATCTTTCAGATCCTGCTGAGCACGGCTCGTGTCAAACCGGATAATGACATCGCCCTTCTTAACGGCACCACCCGCCGGCGCCAGCCAGACAATCTGCAGTTCCGGGGCATCGAGCGGCGCGATCACCTGTTCGGAGCGGTGGGCCACCAGTTCACCGCGGCAACGCAGAATGACGAGGAATTCACCCTGGCGGGCTGTGGCCGTGGGCAGGCTCAGGGCGACGTGCGATTTCGAGTAGCGCCGCCAGCCATACACGGAACCGCCCGCCACCAGCGACAGAATCAGGGCGAGCGATACAAGGCGGACGATCAGGCGGATCGGCTTCGTCATTTGAGTGCCTCATTATGGATCGTCACTTCGGCGCCTCGATATGGATCGTCACTTCGGCGCCTCAATATGGATCGTCACTTCGGTGCCTCAATATCAATCGCTGCTGAGAGGTCGGGCAATAAGCGGGGATCGATCTGATCGATTCGAAAACGCGCCGAGAAGGTGCGGACGGATGTATAAAGCAGCGATGTTGCCACGGGATTCGCAGACAGGAAGTGCGCCGTGAGCGCCATATCCGGAAAGGCGTCCAGATGTACCGTCCCCTTCGCTCCTGGCCGCAATACGGCGCCGTCGGGCTCACCGACTGCTACTTCAATATCCATCTGCTTGGGATCGAAAAGGCGCAGAAGCGGATTCCCCGCGTAGAGTTGATCTCCCTCCTGGGCATGGCCCATGGAATTATTTCGCCAGATGTTTTCGAGGGCGACCATCCCTCCAATAGAGGCCACTACTTTCAGGCGGGCGACGTTTCGGGTAGTGCGCTGCACCGCGACTACCTGCCTGTCGCGCTGCAGTTCCAAAATCCGCAGGTCTGCCCGCTCCGCTTTGTCGTGCGACTGCCCGGAGCGCTGCAGACTGGCGACGTGCTCGCGTGCATCGGCCAGTTTGATCTGGTTCTTCTCCTGGTCTATAGCGCTGAGGACCGGGCCTTTGCGGATTTCGATCTCGGCCTTTCGCAGATCTGCCTGGGCCTGCCCGAGGTCGGAGTTGCGCCGTTCCGCGGCTACGTTGTTGTCGGCCTTCTTCTCCTCGATCTGGTGTTCCAGATCATCGAGTTTCGTTTGCGCTTCGCGAAGGAGTTTGAGTTCGTTCGTGGGGTCAAAGGTTGCGACCGGCTGGCCGGCTTCGACGACCGCGCCGTTTTCCACCACTGAGGCAAGAGTGAGGCGATAGCCAAGACCCTCGATGCGCGGCACCTGAACGCTCACCGAATTCACTGCCTTTATGCTTCCGTTTGCGCGAATGGTTCGCGGCGCGGGCGCGCCCAGGCACAAGCAGGCCAGGCAGAGCGCGACGAGCGGAAGCGCAGCCGGCGATAATCGACGAAGATTCAAAGACGCACTCTTCCCATGTGGCTCCACTGCCCAGGACTGTATTCGTAGTTAAGACGGCGGTGAAGTGAATTCCGTTCAGAAAATTCTTTAAAAAAGTTGGCCATCCGAGATTGAGGACGTTCCTGTCCAAATGGGCCGTCACTGGACGGAAAGACCTGATCTTTGTGAAATTGCCGCAGCCGTTTCAGTGAATACCGGATTAATTAAGTCGAACCGACGCTGCGAAACGGCCTGGAGACGCGGTTGAGGCCCGCGTCTCCGGAACGCGGATCGGTATTACGGTCGGTGCCCCATCGCTTATCATCTTTGGGTATGCGTGAGGAAACGGCTGCCGAGTGGTACCAGAAGAGGCTTCACGAAGTTGAAGCCGGGTACGACAAGGCCCGGAGCGCTAACACCAACAGCCTGCTGATCCTGCTGGGTTCGATAGCGGCGTTTGTTTGTCTGGTGGCATCTGCCGCGCGATGGCTGTCGCTCCTGCCTCTTGGGCTTGCGATTTTCTGTTGGCGATGGCATGGAAAGAATCGTGACCGCTGGCTGCGCGTTACGCGAACTCGTCAGTACTACAGGCGAGGGTCAGACAGAGTTGAGAACCGCTGGGCTGGTTCGGGCTTCAGCGGCGAGGAGTTTCGCACACCTCATCATGTCTATGATCTCGATCTGCAGATTACAGGGCAGGGCTCGCTGTTCGAACTGCTTTGCACCGCGCGGACCGGCATTGGACGGCGGCGACTTGCGGCACATTTGCTGGGCCCCTGTGATGTATCGGAAGCACGGGTGCGTCAGGAGGCTGTTCGCGAACTGGCGCCACGGGATGATTTGCGCGAGCACATCGCTTTGCTCGGTCGTTTCGATTTTCAGGAGTCGACGTGGGAGGTGTTTTCCGACTGGATGGATACTCCCGCCGCAACGGCCCCTTCCGTGGTGCGAATCGTGGCCCTGCTTGTTTCCCTGGCGCTTTGTCTGACTCTTCTCGCGGGCATCGGCACTTCCGTGCCGTGGCGCGACCTGGCGTGGTGGATTGCGTCTCCGTTCGCTGTTCTGATGGCCATCGCGTGGTACTTCCGCGGGCGCACGAGTGAACTGAATAAGGCGGCGAGCCGGGTCGGTGTTGAAATCGATGTGGTTCGCGCGGGGATCGAGTATGTTGCGGAACTGAAGGTGGAATCGGCGCGTCTTACCGAGTTGCAGAATCGCCTGATTCTGAGCGATGCGATGGGAAGCCTGCGCCATTTGCATCGCCTGACGAACGGGCTTACCGAGTGCGCCAAGCCACAGTTCGACCTGCTATCGCAGGCTTTTGCTGCGCGCACGCAGCTTTGCTTCGCGATCGAAGGCTGGAAGCAGAAGCATGGGCCGGCGCTCCGCGGATGGCTGGAGGCGTGGGGCGAATTCGAGGCGTTGACCGCGATCTCGGGTTATGCGCGCGAGAATCCGGAGTATGTGTACCCCGAGTTTACGGACGGGGCGAAGTCGTTTGAAGCAACCGATCTCGGGCATCCCTTGCTGCCGGATGCGGCGTGCGTGCGGAACGATGTGAAGCTGGGCGACGGCAATCGCTTCTACGTCATCAGCGGATCGAATATGTCAGGCAAGAGCACGCTCCTGCGATCCATCGGGCTAGCCGCGGTCCTGGCGAAAGCGGGCGCGCCGGTTCGTGCGCGAAGGCTGCAGCTGCACGATTTGAATGTTTTCGCGTCACTTTCGATAGTGGACTCCGTACTGGAAGGGAAATCAAAGTTTCTCGCCGAAGTGGAGCGCGTTCGCGCGATGGCGGAAGCCGCCAGGCAGGGCGGCGTGCTGTTCCTGATCGATGAGATCCTCAGCGGGACGAATTCACGTGACAGGCGCGCGGCCTCCGAGGCCGTGGTGCGCTCGCTTATCGCGCACGGCGCAGTGGGGGCGCTGTCCACACATGATCTTGCACTGACTGAGATCGCAACGATCGAGGGCCTGGACGGCTCGAACGTACACATGGGTTCCCGGCCGGGCGGTGGGCCGCTGGATTTCGATTACCTGCTGAAACCGGGCGTCACGCAGGAAACCAATGCGCTGGCGATTGTGCATATGATGGGACTCTGAGAGGAGCACCTCGAGATGAGCCTGAAAATTGCTCTCGCCGCCGCCCTGTTCACTCTGAGCCTTGCCGCGCAGACCAGTTCACTTCCGAAATTCGATGTCGTGTCGGCGAAGGTGAGTACCGGCGACAGCCTCGAGACAAGGCCGAGGCTATCCCCGGGCCGAATCCGGTGGACGACCCAGGGAAACTATTTGCTCAGTTACGCGTTCAGCATGGAGATCTGGCAGATCTCTGGCCAGCAGGAATTCGGAGCCGCGATCTTCGAGATCGATGCTGCCGCGGATCCCGGGACGACGGACGCGCAGATGCGCCTCATGATGCAATCGTTGCTGATGGACCGTTTCGGAATGAAAGCACACCGGATTATGAAAGACAGCACGGACGGTTACGCCATGATGATTGACAAAAGTGGCCCGAAACTCGAGAAAGCAGCCGACGAGGATTCTGCCGTGGCGGGCCGTGTGTGGACCCACTTGCCGGAGCGCAATCGATTCGAAACCGTGGGCGACCATGCGGGTATCGCCGATCTTTGCCGCGAGTTCCAGCGTCTGACGCACACGCTTGTCCGGGATGAGACCGGACTGGCGGGCAGGTACAACTTCAAGTTTCAATACGACGTGAATATGGACGGAGATCCGAAGGACGTGGCCGCCTCCGCTGCCGATGCAGTCCGGCAACTCGGGCTCCGGCTCGAGAAGCGCAAGGGTCCGGTCGACTTTCTGGTGGTCGATCAGATTTCCAAAACACCTACGAACAACTGACAGGCATTAAAACGTAGCGATCGGATTCGCCGGACCGCCTGTGCTGCCAGAAGCCCTTACCGGAGCAGCGGTGAAGAGGAACGTCCAGCGATTGCGCGCGACCGCAGCCTTCGCCACAGCTTCGAGATCGCACTGATCGAACAACGGCATTCCCACAGCGACGATCAGCAACTGATGTACGGGAAAGTCTGCGCCATCCACTCCGGAGGGTAAGGCGTCATGCGAAGCATCGCTGCCCAGCACTGCGACGTCGCGCTGCTTCAGCCATCGAGCGCAGGTAGCGTACAGGCCGGCGGAGTGCTGGCCAATATCCCACGGACCTTTCGCGGCGCGATAAGCCCAGCGACCGGTGCGGACAAAGACCGCATCACCGGACTGAATGTGAACACCCGTCTTCTTCTCCCACGCATCGAAGTCTGCGGGATAGATAACCGCGGAGGGTTCCAGCCAGGAAACGCCCCGAAGCCATGCAATATCCACCAGTACGCCTCGCGTCAGGATGCCTTCCGGATAAGCGGTCACGGCAAGAGCTTCCGCGCCATTGGGCTTAATCTTCGACTCCGGGAAACCGTTGTACATCAATCCATCACGGAAGACGTGCGATAGCGCATCGAAATGCGTGTGGGCCTGACCGTGAAACGAGACAGTCTGCTCGTCCATGTTGAACTGGCCGTCGGCGGGCGGACTCATCTTAATTACGTATGGGGATGCGTTGTCGATGGCCTTGTGCAAATCGGTGTCACGTGCCAGCGATACCGAGACACCATCCTTCACCAGCGCCGCAGCCTGCTTTCGGACGGCGGGCGTAATCAGATTGACGGTGCCGCGCTGGTCGTCCTTCCCCCATCGCCCCCAGTTGGAAAGCTCCTTCATCATGTGGTCGATGTCGGTCTTCGTCAGATGCGGCGCCGCAGTCTGCCCAAACAGCGCCGCGCCAGCGAGTGCGGCAATAAGGATCGTTCGCATACTCGCTTACTGTACCGTCAATGCCACCAGCGACGCAGGCACACCCATCGCGCCGATTGCCACCACGATGTACTGCCTGCCGTTCGCCATGTAGGTCATCGGCATACCAGTAGTCATGGCGGGCAGTGCCATTTCATGGATCAGCTTTCCTGTTGTCTTGTCGTAAGCACGGAACATATTACCGCCCTGCCCCGGCGGACCACTCCACAGGTTGTTCCCATCAGAGCCAAACAGCAACGACTTTGTCAGCATCAACAGAGCACGCGACGGGTGACCGGTGTTGCTGAGATCGATGCCCTTGAGCGCCGGATGGTTCTTCACGAAATCCGGGGGACCGCCGTTAGCAATGGTCCAGGCAATCTCTCCTTTGTTGAGATTGACGGCGGTGATTCGGCCCCACGGCGGTCTGACCAGCGGCAGGCCCTGCGGCCCGGAGTCCAGGCCGGCGGCGCCCGAGATTACCGGAGCGGGTTCTTCACCCGCGGCGAGCGGCCTTCCGCGACGAGGTCCGGCACCGCCTCCGCCGGAAACGTAGTCCATGTCTGTGAATTGCGGATCGCCCTTCGATAGCGAAAGCACTTCGGTGCCGGTGACGGACGCGACGTACATCATGCCGGTTTCCGGATCGGCGACTCCGCCGGGCCAGTTGGCACCCCCGAGGTGGGTTGGCAGCAGGAACAAACCTTTTTTGCCATTCGTGCCGGCAACGATCGGGGGTGAATAGAGCGGGCCGAACTGAAGCTGTGACGCGATCTTCATCGCTTCTTCCTTCAGGGCGGGAGTGAAGTCGATGAGGTCATCGGGCGAACTGCCCTGGCGGTCGAACGCGGGAGGCTTCGTGGGAAATGGCTGAGTTGGCGCAGTCTTCTCGCCGGGGACCGTTGATTGTGGAACGGGGCGCTCCACAATCGGCCAGACCGGTTTGCCGGTCACGCGATCGAATACATAGGTGAAAGCCTGTTTGGTGTTCTGCGCTACGGCTTTGATTGGCTTGCCATCAACGGTTATGTCGAGAAGAAGCGGCGCCGTGGCAATATCCCAGTCCCAGATGTCGTGATGAACCAGTTGGTAATACCAGACCATTTTGCCGGTGCGCGCTTCGAGGCAGACCAGGCTGTCGGAGTAAAGGTTGTCGCCCTTGCGCGTTCCACCGTAGAAGTCGCCGGTCGGCATTTCGACCGGAATGTAGACGTAGCCGAGCTCCGGATCGGCGCTGAGGGGCGCCCATGCGCCGGTGTTACCGGAGTACTTCCAGGATCCGTCTTCCCAGGTTTCATTGCCTTTTTCCCCCGGCTGGGCGATGGTGTGGAACGTCCACAGTTTTTTGCCGGTGCGGACGTCGAAGCCGCGAATGTAGCCTGGAACATTTTCTTTCGAGGGAGGCGCTGTGCCCGCGAGCAACGCCGCGCCGACTACGACGGTATCGTTTACAACGATTGCCGGAGAACTGGCTCCGATCATCCCGGGCTTAACGATGGTGCGGTCCAGACCCTGGGTCAGATCGATAATTCCGTTGGTCCCGAAGCCCGGAACGGGCACGCCGGTTCTTGCGTTCAGCGCAATGAGCTGATAGCCGGGCGAGATGAGCAGGATGCGGTTGTCGCCTTTGCCATCGGACCAATATGCCAGGCCGCGATTGTTCGTTCGCGCCACCTGGTTACCGCGCGGGCCTTCGTCGAGACGATACATCCAGAGCGTTTCGCCGGTGGCCGCGTCGACTGCCACCGCGTCGCGGCGGGTGCCCGCCGTGAAATAGAGGACGCCTTCCACCATCAAGGGTGTGACTTCCCAGTTATGGTCGGGGAGCTTGCCGAAGTTGTCCGCTCGCCACTGCCAGGCGATCTGCAGCTTTTTTACGTTTGAGGCATTGATTTGATCGAGCGGGGAATAGTGGGTGGTTCCGGCGTCGCCACCGTAGTAACGCCACTCGCCATTCTGCGCTCCGTGTTGCGCGAGTGAGATTGCGGGAAAAGCGACGACGCAGAAGAGTGGCAGAAAACTACGGACATTCCGCATCCTCAAGGTTGTATCACAGGAGGAGTTACTTGAGCAGGTAGCAGATGGTGGTTTCGGTGTTTGCGGGGTCAGGCGTTGGATCGCCATAGATTTCCCACGAGACTCCGGCCGATTGACTGCCATTCGCCGCCATCCATTCGCGAATTGCAGAATGCGTTGCGCCCATGGTGTGATAGGGCCCGCGATGTACAGCCATGGCTGCTTCACCGGCGGGTGTTTCGGACGCGTGAACTTCGCCTGAGGGCTCAAAAGTACGGGTTACTTCAACGCCGAAATCGCAGCGGAGGGGATCGCCGCTGTGCTCGGGATGGCGGTACAGAAAGACGTTGTGGCCGTCGCCGCGGAGGCCCGGTTGCGATCGCAGGAACTGCCAGACGAGATCGAGCGCCGGTCTCCAAACCGCGCCCACTGCAACCGCCGCTACCTCGCGCCGCACGGCGGCGAGGATTCGCGGATGAACAGTCTGGACGCTGACGGAGACCGGCATCGCGTGTTATCTGACGCTGCTTAAAAGCTCTTCTTAACTTCTGCGTAGGCCCAGTCGAGCCATGGCAGCAGCGCCTGGAGGTCGGACGTATCCACCGTAGCGCCGCCCCAAATACGAAGGCCGGCAGGGGCGTCGCGGTAGGCGCCGATGTCGTAAGCTACGCCTTCCTTATCGAGCAATGAAACCAGCGCTTTGGCGTGCTTTTCCTGCGCTTCAGCAGGCAGAGCAGTGTAGGCGGGGTCTTTGATAACGAGACAGATCGACGTGTTGGATCGGCTGGCGGCATCCTTCGCGAGGAATCCGGCCCAGCTCGACGCGGCTACCCACGCCTCGATGGCTTTCAGATTATTCTGCGAGCGCTCAATCAGACCGGCAAGTCCGCCAACGGATTCCGCCCACTGCAGGCCATCGAGCGCGTCTTCCACGCAGAGCATGGACGGCGTATTGATTGTTTCCCCAACAAAGATACCGGCGATCAGCTTGCCACCCTTTGTCATCTGGAAGATCTTGGGAAGCGGGCGATCGGGGGTGTATGTCTCGAGGCGTTTTACGGCGCGCGGGCTGAGCGCGATCATGCCGTGTCCGCCTTCGCCGCCCAGCACCTTCTGCCAGGACCAGGTGACCACGTCGAGTTTCTCCCACGGAATATCCATGGCGAAGACGGCCGATGTCGCATCGCAGATGGAAAGCCCGGCTCGGTCGGCGGCAATCCAGTCGCCGTTGGGGACTTTCACACCGGAGGTGGTGCCATTCCAGGCGAATACGACGTCGCGATTCCAATCCACCTGACCGAGGTCAGGGAGTTCGCCGTAACCTGCCTTGAAGACGCGGAGATCGGCCAGCCTGAGCTGGTTTTTACAGTCGCCCGCCCAGCCGGAACTAAAGCTTTCCCAGGCGAGCACGTCGACCCCGCGTTCACCGAGCATGGACCACATCGCCATTTCGACGGCGCCGGTGTCGGAGGCGGGCACGATGCCAAGAACGTAATCGGCTGGCATGCCGAGAATCTTTTTGCTGCGCTCGATTACTTCTCCGAGCTTCGTTTTACCGATTTTGGCGCGGTGCGAACGGCCGACTGCCGCTTTTTTGAGAGCTTCAAGGCTCCAGCCCGGGTGCTTGGCGCAGGGGCCTGAAGAGAAACAGGGGTTCTGGGGGGTCTGGGTTGGCTTCATGGACGGAAACTCTGATGATAGCGGACGCGGCCCGTGACTTCCGAGTGGCGGGTGGCCCGGCGCGGAGGGTCAAATCGGTCGGGAATCGTCACAGACAGCCCTCCAATGCGGTACTCAAGTACCGGTACTCGAATTGTGTCGGCTTATATTTTCAGTGATTTAGGTTGGCTATTCTGATCACATAGTCTGCAGTTCCCCGTGGTAAATCGCCTGGACTCATGTGCTCGTATTATCGGCAAAGACCAGGACAGGAGTGTGTTTAAAGTGGCCAGAAAATCAGGCGCCGCTCTGGCGGCCGTTCTATTTATTTGCGGGGTCGCGTCGGCGGCCACCTCGGGGCCGTTTACCACCACCACGCCTGTCCCGTCCTCGCTAACCGATTGGTCCCACACCCTTTCCTTCCCGCAATTCGACCCGTCGCTGGGCACGCTGCAGAGCGTATCTCTGCATCTGGAAGGCAACGTAACCACCGTGCTGACGGTGGTTAACAACTCACCCACGGCTTCCAGCGGTAATTCAAAGACGGAGATTGATGTTACTATCTCCGACGCGGGCTCCAACGCCGAGGTGACTTCTCACACGCTCAGCATGATTTCGGACCCCTTTGGATACAATCTCGCCGCGGGTCAAACATTGACAAGCCCCGTTGAAACAGGATCCGGAGTCTATAACAGGGTCTTTACCTCCAGCCCGGTACTCGCCGAGTTCACCGGCAACGGCACCGTGGGCATCACCGGCACGACCGCTTCGTTCACACTGCTGAGTAATGTGGGCGGCAACACCAACAGCGCTCAGGTCACAAGCGCCGACCTTACCGGCACCGTCACCTATACCTACACGACGACTCCCGTACTCTCCATTTTGAAGACGCCTGCCACCCGCACCATTGCGCCTCTGGGCTCGGGCACGTTTGATCTGACGGTCAGCGCATCAAACGCCCCTGGAACCGGCCCCACCACGGCGCGCGTCACAGTGACCGATCCTGTGCCGGCCAATCTCACGGTCACCGGCGTGACCCACGCTGCCGGGACGAACTGGGATTGTACTGCCACATCGGGACAATCCGTTAGCTGTTTTACGGATGACGTTTTGAATCCCGGCGGCAGCTATACACCGCTGGTGGTGGCTTACACGGCGACCGCAGGCGCGGCTGCCGGGTCGCCTTATACGAACACAGCCACGGTATCGGGCGGCGGCGATCCCAGCGCTCCGCATACGTCATCTGCGAACGTGATTGTGACCGGAAATCCGAGTCTTTCGATCCTGAAGACACCCGTGACCGCAACAAAGAACGTTGGCGACACGGGAAGCTTTACGCTCACAGTCACCAATAGTGCGGCGGCGACGGGCTCGACTTTCGGCGTACTTACGGTGACCGATCCCGTGCCTGCAGGACTGGTGGTGGGACCTGCACCGAGCGGGACGGGCTGGGATTGCAGCGCTACGGTGGGTCAGAACGTTAGCTGTTCCATCACCGCCGTGGTTGCACCTGGTAACTCTTACGCTGCAATTACGGTACCCTATACGGTCGCCGCCGGCGCAGCCGGAACGACAATCCCAAATACCGCTACGGAAACCGGCGGCGGCGATCCTGCTCCGCACAATTCGACCGCGAACGTCGTGGTGCCGGGAACCCCGATCCTTTCGATTCTGAAAACACCGGCGACGGCGAATAAGAACGTGGGCGAGACGGGTAGCTTCACTCTCACCGTCAGCAACAGTGCTGCCGCTACCGGGCCTACCTTCGGATCGCTCACGGTGACCGATCCGGTTCCCGCCGGGCTCATCGTGGGACCCGCGCCGAGTGGCACGGGTTGGGATTGCAGCGCAAGCGCGGGCCAGAATATCAGCTGCACCATTACAGCGGCAATCACTCCGGGCGCATCATACACACCCATTACCGTGCCTTACACCGTGGCCGCGAGTGCAGCGGGAACCACCATTCCGAATACGGCGACCGAGACCGGCGGCGGCGATCCGACTCCGCACAATTCCACGGCTAACGTTGTCGTGGGAAAACCCGCACTCTCGATTCTAAAGACTCCGGCGACAACCACTAAGGCAGTTGGGGAAACAGGAAGCTTCACGCTGACGGTGACAAACAGCGCGGCTGCTACCGGGTCTACTTTCGGATTGCTTACGGTAACCGACCCGGTGCCGGCAGGGCTCATAGCAGGGCCTGCTCCCAGTGGAGCGGGATGGGATTGCAGTGCGTCTTCCGGTCAAAACGTTAATTGCACCATCACAGCCGCTATTGCGCCCGGCAATTCGTACACGCCAATCACTGTGCCATATAAGGTAGCGGCAAGCATTGCCGGGGCCACAGTCTCCAACACGGCGACCGAGACCGGCGGCGGCGATCCCACGCCGCACAGTTCCACGGCGACCGTCACCGTGCTGGTTCCGGACATGACGATCACCAAGACTCATACCGGCACGAACTTTCTGCCAGGCAGTTCGGTGACATTCACGCTGACTGCGTCGAACGTGGGCAGTGCGCCGGCGTTTGAGCTGATTACCGTGACCGACACACCACCCGCGGGGCTGATTGCGACGTCGATCAGCGGGCCGGGATGGTCGTGTGCTCCCCTGCCCGCCCTATCCTGTACGCGCAACGATACGACGCAACCGGGTGCCTCGGCGCCACCGATCACGCTGGTCGCAACTATTAATGCGACGGCGGGCAGCACCCTGATCAATAATGCCGCGGTTAGCGGTGGGGGCGAGGTTTATCTGCCGAACGATTTTGCTTCGGATCAGATTGTAATCGGCGGTGTGCCGGACATGACGATCGTCAAGACGCACACGGGGACCGCTTTTGCACCCGGCGGCAGCGTCACCTTCACGATCACGGCGAGCAATGTTGGAAATGTGGTAACCAACGGCCTGGTCACCGTTACGGATACGCTTCCCGTCGGTCTCACTGCAGTTTCGATCTCCGGCGCCGGCTGGAACTGTGCTCCCCTGCCCTTGCTCTCCTGCACCCGCGTCGATGTGCTGGGCCCGGCCGGCGCGGCCTATCCGCCCATCACGCTGACGGCGGGCATTGCGTCCAATGCCACCGGAACTCTGGTGAACAATGTGGTGGTCGGCGGCGGTGGTGAAGTGAATCTCACCAACGACACTGCGTCGGATTCGATCTCTGTATCCATACCCGACGTGACGATCACGAAGACTCATGCAGGGACGGCGCTCCTCCCCGGCGCTTCGGTCACCTATACGTTAATCGCCAGCAATGTGGGCGCGGGACCGACATCGGGTGTCGTCACCGTGACCGACACGTTGCCTGCCGGACTCACCGCGACAGCGATCAACGCACCGGCGCCATGGACGTGTGCGCTGAGTACGCTGACATGCACGACTTCCACAGTTCTCAACTCCGGGGCTGCTTACCCGGCAATCACGGTCACGGCGACGATCGGCGCGGGGGCACAGGGAACGTTGACCAATAAATCAGTCGTTGGCGGCGGTTCCGAAGTGAACCTCACGAATGACACCGCCACCGATCCGATCACGGTCGTGGTGCCTGACCTGACTATCGTCAAGACCCATACGGGGACCACGTTCAACGCGGGTGGAAGCGTCACATTCAATCTGACGGCGAGCAATGTCGGAACGGCGGCAACTTCCGGTCTCGTTACAGTGAACGACACGTTGCCCGCTGGATTAACCGCCACTGCGATCTCCGCGCCGTCACCATGGACCTGCGTGCTCAGTTCGCTTTCCTGTTCCACCACTGCCGTTTTGAACGGCGGCGCGGCATACCCACCGATTACGGTGACGGCCGCTATCGCTCTGACCGCTTCAGGAACATTGGTCAACAACACCGTGGTCGGCGGCGGCTCGGAAGTCAATCTCACCAATGACACCGCGAGCGATTCCATCGTTGTTGCGGGCATCCCAGACCTGACGATCACGAAGTCACATGCCGGCACTCCCGTTCGCGGCGGCACAGTGACCTATACCCTCACCGCTTCGAATGTCGGCGGATCGCCCACTTCCGGAACGGTCACGGTAACGGACACTCTGCCGGCTGGGCTGACCGCCACGGCAATATCCGGCGGATCCGCGTGGTCGTGCGTGCTATCTACGCTGGTCTGCTCCACCAATGCCGTGCTTGCGCCCGGAGCCGCATATCCGGCGATCACCGTCACAGCGTCGATCGCGGGCAATGCCGCGGCCACGGTAATCAACACGGCGGTGGTTGGCGGCGGCGGCGAGACCAATCTCACTAATGACACCGCTACCGATCCCACATCCTTCACCGGCAACGCGCCGAATCTTTTGCTCGCGAAGGCCTTCACCGGCACAGCGCTCCAGGGAGGCTCGGGAACTTACTATCTGACTGTCACCAATAACGGCACCGGCCCCACAACAGCCGCAGTCACGGTCACCGATCCGCTGACGCCCGGCCTTTCCGCCACGTCTCTTTCCGGCGATGGCTGGACCTGCAGCCTTTCGGCGCTCAGCTGCACACGCAGTGACGCGCTCGCGCCGGGCGCAAGCTATCCGCCCGTTGCCGTGGCGGTGACTTTCGCGCAGAACGCACCCACGTCGATTACCAACGTCGCGAACGTAACCGGCGGCGGACCCCCGACCTTCGTGACCGGGCTCACCACAATCCAGGTGGGTTCGATTGTCACTACCGTAGATATTCAGAAAACATCCGATCGTACTACCGCGGAGTTTGGCGATGTCGTCGGGTACCAGATCACCATCACGAACCAGGGAGCGACGCCCTACATCAACGGCTTCGTTCCCGACACCCTGCCGCCGGGCTTCACCTACGTGGAAGGCAGCGCAAGCCTCATCGCCGGAACCGCCGCTCCAACACCGCTGACCCCGGTGGTTGCGAATAATACGCTGACATTCAACATCGGAGCGCTCAATCCGCAGCAGATTGACCGAATCGCATACCGGCTGCGCGTCACACCGCAGGCGCCGCTCACCACAAACGTCAACCAGGCGCAGTTCTTCGGCACCACGGTTCCCGGTATCCCGGTTGCCACCCGCGTTGCGAAGTGGGGCGTGCTGGTAACGCCCGGCATGTTCTCGATGAACCAATTCCTCATCGGACGTATTTTCGAAGATGCAAACGGCAATGGCTCCTTCGATCCGGGCGAGAAGCCATTCGCGGGCGTGCGCGTGTACCTCTCGAACGGTGCGTCAGCCAGTACCGATTCGCAGGGGCTCTACAACATCCCGCTGATCGTTCCCGGCTCGGTCGTCGTTTCGATTGATATGTCCACAGTGCCGAAGGGCTATGTGCTGTCAAGCGGTAACCGTCTTGATGCGGAAAGCGTGTCGAGGCTCGTAAGGACTCCCTTGCAGGGCGGCGCTATGCTCCGGCAGAATTTTGGTCTGAAGAAGTGCGATTGCACTCCCGATGCGGTTCTCAACGGACCAAAAGCGCCGGCAGTCACGCCTGCTTCTTCGCATGCACCGGCAGGACGCATTCAGATCGTCCCGCAGCAAACCTCACTCGCCGCCGATGGCCGCACCACCATGAAGGTCGTTGTGCGCGTTCTCGACGAGCAGGGCAACGTCACGCCGGCCAACGAAATCCGCGTGCGCACGAGCCTCGGCCAGTTCGTCGCCGGCGATGGTTCCACGCTGCAGCCTGAACCCGGACTGTTGGGAGCCGCGCTCACACCAGGCGCATCGCTCTTCGGCGTCCACACGACACCACAGGTAGGGCGCACCACGGAACAGGTTCCGGAATCGCAGCAGGCCGGCATCGCGAAATCTACGCAGGGCGAAGCCACGTTCCTCCTGATGGCTGCCAATCAGCCCGGCGAAGCGCTCGTCACCGCCGAGAGCGGCGATCCCGACCATCTGCTTTCCACGACCACGTCAATCTGGTTTACGCCCGAAAAGCGCTCGCCGATTCTTTCCGCCGATGGCGAGGTTTCCGTCGGGAAAGCCGCGCCGGACCGCATCAGTTACGGCCAGACCGACACCGTCACGCGGCACGCGGACGCTTTCCTGCGCACTCCGCTCGGCCCCGACTTTCTGATGACGATGGGGTATACGAGTCACCTCACCATCAACGGGTCGAATGGAAATGCGGGTCTGTTTGAACTTGATCCGTTGAACCGGGTTTACCAGGTTCACGGAGATTCGTCGACGCAATACCAGGCCGCGCAATCGAACTCGCATGTTTATGGACGACTCGAGCACGGCCAGTCCTATCTGATGTTCGGAGATATCCGCATGGGCGGCGGGCAGAAGGATCCTTCGCCTGTGCCGTCGTCGCAAAGCTTTTCGCAGGATCCAAATCCGGTGTCGTCGGGCCCTGGTTATGGGGTCGGCGTGTATAGCCGCAATCTTGTGGGCGCTTCGCTGCATCTGGAAGATCCCCGGCACGACTCCCTGACTGTGGAAGGTGCGCGGCCTAACACCGCCTTCGCGCGCGATGTCTTCGCGGGCTCTACATTCGGACTCATCCAGCTCTCCCACACCGCGCTGGTCCCGGGGACGGAGAATGCCGTGATTGAAATTCGCGATCGACACAATCCGGAAATCCTGCTCTCGCGCGAATCGCTGGTGCGCTCGGTGGACTACTCCATCGATCCCGCCACCGGCGGTGTCTTCTTCCTTCGCACGCTGAACGCTTACGATCAGTCACTCAACCTGATCCAGCTCGTCTTCAGCTATGAATACCTGACCTTCGGCAAGACGTCAACGGTCTACAGCGCGCGCGCCGAGCTTCGTTCGAACCGGTTCGGGACCCGTCTCGGTGCGGCCCTTACCGACCAGCGCGACCCCACTGCCGGCAACTACTACCTCGGAGACATCACACTCCAGCAGAAACTGCCCGGTGCCGGGCACCTGAGTGTAGAAGTTCCCGTCAGCCATGGTTCGGCGCTCACTGCCGGACTCACCTCCGGCGCGCTGACGAACGTGAACGGCACCGCTATTCGTGCCGATCTCGATCAGCCTTTCGGTTTTCTCCACGGCCGCATTCTGGAGAGTTTCTCGAAGACCGATGTCGGCTTCTTCAATCCCTTCGGCGCTTCCGTTGTGCCCGGTTCGCAGACCATCCGCAGCGCAATCGAACTGAAACCGGCTAAAGGTACGAAGCTCAAACTCGGATTCACGGGCGAAAAGAACAAGACAAGTCTTGTTAATGACAGCCGCCTCACGGGTTCGTTGGAACTGAAGCAGGCGCTGTCCGAACGCTTCGATCTGCTCGCTGGCTACGATTACCGCGATTATCAGAACAATATCGCGACCACGGAGATCGAGTCCAATCTGATTACTGCGGGGCTCGACTGGCATCCCACCAGCCGCCTCACTGCCTCGGTCCGTCGCGAAGAAAACCTGGGCAAGGCCGACCCCACCTATCCCAACGAAACGCTGCTCAGCGCGAAGTACCAGGCAAGTGAAACCGTGCGTCTGTTCTTCACACAACGACTCGCGTCAGCCCCGATCCTGCCGATCGGCGATCTCAGTTCAACCGGCTTCGCCACCCCCAACGGCCGCAATGAAACCAGCATCGGCATTGAAGACAAATGGAGCCGCTATACAAGTCTGCAGAGTGGTTACCTGATCGAAAACGGAATCAACGGCACAGACAGCTACGCGGTGGTTGGCCTGGTGAACCGCATCCCCGTCAATGAGCATTTCAACCTCGATCTCGGAATGGAGCGCGGCCAGTTGCTCACCGGCCAAGACGGCAGCTTCAACAGCGGCAGCGTCGGTTTTTCCTGGCTGCCGGCAAAGAACTTCCGCACCTCGGCGCGTTACGAACTGCGTGATCGCGGCGGACTGGGCCAGATCGTTACTACCGGCGCTGCGGGACGGCTCTCGCAGGGACTCACGATGCTCGGTCGATATCAATATTCCACGGCCGCGTTCCAGCCCGGCTCAGGCGCGGTCGATCTGCTTAGCCCACTCTCGGTTAACCAGGTCCTCTCGCAGCAAAACCGCGCTAACCAGGGAGTCGCCGCAATCGCGTGGCGCTCCTGGAAGACCGACAAAGAAGGCTGGCTGCTCTCTTATACACTGCGAAGCGCGAACATCGGCACCAGCCAGACCGCGCTTCCGCAGAACGACCGCATCAGCCTGCTTTCGACCGACGGGTATTACCAGCCACATCGCCGCATCGAACTTTACGCCAAGCTTGGATTCAGCGATCGCAGTTACAACTACGTGGGCTCGCCGTCGGCTTCAACCACCACCTGGCTCATCCAGGAACGTGCGCAGTTCCGCATCAGCCGTCGCTTTGACGCGGCCGTGGAAGCGCGCAACATCCTGCAGCCGAGCACCTCGATTCATCAGAGCGCAGTTGGCCTCGAAGGCGGTTTCTGGCTCTTCCGCGATCTTCGCGTCGGCATCGGTTACAACTTCCGTTCGGCGGACGAAATCGAGGCTAATTTCCTGACCGCGCCGGTGCGCCAGGGTGCGTACTTTGTTCTTTCGAGCAAGCTGTCGAACCTGTTCAACCTCTTCGATCCTGGCAAGTGCGACTGCAAGCCGGCGCCGAAGCCGACGCCTCCTCCGCCGCCACCGCCTCCGGCTGCGCACGTTCAGATCCGCGCCGTGACGGGAGCGCATGATGTATGTCCGAGGGAGGATATGCGACTCACTGCAGAAGCGTCCGGTTGGTTACCCAATCAGACGCCTGCGTATCAATGGTTCGTGGATGGCAGGCCGATTGACGGCGCCACCAACCGTACGTTCCAGCTTTCGACCGCGAACGGCTCCGGTAAGCGCAGCATAACGGTTAAGGTCAGCGCGGGTGACAGCACCGCGACATCCGATTCCGTCAGCGTCACAGTTCTGCCGGTGCCGCCACCTTCGATAACGCTAACCGCCGCGCCGGCCGTCATTCCTTATGGCGATCGCGCGACGCTTGCCGCAACTCCAAAGGTCTCCCCCTGCGCGGAGCCACCCACCGTTCGCTACACAACCTCGGCGGGCGCGCTCACAGGCGTTACATTCGATTCCACCGGTCTGCCCTTCGACATGGTGAATCGTTCGAAGCCGCAATCGATGGTGGTTCACTTCACGGCGACCGTGACTGACAGGATTGGCCAGACTGCCACGGCGAACGCCGATGTCACCGTCACGCTCGCTCCTTACGCGAAGCGTCTCGACGACCTCGTCTTCGCCAGAGAAAGCGATCGCGTCAACAACTGCGGCAAGCGGCTGTTAATCGAAGAGCTCACGCCGATGCTGCGCGCCGATCCCGCTGCGAAGGTCCTGCTGATCGGACATCGCGACAATGGTGAAAAGAAAAACAACCTCGATCAATCGCGCGTTATCAATGCCGCAGCTGTGCTTAGCGCGGGCAAAGGCGTGTGTCCGCAACTCGATCTGAGTCGCATCCTCGCAAACTGGGTAGGAACAGATCAGGCCAGCGATACCCGGCCTACATTCTGCGGGGGCTCGACGGCCGTGAAGGAAAAGGCCGGAGAGAGCGTCAGCGCGACCGACGCCCGCGCCCAGTTCCGTCGCGTGGAAATCTGGTTTATCCCCGGCGGCGCGCAACTGCCCGACGGAATGGATTCGAAGCCGCTGCCAACGAAGGCCATCTCAGCGGTTGGCTGCCCGAAATAAACGGCTACTTAGTCAGAAATCCGACAACGGCATTATTGAACGTCTCTGGCATCTGAATATGCGGTACATGCCCGGCGCCCGGAATCACCACGAGTTCGGCGCCGGGAATGGTATCCGCAATATGCTTCGCCAGCGCGGGAAAATTATCGCCATCCTTCTCGCCGCCGATTACCAGCGTCTTCGCCTTGATGTGGGCCCAGTCATAGACGACCGGATCGAGAAAAGTGATCTGCCGGTAGATCGACTGCACCATCGCGAGTCGTGGCCAGTCGCTGCTCAGTGTCGGCGCATAGAGAATCCTGACGTACTTCTCGTACTCCGGCTTCCAGGCACCCGGAAAATAGCGCTCGATATTTGCGTAAGCGGCCTGCCAGGCCTGATCGTTCGTCCTCGCAAGCAGCGATTTGTAAGCGTCTTCGGCTCCCCGCCACTGCTGATTCCAGCGAACATCGGTCAGCCCGATGGGATCGTATAGCACCACACGCTCCGTAATATCCGCATACGAAGCCGCGAACCGGGCCGCCAGCATGCCACCCATCGAGTGCCCTACGACCGATACTCGGGTAACTCCCAGCGACTGCAGAAGCGTGCGAACATTCAGCGCCATGTCGTGAAAGTTGTAGGGGATGATCGGTTTGGAAGATCGCCCGAAGCCAATCTCGTCCGGCACAACAATACGGAATCCGGCGGCGCGCAATGCTTCAATCGGCCCCCCGAAGTAGAACCCGCCGAAGTTCATTCCATGAAACAGCACCACGGTCCGGCCATTGCCCTGGCCTGCCGGCGGCACGTCCATATAGGCCATCCGGACATCCTGCCCATAAACCGTTAACCGCAGGTAAGAGACCGGATATGGATAGTCCACATCTTCGTAGGTGATGCTGCCAGGTTTGATGTCAACGGGAGCTTTGCGCGCTTCCTGTGCCTTCAGTAACCCGGCGGCTGCGATAAGAACGAGCCCAAATCGATAGCGGAACATGATTCCATCCCTCTGCCCGCTATGATAATTCGTTCACGATCAAAGCAACCGGAAGTTCACCTCCACCACGGCCCGGACAGACACTGCCATGCCGTGGTTCATGCCGGGTTTGAACCGCCACTGCTTCACAGCCTCAATCGCCTTTTCGTCAAGCCCCATCCCCAAACTCCGGCTTACAAGAATATTGATGGGCCGTCCGTCAGGGCTCACGACAATCGATAGTGTGACTGTCCCGCCCAGCTTCGCCTTGCGCGCATCGTCAGAGTATTCCGGATCGACATGGGACAACAGGACGGGAGCGCTGATTCCGTTGCCCGCGGTGTAAATCTTTTGAAGTCCACCATCGCCCGCGCGATTTCCACCTCCGGAACCGCCCGGACCGGAGCCACTGAGACCTGGACCTCCGATCCCCGCCAAAGTGTCGCCGCCGGACCAGCCGGTCGCTGCCCACTCTATGCCGGGCGAAGCGAGGCTGCTCGACAAGTCCGGCGCGAAACGCGAGTTGTTCACCGCGGGAAACGCAACGAAGTCTTTCGGTACAAAGGCCCGCGCCGCACGCGGCTCAGCCGGTGCAGGGTTCCCGGCGCCACCCCCTGGGCGTGTCCGCGCAGGCTGTGGTTTCACAGGCGAGATCGGCGGAGCGATCAGCGTAACGAGTGGTGGCTGACTCACCGGTGCAGAGGCCCGCACTCCCGTCATCATGAGCGCTGCAGCCACCGCGCTCTGCAGAATCAGAGACGACACCATCGGCCAGGGATTCCGCGCTCGTCCTGCTCCGCCCAAAGGCAATTGCGCCCAAAGCCGGGCCAGTGCTTCCTCCGATCCGGCAGGCATCACACCGTCCGGCGGCGCCAGCTTCATGAGCCATCCGTTCACCAGCACGTGCGTGGCTGTAATTCGCGCGCACATCTCACGACAGCGGGCGCATGCGCTCAAATGCCCGTCCGCGCCACCCCACGAGGATTCTTCGAGACACCGCTGCAGACCCGCGGCATCGAGGCACGCCGTCATCATAGCTCTCTCCCGCCCTACAGCATCCGGAAGTTGACGTCCACAGTGGCGCGGGTCTTCACCGGCACGCCTTTATTCTTCCCCGGACGAAAGCGCCACTTTTGTACAGCCTCCATAGCCTTCTCATCCAGGCCCATTCCGACGCTTTTGACGACGTGAATCTGCTCGGGCACACCGTCCGTATTCACCACAATCGAAAGCTCCACCATTCCGTTGAACCTCGCCTTGCGCGCTTCCTCTGAATATTCCGGTTCCACGCTCGATGCCAGTTCCGGCGGGGTCACGCCCTTCCCCAACTCGAAAATGCCGCTGGCCGAACCGCCCACTCCACTACCCGCACCGCTGCCAATACCGGTTCCACGCCCGTTGCCAATCCCACCGCCGCTCCCGAATCCGCTGCCGCCGCCGATCTGCCCCAGCGGATTTCCAATCGCACCGGATGGCGCTGCCCACGCATCGGGCGGAGCGACCAGCGAGGCATCCAGGGTCAGCGCCGGATGGTCGACGGTTACGAGCGGGGGCGTGAACGCCTTCGGCGCCGGCCTCGGCAATGCTGCTTTCAGAGCGGGTGACGCTGAGCGCGAACCACCGCCCGCCGGGGCCTGGTCCTTTGGCACGGTCCTGGTTGGCGCGGGAGGAGGAGCAATCAGCACCATCTGCTCCACCTTCTTTCTCACCACATCGCTGGTTCCGACTGCGACGAGTCCTGCCACGAGCCCGCCCTGGAGAAGCACCGACAAGGCCAGCGCGCCCCGACTTGTCCCGCGCCCCCAGATATCCTTCACCGCGATCGGTGTCGAAGTCAGCGCCAGCGCCGGCAGTTTCTCCGGCCAGAGCGTCTCGCGGATATTCGCGGCAATGGAGCGATACCACGGAATCTCCGTATCCGGCGCCAGGAGGCGCGCCAGATGATCTTCCGCCGACACCGTTTCAGGGACTCGCAGCGTTTCCATCAAACGAACAAACGCCGCATCCACATCGACCTCCGTTTCCCCGCTGCCTGCAAGATCACTGAACCACGCACTCACCCGACCATGTGTCGCCGACATGCGATGCACTTCCGCGCGGCACCGTTCGCACGACTGCAGATGGGTCGCTACTACTTCCCCGCCACATTCTTCCGCGAAGGCCGCCAGCTCAAAATCCGCCGGACAAGACATCATTCCCCCCTCCCGTACAACCCGACATACTCTTTCTCAAACTGCGCCTTAGCGCGCGAGATCAGCATGTAGAGCGAATCGGGGCGCATCCCCAGTACCTCCGCGATCTCGCGGCACGTGAACCCGCTGCTCGACATCAGCAGCACCTGTCCCTGCACCGGCTTCAGCCGGCAGAGCGCAGTGCGCACGCGCATACGCTGTTCTTCCGCCAGCAGATCGCCCAGCGGATTCGAATGAGAGCGATCCCCGGCCTCCGCGCGTCCCGCCTGCTCCTCGCGGCGTGTTCGACGCGAAGCCGAACGCAGGTCGTCGAGGCCCAGATTTACCGCGGTCCGGTATAGCCAGCCCGCAAGGTTTTGCTCCGAATCAAGCGCCCCGTGCCGTTGGTATAGCCGGCAGAACGCATCCGAAGCGAGTTCTTCGGCGCGGCCGGCCCCGCCGACAAGCCGGATCAGGATGCGAACCAGCCGTGGATAGTGCTCTCGGAACAGCGCTTCAAATTCCCGATCCGCGGCCAGGCCGGAGTTCGCCAGAGTCAAGGGAGCCCGGCTCCGTTCCGCCATCACGCCGCTTCCCGCGGCTGACAGCAATGCATTTTGACTGGATTGCACACTCATGAAACGTCACCGACCCACAAATCCCAACAGCCACGCGCGTTTTTTGGCGAGATGATGCGTCATATGAACCAGACGCATGGGCCGCCGATCCGGTCTTCCGTTGAACCTGCGGACTTTACAATCTCTTGCGCGCGGAAGCCCGAGTGCTTCTGTCTCCGGCATGATCACGATAGAAGACGTGAAAACGCTGGCCACGATTACCGGCCCCTGCCTGAGCGTCCTGCATCCAATCGGAGAAGCGCTTCCCGACGCGAGGCCCGAATCGCGCCTCAACACAGCGATTCAGCAGGCCGGAACGCTCCTGCGGGAGCGAGGGTTCACCGAAGAAGCCTGCCTGGAATTCCTGCGACCGCTGAGGAAGGTCGCACGTAACACAAACTGGAGTGGACGCACCGGCAGCGTGGTGATCTTCCGCGCGCCTGGCTTCACGAAAGCCAGCTTCTGGCCGGAAGTACTTGAGCCGCGTGTGATTCTGGGCGACCAGTTTCATACTCTGCCGCTTCTGGCCGGCCTCGCCACGCGCAGCTTCTGGCTGCTCGCTCTCAGCGTTAACGGTATCCACCTTTATCGCGGAAACGAACGCGGACTCACTGAAGTAGACCTTCCCGAATCGCTGCCACGCAGTCTGAATGGCGCCGGGCACCACGGCGATCACGACCTCGAAGCACGCTCCACGCCGGGCGCGCGGACACACCAATCCGCGCAGATCCGCTTCGGCACTTCGTCCCGTCAAGAATCGCGCGACGCCCACCTTCGCAGTTTCTTCCGCGCGATCGACCGCGCCATCCAGCCGATCCTTCGCGAGAGTCACGATCCACTCGTGCTCGCATCGGTCGTGCACGAGATCGCGATCTATCACCAGATCAATACCTGCCCCTCGCTGCTGCACGAAGCCGTTCACGGGAGCCCGCAGGCCCTGGGCGAAGAGCGAATTCACCGGGAGGCTCTGCAGATCGTCGCCAGGACCGCTTCGCGCGCATGCGCGGAACAAACGATCGACGAGCTCAGCGCGGCATCCCGCCGCGGTCTTTTGCTAACCGACCTGGGCGAAATATCCGCAATCTCTTCCCGTGGTCAGATCGAACGCCTGTTCCTCCGCCCGATGCCCCAGACATCGGAAGCGCTGCTCAATGAGACAGCGGTCGCGGTAATCCGCAATTCCGGCACAGTAGTCTGCAACGCAGCCATGGCGACGCCAGGCGAGGGCGTCGCCGCCATTCTCCGCTATGCCGCGCTTGGAGCGAATCCCGTTTGAGCGGGGCCCGGAAAGCAGGTCGAAGCAGGTATCACCGCGCCCGGTGGTCAGCGTTTAGCTCTTATAACGTTCGGAAGCAGTGCTCCGCGGGGATTGTCCGCGGGATGTCGCCTAACTCCTTCAATTGGGCAACGAGAGTATCCCAGCGTTCCTTCGTCATTGTCCCCGGAGGATCGGCCTCGATCAAGGGCTTTTGCGCTTCCGCAATCTCAGCGAAACTCGTCAGTTCCATCGTGGAATTCAGAGCCTGCATTTTTGCATTGGTCGGGGCGGCATTGTCCAGGTATGAGCGCCAGCCTTCCCGCACCGCGGCCACCATATTTTTCGCAAGTTCAGGATTTTTCCGCAGCATTTCCCCACTCGCTGCCAGAACGGTTGTGTAAGGGTTATATCCGATATCCGAGACAGGGAACACCGTCACAGCAACTCCCCTGCGCTTCGCCTGCAGCGGCTCTGCCGTGGCAAAACACTGCATGGCGAAGGTCTCGTCATTCAGGAATGCAGTTAGGTCGCCTCCCGGGGACGGCACGATCTTCGCGGCACCCGCGCCATATTTCTTCAGGAGCAGGCGCGCATAGGGCAGGCCACTCTGGATTGCCAACGTACCGGACTTCAGCACGTCTTCAATCGAATTCAGATGCCGCGACGCATGCGCCATGATGGCCATCGGACTATTCTGGAAGGCCGCAAATAATGCCACCACATCGTTTCCCTGCGTGCGCGCGAGAAGCACTTCGTCCGCCGCGACAATGCCGAACTCGGCCGTACCCGCCCCGATCATCTGAACCGTAGGCGTTCCCGCACCGCCCGGCAGAATCTCCACATCGAGCCCATGCCTGGCGTAGTCCGCCGCATAGAATCCGCCGAATTCCGGGTCGGGTTTCCAGTCGAGCGCCAGCTTTATTCTTGAAGACTTCGAACAGGACGCAAGCAGAGCGGACGCGGAGAGAATGCCTAAGACATCGCGACGAGTCGGATTCATCCTCCCGATTATCTACTGTTCGGAGGCATGCCAGCGACGAAGAACGAGGCGGCTGGTCAGATTGATCAGACCGAACAAAGCCAATCCCAGCACGGAGGCCAGCAGGACTGCCGCAAACACCTTATCGGTACGCTGCTGGGTGCGCGCCACATCCACCACCGAACCCAGCCCCTGGCCCCCGATAAACTCTCCCACGATTGCACCGATTACCGCCAGTCCCCCCGCAATTCGCAGTCCCGTCAAAATCTGCGGCAGGGCAGCGGGAAAACTCAGCTTCCATAACACGTCTTGCGACGATGCCCCATATAGCCGAAATAAATCACGCAACGCCTGATCGGTGGAGAGAATCCCGTTGAGCGTATTCGCAATCACCGGAAAGACCGACACAATGAACGCCGACGCAATTACCGTCCGCATGCCGTATCCAAACCAAATGACCAGCAGCGGCGCGATCGCGATAATCGGAACGGTTTGGAAGAACACGGCGTAAGGATAAAACGCCTGGCGTACTCCCCGCGAGGACGCCAGGAGCACGGCAATTGCCGCGCCCCCCACGGCCGCCAGCGCAAAGCCAGCCAGAGCCCCGGCCGACGTCTTCATCAGCGCCGCGAACAACTCCGGCCAGTCGTGCATCATCGTCAGGAATATCGCACTCGGCGGAGGCACCAGAAACCGCGGAGCGAACCCAGCGCGAACCGCCAGCTCAACCGCTGTCGTCACCACTGCGAAAGGAATCACCGGAATCAAATGACGCGGTTTCATCCCTCTTCCTCCATCGCGCCCAGAAGCACGCTCATCTCGATTGAGAGCCGCGAACTCAGTCGCAGTTCATCATCCCGCTTCCTCGGCAGCACCAGGCGCCGATCCAGGCGCACACCGCATCCGCGCCGGGTCAGTACCACGGCGCGATCCGCCAGAAACGCCGCTTCCGTGATCGAGTGGGTCACGAATACCACCGTCATACCGCGCGCGGCCCAGAGCTCGCGCAGCCGGACATCCAGATGAAGCCGCGTGATCTCATCGAGCGCCGCAAACGGCTCATCGAGCAGCAGCAGCCGAGGCTCTGTGACGAGCGCGCGTGCCAGCGACACACGCATCTTCATTCCACCGGAAAGCTGTGCCGGATATCGCCCCGCCGCGTCATCCAGACCGACGTCAGCCAGAGCCCGCAGGGCGCACAGCCGCCGCGTCGTGGCATCGGTTCCCATTAACTCCAGGGGAAGCGCGACATTCTCGATAGCCGTTCGCCAGGGCAGCAACTGGGCATCCTGAAAAACAAACGATGTCTGGAATTTGCCCGCTGGATTCACTGAAACGGCGCCGCCGTCGGGAGCACTCAATCCCGCCACAATCCGCAGAAGCGTGGACTTCCCGCACCCCGAAGGGCCCAGCACAGCCAGAAACTCGCCCGCTTCGATTTCCAGCGAAAGATCGTCCACAACAACCAGGGAACCGAACGCGCGCCGCACGCGGTCCAGCCGCACCGCCACGCCGCCCCGAGATTCTCTCTGACTACTGCTTACCGGCATCAAGCTGTATCTATTGTTGCCTGGCGACACGCGACGGCATCCGCGTTAGACGGAACTGACAAGCAGCCGCGCGCGCAACGCCGCTATCTCTTCCTCGGTGAGCCGCAGCCCGCCGCTCACATATCGCTGAAACGATCCAAACTCAGACTCGATCGTCTCAAACAGCGCATCAAGCGACCCGCGATTCACGCCGACCAGAATATCCACCGTCTCATCCGGAAACGTGCGGAACGCCGCGGCAAAGCGCTCCTTCATCGCAGGCACCACGACATTACTCAGCAGGTAATCCCGATAGATACCGGTCTCGCTCACTCCAACCAGCTTGAGCAGGATCGCGCAAACCACTCCTGTGCGGTCCTTCCCGGCGCTGCAATGAATTGCCGCCGGAAAGGCGCCGGCGGCAATCTCACGCACAATCTCTCCAATCTTCGAGGCGCCCTCCAGCGCGATACGCAATGTAACCGACCGCATTAGCGCCCGCACACGGCCCGGCTCGGGGTCCTCTATTACCAGCCGCCGCAGCAGCCGCACCGGATCTTCCCAAGCATCGAAGCCAATCGTGATGCATCTCAGTTCCGCGCGCGCATCAAAGCAAAACGGCGGAGCAGCGGCGCGCTCGGCATCCGTGCGCAGATCGAACACGCGCCGAATCCCAAGCGACCGCAACTCCGCCGCCTCCGCCTCCGAAACTGTGGTGAACTCAGCCGAACGAAAAACAACGCCACGCCGCACGCTCCCGCCATCGCCGGCTGGAGCGCCGCCCAAATCCCGAAAATTCAGCGTGGCGCGCGAAAGCGCGCTCAGGCTACCGCTGCCGTCAGCATCGGCTCGGCCGGCGCTTCCATCACAGCGATCGGCGCCGGAGCGTACTGAAAGCGCCGTTCGCGCAGCCCGAACTTGTGCATCAGCCGACCCACGTGATCCTGGTCATAGCGGATACCGAACCGGCGCTCAATCGCCTCGGCCAGCTTGCCTGTGGTCCAGCGGTCTGTCGAGAAGCCGTGCGCGGCCGCTCCTTCGGTGTACATTCCGCGAATCGATTCCACCTGATCGGCGGTAAGGCGGCTCGGACGACCGGTGGCCCGGCGCTTGCGCATGCCATCGACGCCTTTCACCACAATCGATCTGTGCCAACGGGAGGCAGTTGTGCGGCTCACGCCATATCGGCGCGCCACCTGGGATTGAGTCAAACCGTTAAGCAGCTCGCCAGCGGCTGCCAGACGGCGTGTTTCCATATCGTCGCGTGTAAGAGAGTTCTGCGGGGCAAGCATTCTTCTCGATAACGCGCGGACTATTACTGGAGCAATCTCAGAATACACCACTACGGGGCGTATGTAAATTGTTTTCACCCCAAAAAATTGCGCCCCGGAGGCGATGTATCCGCTTAGATCTTAAGAAGGCCGGAAGCTATCAATAAATCGAGGCGATCCCAATCCTGATTGTCGTCGAGGACGGCTACTTTTCTTCCGACGGATGCAACTGCTGAGCCAGGTAGCCAGCCATTCCCACCTGATTCAGGGCGTGGAGCTGAGCTTCAAGATAGTCCACATGATCCTCTTCATCCACGAGGATCTGTTCGAACAGGGCACGAGAACCGTTGTCGCCAACCTCCCGGGCATCCGTGATGGCCTGGTTGAGGTGGTGCACTGCTTCCATCTCAAGAGCGAGATCGGCTTCGAGCTGCTCCTGGATGTTCGTGCCGATTCTGATGGGCCCGATATCGGACATGTTTGGAATCCCATCGAGCAGGAGAATCCGCTCCATCAGCTTCTCCGCATGGATCATTTCTTCGATAGATTCTTTGCGATAGTGCTTCGCAAGCGCGATGTATCCCCAGTTCTCATTCATTTTGGCTGAAAGGAAATACTGATTGATTGCCGTGAGCTCGGCGCGCAGCGCGACGCTCAAATGCTCAAGGATCTTGTCGTTTCCACGCATTGGGTGATTATACCGGGGTTCTTATATTGATTTGGGAGTTCCGTCTGCACCGTTATCAGGCAATCGGAACAGGAAGGTGCGGGATCGCCGCCGGTGGAGGGGGCCCCAGCCGTGCAATTCTCCGGACGATTCGGACACACAAGACATCGCCGTCCACACTGACGGTAGCCTTCGCAGCACACCGTCCGCCTCATTGTAAAAGCTGCCATTGATTTGAAGTACCTGAAAGATGCCGCTTGTGGCTAAATCCAAATCGGGACTTATTTAGTCCTATTTTACCCAAGCACGCCATCCTGTGTCAACGCGTGGCATCCCGACAGTCGGAGCAACTGCGCAAGTTCCGAGGAAGCAGCCTGCATCTCTCCGCTGAATACATATGCAGGCGACGATCTTCGTGGATCGAGTTGTTCGCCGACAAACTCCTCCAGAAAGTGGGGCTGATAGCGGCTGTATGTGAGCGCGCCAAATCGCAAAAAATCTGCTGCGAGCTTGCGAAACCGGTCTACTCCTCGTTGTTCCCACGTACGCACCAGGCCGAGAGCTTCGTCGGCGAGATCGGTAGCCTCATGGACATCGTTTTCGTGATGGACTGCTTCTGAACCGGACTCCAATCTCCGCGCGACGAGGCGGCAGAGTACATGACGCGCATTGAGTCCGGTCTCGACGGCTGCCGCGTCCACGCGCTCGTACGGTTCAATGAGCGCAAGCGCCCGTCGCGCAGCCGCCCGCGTTCCCGAATCCGACCGGAGCGAATATTCCGAGGCCAGAATGTTCGCCCGATTCGTCCACACGGTTGCCTGAAGGTATTCACGTTCGGGGGCATCCATCGCCTTCGCGTCATCGAGTACCGTGATGGCGTTTGTAAGTGCCAGGAGAGCCTCGTTGACCTCCGGCGGGTTTTGCTCGACCAGAACCAGCGCCCGATTCTGATGGGCGATCGCCAGCCGTTGCGAATAGCGTGACGCCTCGCTGAGGGGCAGCGTGGATAGTAACGCCAGCGCTTCGTCATACGCAGCAAGCGTCAGCGCTGTATAGTCCGCTCCCAGACGGGTGAGCGCTTCGGCCCGGTTGAGCCAGCATGCGGCCAGACCGTATGCGTGCGCAGCGATGTCCGGAGGCAGGCGGCGGCGAAGTTCGAGAGCGCGCTCAAAGCAGACAAGCGCCGGCTCGACGCCGTCTTCTGTCTGCATGAGACGAATGCCTTCCTTCATGAACGACGATGCCTGCGCGTCGGCGGCCGCAATCTCGGCGGAATCCGTAATCCTTACGCCCGGCATCACACCTCGGCCCAGTGGCGGATCAGATTGTGATAAACGCTCGTAAGCTTGCGAACTTCGGGATCGTTGCGGCCAAGACGCTGAACGAGAGCCTGAATGGAGTTGTCCATGTCAAAGGTCATCCTCCGGGCGAGCGAGTCTTTGATCATGCTTTGCAGCCAGAAAAACGAACTCACCCGCGCTCCCCGGGTCACGGGTGTCACGAGATGGAGGCTCGAAGACGGATAGAGGACCAGATGGCCCGCCGGCAGCTTGACGGTGTGAGAACCGTAATAGTCCTGAATCACCAGCTCGCCGCCGTCGTACTCGTCCGGCTCCGAAAGGAAAAGCGTGACCGAAAGATCGGTACGGATGCGAAGACCGGTCAGACGGTCGCCGCGAATGCAGTTGTCGACATGCTCACCAAAGAACTCACCTGGTACATATCTGTTGAACAGCGGGGGAAAAATGTGTAATGGCACCGCTGCGGAAATGAAGGTCGTATTGGCGGCGAGCGCACGAAGGATACGCTCGCCAAGTTGCCGGGCCAGTTTCCCGTCCGGCGGCAACTGTTCATTCTTCTTTACCTCTGCGGACTGGGCGCCCGCGGTGGAACGCCCGTCCTCCCACACTTCCGCATCCATCAGGGCGCGGAAGTCCGCCACTTCGGCTTTCGTCAATACGTCGGGAATGCAGATCAGCATGCGTCGACCTCAGAGACCGCCGAACCGCACGACAAGGCTCAGGTAAACGGCCCGCCCCGGAGCTACTTTTACAAAGGGCTGCGAGCTCTGATAGAGCGAATCGTAATAAGTTTTGTCGGTAATATTCTGGGCCGTGAGCTTCACCGTCGCGTAGTTGTTGACCTTCGATTCGGCAAACAGATCGAACCGCCAGTGTGGCGGCAGGAATGTGGGGTTCGGCGCACCGGGATACGCAATGCCACCGTTGGCGGCGAGCAGCGATCCACCTTTGACTTTCGAATCGTAAACAGCCTGGGCACCCAGTTCGAGCGCACGCAGAATCTGATACTTACTCAGGAAGTTGAACGATCTCGGTGCAATATTCGCCAGATCGAGTCCGATATTGGTGGGGACGATCGATCTTGTGATCTTCGGATCCATCTGCACCAGACCGCCGAGAACGCTCCATTTGCTCGTAATTGTTCCGGCGAGTTCCAGATCGACGCCGCGGACGCGGTAAGCTGCGTTCGGAACAATCTGGCCACTCGTATAACCAGGCAGATTCGCCGGAGAGGTCTCTCTTGCATTGGAAACATCGGTTTGGAAAAGAGCGGCGCTGGCCAGTAGATGCTCCTGAAACAGGCTCCACTTTGTCCCGAATTCTCCGGACCTGCTTTTCTGCGGCCCATAAATCTGCGCCGTGTTCTGGCTGGCAGACAGGCCGCCGTAAGCGCTCGACGTCGCATCGAGTTCATCGCCGACCGGATCGGCTGAAGTGGCATACGCAAAGTAGATGCTCGCGATCTTAACCGGCTTGATGGTCAGTCCGGCATTCCAGCTCGTGATTCCATTGCGCGCCGATCGGGAACTGGTGTTATTCGCGGAACCGATGCTGTAGTCGTCGTAACGAAGGCCGGCGTTCAGAAAGACAAAATCGTGATAACTCGCGGTATCCATCAGGTACCCCGCGTTGGTATTCACTTTGTACTTCAGAGGATTCCCTGCGAGCGCGATAGTACCGGAGCCGTAGAGATAGTTGGGAGGATTCGCGATGCTGACAATCGGCGCGCCACTCGACGTAAACGCGACGGAACCAGTGGTCAGTTCGGAAGTGAGTCCGCTGTAGCCCTGAATGCTGAGACGCTCGTTAGAGAACTCCCCTCCGGCTATCGCGGTGTGTTTGATCTGTCCGGTTTCGAAGTCAAAGGTAATCTGCGGCTGATCGTTGATCACATCCACAGGCTCATATCGGCTTTGCGCATTTAACTGGGTGTACCCCGAGTAAAACGTCAGCGTAGACGAGTAGGGCGCGGTAGCGCCGCTTGCGCCTGGATTTTCGGGGATGGTGCCGATGTAGTTCAGCAGCGAATGGCTGATTCTCAGTTTGTTTTCAAGCGTGATATGTTTGTTGACCTTCCATTCCGCATCGAGCGTTCCCATATCCTGCGCCGATTTCGTGAAGTCCCGGTTAGCGGCGCCGTAAAAAATTTGGCGGGAGACGCCGCTTTCCGTTACAGGCTGTCGCGTCACCTGATTGCTCGGAACGCCAAAATCCGGAATGCCCCACAGGTACGTGTGGGAGTAGTTCGCCGTTACCTTGAAGTTTGTGGTGGGGTGATACACCAGATTGCCCGCCACGCCCCAGCGATTGTCGGTGGCGAAGTTGCGGCCGGCAATGTCGGAATACTGGACCATGCCATTGAAACGCGCATCAAGCACGGAGCTGATGACATGGTTGGCGTCGACCGTCACGCGCCGATCAGTGTCATTGAAACCGCCATCGCCTTCAATTTTGTAGAAATCGGCGCTTTGTGCTTCTTTGCTGACGATGTTGAGCGCGCCGCCGGTGGTTCCGCGACCCGCGAACGATGAAGCGGGTCCGCGAAGAATTTCCAGCTGCTCGGTATCGAAGTTCTCGCGGATATTGACGCCGGGATCGCGTACGCCATCGATGAAGACGTCATTCCGTGCATCGAAGCCGCGAATGAAGAAACGGTCGCCAAAGGCATTACCACCTTCTCCGGATCCAAGCGTGACGCCGGCCGTGGATCGGAGCGCCTCACGCAGGGTTGTGGAGTGCTGATCCGACAACGCTTCTGCCGTGAGAACGGTTTCGGTTCGAGCAGTGTCGAGTATCGGCTCGGTGAATTTGCTGGATGCCAGCCGGTCGGCCTTGTAGGGCGCAACCGGGTCCGCATAGGGATTGGCTCCCGGAGCCCGGTCGGTCAGCGTGATGGTCTCGCGCTGTTCACGAAGCTGGAATGTCACTGCGGCTGGAGCCGTAAACCGGAACGACAGGCCGGTGCCTTCCAGCAGCCGCTGCAGCGCCTCCTGGACCGTGTACGTTCCCTTTACGCCCGGAGAGGTCAGCGGCCCAAACTCCGGCGGCAGCGTGTACGTTATTCCGGCGAGGCGCGCGAACTGTGGGACCACGTCCGACAACAGGCCGGAACCAACGTCGAAGCGCTGCGCACGTGTCTGCGATACTCCTTCGCCCCCTCGCGGCAGCGTCTGCGCCTGGGCCACATTTAAGGTCTTACTGCCAACCGCGGAACACGCCACGATCGTGCCGACGGCCGTCCATCGTGTTGCAGCCTGCCAATGATTCCCGCAGCTCTTCGTGTCCTTCTTCCTGCTTTTTGTCCTGAATGTCGAACGCGCCATGATTCTCCTTGGAGGTAACCCTGGCCGTTTCCGTTACAATGGTTCGGTCACGGCCCTCCGGGTTGTTGATCCCGAGTCCCTGCGCAGCTTCGCCAAAAGGTTTACGCGGGGACTCGCTCTGTGATTGTCTTGTTTCTGCTGTAACTGAATTCTCTGCGATATTTGATCGCGGATTTGATCATGGACCATATTGGTCCGCGATAAAAATATAGGTTACGGCAGCGGAGTGTTCGATGTCAACAGAATTCTGCAACTCAATTGCAAATTGTGCTTCGAGTGATGGCGCAACGTCCGCAGCGGAGCAAATTGCCCTTTAAAATCGCCCGGATCGAGCCTCGGGCGTGCCATTGCGGGATACAGTCGTGACTTGCAATCGAATTGCAGAAGGTAGAATCACCGTCCCCGCCCAATTAGCCGCTGCAGAGCTACCACAACTATAGAAATAACGAGAATCGCAGGCAGGAACTGATCGCGGTCAAGAGGTGTGCGCATGCCGGGGAAAATCAGCGTGCCGACGCCGAGAATACCGGCCGCAACCACCAGCCGCAGCCAGCGGCGCTTTATTTTGATGCGCGGTCTCCAATGTACTTCCGATATGCGCCGATCCAGTCAACCGCGATATCGTGCTGGGCGCTGGAAAGTGACAGATGGCCCGAGCAAACGAGCTCATGCAGGCGCTGCTCCAGTTCATCCTTCACATGTGCATTCCAGCGAACCGAGTAAGGCTGCGGCCAGAGATTGCGCACGGATTCCGTGCCGCCAAGGTCGGGCGTGATGAGGTAATCGACTTCAAACTGTCCTTCGCGTGGCTCGCGGATGCCATAGAGCGCATAAACTTCACGCTTCTTATCTTCAGGAATATCGCGCGAGATGACTTCGGCTTTCTGATAAAGACAAACCTCCGCGAGCGTGATGGGGCGCGTTTCACCCGGCGTCAGAGCGAAGCGCGGCTTCGCTCCTTCGGCGTTCACCTTGCCATCAAAAGTAATCAGAATCGCCAGCAGAGCCGCGGCGAACGCGAGCGTCGCGAATCCGGCCCGGCGGAAGCGAAAGCGCCGCGGCGCGGACGCCGCCTCGGACAAACGCGCACGCAGCAAAGCGGCGGGGCCATCGTCGGGCGCGATGTCCTCCGCGAGTTCCCGATTCCGTGCACGAACGAAATCGGCGATCGTGTTTTCGAGCGAAGCCATGCGTTCCCGGCAGCTCCAGCAAACCTCCAGATGCGCGGCAACTTCGGCTTTCCGGCGTGGGGCCAGTTCCCCGTCGGCGGCCAGCACCAGATCCTTGTCGGCGAGATGAATAATGTCAGCTTTCACGTAACCCCCTCGCGCTGCTCTCCGCTCTTGCGAGGCGTGACAGCGACTTCTCGAGCGATGCGGCGACTGATCCGAGAGAGATGCCCAGAACATCGGCGATCTCCCGATAACGAAGACCCTCGGCGCGGAGGGATAGACAGCATTGATCCTGTTCAGGCAGTGCGCGCACAACGGCGAGCAACTGGCGCTGCCGCTGCAGAGCCGCCAGATGATCTTCCGGCCCGGCGTCCGCTCCGGCGGCTGTTTCAGAAATGCCGGGCACATGGCTGAAGAACTCGGCATGGCGTCGAGCGCGGGCCCGGCTGGTCAGCGCGGCATTATGCGCCACGCGGAAAATCCAGCCCTGAAGATTCGTTCGCGACTTCCCACGCCTCAGGTGCTGGAAGAGCGACAGGAATACGTCCTGCGCGATCTCTTCCGCATCCGGCGGCGCGATGCGAAACGACAGCAGATAGCGCACAACCGGCGCGTGAAACTGCGCGAAAAGCGCGGCAACCTCTTCTTCGAGCGCCGAAGATGCAGCCGGTGAACCAGTTTGCGCGAACGCAGGGGCCATGCGGAAGCGCCTCTAGTGATCGAGTACGACCAGGCCCCACGGACCCGCGCCTACCGGAACCTTCTTCAGCACCGCGTTCGTGGCGAGATCGACGATCGAAATATCGTTCGAAGGCCCGTTTGCGGAGTACAGCGTTTTGCCATCCAGGGAAAGCGCGATGCCCCAGGGACGCTGACCAACCTCAAATGAAGTGACGGGAGCGTTAGTTGCGGTGTCGATCACGAAGACCTGTTTGCCGCGGCCAGTGCTCACATAGAGCTTCGACGCATCGGCTGCAAGAGCCATTCCCATGGGCTTGATCTCGCCTGGCTTGCCAAGCGCAATAGGTTTGATGAGCGTGTTTTTTACCGTATCGAGGAATCCGATCGCGCCATCGTTTTCGGCATTTACGTAAGCGTGTTTCCCATCGGGCATGAACACGACATTGCGCGGGCGATGGCCCACTTTAATCTGCTTGAGCAGTTTGCCCAGGGCGGGATCGATTACCGACACCGTACCGTCGGCTTCGTTCGTCGAATAGATCAGCTTGCCGTCGGGGGTAATCGAGACCCCTTCGGGCTCCTCGCCGGTTTTGATGGTCTTCGTGAGCTTGCCTGACGCGATGTCGAGAAAACTGACGCCATCGGCGTCTTCGTTGGAAACGTAAATCGTCTTGCCATCCGGGCTAACCACAAAGTTTTCCGGATCGGACCCTGCCTGCAGCATGCGAACCGTCTTGTTCGCCGCGATGTCGAATTCCGCAATCGCGTCGGCGCTCTTATCCGGCGGCGGCAGTGTGCTCTCATCCACATTTGGCCCTCCGATCGGGCTGCCGCTCAACGCAATGTAAAGCAGCTTGCCGTCGGGGCTCGGATGAATGCCCCGCGCACGCTTCCCCAGGTGAACGTTGATGACGGCGAACGTCTTCGCATCCACGATCGAAAGATCGCCCGAGACTTCGTCGCTTACATAGATACGAGCGCCGGGCACCGGCGTAGCCTGTTGCGCGGTTTCAACCGGTGCGAGCCGTGAGCAGGCGGCCAGCAGCCCCGCCAGACAACATGCGGGCAATATCGACTTCAGTCTCATGAGAGTGCAGTCCTCCGCGAACAGCGTTCATATTGATTAATCTCCGGAGCGAAGTTTTGTTCAGGGTTTTTTCAGGTTTTTTGTGACCGTCCCGCGCGAAAAATGCTGAACAAACGAAGCAGCCGCCAGATATACATGGTATGGATCGCTTCAGAAACTCATTTGTCAGACGACTTGTTCTCATAACCTGCATCCTCGTCGCCTCGCCTGGCGCTGTTCTCGCGCAAACGCCGTCGGGCGGGATTCGGTTAACGGTGAAAGATACTTCGGGAACGCCGGTGCATGCTTCGGGATGGGTGCGAAATGTCACCGGCGGCGCCGCTGTTTCGTTTCAGACCGATTCGGATGGCAGTTACACTTCGGGCAGGCTGACAGCCGGACGGTATCGCGTCGAGGTGTCAGGCGACGGCTTTAAGGCGTATGTCGGCGCGATCGATGTGCAATCGACACCGGTAGCCAGGACGATCACGCTGGAACTGAGCGCGCAAGCGGCATCCATCAACGTGGTGGCTGTGGCGCCACTGCCCGGGAGCGCGATGGCGAAAGACGACATACCGATGAACGTGCAGACCGCGAACGCGAACGACATCGGCAAGAGCGGCGCACTCGATCTGTCCGACTTCATGAGCCGCAATCTGGGTGGTGTTTTTGTCAACAACAACCAGGAAAATCCATTTCAGCCGGATCTCAATTATCGCGGCTATACGGCGTCGCCATTGCTCGGTACGCCGGAGGGCATGTCAGTTTATGTAGACGGCGTCCGTCAGAATCAGCCATTCGGCGACGTGGTGGCATGGGACCTGATTCCGCGTATCGCGATTTCCAACATGGCGCTGGTGCCTGGTTCCGATCCCGTCTTCGGCCTGAATACGCTCGGCGCGGCAGTTGTTGTGTCGACGAAAGACGGCCGCACCGCGCCTGGTACGTCGCTCACCATCAGCGGTGGCGCCTTTGGCCGCAGGCAGGGCGAACTCGAACATGGAGGGTCGAATTCGAAAGGTCTGAATTGGTATGTGGCGGGCAACTGGTTTCGTGAAGACGGATGGCGGCAGTACTCGCCGTCGCAGGTTCGGCAGACGTTTGGAAAGCTCGGTTACACGCATGGAAACACATCGATCGGGCTGAGTCTCAGTTATGCGGATAACGATCTGACCGGCAACGGTTCTACCGACACGCGCTTCCTTGCGCGGAACTATGCGGCCGTGAACACGATCCCGGATGTTACATGGAATCGGTCCCCGTCGGTGAATCTGAATCTGAGTCACGCCTTCAGCAGCCGCTTCAATGTGTCGGGCGCGGCTTATTTTCGGTACGTTCGGGCAGATACCACCAATGGCGATCTGAACGACGATTCCTTTGGCGAATCGCTCTACAATCTGAGCGCGGCCGATATCGCGGCGCTCAACAAAGCCGGATACTCAGGCTATCCGACAACAGGCAACTCAACCACCGAACCGTTTCCCTTCTGGCGCTGCATCGCTCAGGGCCTGGAGCTCAGTGAGCCGACGGAGAAGTGTACCGGCGTGTTCACGAATACTTTTGACAAGCAGCATGCGTGGGGTGGATCGGCCCAGTCGAACTGGCTGAGCGCGCATAACAACTTCACTGCCGGTATTGCATGGGATCGCAGCGGACTCACGTATCAGCAGATGGGCCGCTTCGGTTATCTCAATCCCGACGGCGTTTCCATCACACCGATCAACTCCTGGGAAGACGGCAGCACCAACGGCGATGGCGTGCCCGTCGATACCCGCGTCAATCTGCACGGCATCACGAATTCCGCCGGCCTCTATGTCACCGATACACTGCACCTTGCAAGGACGCTGGCGATTACGATCTCGGGCCGCTACAACCATGCGGGCATTCAGAATCTGGACCGCCTGGGTCCGCCGAGCGCGAATCCTCTCTCCCGTGGGTCACTGAACGGAAACTATGGTTTTGATCGATTCAATCCTTCCGCCGGTGTTGTTTACACACCCGTGCGCGCGGCAAGCACATACTTCAGCTACAGCGAAGCCAATCGCGCGCCGACAGCTATTGAGTTGGGATGCGCCGATCCTTCACACCCCTGCAACCTGCCGAATGCACTGGTAGCCGATCCTCCGCTGAAGCAGGTGGTGGCGCGCACGTTCGAAGCCGGCCTGCGCAGCACAAGCGAGAGCAGGATCAACTGGAGCGCCGGATGGTTTCGCGCGCAGAACACCAACGATCTGCTCTTCGTGGCCTCACAGATCACGGGTTTTGGTTACTTCCTCAACTTTGGCAAGACGCAGCGCCAGGGGGCGGAGATCAGCCTGAGCGGCAAATACAAGTGGTTCACGCTGGGCGGCAACTACACATTTCTGGATGCGACCTTTCAGAGCGCGCAAACCCTGGGGGGCAATAGCAACAGCACCAACGATGGCGGCCTGGGCCTTGAGGGCAACATCAGCGTTGTGCCTGGAGATCGGATGCCTCAGGCGCCGCGCAATCTGCTGAAGGCTTACGCGGAGTTCGAAGCATGGAAGAAGCTCTCGATTGATCTCGACTTCAACGCGGTCGGCCGCTCATTCGCGCGCGGCAACGAAAACAATCTCGATAAACCGGATGGCATCTACTATCTCGGCCCCGGTTTCTCCCCCGGCTACGGCGTCACGAACCTTGGTGCTCATTACCAGGCGACGAAGCATATGCGCTTCTACATTCAGGCGGATAACGTTTTCAATCATCACTACTACACCGCTGCGCAGCTAAACACTACGCCGTTCGATAATTCCGGTCACTTCATCCCCCGGCCGTTTTCACCGAATAACGATGCGGTCCGGAATTCTACCTTCTATTCTCCGGGCGCGCCGCTGGGTGTCTTTGGAGGCCTGAAGATCGCGTTCTGATTCTTTGCCAGGCTACGATCCAGGGCGCGCTGCCTCTACGGATTCTGCGGGGACGAAGGGTGGAATAGAAAGTAATTGTCCCGCAGGTTGCGGCTCAGCCCCTGACAGGTCCGCGCCCAGACCGGAAAATGCTCCGCAATTCTCTGCAGAAGAATCTTCTTCCGCCCGATCTGCAGAGAATCGCTGGCCCGGACATAAAACGACTGCCCCATCCAGTCATACCAGTCGGCGCTGCGCCGGCGTCCAATCTGATCGCGGAAAAATCCGGCCAGCAGCAACGTCTGCGAACCGGCGATC
Source organism: Acidobacteriota bacterium (assembly GCA_048498815.1). Lineage (GTDB taxonomy): Bacteria > Acidobacteriota > Terriglobia > Bryobacterales > Bryobacteraceae > BOG-234. The sequence continues at coordinate 29,028 of JBEHXG010000017.1, read as the reverse complement.
TCCAGAATCCCGGGATCGGTCAGAAGAGGCGAGTCAGCGCCGATTCCCGGCAGAAAGGAGCTTTCGAATACTTCAGCCAGATTTCCGGGAGACACGAACGAATCATTCCCGCGCGGCGTCTGCGCATAATGCGCGAGCACACTCGCCACATAATACGTCTCGTCCTCAACGATGCCGACGGGAAGCGTCTCTTCCCGGAGCGAATCGATGAAAAATCTCAATGCCTGTTCGGAGTTCACTCCGAACAGTTCCTGCAGATCGCCCATGACTCTACCTCTTCTTTTGATCTCAGCTTCTGTTGTGATGCACCTTCTCTATCGACAGAGTCGCATGAATCGCGTCACGCGTCTCCATGATTTTGGACGTATAAAAACGTTTTATGTTCCATCGCGCCGGATCGCGGCCGGCGCTTCAACAGATCAGAAAGCCCAGCGCCACAGGCTCGCGCCCGCGGTGTACCCGGCCCCAACCGCTGCAAACATCACAAGACTGCCCTTGTGCAGGCGCCCCTGCTCGAACGCGTCGCATGTGGCGAGCGGGATCGTACCCGCAGTCGTGTTGCCGTAGTGCCCGATGTTAATCATCACCTTTTCCTGCGGCAGGCCAAGTCGCTCCATCGTCGCATCGATAATCCGGCGATTCGCCTGATGTGGAATCAGAATATCCAGGTCGTCGGTCGTCAGATTATTGCGATCCAGCAGCGTCGTCCCCATCTCGGACATCTTGCGCACTGCATACTTGAAAACCTGTCCGCCTTCCTGATGCACATAATGCATCCGGCCAGCCACGGACTCCGCCGACGCGGGCACACGGCTCCCGCCGCCAGGCATATAAAGGTACGATCCGCCCGAGCCGTCAATCTCGCCAAAGAAATCAATGAACCCGGCATCTTCGCCATCTTCCGCCGGCTCCAGCAGCATCGCCCCCGCGCCATCGCCAAACAGTACGCACGTCGCCCGATCCTGATAGTCGATGATCCGGCTCATCGTATCGGCGCCAATCACCAGTACCTTCTTGTGCGTTCCGAGCGCGATCAGACTCGACGCTGTAGTTAGCCCATAGACGAACCCGCTGCAGGCCGCCACCAGGTCGAATCCCCACGCGCGATGCGCGCCCAGGTGATCCTGCACAATGCAGGCGGTCGAGGGAAACATCATGTCCGGCGTCACCGTGCAGACGATGATCGCGTCCAGTTCCTCAGCCGAGATCCCGCGGCGCTCCAGTGCATCCTTTGCCGCCAAAGTGGCCAGATCGGACGTAGCTACGTCGGCCGCCGCAATGTGCCTTTCGGAAATACCGACCCGCGTCTGAATCCATTCGTCATTCGTATCCACCAGCTTTTCCAGATCGGCATTCGTCAGAACGCGCGGCGGAATGTGACGGCCAATGGATGTGATTTTCGCTCGTAGAGGCATTAGAGATAAGTGGGTAATCTCTTATTATGGTCGATGAGGTCAACCCGTTATCGAACCCGTCAACCTCGCCAGTTCACTGTTCTTCGAGACCCCTTGCGAGCTCTTCGCGCGCGTGCATCGCGAAATCCGTCCGCGCACCGAAGTTCCCCACATCGACGTAATCTACAAGCCCTTCGTTGATCCCAACAGCCGTATCCGCCTCGAAAAAGGTCGCATCACGGTTGCCATCACGGACCTCCTCGAAGGCGCGCCGGCCCCGGTCACCGAAGCGCTCGCCCACATTCTGCTCAACAAGCTGTATAGAAAAGACATCGCGCCCCAGCACCAGCATCGCTACCGGCTCTACCTCAACCGCCGGGACATGCGCCGCCGCATTGACCTCATGCGCCAGGCCCGCGGACGCAAAGCCCACACCGGACCCGCCGGCTCAACACACGACCTCATCGCCATCTTCGAAGAGCTCAATGCCGCCCACTTCGGTGGCATGATGGCGCGCCCCGAACTCGGCTGGAGTCACATCCGCTCCCGCACCCGGCTCGGCCACTTCGACCCCTCCCACAACACCATCATGATCAGCCGCATCTTTGACGATCCCCGGGCGCCCCGCCTCGCCCTCGAATACGTCATGTTCCACGAAATGCTCCACTTGCGCTATCCGGTGGACCACTCCGGCGCGCGCCGCTGCGTCCACACCCCCGAGTTCAAAGCTCACGAAAAGCAATTCCCGCAGTTCAAAGAAGCGAAGGCCCTGCTCCGCAAACTCTGGTAGCCACATTTAGGCGAGAATTTTCGTCCCGTTTCGGCACTTCGTCTCTACGGGCGCCCATTTGGATCACTGGATTGCGCTGCTCCTCACTCCGCTCGCGGTTTGGGTTGTGCTCAGCGGCCTCGACGACTGCATCATCGATGCAGCCGCCGCCTACGCATGGTTTCGCCATCTCTTCCGCGAGCCCGCGCCCACCGCGCGCGAGCTCCTGGCCGCGCCGCCGCGGCGCATGGCGATCTTCGTCGCTCTCTGGAAGGAGCATCGCGTCATCCAGAGCATGCTCGATAACAACGCCACGCGGCTGCGCTATTCGAACTATGACTTCTTCGTTGGAGCCTACCCCAACGACGCACCCACGCTGGCGGCCGTGCGCGCCGCGGTGGATCGGCATTCGAACGTTCACCTCTCTGTCTGTCCGCACGATGGCCCTACGTCGAAGGCCGACTGCCTCAACTGGATCTACCAGCGCATGCTGCTCCACGAAGAGCGGCATGGCGTCCGATTCGAGATGGTGCTCACTCACGATGCGGAAGATATCATTGACCCCGACGCACTCCTCTGGATTAACTACTACGCACAGCGGCACGAAATGGTGCAGATTCCCGTGCTCGCGCTGCGCACGCCGCTGAGCAAAATCACGCATGGCGTGTACTGCGATGAGTTCTGCGAATACCAGTTCAAGGACATGATGGCGCGCAGTATCCTGGGCGGATTTATCCCGTCAAACGGCGTGGGCACCGGCTTTTCAAGGCGCGCGCTGGAAGCGCTGGCTGCCGGCAATTCGAATCGTATCTTCGAACCTGGCTGCCTCACCGAAGACTATGAAAACGGCTTCCGCATCGCACGCATGGGAATGCCGCAGAAGTTCATCCCGATTAACATTCGCGAAGGCCGCCCCGTTGCCACCAGGGAATTCTTCCCCAAGGACTTCGGACCGGCGGTACGGCAACGTTCCCGCTGGATAACCGGCATTGGACTTCAATCCTGGGAGTTTCACTCCTTCGAAGAAACTCTGCAGCATGGCTACTGGTTCTGGCGCGACCGAAAAAGTCTGGTGAGCAACATCGTGGGGCCCCTCACCAATATCTTTTTTGTGTATGGCGCCGCGACGCTCGCATGGGCCGTCTACACCCATCAGAAGTGGGGCATGGGAACTGTTGCCCCCTGGCTCGCGCCCCTCTCGGCCAGCGGACTGACCCTGCAAGCCGCGCACACCGTCATCCGAATCTGGTGTTCCTCCCGGATTTACGGATGGCTGTTTGCAGTAGTCGCGCCGGTGCGCGTAGTTGCGGGGAACTGGATCAACTGCTTCGCCACCTGCCGCGCGATCTATACTTACGCGAACGCGAAGCTCCGAAATCAGCCGCTGCGATGGGTGAAGACTGAGCACGCCTATCCAAGTCGCGCCGCGCTGGAGACCGGCCGTCCGAAACTCGGTGAAGTTCTGGTTGGCGGCAGCTGGATCTCCACGACTCAGCTCCAGATAGCGCTCACACAACAGACCCCTGGCCAGCGGCTCGGCGAATACCTTCTGTCACACGGCATGATTAGTGAAAGCGATCTCTACGGAGCCCTGGCCCTCCAGCACAACCTGCCCTTTGGCAAGCCCGAACCGGAAACGATCTCGGTGCCCGTAACGCGCGCGATTCCCGCATTAGTAGCAAGAAAATGGCGGGTTCTGCCGTTTCGCGTAGCGGCGGGCGAACTCTACATGGCAGGCAGCGAGGTGCCGGACGAACGTATGCAGAACGATGTCCGTAAATTCAGTTCTCTCGAGATTCGCTTCCGTCTCGTAACGCCAACAGAGTATAAAGAGCTGGCCGCGACTTATCTCGAATGAAGCACACTTGCCAACCGAACTATGCTTTCCTTCCCCCGGCCCGGCGGCGTCAACTTACTCCCCGGAGTCCGTATCCAGGCCCGGTGGAACCTTGTGCTTCGGCTTCCGCGCACTCTTCGGAACGATAACCTGCCCGGGCTTCACTCGTCCGACGCGTTCCCGCGCAATCGCCTTCACTTCCTTTTCAGCACTGAAGCCTTTGGGACGGCGCTTCGCCACGGCGACTCCTACGCCAGAACGGCTTCCGCCACCCGTGAAGCCAGTTCATCGAAAGTCACCAATTCATACAGCGACGAATCCGACATGATCCTCTTCACCAGCGCGGTATGCATCGAATGGCCGGCCCGTTCCGCGATCACGTGCCCCAGAAGAGGTCTCCCGATAAGCGCAAGATCACCGATCAGGTCGAGCGCTTTGTGACGGCAGGGCTCGTCGGGAAACCGCAGCCCCTCAGGATTCAGGACTCCCTGCTTTGTAAAGCAAACCGCGCTTTCGAGCGTCGCTCCCCGGATCAGTCCCATCTCACGCATCTGGTCCAGTTCATGCTCAAAGCCAAACGTACGAGCGGGAGAGAGTTCGCGCGTGTAATTTTCCGCAGTCACTTCCATCTCAATCGACTGCTTCCCAATGGGCTCGGGGAAATCGATATCGCACGTCAGCCGAAATGCATTATCCGGCAGAATCGAGATCCGTTTCTTTCCATCTTCCACCGTCACCGGACGGCGGATTCGCAGATACCGTTTCTTCCGCCGCAGTTCCCGAATTCCCGCCCGTCGCAGCAGTTCGATAAAGGGCATCCCGCTGCCATCGAGAATTGGCACTTCCAGGTTATCGATTTCCAGAAACAGGTTGTCGATTCCGAAACTATAGAGCGTGCTGAGCAGATGCTCGGTCGTCGAAATGTACACTCCCTGCCGCATGAGGCAAGTGGCGTAGCTTACCTTTTCGATGTACTTCCAGCTTGCCGGCACCGGAAAGTAATCGAAGTTCACGCAGCGAAACACCAGACCGGTTCCCGCTGGCGCCGGCGTTAACCGAAGCCGCACAGGCACGCCGGTATGAAGCCCGATCCCGCTGATTTCCACCGGCTGGTCGATTGTAGTCTCGAACTGCACCTGCATACCAGTTTAACCCGCCGGATGATGACAAAGTCGTAAACTTTTGATTTGGAAGGAGTAAGCGGCCAGCTATTGTATCTACAGAGCCACAGAGTGTGGCTTTTCTACCTCACAAATACCGGATCGAAAATGTTATCAGGCGAAATTGCAGTGATGAGCCAAGCGGAACCCGACTTCGGCGGCAAGCGCTCCAGCGTCACCGAGACCCGTCGTCGCCGCGTCTCAGTCAGCCCTGCATCCGCGCGCGAACGCAGCGTCATGTACCAGTCGAGATCCAGATGATGAATATCGGATTTGTCGTTATCCGCTTCTTTATCCCCCACCACATCGATGGAGCAGAGAACCTCATCCAGCTTCGTCAGCGCATCCAGATTTTCGGTAATGACAGAGAGACGTGGAAGCTTCCGGTCAAAGACCGCAAGCGCGGCCGAAGCCTGGCCGTCGCTGATCAGGGACGCCAGTTTCGCAATCTGAAGGTAGGGAGTATCGGCGGGCGCTGCTGCGAACAACAGCGCCGCCGGAAAAAGGATCAGACGCGCACTAAGTGCGGTAATTCGCATTGATGTGGATGTAGTCTTCGGTCAGATCGCACGTCCAGAACGTCGCGCTTCCCTTCCCTTTTCCTACAATCCGGAACACGACCGAGATATCCGTATCGTCCAGGCGCAGCTTCATGTCGCCCTCATCGAACGGCGCAGCCAGCCCGTTGCGGCAGACCTTCACATCCTGCAGCGTAATCTCCACCAGTGACGGATCGAAGTTCACGCCCGAATTACCGGCGGCCGAGAGAATGCGTCCCCAGTTCGGATCGGAACCCGCAATTGCCGTCTTCACGAGCGGAGAAATCGCAATGGAACGCGCAATCGCCGCCGCCGACGAATCGGTAATGGCGCCATGCACTTCAACCGAAACAAGCTTCCGCGCGCCTTCGCCGTCGCGCACAATCTGCCGTGCCAGCGACTGCAGCGTTTCCGCCAGAGCCTCTTCAAAGACGCTCATTTCCTTCGGATCGGGACGCACGCCCGAAGCGCCGTTCGCCATCACAATCAGCGTGTCGTTCGTCGAAGTATCGCCATCCACCGAAATGCGGTTGTAACTCAGCTCCGTCGCGCGCACCAGCATGCGGCGCAGCAAGGTCTGCGGCACCAGCGCGTCGGTCATCACGAACCCAAGCGTCGTGGCCATGCGCGGATGAATCATTCCCGAGCCTTTGGTCACGCCCGCAATCCGCACCGCGCCGCGGCGCAGCGTAACTTCGCGCGACGCGCCCTTGGGCTGAAGGTCGGTGGTCAGAATTGCGCGGGCAACATCGGGCAGCGCGCTATCGCTGAGACTATCCACCAGCGCCTGCAGGTTATCCATAATCAGGTTTTCCTCAAGCTCCACACCGATTACGCCGGTGGAGGCGGGCAGCACCTGATTGGGCTGCAGCTTCAAAAGCTTCGCCAGTTGCTTTGTGGTGTTAAGTGCAACACGGTCGCCATTCTTCGTGGCGCAGTTGGCGTTGCCGGCATTGATCAGAATTGCCGCGCAAACGCCCTTGGACGCGCGCATATTCGCGCGGGCCAGTTTCACCGGAGCGGCCTGCACTTTGTTCGTCGTAAACACAGCGGCCGCCGCCGCGGGGGTGCCCGATACGATCAGGGCCAGGTCGTCTTTTTCCTGTTTGCGAATGCCAGCGTAGGTGGTGGCGTATTTGAATCCAAGCGGTAAGTCGAAAGGTCTCATTGTCCCAGTTGTTCTGTAGTCGTTATTCGATGGCCGTTGGCGAAGGTTCCCGCCGGCATGCGTTTACTGCCCTCGAGTTGTAGTTCCAAAATTTCCAGTGCCGCACCGTCGCCGGCTATGGCGAATACGCCGTCGTCCTGAACAAGAGCCCCCGGCGGCAGGTCCCATCTGATGTCGGAAACGCGCGCTCGCCAGAGGTGCAGGCTCCGCCCCCGGAAGGTTGTGTGCGCGCCGGGCCATGGCTGCAGGCCCCTTATCAAATTATGTATGGTTTTGGCAGGCAGTGTCCAGTCGATGACGCCATCGGTCTTTTTCAGAATGGGCGCCCATGTAGCTTTGCTCTCATCCTGTGGCGTGAATTGCGCCATGCCTGCCTGCATTTGGGCCAGGGTTTCGATCAGGATGCGGGCGCCGTTTCGCGCCAGGCGGGGCGAAAGTTCCGGCGCGGTTTCATTGGCCTCGATTGCCGTTTCCCAGCGGAGAGCCGTATCTCCCGTGTCGAGTCCGGCGTCAATGCGCATGGTTGTCACGCCCGTGGTCCTGGAGCCGCGCGCAACGGACCATTGAATCGGAGCCGCCCCCCGCAATTCCGGCAACAGCGACGCGTGTACGTTGATAATCGGCGCAATGTCGATAATGCTTTGGGGAATGATCTGCCCGTAGCCGACGATCACCATGGCATCCGGCGCCAGCGTCTTCAGCCGCTCGACACAGTCGGCGTGCCGGATCCGTTCCGGCTGCCAGACCGGCAGATTGTGACGCAGCGCCGCAGCCTTCACCGGCGAAGGAACAATAACCTGTTTCCGCCCCTGCGGACGATCCGGCTGTGTGACCACTTCGAGCACGTCGTGGCCCGCCGCCACCAGTGCGTCAAGTGTAGGGACCGCAAACTCCGGTGTGCCGAGAAAGACTACTTTCATTGGAGGCGGGCTACTCCCACTCTCCCGCCTGCTGCATCTTCCTGATCTTGCGCCGGATCACTTCCCGCTTCAGGGAACTGAGGTGGGAAAGGAACAGAATGCCGTTCAGATGATCGATCTCATGCTGCATCGCGCGCGCCAGCAGATCTTCGCCGGAAAGCTCGATATCCTCACCCTTCGCGTTCTTCGCCTTCACCGTCACACGCTTGAAGCGCTTCACCGGCTCGCGGAAACCGGGAATGCTCAGGCAGCCCTCTTCGCCGGTCTGCTTGCCTTCTTTGATCACAATCTCCGGATTGATCAGCACGATCTTTTCACCCGGAATATCCGGCTCGCCGCCCGAGATATCGATGACCGTGATTCGTTTCTGTACGTCAATCTGCGGCGCCGCGAGGCCAAGACCGTGCGAGGCATACATCGTCTCGAACATGTCGTCCACCAGCTGATGCAGTTCAGGTGTATCGAACTCCGTTACAGACTCGGAAGGCTTTTCGAGATTGGCGTTATTTAGATACCGGACTACTTTGTAAACCATTTCAGAATGCTTTCACCTGCTCGGCATACGCGTCGAAATTCCGTTTCATTTCACGCAGAGAATCGCCGCCAAATTTTTCGATCATCGCCCCGGCGAGCACAATTGCCACCATCGCTTCGCCGATCACGCCCGCTGCTGGCACCACGCAGACATCCGAACGCTCATAAGCTGCCTTCGCAGGTTCGCGTGTCGGCAAATCGACGGATTCCAGCGGTCGCCGCAGCGTCGAAATCGGCTTCAGCATGCCGCGCACCCGCAACTCCTGGCCGTTCGTCATCCCTCCTTCAATCCCGCCCGCACGGTTATCGCCCCGGAAGAAACTGCGCTCTTCCTTGTTGTAGTGGATCGTGTCCTGCACCTTCGACCCAAAACTTCGCGCGCCCGCATCGGCGAACCCGACTTCAACGCCCTTCACCGCCTGCATCGAAACGATGGCCTGCGCGAGCTTGCCATCAAGGCGGGAATCCCAGGTCGCATGCGAACCCAGGCCAACCGGCAGCCCACGCGCAACCACTTCAAAAATGCCGCCAATCGTATCGCCCGTACGGTAAGCTTCGTCCACCTGAGCCTTCATCGCGGCTTCTGCCTCGGGATCGACGCAGCCCAGCATTATCTCGGTCTTCCGGCTGAGTTCCACAATTTCCTGCCAGGCCACGGTACGGTCCAGGCTTTCCGAACCGACGGCAATCACATGACTCAGAATCTCAATCCCGAAACAGGCCAGAAGCTGCTTCGCCAGCGCCCCAACGGCCACGCGAGCCGCCGTTTCGCGAGCGCTCGCCCGCTCCAGAATGTAACGGGCATCGGGAAAGTCATATTTGATTGCGCCAGCCAGATCGGCATGCCCGGGCCGGGGGCGCGATACTGCCTTATGCTGCGCCATATCGCCGCCTTGCACGGGCAGCGACTCCGTCCAGTTCTTCCAGTCGGCATTCGCGATGATCAGCGCAATCGGCGCCCCGATTGTCTTCCCATGCCGAACTCCGGCCACCAGATGAGCGGTGTCGGTCTCGATCTTCATGCGGCCGCCGCGCCCAAAACCCTGCTGCCTGCGCCAAAGTTCGTGCTGAATTGCTTCTGTTGCGATAGGGATGCCGGCAGGGAGACCAGTGAGGGTCGCCACCAGGCATTCGCCGTGGGACTCGCCCGCCGTTTCGAACCTGAACATGTCTTGAATCTTCTATCTTGACAGAAATGCGGAGTTTGCGCCACCCGGCCCCCGATAGCGCCTGACCGAAAAATAGTGTTGCGAATTGGCCCCGTAACTGCAATATTAGAGGCGAATGTCAGCTCAGAAAGTCCGCAAAGCAGTTTTCCCTGCCGCGGGTCTTGGGACCCGATTCCTGCCCGCCACCAAAGCCCAGCCCAAAGAAATGCTGCCTCTGGTGGATAAACCCATCATTCAATACGGCGTCGAAGAGGCAATCCACTCGGGCGTCACCAACATTATTATGGTGACCGGCCGCGGCAAGACCGCCATCGAAGATCACTTTGACGTCAGCTTTGAGCTGGAACATCTCCTCGAAACGCGCAAGAAAAAGGAACTGCTGGCCGTAGTCCGACAGGTGTCGGATTTGATCAATGTGGCTTATACGCGACAGAAGGAAGCTCGCGGACTTGGCCACGCCGTTCAGTGCGCGCGCGAACTCGTCGGCGTGGAACCATTCGCGACGGTTCTCGCCGACGACGTCATCGATGCCGAGACACCCTGCATCCGCCAGCTCCTCGACATCTACGAATTTTTCAACGCGCCGGTGCTGGCCGTAATGGAAGTGCCCCGGGAGTCGATCTCGTCGTACGGTTGTATCGATGCGGAGCCGGTGTCTCACAACGGTAGTCGCGACAAGGTATTCCGCATTCGCGATCTGGTAGAAAAACCCAAGGCCAGCGAAGCGCCATCGAACCTGGCGATCATCGGCCGTTACATTCTGACGCCAGACATTTTCCACTCAATCGACCAGGTCGAAGCCGGCGCAGGGGGTGAAATTCAGTTGACCGATGCGCTGCGCTATCAGTTGCGCAGCCGTCCGATTTACGCGTTCAAGTTTGATGGCAAGCGCTACGACGCCGGCGACAAGCTCGGCTTTCTGAAGGCGACGGTAGAATTCGCGCTGCGGAGGCACGATCTGGGCGGGCCGTTCCGCGACTACCTCAAGGGTTTGACGCTTTAGCCCGTTTCGATTGGCGCGGCTTTGCTTTACGCGGTTTGGGAATTTTGCCAATGCGGAGGTCGCCTTCAATTACCAGGCGGCAGGCTTCAAGCGCGCAGGCCTCAAAGCCGTCTTCCTCGGCGGGCAGATTTCTCCAGCCGTCGAAAACGACTTTGCCGCCGGTCTGAAACATTTCGATCGGCCGGAGCGTGGGGAAATCGCGCAGCAGGGATTCGCGGCTTTCGGGTTCAATCGCGATCCAGACGCCGTTATCGCGTGAAGTGGCGTCAGCTTTGTATCGCAGGATGAAGACGATCTTTTCATCAACGTAAATCGCACGGCAGCCGAACATCGGCTTAGTGCGCACGCGGGGACCGACATGGGACGCTTCCAGTTCTTCGAGCACGAAGGAAAACATGGGCAACAGCATTATTATTGCTTCACCTTTTGGTTCGTTCGTAACGCGCGGCGCGTCATGTTCATCAAAGGCAGACGAGGGAGGTTTTCCATGAACCGACTAATTGGGATTGCATTACTCAGCGCCGCCCTGCTCGCGGCGCAACCACGAGGCGGCGACCAGGCCGATCCGCCATCGCGCGTAGCCAGGCTGAACTGGATATCCGGCGATGTCGCCTTTCAGCCTGCGACCGTGGATAGCTGGACCAACGCAACGCTCAACTATCCGCTCACCACCGGCGATCACATCTATGTGAACGATCGATCCCGCGTCGAAATGCACATTGACGGTTCAGCGATCCGCCTGAATTCGAATTCGAACTTCGGCTTCCTGAACCTCGACGACAACATAGTGCAGATGAGTCTGAGCGAGGGCTCGCTTGAGATGCGTCTGCGGCAGCTCGACCAGAACGACACGGTCGAGATCGACACGCCCAACGGTGCGATCACCCTTCTGCGCGCCGGCGATTATCGCGTAGATACCGATTCGGCCCGCAACGTCACCATGGTTACGGTGCGCAGCGGTCAGGCGGAGGTTTACCAGGATGGCAACAGCCAGCTCATCACGGCGCACCAAACCGTCTGGTTCCACGATGGCGGCGGACCCGAAGTAAGCGCCGAGAATGCCCGCGACGATTTCGATGGATTTGCGATGGGCCGCGACGATGCGGAGGACCGCCTGCCGCGCCACGACTACGTCCCCGAAACGATGGTCGGTTACGAAGACCTCTACGCCTATGGCCGCTGGGCGAACGATCCCGGTTATGGCTGGGTTTGGGTGCCGCCGGTTGGCATTGACTGGTCGCCGTATTCCACCGGCCGCTGGGCGTTCGTCGAGCCCTGGGGCTGGACCTGGATTGACGATGCCCCCTGGGGTTTCGCTCCATTCCACTACGGGCGCTGGGCTCGCATCCAGGGCGGATGGGGATGGATTCCAGGTGAGCGAGTTTACCGTCCGGTATATGCGCCCGCGCTCGTTGGATTCATCGGCGGCGGTGGATTTGGCCTGTCGATCGGATGGTTCCCGCTGGGCCCGCGCGAGCCGTGGATCCCCGCCTGGGGTGCGTCACGCGGCTACGTGAATCGCGTGAACGTCATGCACGTGACGAATATCAATGTGATCAACGTCAACGTAACGAAAATCAATTACGTGAACCGCCAGCATGTGACGGCGGTTTCGCAGACGGACTTCGCGGCCGCGCGGCCGGTGCGTGCGGCCGCGATTCGCGTTGCGCCGGGCCAGTTGCAGGGCGCGGTAGTGCTGGGCGCAAATCCACAGGTTGTTCCGATGCGTGCGAGCGTTGCGGTTGGTGCTGTTCGCGCGGCGCCTCCGCTTGCGGCCACGAGAGTGGTTGTAGCGAAGACAGCTCCGCCTCCGCCGCCGGTATCGTTCCAGGCCCGGCAACAGGCGCTCGCGCAAAATCGTGGATTGCCGCTAAACCAGGCACAGGTGCGTGAGATTCGGAGTCAGCAGCCTGCCGCGGTAGTCGCTCGTCCGCAGGTGCGTGCCATCGCTCCGCCCCAGGCTCAGCCGCAGCCCGCTCAGGCGGCCCGCCCCGGCTTCCGTCAGCCTCCGGCGAGTGTGGCCCCCGGGCAAACGCCCGCGCCCGCGCAGTCGCCCGCGCCCATTGCGAATCCGAATCGCTTCCCCGATCGGATGAACTCGCGTCCCTCGAATATTCCGCCGATGCAGCAGGCTCCCGCTCCTCAGCCGCAACAGCAGCAACAGCAGCAGCGCTTCCCTGCCCCGCAGCGCGAGCAGGCTCCGCCCGTACAGGCCGCACCGCAGCGTCAGCAGAATGCGCCCGCGCCGGTGCAGGCGGCTCCGGCTCCGCCACGGCAGGTGCCGCAACGGGAGCCACCGCCGATGCAGCCGGTACCGCAGCGTCAGCAGATGGAGCCCGTACCCGCGCCGCGTCCTGCACCGCAGCGGCAGGCTGAACCCGCTCCACACACTGCGCCGCCTCCTCAGCAGGCAGCGCCCGCTCGCGGAGATAACCGTCCGGCGGAGCGCGAAACTCCCCGCAAACGGCCCGAAGACGATAAGAAGTAAACACCGGGCGAGCTTCGCGCGTCATCATCCCGAGAGGGAGGTCACGCATGAAGCTCGCCCGTATTGCTGTGTTCGCAATCCCGTCGCTCCGCTGTGCCAGCAGGACGACGTTGTTCAGCAGGACGATCCGCCAATCCGGGTTGCCCGCCTTAATAGGATTCAGAGGGAAGTCTCGCTCCAGCCCGCGGGCCTCGCCTTCTCGCGGTCCATTCATCAAGCCAATTAGTTACGGCGCAATTGGCTTTCGAAGCGATCCAGTTCTGCCCCATTCACGTCCGATGTGGCCCAGAATTGCATGCCATCCGACTGCCACGACCGAATGTTGTAGCCGTTGCGCGAGGCTGAAGCGCTGACTCCCGCGCCCGACAACGGCCACACCTCCACGTTTATCACGTGCTTTGCCCGGCCATAGACCAACGCGGCGGCTTCATGGCCCTGAATATAGTCGATGCGCCCGCCCAGCAACGGGAAATCCTCCACGAAACGAACCGGCGGCGAGAAGGATAACTTCCCGTTAAACCAGGGCTTTACAGTGTGCTGGTCGGATGACTGCACGTCCAGCAGGTGCGTTCCGGTGAGTGATGCCAGGTGCGCCGACAGCACGGCAACTTCGGTGTCACTTTGTTGTGAACGGAACTGAGAGATGTTCCATCCCAGCGAGACAATCAACAGCACGCCCGCTGCGATCGCCAGGATCCGCCAGGGATTCACTTCCGCGCGTTCGCGGCGCAGCGCGAAGCGGATTCTGTCTTCCAGCCCGCCGGGAGCTTCGTAGTAGCGCGCGTACTGGCTGATCATACGCCCAATCCTTTCATACAGTCGGCCAGACGGCGCCGCGCTCTGGCAAGTCGTGACATCACAGTTCCTACAGGAACGCGTGAGACGCCGGAGATTTCCTTGTAAGAAAGCTCCTCGATCTCACGGAGGACAACCACTTCCCGAAACTCCGCCGGCAGCGCCTCAATGCAGCCATTCAGGTTCGTCATCGCAGATTCGTTGAGCAGGATCGATTCGGGATCGGCCGTCTCTTCACTGTGCAGTTGTTCATCGAATTCGATCTGCCCTGCAATGCCGCGCTTTTTTAACATCGTGAAAGACGTGTTACGCACAATCGTTAGCAGCCACCCACGAGCTTCCTCTTCCGTACTCCCGGCAAAGGAATCGAACGCGCGAAATGCGCGCAGATAACTTTCCTGTACGATGTCTTCGGCGTCAGGCCCGTCTTTCGTCAGCCAGCGCGCGAGATTGTACGCGGCATTCAGATGCGGCATGAGTCGCTGCTCAAAGGACGATAGCTTGCGCACGCGATCCATGTCGATCCGGTTCCGCCATTGTCACACGAAACTGTCTTGTGACCCTCCCGCGTCCCATACCTCCGATTGCGGGACTTCGCTCCCCGCGATTTTATTCCCGCGGGAATAAGAAAGATTGCGGCTGGTCATGGCACGTGGAGGCTTCACTTGAAAGAGAAAAAAATTGTTTCTTCCGATGGCATTGACCGGCGCGGGTTTCTGAACTGCATGGCATGGGCGGGTTCCGGCATGCTCTGGACGGTTGCGGGCGGCGTGCCAACATCGCAGTTGCTGGGACAGACCAGGGCGGGTTCCGGCTTCTCATTCGTCCAGATCAGCGACAGTCATATCGGCTTCAACAAACCCGCGAACGCGGATGTGAACGCGACCTTCCGGGTCGCAATGGATAAAATCGACGCGCTGCCTCACAAGCCGGAATTCCTGATTCATACCGGGGACCTTACGCACATGGCAAAGCCCGTCGAGTTTGATACCCTGGCGCAGCTGATGGGCTCCAGAACGGTGCACGCCGTGCCTGGCGAGCATGACAATGCCACCGACGATGGCAAAGAATATCTTTCGCGCTATGGCCGGAATACCAGGGGATCGGGCTGGTATAGCTTCGATCACGGCGGCGTCCATTTCGTGGGCCTGGTGAATTCGGCTGCGCTCGAAGGGATGGGTAAGCTGGGCACCGATCAGGTGGCGTGGCTGAAGGACGATCTGAGCGCCCGCACTCCCAGCACCCCCGTGGTGGTGTTCGCGCACCTTCCGTTGTGGACCGTTTACGCCGACTGGGGCTGGGGCACCGCCGACGCGGAAGCCGCGCTGGCGCTGCTGAAGAGGTTCGGTTCGGTAACCGTTCTGAACGGACACATCCACCAGACGATGCAGAAAGTGGAGAGCAGCGTCACGTTCCACACGGCGGCTTCGACCGCATTCCCGCAGCCTGTGCCGGGAAGCGCGCCGTCGCCGGGTCCAATGAAGGTGCCGGACGAGAAGCTGCGCGGCGTGCTGGGAATTCGCGAAGTGAGTTATGTGGCGCGCCCGAAACATCTGGCCGTCGTGGACTCGAGCCTTGAATAGCGTCGGGTTCGTCGCGGCGGCGCTGTGCGGCGTGGCCCTGTTCGGATTAAGCGCGGCCGACAGCGACACCGGGCAGCACATATTCGAACGCCGTTGCAGCGGGTGCCATGCGCTCGATATCGATAAAGAAGGTCCGCGACTGCGCACCGTGTTTGGCCGGCGAGTGGCCTCGTCGCCCGGGTTCGGCTACTCGGATTCGCTGAAGAAGGTGAGCGGACCGTGGGATACCGCGACGCTGGATGCGTGGCTGTCCGATCCTGAGAAAGTTGCGCCCGGCAATGACATGGCGTTTCGTCTGGCGAATGCCGGGGAACGGAAGGCCGTAATTGAATGGCTGCAGAGTCTCAGCGCAACAAAGAACGAAGCAGGACCGCGGGATGCTGTGCGCCTGTCGCGGTGAAATCGTGTATCTGGTGGCGGCAGGAAGTTCCGGCCGCCACTACCTGCGCGCCTTCGCCTCTGGCGCGAACCTGCGGAAAGAGCTTTCGCTCGCCGATCTGGCGCGAGATTTCGTAGTGTTCCTTCGAATAGCCGAAGGAGCCGGCCATCCCACAGCAACCTGCATCCAGGTCGGTTACTTCGCAGTTGGGAATGCGCGACAGAAGCTGGGCGGCCCCGGGGACGAGCCCCATGGCCTTTTGATGGCAGTGACCGTGGAGCAGGATTTTCGGGGGTCCCGGCTTTAGCCGCAGCGGGAGCTCAGCGGCGAATTCTTCGAACGAAATGCAGGCATCGGCGATTACTCTGGCGCGCGTCTGCTCTTCGCCGCGCAGCAGAGATGGCGCGTCTTCTTTCATTGCGGAGAGGCAGCTGGGTTCCACGAATACCAGCTGTCTCCCCGCCTTCGCTGCCGAATAGAGAGCGGCTGTATTGCGGCGCGCCTGGATGGTCGCGTCTTTCAGCAGGCCTTTGGAAATCATGGTGCGCCCGCAGCAGTGATTGGGGGCGAGCGCAATCCTGCGACCCGCGGATTCGATTACCTCCATCGCGGCGATGCCGATTTCGGGGTCGTAATAGTTGGTGAAGGTGTCGGCAAACAGGAGAACATCAGCATTAAGGGCACGATCTTTTCGCCGTGCGCGCAGCGTTTTCCGACTCAACTGCGGCAGTGTTCTTCGGTGATCAAGACCAATCGCGGCGCGCATCGGGGCGGACCCCGCGATTCGATTCGTCAGCGGTGCGATGCGGCTGGTCAGACCCGCAATGCGACCGACATTGCCCAGCACTTTCGCATGCAGCGGTGTTCCGTAATCCTGCCAATAACTCGCGAGGAATTCGCTCTTGAAGCGAGCCATGTCCACGCCTACGGGGCATTCCGATTTGCAGGCGCGGCACTCGAGACAGAGATCAAGTGTTTCGTATACTCCGTGATCGTCGAGTCCGGCCTCCGCCATGCGGCCGGTCATGGCAAGGCGAAGGACATTAGCCCGTCCCCTCGTCACATCTTTTTCTTCGTGGGTGGCGCGATAGGACGGGCACATGTTGGCTTCGGATTTCTTCCGGCAGGCCCCGAGTCCGCTGCACATTTCCACGGCGCCACCCATCCCACCGTATTCTTCGAAATCGAACCAGGTGCGCGGCATCGGCGAGGCATAGCCCGCACCGAAACGCAGGTTTTCCGTGAGGCCGGGACTATCGACGATTTTTCCAGGATTGAAAATACCCCGCGGATCGAACGCGCGCTTCACTTCGCGAAACGCTTCGTAAAGCACAGGCCCAAACATCTTCCGCATGAATGGACTGCGTACCAGGCCGTCACCGTGCTCGCCGGAGAGCGCGCCGCCGAATTCGAGCACGAGATCGGAGACGGCATTCGCAATGGATTCGAACTTCTTTACGCCGTCCGCCGTCTTCATGTTGACAACCGGCCGAACGTGCAGGCAGCCTACAGAGGCGTGCGCGTAGATGCCGGCACTGGTTTCGTGAGCCCGGATGATTTGAAGGAAGCGATCGATGAAGGCGCTCAGCTTTTCCGGCGCAACCGCGGTGTCTTCGACGAACGAGAGCGATTTGGCATCCTCTTTCATCGTCATGGAAAGGCCGAGCGCCGACTCGCGGAGATTCCAGACACGCGCCTGCTGGGCCGCTTCCGTTGCGTGATAGTAGCGATAACCGTAGTGTCTGGCAGTGAGATCGTGTTCGAGTCTCACCAGTCGTTCGGCCAGTTCGGGTTTCGTCTCGCCGTAGAACTCGATGCAGAGTATGGCGCCAGGCTCGCCTTCCACGAATGTTTCGCGCACTCGCTGCAGAGCGGGGCTCAGGCGCGTGTGATTCAGGATAAAGCTGTCCATTACTTCAACCGCAGAAGGTTTGTGGCGCAGGATCAGCGGCGTGGCTTCGAGGGATTCCAGAACATCGTGGAACTGGACTACCAGCACCGCCTTTTCGCGCGGCAGCGCGACGAGGTTCAGTTTCGCTTCGAGTATAACCGCCAGTGTTCCTTCGGAGCCCACTATGATCTTCGCGGGATTGACTGGCTGTTTGCCGGGAATGAATTCATCGAGATTGTAGCCGCCCACGCGCCGCAGAACTTTGGGAAAGCGGCGATCGATTTCATCGGCGTGCTTGTCAGCGAGTTCGATGACCGTTGAGAAGCAGGCGGGCGGCGTGTGATCTTCACCCAGGCGCTCGACTTCACCATTCGCCAGCACAACTTCCAGTTCGAGTACATGATCGATTGTTTTTCCATACCGAACCGAGCGCGCGCCGCTGGAGTTGTTGGCAATCATTCCGCCGATAGTGGCGCGGCTGGCGGTCGATACATCAGGAGCAAAGCGAAGTCCATGCGGTCGGAGCTGTGCGTTGAGCTCATCCAGCACAATACCCGGTTGCACGCGCACCCAGCGCTCTTCGGCATTGAGTTCGAGAATCTGGTTGAAGTACTTCGAAGTGTCGACCTGGAGTCCCGCTCCGATTGCCTGACCTGCCTGCGATGTTCCGCCCCCGCGCATGGTGATGGAACAGTTGCGGCCGGCGCAAATGCGCACAATATTAATGAGGTCCGCGCGCGTCTTCGGAAGAACCGCGCCCTGCGGAATGATCTGGTAGACGCTGGCGTCCGTGGCATAGAGCGCGCGCGTCACAGCGTCAAACCGAACTTCGCCTTCAATCGCGGCTTTGAGCGCGCTTTCCAGCGATGGGCTTTCGATATTGACCAGGCTCATCGATTCGCTGCGAGATAGGCGAGGGCTTCCTGGACACCGCCTTTTTTGTGCGGAACACCCGCGAGTTCGAGCCCCATCTCCACGCCGCAGAGCGCCCCGGAAAGCATGAGGTCATTGAGGCTGCCGAGGTGCCCGATTCGAAACACCTTCCCCGCAAGTTTGCCGAGGCCCGCGCCGAGCGACATATCGAGTTCCCGCAGAATCACCGCGCGAAGTTCTGTTTCACTGTGGCCTTCCGGCATCAGCACCGCCGTCGCGGAATGGCTTTGTTCCGCAGGGTTAAGAGCAAAAACTTCCAGTCCCCAGCCGCGTACCGCACGGCGAGTCGCTTCACCGTGGCGCTGGTGGCGACGGTATACGTTAACGAGGCCTTCCTCGTGCATCATCGCAATGGCTTCGCGCAGGCCGTAGAGCAGGTTCGTGGCAGGCGTGTAAGGGAAGTAGCCCTTGCTGCCGAATTCGAGCGCGGCGTCCCAGCGCCAGTAGCTGCAGGGGAGTTTGGCCCGTTTGCTCGCGGCGACGGCCTTCTCGCTCATCGCCTGAAATGCGAGTCCGGGCGGCAGCATCATGCCTTTCTGCGAACCGGCGATCGCAACGTCTACCTGCCATTCATCGTGGCGATACTCAATAGATCCGAGTGACGACACCGTATCCACCATCAGCAGCGCGGGATGTCTCGCGGCATCGATCACGTCGCGAACGGTCTTTATATTCGTGGTCACTCCGGTGGCCGTTTCGTTATGTACGGCGAGAATGGCTTTGATCCTGTGCTGTTTGTCGTCATCAAGACGCGCAGCCAGTGCCACAAGGTCGGCGCTCTTTCGCCAGTCGCCAGGGATCACATCAACGATGAGCCCAAAGTTGCGCGCCGCCCGCATCCAGAGCGCGCCAAACTGCCCGTTATCGAACGCGACGACGGTATCGCCAGGATCGAGAGTGTTAGCCAGCGCAGCTTCCCACGCTCCCGTGCCCGAACCCGGATAGATCGCAACGTGCGTCTTTGTCTGGAAGATTGTCTTCATCCCTTCGAGACATTCGAGGCCGAGCAGCCCCGCCTCCGGGCTTCGGTGATCCATCGTGGGATAAGAGATCGCGCGCAGAATGCGGTCGGGTACGTTGGTTGGGCCGGGGATCTGAAGAAAGTGGCGCCCAGGTCTGGTTGGCATGCACGCCGATCATATCAGGGGAGAAAATGGACCTATGACCTTCGCTGACGTTCGCGGGATCGCGTTGTCTCTGCCGGCGGTGACAGAGAGCACTTCCTACGGCACAGCGGCATTCAAGTGCGGCGGTAAGCTTGTGGCACGGCTGAAGGAAGATGGTGAGACGCTTGTGATCGCCACAACGTTCGAAGAGCGCGAAGCAATGCTGGCCGACGATCCGGGTCGTTACTTCATTACGGATCATTACCGAAACTATCCGACGGTGCTCGTTCGACTCGCGCTTGTGGATGCGGACATCATGCGTGATCTGCTGACGCGCGCGCTGCGCCTCGGGGTCCCGAAGAAGAAGCGCTAAAGGCACATTGATTCGCACGTCTGCTATCGTGGCGGTGAATGTCCGTCGATCTTCATCGCTTTGAAACCGCCACGGCCGCGGCTGAAGCCTGCGGCAATCGCATTCTGGAATTGCTGAGTGCCGCGCGGAAGGCTCGGGGCGTGGCCACGGTTGCGGTATCCGGCGGCAGCACTCCGCGGCTGATGTTCGAATCCATGGCTGCGCGCAAATTCGACTGGACCGGCGTTGAATTGTTTTGGGTGGATGAACGGATCGTTCCCCCGAACGATTCGCAGAGTAATTTCCGGATGACACGCGAGGCGCTGCTCGATCGAATTGATCTGCCCGCCGAGCGAGTGCATCGAATTGCCGGCGAGTTACCGCCCGCTGAGGCTGCTGCGAAATACGTTGCGGAAATTATCCGTGTGTTCGGCCTGAGCGCCGGCGAGTTGCCGGTGTTCGACGTCGTACAACGCGGCATGGGGCCGGACATGCACACGGCGAGCCTGTTTCCCGGTGAACCGCTGATTGCCGACACGTCGAATATCGCGGCGGCTGTGTGGGTGGAAAAGATGCAGCAGCATCGCGTGACGCTGCTGCCGGGTGTGTTAAGGGCGGCTCGTGAGACATTGTGCCTCGTTAGCGGAGCCGATAAGGCTGCCGGGCTTCAGAGTGTGCTGCACGATGCGGTGGATCCGATGGTCAGGCCGTCGCAGATTGCGTCCGCGCAGATGTCCTGGTACGTGGACACCGCGGCGTCGCCCGCGTAATTATTTCTTCGCCAGCAGAGCTTTGCCGGTTCGGAGCCACTGCTGGCTGCCGAGTTCGGTCGCGTTCCAGTTAACTTCAAGCTGCTGACCAGGCTTCAGATTGAGGTTCACGCGTCCTCTTGCTCCGCCGGAGCCCTGCCAGGCGTAACTGGCCTGACCGTTCGTCGCACCAGTGAACGTGAACTCCACGTCGGGTGAAACGGCGTGATCCAGAATCTGATAACGCGAGCGGTATTGCCCATGGAGCGTGCCATCTTGCTCCGTGACTGTAACTTCGATGAACTCGGGTGAATACTGCGTGCGCGAATCGGAGGACGCGAAAGACGGCGCTTTCGAGTAAACCCATGTTCCGGCGAGACCTGAGGCCGGTCCTGCCATCGGGAGCACAGCAGCGAGAGCGGGCGCAGGCAAGGGAGCAGCCGCGACCGATTCCGCGGGCTTGCTGTTGGCCCGGCTGAGTTGTTCGAGTGCGGAATTCTTTTCCGCTTCGAGCGTTCGGATGCGCTCGCGAAGCTGCGCGATCTGGTCGGCATTTGCGTCTTCGCCGGCTTCAGATTTGCCGCCTGTCACGGTGCGGCTATCCTGTCCGCGAACCTCTGCCGGGCCGCCGTTATCGACGGCGAACCAGATGATAAGGAAGGCTGCGAAACAGACTGCTGCAAATGCTCCGCCGCGAATCAGCAGCTTCCTCAGATTGCCGTCCGACCCGCTGAAAACGATGATGGGCGCATTGCGCGCCGTGCTCAAAGACTCGTCATAAGACGCGCGGCGGACGGGATCTGAGAGGACAGCGTAGATGCGATTGAGCCTGCGCATCTGCGTCTCTGCGATTTCCTTCAGCTGAGGGTCGGTTTGCTGATCAGGATGGAGAATGCGCGCGAGGCCGCGAAAGGCGTCGCGAATGCCTTCGGAGGAAGCGGAGGCGTCGAGGCCAAGCTCTTCGTAATAGGTGATTTCACCGGGTCTGGGCGACGCCGACATGCTGCTTCAGATTAGCAAACCGAAGGTTTGAGGATGTTCTTCGAACGCGTGGGATAGACTGGTGTAGAAGCGTCTGATTGGTCAATTTTCCCCGGTCGTCTAATGGTAGGACAGCGGCCTTTGGAGCCGTGAATCGTGGTTCGAATCCATGCCGGGGAGCCAACTACAACAAAACAAAATAGGCTCTACGCCGCTCGATGGGAGCTGACGCTGTATCCCGGCAGTCTGCACGCAACAATTGCCTGTAAGCACGCCCGATTTCAAATGCCGACGTGTCGGTGTGGTTGTCCTGCGTGACGTTGGCCAACTGATCAGCCCTGACTGGCACTGATCCGCATCTTCCCTGCATCCATCCCCAAATCCGGCCCCGTCCAGGCTCCAGGGGGCCGGCCAGCACGAGCCATCCCGCCAATCTGCTACCCCGCGACCTGACTATGCCCCAGCCAGCGCCGCAACATCGCCGCCTGGCCCACATGATAAGCATCATGAAACGCCAGAAATGCCACCACCCCGCCATTCGTCCCGTCGAAATTCGGCACGCCAGGCCGAGGCTCCCGCGCCAGCACCTCCGCCGGAGCACTCTTCAAAGCATCCGACAACCGCACCGAAACGTCCTTCAGCGCCGCCGACATCTCCGCAACTGACGGATACTGCCCCCGCTCCACCAGCGCCGCCCCGCGCCCAAACAAACCCTCCCACGACGCCGACCACTCCTGCCCCAACATCCGCAGCACCATCCCGCGCACCGCCACCACATGCCCGATCACAAACATCATGTGATTCGTCGTCCCTCCCGGCTGCGCAAACCACTCATCCTCACTCAGCCCGTTCACCGAATCCGCCAGCAGCCGCGACCCGAACCCATAAATCCCTTCCACATAAACCGTTTCCTTCGTCATCCCTTTTCCCCTCGATCTTTCTTCTTCGCTGTCTCCTCCGCGTCTTCCTGAATCCGCAGCAGGTGACTCGACCACAGCTCCTCAAATTTGCCCACCCAGCGTTCATAAATCTGCCGGATCGGCACCACATTCAGCGAATTGAACTTCTGCCGCCGCTCCTCGCGCACGTGGACCAGCCCCGCCTCCCGCAGCACATCCAGATGCTTCATCACCCCGAACCGGCTCAGATGCGGAAACGCCTCCACAATCTGCGTAGTCGTTCGCGGCCCCGCGCGAAGCAGGTCGAGAATCCGCCTCCTGGTGCTGTCGGACAGCGCCTTCCACACGCCATCCAGCGAGTCAGCGTCGTCAGCCATCTTC
Source organism: Acidobacteriota bacterium (assembly GCA_048498815.1). Taxonomy (GTDB): domain Bacteria; phylum Acidobacteriota; class Terriglobia; order Bryobacterales; family Bryobacteraceae; genus BOG-234. The sequence goes on along the minus strand of JBEHXG010000017.1, from coordinate 5,998 downwards.
AGCGCTTTTCAGTCTCTGCCACGATCTGATCCATCATGTAACTCCAGCCCTTATGCACGTTCTTCCGGTGTTCCGGATCGATCATCCCGATAGCCCGATGTCGAAGCGTCAACCGTGTCCCGCCCGCCATCGGCTCCAGCTTGAACTCCATATGGTTCAGAGCAGGATAAGACATGAACATAGGACCGCTCAGTTCCAGCAGCGTCGGAGCCTTGAGCACCTGCACATGCCCCCAAAGATGCCCGACGCCATTACCGCGATCGCGAAACCACCGCCCGCCCGGCCACTCCTCCAGAATCATCTGCATCGACTCGCCCGAGGGATTCGCATTCCCCGATCCCATCCGGTGTATCACACTCCGAAACACATCCCCGATGTCAGCCTTCACCTCAACACTCTGCGTCAAATCCAGAGTCAAATCGTCAACAGTCATCAAAAATCCGCGCCTCCCAGCACGTGACTGAATAGTAACGTGACTATGTGGAAACGTCAAGCGAATCCTGAAAAATCCCTTCGCATTCGCTATTCGCGAATCGCGAATGTAAAATAAATCATGGCTCTGAAGCCCCAGGACGTCTATGTTGCGCTCAAACTCGCCGCAGCCGGGACGCGCCGCGCTCCATATTCTCAACTCGCCGCCGAGTTGGCAATGAGTCCGTCCGAGGTGCACGCGAGCGTGAAACGCGCAAAGGCTAGTGGTCTGGTACACGGCCAATCCCTCGACGACCGGCCCAACATAAGCGCCATCGAGGAGTTCCTGTTCCACGGATTAAAGTACGCGTTTCCTGTTGAACGAGGCGAGATGACAAGGGGCGTCGCCACTTCGTACGGAGCGCCGCCACTGCGAGACGTAGTCGCTCCAACCGATGAACCGATCCCGGTTTGGCCATGCGCAGAAGGCAAACAACGAGGAATCTCACTCGCGCCTCTCTACAAAACCGCACCGCTGGCCGCGTTGCGAGACGACGCTTTTTACCAGATTTTGGCGCTGGCCGACGCACTGCGGGATGGCCGCATCCGCGAGCGCAAAATCGCCGAGACGGAGCTGCGGAGGAGGCTAAGAGAGTCCGATGCGAAGTCGCAACACGGAATTACTCGCCGCCACCGCTGAACTGCTGCGTCCGGTACTGGGCGAACTCGTCTTTGTCGGCGGCGCCATCACAAGTCTTCTGGTCACGGATGTCGGCTCAGGCGCTCCACGGGCGACGGTGGACGTTGATGCCATCGCTGAGATCACCTCATATGCGGAATACTCTGCCTTTGGGGAAAGGCTTCGTGATATCGGATTCTCGGAAGACACGAGCGAAGGCGCGCCTTTATGTCGCTGGGTGCAGAAAGGCTTAATCCTCGATGTCATGCCCATGAGTGAGGACATCCTCGGCTTCTCGAATCGCTGGTATCGGGCAGCGCTGAGCGCGGCGACGTTGCATGTACTGTCGCCGAACTTGAAAGTTCGCGTTATTACCGCTCCGTACTTCCTCGCGACGAAAATCGAGGCTTTCCGCGGTCGAGGCAATGGCGACTTCTTCACGAGCCACGATCTGGAAGACCTGATCTTCGTTATCGACGGACGATCTACGATTGCAGCCGAAGTGCAGGCCGAAACTATCGGCCTTCGCAAATACCTGGCCGTTCAAATCAAAGCATTTCTCGCAATGCCTGATTTCATGGACGCCCTGCCGGGCTATCTCTTTCCCGACGCCGCCAGTCAGGCAAGAGTCGGAACAGTAATTCGTCGATTGGAAGAGATCGCAACAGTCTGGATTAATAACACGCTTTAAGGCGTCGAACTGCGCACTGCTGACAGCTGCGCTCTTGGGAATATCGGCGACGGCGGCCAACTGCGATACGTTCACCGAATAATGCGGCCAATTGGCTTTTCCACCGGAGCCAATCCCGACATTCGATCTCTCCGCGTTTACCTATTGCTCCGTTCACGCGCCGAACCAATACCAACCGGAAGTGGAGCGAGGTCTCTGGGAATTGCTGCAGCGCGTTCCTGACAACTGGCCCATTATTCTCCACCCGGACGCAATCAGCGATTTCGAACTCTGGCGCGAACTCTGCGCCCGCGTATGCATCGAGAATATGGACAAACGCAAGCGAATCGGACGCAGCGCCGCGGAACTGAAGCGAATTTTCGGAGAACTTCCGGACGCCACGCTGCGCTTCGACATAGGCCACGCCCGCCAATTCGATCCGACAATGACCGAAGCCTGGCAGATCCTGCGCGAGTTCGGATCAAAGCTTCGACAGGTCCACGTCAGCGAAGTGAACACCCGAAGCAAGCACGACGTGCTTTCCTACGCATCGATAATTGCCTTCCAGGACGTCGCCCACCTGATCCCGGAACACGTGCCTTTGATTCTGGAAACCCCGGTGAAAGAAGGCGGCATTGAAGGTGAAATCGAAAAGGTTCGGCAAGCCCTGCCGCAGAACGCCGAGACGCTGGCGGCGTAGGGATTACCTGTCGCGAGTCTGAGGGTGAGCTCGGCCACCGTGTCTCGAATCGGCCGTGGGCTCTCCGCTGGATGACGGTCGATCTCGGAACTCCGCTAAACACCGATTAAGTTTCACTTGACGTTTCTGAGTGGAGGCGAGCGTGTGCGAACGCCTCGTGCTGGAAAGAAACCACGCGTCTCATAGGCAAAATGCGTTAGAATTCGGCTATAAATGCTCGACACTGCAGCAGTTCCTGCAATCCGGCCCCTCGCGGCCATAGATCGAATTCTAACTCGCGCTCGGACGAGTTCTTCTGATGCCCTCGGCCAGAATCTTGAGCAGTTGCCCGTAGAGCTCGCACAGGCAATTCTGCTTCAAATCGCTGTTCCGCAACGGGATTGGCGGGGAGACCCGTTGCGTGCCATCTTTGATCAATCCTTGCCAGCCACATCGAAGAAACTTGTTGCGGCGTGTATAGCGCGTTTGTGGGCTTATTGCCCAGACGCATTTACAGAGAATGTATTGCTAAGGAACCGTGCGATCTCCCTGTTCGACGCGGTATACGGACCACAGCTCTACACCCGTTTAAAAATCCGTGAGAAATCGCAGTCTCACGAAAAGAGTGCCGCCGTAGTACAAGCGGTTAAGGAGGCGGAGGATAGTTTTCGTTCCGCCGCCGCATTTCTGGACGCCGTCAAGAACGTGGCAACCTTTGAGAAAGCCTTCTTTTCTGCATACAATAAAACGCCAGCGACTTTCCTGATCGCACCGTTCCTGCCGAAACATGATCTACACGCCAGACTGCATGGAGTGACGGAGAGAGTCGAAGCATATCTATCTGCGGATACTACACAAGTCGTAGCGTCTTATGAGTCAGCCCTCGACTATATCGACCAACGAATTGCGGATGTCCTCGGCTTGGGAACCTCCTATTCTGAAGACTTTATCTATAACCCTCTCATTCAGTTACGCAGCGATCTGATAAGCTCATTTCAATCTTCACCCCTCAAGAAGGATGCGGACTTCCGGATCACTAAGACCGACAAAAAGTACCCATTTCATAGCGTAAAAACTACAGTCAATCTGGAATTTGAGATTGAAAATGTCGGACCTGGCTATGCCTTCGACGTCGAGATTCTGATCACGGATGTCAGTGCAGGAGTCGTTTCCAAAGCGACTTTTCAAATAGGTGACATGCCGCCATCCAAGAGAATGCTGCCCGTTGAGTTGGTGCTCGTCTCTCCGGTCGATAATCTTCTTGCTGAAGTCGAACTGCAGTGGCTGACCTTTGACCGGAGGCAAGAGATTGCCAGGACCACTCTTGACTTTACGGCTCAGAGAGGTGACGTTGACTGGGTCGCGCTATCGACGGCCGAACCTTACGACGTCGAGCCCATCTCGGATGATAGCCAGTTGATCGGGCGCACCGAGATTCTCCAACAACTCGTCGGTATGGTGACTGCGGCAAGCTTGGGGTCCGCAATCGTTCATGGCCAAAAAAGGGTCGGCAAAACCTCGATTGTGAAGGCCCTCCAGTCTAAGCTTGGCAGGGGCGACTCATCGTTGTGTCCTGTTTATCTGCTGGTTGGCGAATATGTTCGGCCGGACGCTATCAGATCGATTCAGGCCTTGGGGGTGCGGCTCTGCGAAGAGATACGAGACGCGGATCCTGACCTTTGCGACATTCCGATTCCCGTGTTCGACGATGCTTTAGCGCCCCTTGGAGATTTTATCCGTGCCGTACTGAAAAAAAAGCAGCAACGCTTCGTTTTCATCTTAGACGAATTTGATGAGCTTCCAACGGACCTGTATTCTCAGAATGAAATCGCGAATGCGTTTTTTCTCGGCTTAAGAAGCTTGAGCGCGCGCCCGGAGGTTAGCTTCGTCCTGGTAGGGAGCGAAAGGATGTCAGCAATCCTCAGCTACCAAGGCCAAAATTTAAATAAGTTTAAATCCATAAAAGTTGACTATTTTGATCGCCGGGCGCATTGGACGGATTTCATGAACCTTGTAAGACAGCCAGCCCTCCAGTATATTGAATTTTCGGATAAGGCGGTTGAACTTATTTATTCATACACGGCCGGCAATCCATATTTCACAAAACTAATCTGCAAATCAATCGTGAAGATTATGGTCAATAGGCGTGATGCCCACGTAACTGACTTGGAGGTAGTTGAAGCGTGCACCACAGAGCTCAGGAACATCGACATCAATAGTTTCGTTCACTTTTGGGAGGATGGAATTGTTGAGAAAGGCGCAGAGCGGGAAAAGATATTCCTCAACAGGAGAAAATTACTACTGGCTGTGGGAGAGGTTCTCCGACGAACTGGGGGTTCTCGCGCGACGATGCCACAGGTTCAGTTGGCTGCGAAGGAATACGAGCTCACCCCCGACCTTGTCAAACAAGAACTCGACGAGTTTGTCCAGCGACAAGTCTTCGAACAAACAGACGGGTATTACTCCATAAAAGTTAGATTCTTTTCTGAATGGTTGCGGGAATTCGGCGTGTCCCAAATACTGTCGCGATTAGTTGGCAGAATTGCGAGTATTGAAAGACGCGAGGAGGAGCAAGCATATGTACGAAGTGAGGAAATATTCGATCTCGTAAGATACATTGGCTCTTATAAGGGTCGGGCGGTAACGTCGGATTTGATAAGGATATGGTTAAACCAGTTCGGGACAGCTGCACATCAACGCCTTATGTTCAAGATTCTCAAGGGCGTAAGATATTTTTCAGAATTTGAGATCAGGACCAAACTTAGTGATCTTCATTCTGTGATCGCGAAAGAAATCGGACTTCCAGCGAAACACGGCACAGGGAGAATTGAAAACCTGGCTGTTAGCTACTTAGAGGGGCCAGGGAAGAGTGGATATCAGTACGCTAGGTTGTATTCCGAAGAAAATCGCATAATCGCCAGAAATGTTGTAGATTTATCCAAATTGGATACTGTGTTTAAGCAGAGCCGGGTCAGGGCGGTTCTATGGGTCGATGACTTCATAGGCACAGGCCAGACTGCATTCGATCGCTTTGAGGAGAACAAAGACGACTTAGTGCGCCTCCAAAGGGAGTATGACCTTTCTTACTTTCTCGGCACCCTCGCTGGTCTCCAAGATGCACAAGTTGCGATAGAAGAAAGACTTGCGAAGTTGGGGCTGAAGGTCTGTGTGCGAATTAGTGAGCCCTTATCAAATCGCGACAAATGTTTCGCCGAAGAATCGCCGCTCTTCGAGAGCGATGAGGAAAGACTCAAGGCCAAGCGGATCGCCGAGGACTATGGACGAAGGCTCCTACCACGTACGCCCCTAGGTTACGGAGAGTGCAGCACCCGTGTTGTCTTCGAGCGAAGCTGTCCAAATAACAATCTTCCAATACTGTGGGGGAGTGCAAATGGGTGGACGCCGATTTTTCCGCGTTGAGTCGCGGAACGATTCGGCTAGTCCGTGTCCACGTAGAAGGCCTAGCAGGCTGCTGAAAAGCCGGTTCGAGATTCGCGTTAATCTCCTGAGAAATGTCGGAGGTCGGGATTTTATGCCGGGCTGGGGTGCAAGCAAGACA
>JBEHXG010000016.1:0-91868 GCA_048498815.1 Acidobacteriota bacterium | reverse complement strand
AGTAAGCTTCATAGGCCCAGGTTAGGCCATGACACCGCTATTTACAACAAAATCAAGCGTTTTTGTTACGCCCAGGAGACCAGCTTTTGCAACTGCCTCCTGTGACTGCGATGCGAGCGGGTAGGTGCGCGCATCGACGATTGCCAGGTTATACTGGTTTTCATAGCTGGTCGTTTCTTTGGTGCTCGTCCTCAGTCGTAGAGATACAGGGCTGCGCGGTAAGAACTGCGGCAGCCTCGTTTTTTTTACGGCGGGTCTGCGGGCGAAGAACTGAGCCAGTTGTGATTTTTTAAAGAGGTTTTTGTAATGAAAGAAAAAGGTACAGTGAAGTGGTTCAATGCGGCCAAGGGCTTTGGCTTCATTCAGCGCGAATCGGGCGAAGATGTCTTCGTACACTTTTCGGCAATTGAGGCGAGCGGCTACCGTTCGCTCGACGAAGGCGCACGCGTGGAGTTCGAAGTGACCCGCGGACCCAAGGGTCTGCAGGCGTCGAACGTTCATCCGATCGCATAGTTTCCGATTGTGGAGCCGGACTCGCGGTTTACCGACACGGGCGAGCCGGCTCCACCACGATATCGAGCAGCGCGATGTAAGCTGGAAGCAGTCCCGAGCGAACCGAATCACACTGAATGAGTAAAGAAGACAGCATCGAAGTACAGGGCACCGTCGTTGAGAAGTTTCCCAGCGGCAAGTTCAGCGTGCAGCTGGAACATGAGCGCCTCGTGCTCGCCCACCTCGCCGGCCGCCTGCGCCGCAACCGTATCCGCGTTCTTGCGGGCGACAAAGTAACCCTCGAACTTTCCCCATACGACCTGACCAAGGGTCGCATCACTTTCCGTCATCGTTAATTTTCAATCGTTTTTATCGGGATGCTGAAGGCGCTTTTCGTTTTTGGCACGCGGCCGGAGGCCATTAAGATGGCTCCGGTGATTCGCTGTCTGCGGTCGCAGGCCGACCGATTTCAGGTGCAGGTAGCGGTTACCGCGCAGCATCGCCAGATGCTGGACCAGGCGCTGGCTGCGTTTGGGGTTGTTCCGGATTTCGATCTGGATACGATGTCACCCGGACAGTCGCTGCATGCGTCAGGCGCGCGGATTCTGGCGGGGCTGGAACCCGTGATGAAGACAGCGCAGCCGGATATCGTCTTTGTGCAGGGCGATACCACCAGCACCCTGTACGGCGCGATGGCGGCGTTTTACGCGCGGATTCCCGTTGGTCATATCGAAGCCGGGCTGCGGACCGGCGATATGGCGGAGCCTTTTCCGGAAGAGATGAATCGGGTCCTGACGGGTCGACTGGCGTCTTTGCATTTTGCCGCTACCGAGGGTGCGCGGCGGCATCTGCTGGCGGAGGCCGTGGATCCGAAGAGGATTTTCGTTACGGGAAATTCCGGTATTGATGCGGTTTTGAACGTTGCCGACCGCCTGGCTCGCGGAGAGATTTCGGGGGGCGACTGGAGCTTTCTCGATTCGTCAAAGCGGCTCATTGTGGTGACGGCGCATCGGCGGGAGAGTTTCGGCGAAGGTTTTGACCAGATCTGTCAGGGGCTACGCATGCTGGCGGCTCGGCCGGATGTGGAGATCGTCTACCCGGTGCATCGTAATCCTCAGGTGCTGGAGCCGGTGCAGCGGCAGCTGGGTGGAGTTGCGGGAATTCACCTCATCGATCCACTGGATTACGTGCCGTTTGTGGACCTGATGCGGCGGGCGTCGATCCTGCTTACGGATTCCGGCGGCGTACAGGAAGAAGGTCCATCGCTTGGGAAGCCGGTTGTGGTGATGCGCGATAAGACTGAGCGTCCTGAGGCGGTGGAGGCGGGAACGGTGCGCCTTGCAGGCCCTCATGCGGGTCGCATTGTGGAAGAAGTCACCAGACTCCTCGATGACGATGGGCTACGGGACTCACTTTCGCGAGCTCATAACCCTTATGGCGATGGCCACGCAAGTGAGCGGATTGCCGACGCGACGTGGTCCATTCTGCGCGGCGTTTAGGCGCCGTCTGAAAACATACATACGCAACTAAATTTACATTTCCCGCATCAGGTTAATTGTCCGTATTAGGTTACAATCACGTCAGTTAACTCGCCTGTATCTTTATGAAGATTTTAGTTCTTGGTGGTGATGGGTATTGTGGATGGGCCACGGCGCTCTACCTCTCAAAGAAGGGACACGACGTCTCGATGGTGGACAATTACGCCCGCCGTCTTTGGGATCATGAGCTGGGCGCGCAAACGCTGACGCCGATTCGTCCCATGCCTCAGCGCCTCGCGGCATGGCGCGATCTGACCGGGAAAGAAATCGCCATGCACGTGGGCGATATTACGGAACACGATTTTCTTACTTCGGTAATTAAAGAAGAGCGCCCCGAAGCGGTGGTGCATTTCGCAGAGCAGCGGTCCGCCCCGTATTCCATGATCGACCGGAAGCATGCGGTCGGGACCCAGGTCAATAACGTGGTTGGCACGCTGAATCTGCTGTTTGCGCTGCAGGAATTTGCGCCGGATTGCCATCTGGTGAAGCTGGGAACGATGGGCGAATATGGCACTCCGAATATCGATATCGAAGAAGGATATCTGGATATTGAGCACAATGGGCGAAAGGATCGCCTGCCGTTTCCGAAGCAGCCTGGCTCGTTCTATCACCTTTCGAAGGTCCACGACAGCCACAACATCGCGTTCGCCTGCCGTATCTGGGGCCTGCGTGCGACCGATCTGCATCAGGGCGTAGTGTACGGGACTCTGACGGACGAGACCGGGATGGATGAGGCGCTCATCAACCGACTGGATTATGACGAAGTGTTCGGGACGGTGCTGAACCGATTCTGCGTACAGGCGTCCGTTGGTCACCCGCTGACCGTTTACGGGAAAGGCGGGCAGACCCGGGGATACATCGATATTCGGGATACGGTGCGGTGCATCGAACTGGCGTGTCTCAATCCGGCGGCTCGCGGCGAGTGCCGGGTTTATAACCAGTTCACGGAGCAGTTCACGGTACTGCAGCTGGCTCACATGGTGCATGACGTGGCGAAGCGGGTGGGGATTAAGGTGGCGATCGATCATCTGCCCGATCCGCGCGTGGAACTGGAAGAGCATTATTACAACGCAAAGCACTCGCGTCTGGTGGATCTGGGCTTGAAACCGCATCTGCTATCCGATTCGCTGCTGGATTCGCTGCTGAATATTTCGGTGCGATATCGTGACCGGATCGATCAGGCCCTGTTCCTGCCACAGGTGAACTGGCGGCAGCATCGAAATGAGCGGAAGCGGCAGGCGCCCCTCGCAGCCGCCGCTGTGTAGATTTCCCGATTTGAGGAAAACGAGCCCGGAGGCTGAGCTTCCGGGCTTTTTTGCGCCCCTTGCAAGTTTGATATCAAAATGATATTGTTTTGATGAGGGAGATCAAAATGACTGTTGAAAAAGAGATTCGAGGTATTGCCGGTTGGGGGATGGCGGGGTTGTTCCTGCTCCTCGCGGCCGGTGTGGTGTCAGCGTTTGTGTATGGAGTGCGGCAACACAGCCCCGCAATCGCGCTTTCGTGTGTGGGCGCGGCGGTTCTCGGCGTTCTGTGCGCGGGGGGCTTCACGGTGGTAAATCCGAACGAGGCACGGGTCGTGACACTTTTCGGTGTTTACCGCGGCACGCTGCGCCAGTCAGGCTTCTGGTGGGTTAATCCGCTGACAACCCGAAAGCGTCTTTCGCTGCGAATCCGCAATTTTGAAAGCGGCAAGCTGAAGGTGAACGATCACGATGCGAATCCGATCGAGATCGCGGCGGTTGTGGTGTGGCGGCTGGTGGATACGTTCGAGGCCGCTTTTAACGTCGATAACTACGAAAACTTCATGCACGTGCAGACGGAGGCGGCGCTGCGGAATCTGGCAACCTCGTATCCTTATGACTCGCATGACGACGAAAAACTGTGCCTGCGCCTGTCGGCGGGTGAGGTGGCGAATCAACTGAAGCGCGAGATTCAGGATCGCCTGAACAAGGCGGGAATCGAAGTTCTGGAATCGCGCATCAGCCACCTGGCTTATGCGCCCGAGATTGCCGGAGTGATGCTGCGGCGGCAACAGGCGGCCGCGGTTATTTCGGCGCGCCAGAAGATTGTTGAAGGCGCTGTCGGGATGGTGGAGATGGCGCTGGAGGAACTGAGTTCCAAAGGCGTGGTGCATCTGGATGAAGAGCGCAAGGCATCGATGGTGAGTAATCTGATGGTTGTACTTTGCAGCGATCGCGGTGTGGAACCCGTGGTGAATGCGGGCACGCTGTACCAGTAACGGTTCGTTTCACACACCGAGGAATGGCGCAGAAGAAAGCATTTCCGCTCCGGCTCGATCCGGCGACGTTCGACGCACTGCAGCGCTGGGCGGACGCGGATTTGCGCAGTCTGAACGGGCAGATTGAGTATGTACTGCGGCAGGCGCTGCGGGCGGCGAAGCGTCTGCCGAATCCTGACGCAGTGGAAGAGGATGGTGATTCCGGCAAGTAGAATGGGAACTGGTGCGCGTTCTCCCGCTGCTTGCAATCGCTGTGGTTGCTGCCTCAGTTCCTGCCTTTCCGGCTGACCCCGGCGATGCCGATGCCCGCGCGATGAAGCGTTTTGTGGACGCGCTGGTCATCATGCAGGAGAATGATGCCGAGCCTGTGGATATCGATCAGGCTTTTTATGGCGGCGCTGTGCCGGGGCTGCTGCGGCATCTCGATCCGCATTCTTCGTTTTTCGATCCCGATCAGTTTGAACAGCTGAACCATATGCAGCGTTCCGAAAGCAAGGGCTTCGGTACGGTGGTGTCGGTTATTCCGGGGCGAGTGATCGTACTGCAGACACTGCCGAATACCCCCTCATCGCGGGCGGGAATGATTCCGGGCGATGAGATTCGGGCCGTCAATAATTATCGGCTGGATGCGCTCGATCCCGACCAGATTGTCGAGTTGCTTTCGGCATCGCGTCAGCAGCCGGTGCAACTGGTGGTGCGGCATCCGGGAGCGCTTCGGCTGGATGAACTGCGGCTGGTTCCGGAGCAAATGCAGTCGCCAAGTGTGGATCGGGCATTTGCGTTGCAGCCGGGCATTGGGTACGTGCGAGTGACGGCCTTTGAGGTCAGTACGGGCCGCGATATTCGGGCCGCGATTGAATCACTCGGCGGCACGAACCTGAAGGGACTGGTGCTGGATCTTCGTAATAACCCTGGCGGGTTGGTGGCTGCGGCCCTCGAGACTGCATCCTTGTTTCTAAGGCCCGGCCAGGTGATTTTGTCGGCGAAGGGCAGAAGTATTCCGGAGACGACAGAACGCGTGCCGAAAGATGCCATGCCGTACACGTTTCCGGTAGCTGTGCTGATCAACTCCAAGACCGCGAGCGCATCGGAGATTGTGACGGGCGCGCTGCAGGATCACGATCGTGCTTCGGTAATTGGAGAAACGAGCTTCGGCAAGGGCCTGGTACAAAGTGTGTATCCCCTGGCGGAGAAGACCGGACTCGCGCTGACCACTGCGCTGTATTACACGGCCAGCGGCCGTTCGATTCAGAAGCCTTTTCGCGACGAGGGATTTGAGCTTGGCGAGACTGCTGCGCATCCGAACGAGCAGAAGGATTTCAGGACCGACGGGGGGAGGACGATTCATGGCGGCGGCGGAGTAGAGCCTGATTTTGTGGTGCTGCCGGAAGCGCTGACGCCGTTCCGGCGCGCGCTGGAGGGATCGGCTTCGTTTACCGCGTTTGCCACGGAGTACATTCGCGACCACAAAGTTGCCGATGGCTGGGACGTCTCGCCGGAACTGCTGGATCAGTTTCAGTTATGGCTGGGCGAACGGAAGATTCAACCCTCGCTTCGTGAATGGCTGCTGGAGCGCGATTTCATCGTTTCGCGACTGAAGGAAGACGTCTATAACCTCGCGCTCGGGGTGGCGAAAGGCGACGAGGTACAAGCGCTGCGCGATGTTCAGGTGCGCAAGGCCATTGAGTGCGTGGTGACGCCGCCGGCATTTATCCGCTCGCTTCCATCCGCCAGCGGCGCGCGTTGATAATACGTAGTAGCGAACACTCCCATGCCGTCAACCGTCCGACCCGATCAGGAAAAGAATCCGTGGCTGGCCGCTGAAGCCCGCTTCAATAACGCCGCTGAGAAGCTGGGCCTCGATGAAGGCCTGCGCAAAGTGCTGGGGAATCCGGCGCGGGAACTGACCGTTAACATTCCGGTGCAGCTGGATGACGGGCGGATCGAGTTATTCACGGGCTATCGTGTGCAGCATTCGATTGCGCGCGGTCCGGGAAAGGGCGGTATTCGTTATGCGCCCGATGTGAACCTGGACGAAGTGCGAGCGCTCGCGTCATGGATGACGTGGAAGTGCGCGGTGGTTAATATCCCGTTTGGCGGCGCGAAGGGCGGGGTGATCTGTAATCCCGCGATGCTCTCGGATGGCGAACTGGAGCGGATCACGCGGCGGTATACGGCGGAGATCTTCGACATTATCGGACCGGATCGCGATGTGCCGGCGCCGGATGTGAACACGAACGACCGCGTGATGGCGTGGATCATGGATACCTATTCCATGCATGTGCGCAATGCAACGACGGCGGTGGTTACCGGCAAGCCGATGGAACTGGGCGGGTCGCGCGGGCGTACTGAAGCGACCGGACGAGGCTGCATGATCGTCACGCTGGAAGCGCTGAAGAAGTTCGGGTTGAAGCCGGAAGATGCGCGAGTTGTGATTCAGGGCTTTGGCAATGTTGGCGGCATGGCGGCCCGGCTGATGGCTGCTCGCGGCTTTCGGATTGTGAGCATCGTAGAGTACAACGGCGCGGTTCACAACCCGGATGGGATCGATATTGCGGCACTGGCGGCCCATCGGAAGGAGACAGGTTCGATCGTGAACTTTCCCGGCGCCGAAGATGTGGATAAGGAAGAAGAGCTTTTCCGCGAGTGCGAAGTGTTGCTGCCCGCGGCTACGGAGAACGTGATCACTTCCGCGAATGCGGGTAAGCTGCGCTGCCGGATCTTATGCGAGGGCGCGAATGGGCCGACTACTCCACTCGCCGATGAGATTCTGGCGGAGAAGAAAGTGTTCGTGATTCCCGATATCCTGGCGAACGCGGGCGGCGTAACGGTTTCGTATTTCGAGTGGGTGCAGGATCGGCAGGGGTTCTTCTGGAACGAAGAGCTCGTTAACACGCGGCTGGAAGAAATCATGGTCGGAAGCTTCAATGCCGTGACCGCTTATGGAGAAAAACATTCCGTGGATAACCGGACCGCGGCTTATATGCTGGCACTGGATCGGGTAGCTTCAGCCATGAAGCTGCGCGGAATTTACGCGTAATGATAAGAAGCGCACTGTTTTGCGGACAGAACTGTTAAGTTCAGGCCATAAACCTGCGGGTTGCCGCGTAGGCCGCACTTACGCCCGGTTAAAATAACAACGTAGATGGACGTGAGCCGCATCTTGCTCGTCGAGGATAACGAAGCCGACATCTTTTTGGTCCGGCGGGCTTTGGAGCAGCAACAACTGCAGCATTCCCTGGAGGTGTTGCGGAATGGCGAAGATGCCCTGGCCTACATCAGGAGCGCCGACGCAGGCGCGGCTGAAGAGCGACCCCACCTCATACTTCTCGATTTAAATCTACCGCGAGTGGACGGTACGCAGGTGCTGACCAGGATCCGCGCGACACAGGAACTGCATACGGTGCCGGTCATCCTGCTGACTTCATCCACATCGCCTCGCGACAGAGAAACGGTTCTGGCGTTGGGAGCGACGACCTATTTCACGAAACCAGTCGATCTTCAGTCGTTCATGAAGCTGGGCGGAGTTGTACAGGAGGCGCTGGTCGCACAGCCGCCGGTTACGCAGCCCTAAGGGTAAGTGAAAGAGTAGTGCCTTGGCCAGGCGTGGACTCTACCCAGATTTTGCCGCCATGGGCCTCGACGATTCGCCGGCAGAGGGCCAGCCCCAGTCCCGTGCCGGGGATTTCCGAGCCGTGCAGGCGTTTGAACGGGCCGAAAATCTGATCGAAGTACTCCGGCGGAATCCCTACGCCGGAGTCGGATACGGCAAAGGTCCAGAAGCCAGGCGAATCCTGGCGCGCCTCCACTCTTATCTCGGCTGGTTCGCCCTTCTTCCGGTACTTTATGCCGTTGGAAAAGAGGTTCTGGAAGACGAGGCCCAGGTGGGCGCTGTCTCCGACCACGAGGGGCGGATTTTGAGGCAATTCGATGCGGGTGCCGGTTTCCGCGATTTGACCGGCGAGCGTTGCCAGGGCCCAGGTGAAAACTTCGCTCATGTCCACGATCTTGTGGGTCCGGTCCTCCCGGCCAACCTGGGAAAAGGCCAGCAGATCGCGTATCAGAGTCGCCATTCGGCCGGTACCGTTGCGGATATTGCGCAGAAATGCGCTCTCCGTCTCGGTCATGCGATCTCTCATGCTCTCTTCGATCAGTTCGCTATAGGTAGTGATTGCGCGCAGCGGTTCCTGAAGGTCGTGGCTGGCGGCGAAGGCGAATTGCTGAAGATCTTCGTTGGAGCGCTGCAGTTCGCGGTTCACTATTTCAAGCCTGCGGTTGGCATGCGCGACGGATCGCTCCGCTTCGTGCAGCCGCAGCATGGCGCGAACCGTCGCGAGGAGAACGTCGGGATCGACCGGTTCGGTGAGGTAGCAATCGGCGCCGGCATCGAGAGCGCGTGTGGCGTGCACGGGCGTGAGGGCAGAGGCCGTAATCTGCATGACCATGACGGGCTGATCACGGTTGACGGCTTTGATCTGACGACAGAGATCGACACCGTTGATATCCGGCAGGTGGACGTCAAGCAGGATGAGGTCCGGATTATGCTCCTCCAGAATTGCGAGCGCTTCCCTGCCGGTTCCCGCATCGTAGACGCGATAGCCAGCTGCGGAAAGCACGCGCCCCCGCGCGTAGCGGGCTGCAGCGTGGTCATCCACATTCAGGAGGACGGCCTGTCTCATTCGGCGGCCTCGGCAAACTCAGGTTCCGACGCGAAAAGTTCGGGATCTTTCAGGACTTCGCGTATGGCAAGAAAAATGTTTTTCCTATGCCGCCCGGATTTTGACAGCAGGCCCAGGTGGCGGTCCCGCAATCGATGAAGGTCGGCGTCGGTAATGCTTTTGGAGGTATGAATTACGACCGGGATGGATCGTGTGACAGGGTCGCTCTTGAGTTCCTCAAGGACTTCGAAGCCATTTCGACCGGGCATCATAAGATCCAGTATGATCAGTTCCGGCCGCTCGAAGCGAGCACTCTCCGCCGCTTCCAGCGCGCTCGCCTCGATGATCTTCCAGCGCGTACCACGAAACAGCTGGCGGCAAACGTACTTTGCGGCTTCTTCATCGTCAACGAGCAGAATGGTGCCGCCCGACGTTTCTGACGGCTGCGGAGCGGGATTTTCGGGAACCGGCGCGGCGGCGGTAAGAGCGGGAAGGCTCAGGACGAACGTGGAACCAACGCCGGGTTGACTCTCTACCTCCAAAGTTCCTCCCAGGAGAACGGCCAGCTTCCGTGAGAGCGACAATCCCAACCCGGTACCGCGAACGCTGCCCTGCAGCGACTGATCGGCCTGCCAGAACTCTTCGAATACCGCTTTCTGGTGTTCCGGCGCGATGCCGATACCTGTATCGCGGACGGAGAAACAAATCGATTGTCGGTCGTCTGAATACCGTGCGCTGACGCGCACCGAGCCTCTTTCGGTAAACTTGAGCGCGTTGGATACGAGGTTGCGGAGAATCTGCCCCACCTTGGCCTCGTCGGTCAGGATGTTTCCACCCGGCGATTCTTCGAAGACCAGGGTAACGGCTTCGTTCATGGCGAGCGGCCGCATCAGAGCGCGTACGGCGCCCAGGAGCTGGCTCACTTCGACCGCGCTTTGCCGAACTTCGGATTTGCCCGACTCCATCTTCGCGAGATCGAGCAGATCATTCACCATTTCGCGAAGACCTTCGGCCGCGCTGCGAATGAAGCCAACCTGTTTGGCCTGTTCGCTTGTGAGATCGCCATCTGTGCGGCGGAGCAGGAGCTGACTGAGCGCCATGATGGAGTTGAGCGGAGTCCGGAACTCGTGGCTCACGTGAGATACGAATTGCGACTTCAGTTCGTCCGCACGACGCAGCGCGGCAGCGCGCTCTTCGAGTTCCGCATATAGCGCCACGACGCCCCGATTGGTTTCGTCGAGTTCGAGGTTCAGGCGTTCGAGCTCGCTTTTGCGGGAATCCATGTCGGCCTGATGCTGCCGGAGCGTCTGGAGGGCCTGCATGAGATCCTGATTCTGCTGACGAAGCGCATCCATGCCGTTCGGCTGGTGCTCGGAAAGAATTGCGACGAAGCGGCCGAGGTCTTTCGTCCCGAGCGTGACGCTGAGCGCCTTTCCAAACCGAATGCGGGTACCTTCACCGGATTCCGAGCTGGCTTCGAAGCGATCCGCCAGGCGCCGCGTTCCGTAGATTCCTAAACCGAGACCGGATTGCGATTCAAACTGCCCGTTGAGCACCGCCTGGAGATTGCGGATGCCCGGACCATTGTCGGTTACCTGAACCCAAAGGAACTGGGGGCTGGAGGTCATATCCAACTCAAAAGCAACAAGACCTCCGCCGCCATACTCATAAGCGTTGCGGGCGATCTCGGAGACAGCAGTTGCGAGGCTGACCTGATCCAGTTTTCCTAATGACACCAGCTCCGCGATTTGACGGGCGCGCTGGCGGGCCAGAACGATGTCCTGTTCGCTTTGAACCCGAACGGTCATCAACTGGCGGCAGTCGCGACGTTCCTCGGCGGAAGGCTTTGGACGAGCACCGGTATTCGTCACGGGAGCCTCCCGACGATCACGCAGGCGTCGTCGCGATCCCGCCCGGCCTGGCGATAGAGCCAGGCGGCGATCAAGGAGGGATCACGCCGTATCAGGCCGGGTGCGGCCATGAGATTCCAGCTCGCGGATAATCCGTCAGAATGCATTACGACGAGGCTTTGTGGCGTAAGGGGGTAGGTGAATTCCTGGGTCCTGTGGAGTTGATGACCCACGGTTCCATTATGCGATACCATCGCCCAGGTCCTGGTCGGGTCCACTAGATTGCCTACGATGTTTCCGACGCCGCAGTATTGGACGCGTCCGAGATCGTAATCCAGGCTGGCGACCGCAACGGCGGCTCCCCGGCTTCCGCGGAGGGCGCGATGAACTGTATCGAGAAGGGCCGCAGGGGACTGTTCCGGCGATTGCTGAAACGCCGCTGCCGCGGCGCTGGAGGCTTCAAACGCCATAATGCCGTGCCCCAGTCCATCGGCGACCATGATCAGCGTGCGCCGCCCATCGAACCTGATGGACCACGAGTCGCCACACACTTCCTCGCCCGCTACCGGCCTTTGCACCAGGCCCGTCATTAACGAGGATGGCCGAGAGCCGCGAGCAAGAATGCGCGATACGAGCACCGTGCCCTTGCCCTGCTCGCTGTAGACATCGAACTCATCGGAAAGCCTTCGCACGGCACCGAGTCCGGTGCCCGCCGTGCCGGTTGTCGAGAAGCCATCGACGAACGATTCGCTGAGGCTCATACCCGGTCCGCGGTCGATGGAGAGAATTTCGATTCCGGGCGCGCCGCGGTCGGACAACGGGCTGATATGCAGCTCGCCGCGAGCGGCATGTTTGTGAAGATTCGCCGCAAGTTCCGTTGCAATTATCGCGGCCTTGCCGGGCTCAGCGATGTCCTCGGTCTCCGCAATTTTTTGTGCGGCTCTGCGTGCTTCCGCCACCCGGCTGCTCTCGTCAATCACGACGGAGACGCCGGTCACGCGTTCTTCCATTGGGTGATTACGACGCGGGTACCAGACCCGGGCGCCGAATCAATCTCGAACTGACTGACGAGACGGCGCGCGCCGCCCAGACCGAGCCCGAGTCCTCCGCCCGTGGTAAATCCATCCTGCAGCGCCTTTTGAATATCGGGGATCCCCGGACCGGTGTCTTCAAATATCAGGCGGATTCCTTTGCGGCCCTCACCGTTGACCAGTTCCAGGCGCGCCTTTCCGCCTCCGCCGTGGATGACCGTGTTTCGTGCCAGTTCGCTCGCCGCTGTCACAAACTTCGTCTGATCCACGAGGCTCAATCCGATCGTGACGGCCTCAGACCGCGCCATCTGGCGGACGCTGACTACATCATTTTGACTCTGCAGAGAGATTTCAAACGCCTTCGTCATTGGCGATTTCGGCGACGGACTTGCCTGTCCCTTCCGACGAGGCTTTCAGGAATTCCATACCCCTGTCGACGTTGAGAGCCGTTCGAATACCCGTAAGCGAAAGACCCAATTCCACCAGTGTGATTGCAACCGAGGGCTGCATGCCCACGACTACCGTTTCCGCGTCAAGAATGCGGGCCATGCCGGCAATGTTGCTAAGCATACGGCCGATAAAGGAATCGACGATATCGAGGGCCGATATATCGATCAGAACCCCGGTTGCCCTGTCTTTCACGATGCGTTCGGTGAGTTCCTCCTGAAGCACAAGCGCGAGCTGGTCATGCATGTCCACCTGAATGGAAACCAGCAGGAACTCGCCGAGCTTGAGGATGGGTATGCGTTCCATGAACTAGGCCCTGGTGACGCCGAGGTTTTGCTTGCGGAGCGCGAGCCGGAAAGCGTCAGCGAGATTCGCCTTCGTTATCACACTTGCCAGATCTACTCCAAGATGGATGATGGTCTGCGCAATCTGGGGACGAATGCCGCTGATTATGCACTCGGCTCCCATGAGCCGCGCGGCGGCAACTGCCTTCAACAAATGCTGAGCTACCAGAGTATCTACGGTAGGAACGCCCGTGATGTCAATAATCGCGAGGTGGGCTTCCTTCGCTACGATCGCTTCCAGCAGATTCTGCATGACGACCTGGGTTCTGCTGCTATCGAGAGTGCCGATGAGGGGGAGCGCGAGAATACCGCTCCAAAGTTCGACGACAGGCGTAGAGAGTTCCAGCATCTCCTGCTGTTGCCGGACGATCAAATCTTCGCGGGTCTTCATGAAGGCTTCGGTAGTGAAAAGACCAAGCTTGTCGAGGAGCTCGGTGGCGATCCAGATTTCATCCGCGAGAGCATTGGCATCTTTTCCCAGGGCTTGCTTCAGTTTCCCAAAGAGCGGTTTTTTGAAGGAAAAAACGAAGGTAGCGGTTTCGCCCGGAGTGAAGCCCTGCGTTGCCCGTTCGCGGGAAAGATTTGCCAGCATGTCACGGAGACTGGACCAGGCGGCTCCATTTATGTCGTCCGTCGTGCCCTGGGACAGTCCCTGCCGCAGAGCCACGATGAAGTCGTGGGCGCTGACATTCAGTTCGCTGGCAGAAATGCGACCGGCGCGGGATATCGCATGAGCCTGGGCCTCTTTCCACTCGGCGAGCAGCGAATCTTCGTATTCGTTTAGTATCTGCGCAAGTCGACTGTTAGGCATAGTACGTACTCCCCTGCCGGTCTAAACCCGGAACTTTCAGACTATCCCAACGCGCCCGAAGTCGCAATGGAAAAAGCCTCGGTCTGTGATGAGTCTCACGGTCCCGAGCAAGAATGATGCCAATTAAGGATCGATGAATTCCGTAAACCTGGGAAATTCACCTTCGTCTGTGGAAGCAGGAGGTTGTCATGAAGACCAAAATCCTCACTCTTTTGTTCATCGGGGGCAGCGTTGTTCTTGCCGCACCCGCAATTGGGGTTGGAATCGAGATCGGCGCACCGCCCCGTCCGCCGCGTGTTCACTATGTGCGGCCAGCGGCTCCTGGGCCGAACTTCGTCTGGATTAATGGATACTACGAGCCGGCTGGACGCGATTACCGGTGGCGTGAAGGCTACTGGGCGCCGCGCCCTTATCCACACGCCGTATGGGTTGCACCGCGCTACACCGGTCACCGATATTACAGAGGCTACTGGCGACGGTAGCCGGCTTCAGCGCTGGACGGTGTCGCCGCCGAGGCCCGCATAGGTCTCTTTGACTGTGATGGCCTTATTGCCGGCGAAGGTGACGAAAACGTATTTGCCGGTGCCTTTGCCGTAGATCCAGTCCTCGGTATCGACGCCGTCCTTCGTGGTCTGACGGTACTTATTGTCGGGCGCTCCCAGAGCGAGTTTGACTTCATCGCGCGTCATGCCCGCCAGGGCTTTCTTCTCGGAAATGGCTTTCTGCATTTCCGGGGAGAGCGTTCGCGAGAAAAGCTGGGTTGCCGAATGAGAATCGAAGGTCATGATCGGCGCGAGTATGCCCTTTACGTCGGCTGACGTCAGAGCCTCCAGCGGCCTGCGAAAGATTACTCGCAGGTAGGTGCCGGTGGTGGGTGCGGGGCCGTAACCGCCATCGTCCGGACCACGAGTCTGACCAGTACCGCCGCCGACACCTCCGGAAATGTGGTCATACCAGTGGCCGTTGGTGAGGCCACCGTTGACATCGAGCAGGAGTTTGTCGCCTTCGAAACTGACGTGCGTGATCTGGATTTTGTCGCCGGCGCGGGCGGCGGGTCCCATAGAGCGAGCCGTATTTTCCCAGTAGCGCTGATCGAATGTCCCTTCGACGAAGAATTCGAGTGGTTTCTTCGAGCGCGCGAGGGGGACCCTGAGCGTGGCGAACTCCGAGGAAAGACCGCGCAGGAGTTCGATTTTTTCGTCTTCCGTGAGTTTGTCCGACGGGCCTACGACCCCGGCGCTTAAGTGAATTGCGGTGAAGCTCAGGACGAGGGCGGCGCCGATTCCACAACCAGATAAGCCGATCCGACGCTTACGGGAATTTTCCAGACCGCGATGAAGAGCAGAAGGAGCACACCCGTGGTGATCAGGCTCGCCTCCGGGCCGTAGTGTCCGCCGCTGAGTAGGTCCCCGGTATTCCATACCAGTTCGTAGCTGACTGCCTTTATTGTAAGACCACTGAGCCCCGTTCCGAGAAAGGGCAACGCCGTGTTCCATGCAAAATGGATGCCGGCGGGAAGCCAGAGATCTCGTGAGCGCAGGATGCATGCACCGAATACAATACCGAATCCGGCCGTGTTGATTGTGCTGAGGGTGGTGGCGCCGGGATTGGCTGCGTGGAGTACGCCGAACAGCGCGGCAACACCGATGATGGCGGCCCATCGTCCGTAGCCTCGCATCAGATACTGCAGCGCGAAGCCGCGGAAGGCGATTTCTTCACCCAGCGCGCCGCAGAACAGCAGGACCGGGGTGAACATTGCGCCGCGCCATGAGACGTCCGCGTGTGGGGAGGATTGAAAGCGGGCGAACCCGAGCGCTATTGCGGGAAGGATCGCCAGGGCAGCCGCGGCGATGCCGAGAGCAATTCCGATCAACAGGTTGCGCAAAGCGCCGTCATTCCACGCGAGGCCGGTATCTTCGAGTCTGCGCGATTCGAAGATTGCGATGCCAAGGGAGGATGCGACTGCGGCCGCGATCAGAGGCGGGACGGTGAGCGCAATCATTTGGCCGCCCATTGCGTCGCCAACCGGGACGAGAATCCAGAGAAGCACGCGATAGATCAGGAAACAGGTGCCTGCACCGATAAACGGGCGCAGCATGTCATTACCTGATGCAGGCTGCTCCGGCATGTTAATTTGCGCTCACTCCTGTACGTACTCCGCCGGCGGACACGCGAGCATCCAGGATGTGTGCGCCTGCGGCCTGGAGCGCGCTGACCACCCTGGGCCTGGCTTCGGGTTCCACCAGGAATACGACGCATCCGCCTCCGCCGGCGCCGCAGACTTTCGCGCCAGTTGATCCCGCCCGCGCTGCCGTGTAAACCAATCGATCAATCTGTTTTGTGGTGATGGACGGGATGTTGCGACGGCGATAGCTCCATTCTTCGCGCATCAATTTTCCGGCGGTTTTCCAGTCGTGATCTTCAACCGCCGTTCGCATCTCGGCGGCGATGGCCGCGATGCGGTCGAAGTTGCGATGAATCCTCTTCTTTCCGTCGATGTGACCTTTCATGACTTCCCAGTTGTTGATACCGGAATTGCGCGGCGCACCCGTGTATATGAGTACGAAGCGCTGGTTGAGTTCGTTCGCAGAGACAGGAAGGGCCTTGCGGACGATGCCGGCCGGAGTTAATTCGATGGCAGAAACGCCACCGTAGAGCGCCGGATAGTAGTCCTGCGCGCCGGTGGGGACCCGGATGACCTGGGCCTCGATATTCTGCGCGATCTCCCGGATCTTTTCGGGGCTGTAGCGGCGACTGATGAGTTTACTCAAGGCGGTTGCAGTCGCGATCATCAGCGCGGAAGAGCCCGAGATGCCTGCGCCTGCAGGAGCCTCCGAACGGGATTCCATGGTGAAGCCGGTTTTGACGACAGAATCCTGGAGGAAATATCGGATGGAGCGCGCGAGTATCGGGAGCTTATAACTCTTCGCTGCTCGCAGGTGTTGACAGGATTCGAACACTTCTTCGCGGGCGAGGTCTTTGGAGCGCAGTACGATTGCCTGTTGTGCGTGAGTCGTGATCTCACAGGTCGTGTAGAGGTTGACGGCGAAGTTCACCGTGACGGGGTTTTCGTGAAACAAATAGAGCGGCCAGATATCGAGCGTGGCGCCGGCAAGATCGACACGGCAGGGCGCCTGAGAGGTGATTCGCATGAGCTGTCGAACGAACATAACACGGAGGCGACACTACAGTTAGTGTCATTTTTTCGAATTCTTTCCGTCTGTGTGACGGCGGCCCTGGTGGTTTTGTACGGCCTTGCCTGGTTCGCGCCGGCTATGGGACTCGCGTACAGCGAGGGTGCGCTTCTGCGCTCCCTGGGCTTGTCCTCTCCACCGCCGGTTCACCTGTTCAAGCTGATCCCGCTGCTGGCAACTGCCGGGTGGCTGGAGGTTACGCGGCGACTGTTGCGGAAGATGGGGGCCAGCGCGGAGTCTTCGCTGCTGATTGTATTGATGACAGCGGCTTCTCCGGTGGTTGTTTACCTTGGGACCGGACTGTTCCCGGAGCCTCTTTTTGCGCTGCTTTCCGCGGCTTGCATGATGGCGCTGCTGAACGATATGCCGCTCGTGTCAGGTGTGGCGGCGGGGCTGGCAACGATAGCGATGCCTGGTGGCGCGGCTTTGATTTTGGCTTGTCTGCTCACGCTTTTGTTGCAGCGGAGGACTCGGGCGGCGGGGGTTTTTATTGCCGGCGCGACCGTTTTTGCGGCGCCTGCGCTGGGATGGTGGCTGGCCAATGGTGGCGTGGCGGTATTGCGGCTTCACCTCAGTGAATTCGCGATGCTGCTGGGCAGCAATGTAGAGACGCTGGCGGCCAGTCCGTTTACGTTGTTGAGTGGTTATCGAAATATGTACCCCGGGCTGCTTACGGGCGTGGCGCTGGTCATCGTGCTCGTGAAACGGCGTCAGTTTGTGCCGGATTTGTTCCTCGGCTTCTACGCTGCCATGCTGCTGCTTCGCGTCGCCTCGCCGGAGAGCGCTGTTGCGCCCGTGCTGCCTTTATTCCTGTGGATGCTATGGCGGGTGGTTCGCACCGGTCGCTTTCGAGTTGTTACACAGGCTGTGGCGCTGGCGTTGCTGGGATCCGGGCTTTGGTTCAGCGCCGTGCGGGTTTCCGGTGTTATGACGCTCGGGGCTGTTAGCTCCGGGCGCGGCATTCCGAACGACTGGCGAGAGATAGAGAAGATGTTTGCGTTTATCCGTTCGGACACTCCGGCGCCTGTTGTATTATTGGCGGACCTTGATTCCACGTTCGCCGTGAATACGGGAAGACACGCCGTACGTGGGTTTGTTCCGGACGATTATGCTGCGATTTATGGATCCGCGCGCGATCTGGTAACTCCGGACCAACTGCTTGCAGCAATTCGCCGCCAGCACGTCAACTACGTTGCCGTCACGCCGGATCGCGATGTGCCGGAATCGGCTTCGTTTCATCGGGCGGTTGCGGCGCTCGAGCGTGGAGGTGTGCTCGATCCGGTGAGCATGCCCGGCGTCGCGCCGGAGTACCGGCTGCTGATCGTCAGATAGCGGCGGCTGGTTCGCTCGGCGTCAACGGACCCATCAGGGTCCACATGATGAGGGCGCAGACCAGTGGAACGATGCCGAACCCGATAAATACCGGGGTATAGGAGTAGTGGTCCACCACCCAGCCGGTGATCAATGTGAACAGCATTCCGCCAAAGCCTGAACCAACGCTGGCGAGGCCATAGACGGAAGCTACTGCCTGCTGCGGAAATACATCGCCTGGCATTGCGAGCATGTTCGCGAGGCATCCGGTATAGCCCGCCATGGCGAGCGATACAAGGCCGATTGCAGCCCAGGCATCCGGCACGAGAACAGCCGGGATGGCCGACGTCATTAAAGCGGCGAACAGCGTGATGGAAATCTTTCGGGCGGCTGTAGTCGAAAAGTTCCGACGGAGCAACCAGGCGGAGAGCCCACCGCCGGCAAAGTTACCAACACCCGCGACGACGAATGGAATCCAGGCATAGCGGCCGATTGCGACCATGTCAAAGTGGCGGGCGTTTTTCAGGTATTCCGGAAACCAGAAGATGTAGAAATACCAGACGGGGTCCATGAAGATCTTGGAGAGCGTGAACGCCCAGACGAAGCGGATGCGTATCAGTTCGAGGACCGGCGTTGTTGTTCGTTGCGGCGCGGCCTCTTCCGCGGCATTCGCGGGAGTTCGGTAGATCGGCCACCAGAACAGGAGCCAGATCAGGCCCGCGGCGCCGATTGCGAGGAAGGCTGCGCGCCACCCCAGTGTGAGCAGGATGAGCGCGGTTATTGGCGGCGCGAGGATCGCGCCTACTGAAGATCCGCTGTTGAAGACGCCACAGGCGAATGCCCGCTCGCGAGGCGGAAACCATTCCGCGACGACCTTCACTCCCGCAGGCCAGTTTCCCGCTTCGCCCATGCCAAGCAGGAAGCGAAATATGCCGAGACTCAACGCACCGCGTGCCAGTGCATGCAGGATGGCTGCGACGCTCCACCACGCAATGCACAGAGCATAGCCCAGGCGTGTGCCGAGTTTGTCAATCAGGGGCCCGGAAACGCCGTTCATGATCGTGTAAGCCAACAGGAACGCAAACACGACTCGCGAATACGCCACATTGCTCATGTGGAACTGCTCGCGCAGCACGGGTGCGGCAACGGAGAGCGTCTGGCGATCGAGATAGTTGATCACTGTCGCCGCGAAGGCGAGCGAGATCATGAGCCAGCGTCGGCTTGAGGGCGGGGTCAACGTCTACCGTACGCCGAGCGCCAGCTTTTGGACGCGCCAGTTCCCGAGTTCGCCAACATAGAGTTCGGTATTGCCGCGGCAGTCGATTGCGTTCACGGTGCCGAACTCTTTCGACAACTTACCCGCCTTGCCGAAATGCCCGAGAGCTTTGCCGTCGAGTTCCAGCCGGTAGATTTCACCGGCCGAGTCGATATCGTTCATCGGGTTCGAATTCGAACTGTAGAGGTATTGATGCGCGCCAGGAGAGATGCAGATCGCGGCTGGCGCTCCAACATCGGCAATGGCGCGCTTGAAGTTGCCGTCCGCATCGAAGACCTGAATTCGCTTGTTGCCGGCGTCGGCGACGTAGATGTTGTTCTGCGCATCAATGGCAATGCCGTGCACCTGGTTGAACTGACCGTTATTCGCGCCGCGACTTCCCCAGGACTTCACGAACTTCCCGTTCTTATCGAACTTCGCCACACGCGCGTTGCCGAGGCCGTCGGCAACGTAGATATTGCCGGCTGAATCCCAGGCTACGTCTGTGGGACGGTCGAACAGATCGCTCTGGGCTCCGGCGCCCGTCCCATTGGCGTTTAGCGGGGCGGCAGGGACCCGTTCCGACTCGGCTTTGCGTCCGAGCAGCAATTGTATGCGGCCGCGCGGATCGAATTCGATCACCATATTCGACATCTGATCCACAACCCAGATATTGCCCGCGGGATCGACGCGCACCTGCTGGGCAACCATGAATCCGTACGAATCCTGCCCGATTTCGCGGATGAATTTGCCGAGCTTGTCGAATTCAAACAGCCGCGATCCACCATGCGCGAAAGGCCGCGAAGTGCCGATTGAAATGGTGGGATGTCCGGTTCGCGTATAGACGATGATGTTGCCCGTTGCGGTGGTAGCGACGCCGGCGACTTCGCCCTGCGGCGTGGCGTCTGTCAGTTTGAGGGGATCGGCGGAAGTGAAGGGAATCTCCGGCGACGGAGTCTGCGCCAGAAGGCCGGTGAGCAGCGTGGCGGCGATTGCGATTGGCTGGATGTATCTCATCATGTCCTCTTACTTGCCTGCCGCCGGTTTCAGCAGAAGCTTCTGCACGCGCCAGCTCTCGATTTCCGCCACGTAGATTTCGTTTGGATTTCGGCAATCGAGCATATGGGCTACCTGAAAGCCGCCAATCTGCTTGCTCGCGTGCCCGAATCTGCCAAGGATTGTTCCGTCCAGTTCCATTTTGTAAATCTCGCCCGTGTTCTCCCACGTACCCGGCGCGTTGCCGTTGGGGTTGGAGTTGGAAGTGAAGAGATACTGATGCGGACCGGGCGAGACACAGACGGTCCATGAGTCGCCAATGTTGTCATAGACGGTCTTCGGATTCAGATCGTTGTCGAGCACCTGAATGCGATGGTTAGAGCGGTCGGCGACGTAGACGTTGCCTTTTGCGTCCACCGCAATGCCGTGCGGCAGATTGAATTGGTCGCGGCCGTTGCCTGCCTTCTGAGCGCCGACCTGTTTGAGAAAGCGACCATCTTTGCTGAACTTGACCACCCGATTGTTGCCGTAGCCATCGGATACGAAGATGTTGCCCTGCGGGTCCCACGCTACATCTGTTGGGCGGCTAAACGTGTACTTCTCCGCAGGCGGCGGGTTCGGAGCCGCAGTCGCAACAGCACCGGCTTCCTGTTCAGGACGATGGCCGAGGATCATCGTGATTCGCCCGGCAGGGTTAAAGCGGATCACCAGATTGGTGCCTTCGTCCACAACCCAGATATTGTCCTCGGGATCGACGCGGACCGAATGCGCGAATTCGAAAGCATAGCTGCCGGCGCCGATCTCGCGCACATAGGTTCCGGCGGCGTCAAACTCAAACAACCGTGTGGTGGCGCTGCGCGTGAAAACGAAGACATGGCCTTTGGAGTTCGTCGCCACTCCCATGGACTCGCCGAGGTAGAGGCCTTGAGGGAGCTTCAACAGATTGGGCACGGAGTCATAGAGGATCTCCGGAACATTCTGAGCTTTAGCTTTGCTCTGGGCGACGGCGCTGCCACCTGTCGCGATTAGTGACAGCGACAGGGCGCATAAGAACCTGGACGGACGCATCGGACAACACCTCCACATGCCTCGAACGGCATGTGGAGCATTATATGCGAGCTTTTCCGCTAGAGACGGTCGTGATCGGCGCGCCAGGCCTTCACGGCCCGCTTGATCGCGTCAGGAGACATGCCTTCCGCCGCGGCGCGTTGCGCCAGCGCGACGATTTCTTCATCCGAGGCAAACCGCAAGGCCACAATTTGTTTCACGGTCAGCTTCTTGTCCAGGAGTTTGCCCGAAAGAACAAAGTGCCGGAGATTCTCTTCCGCGCGGATTGCGCGGTCCTGAGCCTTGAGCGGAAAGGTACGGCAGAACCAGAAGAGCAAAGGCAGGGTGAAAGAGATTGCTGTAATCAGGGATGCGTTGTACAGGCGGGAATGGTCGCCCAGGGAATGAATGAGGTTGACGACGGAGCCAACCAGAGTCAGAAGAATCAGGAGGGCCAGCACATAGTGAAAAAGCGGCACCAGCTTTGCGTGTTTTTCGTAGTTTTGCTCAGGCATTTTCGTCCTCCCCGTATCAGGAAAATTATACCGGCTTGGCGAGATCGCGATGAGAGGCTTTGGTCTGATAGCCGGCATTCGCGAGGTTCTTCCGCACCGTTTCTGCAATCATGACCGACCGGTGATGGCCTCCGGTGCATCCAAATCCGATTGTCAGGTAGCTCTTTCCTTCACGGATGTAATGGGGCAGGAGGTACGTGAGCAGATCGCTAATCTTCGCGATGAATTCGTTGGTCTGCGGGAACGACCGGATGTAGCGAGCGACGGCCGGGTTCTTGCCCGTTAGCTGTTTGAATTTCGGAATGTAGTTAGGGTTCGGCAGGAACCGGACATCGAACACGAGGTCGCAGTCCGGAGGCAGACCGTGGCGAAAGCCGAAGCTGGTCACATACACAAGAATTCTTGCTTCTCCGCCGCCTTCCTGGAACTTCTGTCGAATGAAGTCGCGCAGGTCGTGAACGTTGAATTTTGAGGTATTGATGGTGAGGTCTGCCAGCGCGCGAATGGGAGACAGCAGCTTGCGCTCCGCCACAATGCTCTGTCCGATGGCCTGATCACCGTCGGCCAACGGGTGAGGACGGCGCGTCTCGCTGAAGCGATGGACGATGGTTTCGTCGTCCGCTTCCAGGAAAACGAGCCGCGTATTCACACTGCCTCGGATGGCGCGAAAAATTGCCGGGAATTTTTTAAGACCAGAGCCTTCGCGGACATCTACGACGAGGGCGGCATGTCGGGTCGAGGAAGAATCGCGTACGAGCTCGGCGAACTTCGGGATGAGATCGACCGGGAGATTATCGACTGAATAGTAGCCGAGATCCTCCAGAGCACGGAGCACCGACCCCTTGCCCGAACCACTCATACCGGTGATGATGACAAGCTCTGACGACGAAGGTTTCGCGCGCTTCTTTGCCATGCGGGTATAGTTTGCAGTATACCTGCGTGAAATGAAGGGACCGTGGCGGGCGATTATTCGGAAGCGCGTTTCAGATCGCGTGCCTTCGAACGCTGACGGAGTGCCTGCGCATGCGCTTTGCCCACTGCGGCGTGAACGGCGGTGAACAGGTCGGCGTGTTCAGACTCGCCCACAATTTCATGATGCCGCCATACGACGCGCACTTCCGCCTGATTTGAGCCGTGTTCATGCCCCAGCACCACGCGGGCTTCAGCCTCTCCGTTGGAATCCAGCAGCTTGCCGATCTTATCGAACTCCGCCTCAAGCTCGACAGTCTGAGAGGGAGCGAGAACGATGTGACGTCCCGTATACGAGATTTTCATTTTCCGCTTTTAGTTTAATCCCGCACCCGTCGCTGATGAGTGGATGGAATTTTCAGATCTTCGCGGTACTTGGCCACGGTGCGGCGGGTCACCTGAATGCCCTCGGACTGCAGCTTCGCGGTGATCTGATCGTCTGTGAGGGGGCGCTTGCGGTCCTCCTCTTCGATCATTTTGCGGACGCGGCGTTTGAGCAGCAGCAGCGGCGTGTCGCCACCCTGCGGTCCCTGCACGGCTTCCGAGAAGAAGAAGCGCAGTTCGTATACGCCATGAGGTGTATCGGCGTACTTGTTCGCGACGGCGCGGCTGACGGTGGAAGGATGTACTCCGACTTCTTCGGCCACATCCTTGATCATCATGGGCTTGAGGAAATCGATGCCGTTCAGCAGGAAGTCCAACTGGCGCCGTCTGATGGATTCGCAGACTTTGAGGATGGTTTGTTTGCGCTGCTCAATGTTCTTGATCAGCATCATTGCCGATGAATAGCGCTCACGGACATAGTCGCGAACGTCTTTTGTTGCGCCGTTATCGCGCTCCAGCATGCGACGATACTGGGCGTTCAGCCGCAACTGCGGAAGATCGTCATCATTCATCTGGATGATGAAATCTTCGCCATCGCGGATGAAGTGGACATCAGGCTCCACGGTTCGCGCGGCGGGACCAGAGTAGCGTGCCCCTGGGCGCGGATCAAGATGCCGAATGCGGGCGATGGCGATATCGATATGCTCCTGCGGACGGCCAAGCACTTTGGCCAGTTCGCGGAACTGGCGCATTTCCAGCATGCGCATGTGATCGGAAACAATCTGCCATGCGACCCCTCCCTTTCCGTTTGCACTCTCAATCTGCAGCAGGAGGCACTCGCGCAGGTCGCGCGCGGCTACGCCCGCGGGATCAAGGGATTGAACGGCCTTGAGCGCGGCATCCATGATCTCCCGCCGATGGCCGCCATCCAGCGCCATTTCATCAAGGGTTGCGGTGAGGTAGCCATCGTCATCGAGGTTGCCGATGATCGATTCCGCAGCATCACGGGTCTCGTCGTCGATGAGCCCCACGCTCAGCTGTGAGCGCAGGTAGTCGGGCAAAGTCTGGGGCTGTGAGAGGAATGTTTCGAACGATGGTTTCTCTACCGATTCCGATGCGGGACTCTTATAGCCGGGATCGAGATAGTCATCGAAGAAGGAACCGAAATCGATTTCATCGAAGGGATCGGTGGCGCTCGCATCGCTTGCCTCCGGCGTCTCGGTCGCAACGGGAGCTTCCGAAGTGACCGTGCTATCGGGCGCTGTTTCGAAAGGCTCTGCGAAGTTCTCCGCGGCACTTCCCGTGGCGCTGATCAGCTCGGCGGAATCGGGTTCGATCCGAATATCCGCCGCTTCGAGAAGATCACGATCGGCGAGATCAGTCGAGCGCTCCGCTTCGAGAAGCGGCTGCAGCTCTTCGGGCGAGATTTCGTCTTCGGCATCCAGGCTTTCTTCAAGAACGGGATTATCGACCAGTTCCTGATTGATCATGTCTTTCAGCTCAAGGCGGTTCAGATGGAGGACCGTGACCATCTGAACCAAGCCTGGCGTCAGAATCTGCTTCTGTGCAACTTTGAGTTGAAGTCTCGGTGACAGCATCCTAACCCGTATTATAGTGCTGTTTTCGAGTTTGCGCTGAAGAAATACCATAAATGGCACTTAAATTGCTCAGGAAAACATCGCTGTGACAATGCCGGGGTTTCCCTGCCCTTTTTCGTATCCGGGCTGGCAGAATATAGGTCATGGCCTACTGCTCCGCCTGCCAAACACCTGTTTCTTCCGACGCGAAGTTTTGCGGCTCCTGCGGCGCGCCCGTTAGCGGCGTTTCGACTCCGCGGGTATTAACCGTCGATCCGCTCGATTACACGATACAAGGCGATAACCTTCAGATCGCGCGCGTAAACCTGAAGAGCGGCCAGGAGGTGTACGCCGAAGCCGGAAAGATGGTATATAAGACCACGAATGTGTCCTGGGATACACGCATGACAGGGCAGACGTTCGGCGAGAAGCTGATGGGAGCATTCCGCCGCACTGTCACCGGAGAAAGTTTGTTTGTGACGTTTTTTCGCTCGGAAGGTCCCGGCGAGGTTGGTTTCGCCGGAAGCTATCCGGGCAAGATTCAGGCGTTTCAGCTGTCGCCTGGCCAGAGCATACTCGCTCAGCGGGATGCATTTTTGTTCGCGCAATCCTCGGTACAACTGACCGTGGCCCTGGTGAAGAAGCTGGGTGCGGGCTTTTTTGGTGGTGAAGGGTTCATTCTGGAGCGTCTCAGCGGGCCGGGCCTGGTCTTCATTCATGCGGGCGGCGATTTTGTGGAGTTCGATCTCGCTGCGGGGCAGCGGATCCAGGTTGAAACGGGTAACATCGTTGCATTCGCCGATAGTGTTGAGTACGACATTGAGTTCGTTGGCGGCATCAAGACGGCGCTGTTCGGCGGTGAGGGATTGTTTCTTGCGACGCTGACCGGCCCCGGCAAGGTTGTACTGCAAAGCATGACGCTGCAGAAACTACGGCGTGAATTGGCGCCCGCACAGCGTGGCGGCGATTCGCATGGCGCCTTCGACGCGCTCAGCGGATTCCTTGGCGGAAGTGAAGACTAGGCGGGCTCAGCGGGCAGTGATGGAGTGCTCGCCGCGCGGCAAGAGCACGGCGCAGTCGGATGTTTCCGGCGCCGACGATGCCGCGCAGGTAAAGGCGAAGGTTTGGCCGTCCAGATCGAGCGCTGCGGGCTTGTGGTTGAAGGTCGCGATCGCCCGGCTATCGGAGCGGTAGCGAAAGGATGCCTGAGTATCCGTGCCATCGGCGGAGAGCAACGTGCCATTCAGGTCAGTGATTGCCAGAGTTGTTCGCGCGGGGGCGGTCGCTATCCGATGCACGCCCGCCGGTAAGATAATGGCGGTTTTTGAGATCAGCGGCCACGGGTGCCCGTCAACCAGCGCCCCGCCGCGGTTCCAGATCAACTCCACTCCATCCGGAGAGTCAATTGATATGCCTGCGGCATCCTGAGCGAAACTCTTTACGGTTGCGGAAGAAGCCGCCAGCAGACTCATATCGGGCTTCAGAATGCTGTTTTCGAAATAAAGCGCGACGCGGGGGAATGCGGACGCAGCCATATGGACCAACTCAAACAACTCAGTGCCAGTCTGCTGCTTCGTGGGATAGACGTCCTGGTAGCGGTCAACGATGTTGATATCAATTGCCAGCTTCTCGGTATGCGTGGTCAAGGGCGCATAGCGGCGCGCGATTTCCGGATAGCGTTCCGGACCGAGGTTCCACACGGTAGCCGGGTCTTCGATCAGGAATGAGAACGCATTGGTGTCGAGGAGCGGCAGTACGCGGCTGGCGTCGGCACCGATCGCGTCTTTCATGCCGGTATCAAAGCGATCGTCGACGTGGGTTAGAACAATGTCAAGGCCTGGGCGGAACGAGCGGAATTCCAGGCCGACTGCGAGCCAGTCTTCCTGCATTTTCCTTACTAGCCCGGCGCGGTAATCGAGAAATCTCCGAAGAGATGCTGCGTCGGTGCGCTGCTTCCAAAGATCCAGAGGATCCCATCCGGCTTCGGCGCGAAACGCCGCGCGGACATCCTCGTTCATCGGTGTAAACCGCCCGGGATTGCCCGCACCTTCGAGAGACTCGAAATAGAGTTCGGCGAGGTTGATGCCATCCCAATCGAAGCGCTGCATCATGGCGCGCAAACCGATCCGAATTGCCTTCACGCAATCCGGATTCTGCAGGTTCATCAGTTTGCGCCAGTCGAGTTGCGCATCCTGGAGAAGCGCCGTCTTCTCGCGCCACTCCGGATGCGCATTCCAGAACTGCTCACTGACATGTGGGAGTTCTACCCACGCGTAGATCAGAATGCCCTGACGGTGACAGGCCTGAATCAGGAGCCGCAGGTATTCGTCGCGCGCGGCGTCGGCGTCATAGAAATGCCAGGAAGCTACGTGGAGTGCCCCGATGCCAGCGGCCCGCCATTTGGCAGCAAGGTAATCCGGGTTTGCGCGGGTGCGGTAGGAGTAATCGAAAAAGGCCCAAAGTCGGGAGGAGCGAAACGACGGTCCGAAACCAAGATCCGCAAGCGCCTGCATTAGATAGGGATAGCGTTCATAGCCGCTTGTGCCGGGATTTGTCGCAATCCAGAGCACCGCGCCCGATCCGAAATGAAGCCCCGCTATGAGGGGCGCTCCGGTCCAGCGTTCTCTCGCAAAAACGTGGGCCGCGGGTGGAAGTTCAAACCTCGGGACGGCGATGGATTTCTCCCAGACGATCGGCAATGTCGGGTTATGCTCGTCTACCGCGTGGATCGCTGGAATCGTGGTGGATCCGGGGACGAAGCCAAAACTGACGGCGAGGGGAGAGCCGCCTTCGAGGATCAATGCAGCGCCGCGGCTCACCCTGGTCTGCCAGACAGGATCGGCAGGAGCATTGGGATCTGCAACCAGGATATTCGCCTGCTTATCGGACGACGCCGGGGCGTGACCCGCCGATGAAAGTATGCGTTGCCACTGTTCCGGCGCGAGGAAACTTCCGGCGAAGCAGTTGCCGACAAAAAGTGCCGCAGCCGTGAGGCAGTTAGCGCGTGAACGCATACCAGATCCCAATACGAAAATCGTTAAACTGTGCGCGCCCGGGATTGCCTTCATTCCGCAGGTAGAAGCCGCGAACCACGCTCACGTTGAGCCACATGGGAGGCGGCATTGCGTGGAGCCGAAAACGCACCCCTGGTCCCATCTCAATAAAATTCGCCCAGTATTGACGCTTCACATCGAACGTGACGTTTTGATTCCAGAACACCTGCGCGCGCATGTCGCGAAACGAACCCGAATACCCGAGGCGGAATTGAGTGTAGTTGAGAAGATCTTCGCCGAAGTGGCTGATGTAGACGCTGTCAGCCGTGGTTTCGAAAAACAACCCGGACCGATCAGCTGTCAGTGAGGCTCCCAACGTACGCGCGTACGAGATACCACCGCGATAGTCGCTCCAGTGCTGTCCGGAGAGGTAGCCCGAAGCGATACCGGCTTCGAACCATCCTGTGAAGCCGCGCCGGGTGTCTGATGCTGCGCCAATCGATGTTATGAACGCGCTTTCCGACAGCGCCTGCGCAATGGGGCCGCCGGTGTAGCGGCGCACATCGCCTGCGTAGCGAATTGACGCATAAGGGTGCATGGGCAGCTTCTTCACGCGGAGCTCGGTCTTGATCTGGCCGTAGCCGAACAGGTCGCCCCAGCGCGAAGAGAAGAGCGGGTATGCCCAGAGGGTGGTACGGAAGCGGCGCTGCTCGGGCCTCAGATTCGCAACGGCACGGCGAGCTTCAGAGGCGACCGCGGGATTGGAA
The DNA here is from genome assembly GCA_048498815.1 of Acidobacteriota bacterium. Taxonomy (GTDB): domain Bacteria; phylum Acidobacteriota; class Terriglobia; order Bryobacterales; family Bryobacteraceae; genus BOG-234. Next base: position 63,507 of record JBEHXG010000016.1, on the reverse strand, counting down.
CTTCGAGCGGCGAGCTCAAACCAGTGCAGAGCCGTCACGTCGTCGTGCAGCAGGTTGTTGGTCCACGCGAGCTTCAGGGCCAGCGTAGAGTCCTGTGGGTTGGCCTCCCGCGCCTGACTGAAGTAACGCAATGCGTCCTGCAGGTAACCGGCATCGTAGCTTCGCTGGCCCAGCGCGGCCGCATCTGCATCGGCGGCATTCGATGCCTTCGACGGCCCCGCAACTGCCGCTGGACGCGGCTCCAAGGCGGCGGGCAGATGCAGCGCCTGGCGAATCCGTGCCTTGGTCGCGGCGTCTGCATCGCTCGCGAGCACATGATTGAGCAGTGGCATCGCCAGATCTGTTCGATGATCGGCCAGATAGAGCAATCCAAGCTGCGCCTCAGCCTCGCTGTCGTCTTTCGCTTCTGCGACGGCGGCGGCAAACTCGTGCTCCGCATCTTCCCGCGATGCCTTGCCGCTTTCGGACATACTCAGCAGGAGATAGCCGAGTTCCTTGTGGAGGGCCGAATTGGATGGATCGAGTTCAATGGCCTGGCGGAATTCGTAAACGTAGGGATACCTCTCGGGCAGTTGCTCTCTTGCCAGCTCAGCGCTGCGGGGCTCGGAGCCACGCGACGCAGCGATCAGCGCGGCAATGGCACCTTCGGTGTGGTTCCGTGCCCTTTCCGCGCGCGCCAGTTCCAGCAACAGTGAACGACGGGAAGGAAGCAGGCCGAAAGCACTGCGGTAGCTTGCCGCGGCAAGCTCCAGTTCATCACGTTGCTCTGCAAGCTGCGCGAGTTCGTAGTAAGCGCTGAAGTTGGGCTTCGAGCTGGCGAGCGCCTGCTTCCAGCGCTCGATGCCAAGCCGCAGGGGCTCGTCAATATTGTTGAACGCAGCGGTTGCTGTAGCGCGAGACTCGGCGTCACCCGTATCGCGAATTCGCGCGAAGATCCGTCGCGCCTCGGCTTTGCGGGCTGGTGCGTCATCGCGAGCTTCGAAGCAGAGAAAAGCGTACTCCAGGGCGACGTGATAATCGGCCGGATCGATACGCATGGCCTCGCCGAATTCGGCGCGTGCGAGTTCGGTATCACCCGTCTGGAGCAGCGTGTAGGCCAGGTTCTTGCGGATATCCGTACGTCCGGGCGAAACTGCGGCGGCGTCGCGGAAGAGCCGGACAGCCGCATCAAAATCGTGCTTCCGCTGCGCCTCGAATGCCTTCGTGAGCAGCGGGTAAGCCGGATCGGGCTCCTGCGCCCAGAGGGCAGCCGCGACGAAGATCAGGATAGCCGCGCGTGACATCGATACGCTCTGTATCGAATTTAGTGCCTCCCCGGAACAATAGTTCTCAAGGAATTTTACGCCCGTTTACTCAAGGTTTTTTACTAAGTAAACCCTTGTGAAGTCTCAGCTGGGACGGTAACTGGCGCATGCGGGATCGCGTTTCTACGTACAGAGGGCAGCGCGATAGTAACCGGTTCGCGGGCCAATTCAAAATCGGAAAAGAGGAAAAACATGAGCGCACTCAAGAGCATCGGATCGAAAGTTACGACCACACTGATCGTGGCCGGCCTGGCTGCGGGTGCGGCATTCGCCGCCACCGGCAAGACCGTTACGGTCAAACTGCCGGAAGCGGTAACGCTCGGCGGAACCACACTTGCCGGTGGCGAGTACACGATTACGGAATCGAGCATGAACGATGGCAGCAGCCTGTTCATTTTCCGGTCGGATAAGGGCGCCTCGGTCGCAGCTGTCGGCATGCGAAATATCGCGCCGGCCGCGGATCAGAAGACGGAAGTCGTGCTGGCGAATGACGGCGGCGCGCTGCGCCTGGACAAGATGTTCATCGAAGGCGATGCCGCGGGTTATCGCTTCGCGAGCAAGTAAGAATCCCTCTGCGTCTGGTGAAAAGTGGCCGCCGGCTTCGCGTCCGGCGGCCTCGTTATTTCGGACGACGTGACTTCAGTGCTTCCAGAATTACGGGGGTCAGAGACAGGAAGATAATTCCAAGTACAACTTTTTCAAAGTTGTGCCGGACGATTTCTACCTGACCCAGTTGTGCGCCAAGCGTTGTGATTGAGGCGATCCACAAAATTCCACCGGCGAAACTGAAGCCCAGAAATCGGGGATATGGCATTCGCGCAACACCCGCAATGAATGGAGTGCAGCTGCGCACGATGGGGATGAAGCGCGCGTATACGATGGCGCGCGCGCCATATTTTTCGTAGAACGTTTTCGTGCGCTGGACCTGGTCGGGATGGAAAAACCGCGATTTGGGGCGGCTGAATATTCGTGGTCCCGTATGGTAGCCGAGGAAGTATCCGAGGTTATCGCCGGCAATTGCCGCCCCCATCAGGAGGGCCGCGACGAGGGTGACATTGATACCTGCCGCTCCGCTGGCTACGCCTACGCTGAAGAGCAGCGAGTCGCCGGGCAGGAAGAAGCCTGCCAGCAGGCCCGTTTCCGCGAATACAATCCCGGTCAGCCCCGCCAGTCCAACCGGACTCGACAGGAGCGTCCGGACAAGTTCCAGCAGGCGCTGCGCGTTGTAGAGAGACTTCAGGAAGTCGAGTACGGGCTGCATCCGGGGAATTTTGGCAAGAAGGCGCGCGCGGAAAACTAGCTGCGCTGCCGATAACTCGCCAGAATGCGGTCGATTACTTCCTGATTGATCTTCAGCTTGCCGCTGTCTGTCAGGCTCTGGCGAAGGCCCTGTTCGAAGAACGTGGCACGTTCCTGCGTCTTTTTCTGGTGCAGGTCGTCCATGATCTTCTGGCGTTGTGCGGCAAACAGAGATTCATCTGCCAGGGTGTCAGACAGTACTTTCGCGATTGCCTTACCACCCGGTACTGCCAGAGGTCCCGCAATTGAGCCGACCGGTTTAGTGAAGATTTCCGGGAAGCCGCCGGCGGTGCCCATGCCCTCGATGGCGTCCGCGCGGGAAACGTCGGTCGAAGTCTTTACCGTCAGGCTCATGGATTTCGCGGCCTTTTCGAGATCGCCACCCATCGACTGAACCCTGGAAGCCAACTCATCCGATCTGGCTGCGATGACTTTCTGAGCCTTGGAATCCTGCGCCTTGGCGCGAACATCTCCGCGCACTTCGTCAAGCGTTGCCGGGTGTGCCGGAACGAAGTCGGTCACCACAGCAACCAGGGCCTGTCCATTCGGAGCTGCAATGGGACCAAGGGTAACTTCGCCCTTGTGCAGGGCGGCCACGGCATCGCTGAGATCTTTCACCATTCCCATCCCGGGAATCGGATCTTTCGCGGCATCGGCAACTGCCAGGAGGGTTCCGCCGACAGCTTCGGCGGTCTTTTCCGGATGCGTGGGATCCTGGCGGAGGCCGGCAATTGCCTTCTCCGACAGTGACTGCATCAGCTGGCTGGCTGCCTGTTTCTGGTAGACAGCGATGAGTTCACCTTTAACTTCGTCAAACGGCTTCAAATGAGCCTGATCGTGGGCTTCCACCTGGATAATGTGGTAACCGTACTGCGTTTTGACGAGGTCGCTGGTTTCCCCAACTTTTAGAGAAAAAGCAGACTTTTCAAATTCCGGCACGGTCTGACCGCGAACAATCCATCCGAGCTCACCCCCGTTGACTGCGGAGCCTGTGTCTTCGGACTTATCCTTTGCCAGCCTGGCGAAATCGCCGCCGCCCTTGATCTGCTTCAGCAGGTCCTGCGCTTTCGCCTTGACTGCGGCGTCGTTCGAGGCGTCGGATTTAAGAAGAATATGCCGGGCCTGCACGCGTTCCGGCACCTGATAATCCGCCTGACGGTCGTTATAGAGCTGGTGGAGTTGGGCGTCGGTCACCTGAATCTGGTTGCCGACCTTCGAAGGGTCGAGCGCGATGACGGCCAGGCTGCGCTTATCGGGAATCTGGAAGGTTTGTTTGTTCGCGTCATACCAGGATTGGATTTCGGCGTCAGTCGGCTGAGATTCCTTTTCGAATGCGCCCGCGTTCAACACGACATATTGAATCTTCACCTTGTCGTTTCGCTGATGGAACTCCTTCTCCACTTCCGGGTTGGAAACCACTACTCCGCCCGCGATCAGGGATTCGAGGCGGCCAACCAGCAGCTGCCGGGCGGTGTTTTCTTTCAGCTCGGCGAGCGTCGTTCCCGCATTCTGGAGAACGGCCGAGAGCGTGGCGGAATCCACCTTGCCATCCTTTACGTACTGCGCCGGAATGGAGTCGATGATCGAGTTATCCGTTTCGTCGGCGGTGACCTTCATTCCGAGGTCCGCAGCTTTCCATGCCATGGCACGTTCGTTGATCATCTGCTGAATGACCTGCGGTGCGTAAACAGCGAGGAGTTCCGGTGGCACCTGACGATTCTGGGTCATGCGCTGGATGGTCCGCGTGACTTCCTGGGCGGTGATCTTCTGACTCCCGATCTTGGCTACCACGGCGTCATCACCGGTCGTGACGCCGGTTCCAGTGGTGGGGATCAGGTAAGTCACCATGGACAGGGCGACAAGTCCGAGAAGAAAGACCAGGAAGGCGCGTACCGCCTTATCACGGCTGCGGAAAAGATCAAACATTACGACGGAGTTCTCCTGCTACAGATGCGGTTAAAACCAAACTTCCTATTGTATCAGCGGGAAAGTCGCGTAGACCGTGCGTGCGATCACAGATGGCATTCGGCATGGACGGCCCTGACCGCCTTCTCAAGGCCATCCCGGCGCACGGCGATCGAAATCGTCAGTTCGCTGGAGCCCTGGGCAATCGCGATCACGTTCACTTCTTCGCGGGAAATTGCGGTGAAAATGCGACCCGCGAGCCCCTGAGCGCCGCGCATACCTTCTCCAACAACGGCCAGGAGGCCGACGTTTCGGTCGACGTTCACGTCGTTCAGGTAGCCATGGGCAAATTCGAGGGACAGCGCGACCTTGACTGCGTCGACCGACTTCTCGACTTCGTCGTTCCGCACAAGAAAACAGAAGCTCTGACGGTAGCTGGAGCTGGAGAGCGCGAGGATTTCGACATTTACGCGGTCCAGTGCGTCGAGAGCCCGTGCCATCAGGTGAACGCCGCTCACAGCCGCGTTGGCCGGTTCGAGCGATACCAGGGCGACGTTCGCCATGGACGTTACCGCCTTTGCGCCGGAATTACCGGCGGTCAGGTTCGGAACGATGCGGGTGCCGGGTTTTTCCGGCGAGAAACTGTTCTTGCTCCATACCGGAATACCCTGTTCCACAAGCGGGGCTATGGTTCGGGGATGCAGCACTTTCGCCCCGGCCCAGGCGAGTTCGGCAGCTTCGCTGTAAGTGATTTCATCCAGGATTTTCGCGTCAGGAACCAGACGGGGGTCGGCTGTCATGATGCCGTCCACGTCGGTCCAGATCCAGAGTTCCGATGCCCCGAGCGCGGCGGCGAGGATGCTCGCGGAAAAGTCAGATCCGCCGCGGCCCAGCGTTGTCGGAGTGCCGTCACTGGTGGCGCCGTTGAAGCCCGTGACAATCGGGATTGCGCCCGCTTTCAGCAACGGCATGAGCCGGGCCTGGGCTTTTTCGGTGGTCAACCCCATCAGCGGAGAAGCGTTGTTAAAAACCGCATCGGTGACGATGGCTTCGGCGGCGTTTACCGCTTCCGCTTTGGAGCCAAGAGATTTCAGATATTCGCTGACTAAAAGCGCGGAGAGACGCTCGCCCACGGCAATGGCTTCATCCACGGCACGGGCAGGCCGGTAGCCAAGCATCTGGATGCCACTAACGATGCGCCGGAACTCGCCGATTAGTTCGGCTATCTGCACATTGATTCGGCCGAGTTCGGAGGCCGGAAGCAGTTCCTTGGCGGCGACCAGATGGCGGGTAGAGAGTTGGGCGAGATTGCGGTCTACGCCGTCCTGATCGTCGTTTTCGGCGAGGCGAGTTGTGTCGAGCAGGAGGTCGGTGACCTTCGACATGGCGGAGACGACGGCGACCACAGGCCGCTTCGCGGCGTGCTGAGAGATCAGAGCGGCGGCGGCTTTCATGCGCTCGGCCGAGCCGACGCTGGTCCCGCCAAACTTCATCACGAGCAGGTTCTTCAAAGCTGAATTTCCCTTTCCGTTGCCCCGGCGGCTCTTCCATTGGAAAGGCGCGCGCGGACGATTTTCAGAATTTCTTCCACGACATCGTCCGGAGTCATGCCGGTCGAGTCCAGATACGTGGCGTCAGGCGCCTGAACGAGGGGCGATTCGGGTCGCTCCCGATCGCGCTGATCGCGGTGACGCAGTTCCACCGCTAATTTCTCCGAAGTTTCCGCGGGCAGATCGATGGCACGGCGGCGTACGCGCTCGACGGGATCTGCGTCGAGGAATATTTTCACCCGGGCGTCCGGGAATACAACGGAGCCGATATCGCGGCCTTCCATCACGACGTTCGCCGACTGGGCCATCTGCCGCTGCTTCGCAACCAGTGCCGCGCGCACAACGCCGATAGCCGCTACCTGCGATGCCAGTGCGGAAATCTCAGAAGTGCGAATCAAATCCGTTACGTCCTCGCCATTGAGCCGCACCTTGCGACCACGCAGAAGTTCAATCTCCGCAGCCAGAGAAAGCTGTTCCAAACGAGGGGCGTCGGTAGCCGGGGTGCCGGTTTTGAGAGCCCAGAACGCAATGCATCGATACATCGCGCCGGAGTCGATATAGGTGTATCCCAGCTTTTCGGCCAGTAAACGAGCGATAGTGCTCTTGCCTGCGCCGGCGGGTCCATCGATTGCGATTACGTGGCCCACGGTGACACTGAGTCCGAGCTAGGCGCGCTTTCTGCGGTTCGTCCGGCCAACACCGGCGTAATCGAAACCGGCGGAATGGGCAGCATCCGGGCAAAACAAGTTTCGGCCGTCGACGAGCACTTTGGTCTTCATGCGGGACGCGAGGTCATTCAGATCGAGTCTGGCGAATTCCGGCCACTCCGTTACCAGCAGCAGCGCGTCGGCTTGCTCGACGGCGTGCGCAGCGCTTCCGCAGTAATGGATTCTCAGGTCCGGATTTTGTTCCTGACAAACCTGCATCGCCACCGGATCATAGGCACGCACTCTTGCGCCGAGGCGAATCAGCTTTTCGGCGATTTGCAGACTTGGGGCATCGCGGAGGTCGTCCGTGTTGGGCTTGAATGCCAGTCCCAGCATTGCAACGGTTCGTCCTTTGAGGATGAAAAGCTTTTCCTGCAGCTTCTGGATTACAACCTGGCGCTGCAGCCGGTTGACCGTGAGGGAGGCATCGAGAAGGTGCGGGTGGTATCCGTATTCGCTTGCGGTGTGCAGCAGGGAACTTACGTCTTTGCCGAAGCAACTGCCGCCCCAGCCGATGCCGGCATTCAAAAAGCCCGTGCCGATACGCGCATCAAGGCCGATGCCGGTCATGACTTCAGTTACATCGGCGCCGACACGCTCACAGATATTCGCCACTTCGTTCGCGAAACCAATCTTCATGGCGAGGAACGCGTTGGCGGAATATTTGATCATTTCCGCGCTGGTTAAGGTGGTGGTCACCAGCGGAGCGGATTTTACCTGGGAGGGGCGCGGAGCAAATGACGGCGCCTCAAACTTCTGCTCCGACAGCGCCCGGTAGAGTTCGCGGAGCAAGCCGAGAGAGCGCTCGTCTTCCGTTCCAATGACGATCCGGTCCGGATAGAGCGAATCGTGGATGGCGGAGCCTTCGCGGAGAAATTCCGGATTGCTTCCCACGCTGAATTCGATGGGGTCACCGGACGCTTGAATGCCTTCGCGGATCAACGCACCAACCAGGTTTCCCGAGCCCACCGGGACGGTCGATTTATTGATGACGACACGGTAGCGCGACGAGTCCATGGCCGCGCCGATGCTGCGCGCTGCCGCTTCCAGATAGGCGAGATTGGATTCTCCTGACGGCAGCGGAGGCGTTCCCACAGCGATGAAGACTGCATCGCTCTCTCTCACAGGGCCGCTCAGATCAGTTTCGAAGTCCAATCCACCGCGATCCTTCGCCAGGACCAAAAGCTCTTCGAGGCCAGGCTCGTAGATAACCGGGTCACCCGCGCGTAAGCGGGCGATTTTCGCGGGATTTGTATCAACGCACGTTACGCGATGTCCCAGATAAGCCAGGCAGGCGCCTGTGACCGTACCCACGTATCCCGTGCCAACGACAGTAACTCTCATATAGATTTCGGGCGGAATCTTTATGTTAGCGCAGGCCTACATTTTGGAATCTTTGAAGTGGTCGAAACCACGGGCTTCGATAGTCTGGCCCTGCATGCGAATTTGGCCATTCGGGCCCGCACCAGCAAGACCGATTTTGGTTAAAGATACGCCTCCGAAGCTGGAGGGAACTTTGGTGCCTGCCCGGACCAGAAAAAGTAATTCGTAATCCTCACCTCCATGCAGTGACTGTTCGAATGACGCACCGGGAAACTTTGGCGGGGGGGCGATCTCAGCGGAGATGCCGGAGGCAAGGCAGAGACGCTCCAGGTCGAGGGATAGACCATCGCTGATATCCATCGCCGCAGTTGCCCTGAGCTTTTCACGCAGGAATCGACCGAGCGCCAACCTTGGTTCGGGATTGAGATGCCGCTTCCATGCGCGGCCTTTTTTGGTAGCAAGTCCCAGCGCGGAACCTCCGAGCGCGCCCGAGACGTAGATTTCGTTTCCCGGGCGCGCTCCGCTTCGCTGGAGCGCTTCGCCTCTCGGAACCGCGCCGCAGACGGTCAGATCGCAGGTAAAATTCGCGCCCCGGGCCAGATCGCCTCCCGCCAGGACCGTATCGTATCGGGCTGCAGCAGCAGTGAGTGAATCAAAGAAGTCGTCTGTCCAGCGAGGTGTGGCCCACTCAGGCAGGCAAACGGATGCCAGGCAGAATCGCGGCGTTCCACCCATGGCGGCGACGTCACTGAGGCTGCGAACCAGAGCGATTCGCGCGACATCCGCGGCTTTGTGAGTACTTCGTTCGAAGTGTACGTTTTCGACGAAGAGGTCGGTAGTGAACAGCAGATCGTCGGCGCTGCCGCGGGGGCGGTAAATTGCGCAATCGTCGCCGATACCGGCAATCAGCGGCGAACCTGGCGGGATTTTGACGCGCTGTCGGAGTTTTTCTGTGATGGCACGCTCGCTTCGCACGCCTGCAAGTCTACCAGCGAAAGTATTTTTCAAGGGGTCCAAGGGAGGCTTTTACGTTATTCTGAACATGATCAGGGAAAACACCGTGCGAATTAAGACCGGATTTGCATTTTTCATGGCGCCGGCGGTGCTCCTCGCTCAGCAATACGTGATTTCCACATTTGCGGGCGGCGCGCCTCCCCGGAGTGTTACGTTCGCACCCGCGGCGGTAATTGGTGTTCCCACGGCTCTGACCGCAGACGCGGCAGGCAACGTCTATATTGCGAGCCTGAATTGCATCCTGCGTGTGGCGGCCCAGAATCCCTTTCTGACCCTGAAATGGATTGCGGGAGATTCCCACGGCAATTACGGGGGCGACGGCGAGGGTGCTTTGAACGCGGAACTGTACCAGCCCGGCGGTATTGTGTTTGATGCGGTTGGCAACCTTTACATCGCGGATACGCTGAACCAACGCATACGAAGGATCACCCCCGGGGGCATCATCGCCACAATCGCGGGAACGGGTGCGAAAGGCTATTCCGGAGACGGCGGCCCGGCGGCAACCGCCAGGTTTTTCAACCCCTCGTCGCTGGTAATCGACAAGGCTGGCAACCTTTACGTGGCCGATGTCGGCAATGGTCGGATCCGCAGGATAGCACCGAATGGCGTTATAACGACCATCGCGGGTAACGGGACGCCTGGCAGTTCCGGGGATGGCGGAAACGCATTGAATGCGCAGTTATCGATTAGCGGCCTCGCCATCGACTCCGCCGGGAACATCTATATTTCAGACAGCGGCAATCAACGCGTTCGAAAGGTCTCGACGGATGGCACGATCCGGACCTTTGCGGGAACTGGCGTACCAGGCTACGCCGGCGATGGGGGTCCTGCCGCCGACGCGCAATTCGTCTTCCCCATGGGGCTGGCCGTGGATGCTCGGGATAATCTCCTGATCGTCGATTCAGCAAATCACAGAGTGCGGAGAGTGTCTGCGATAACCGGGCAGATCGACACCATAGCGGGCAATGGAACGGCTCTTGCCGCCGGGGACGGAGGTCCGGCTATCAATGCCGGGTTGATTGCGCCATCGAATATTGCGGTGGACGAAAAAGGAGATGTATTTATCTCTGACGCCAATTCCACAGTTCGGATGGTTTCGCCCTCCGGCACGATATCAACTGTCGCGGGCCCCGGCACACAGTACATCCCCGGCGCAAATATACCGACAACGTTCGGCCAGTTCAGCGGACCTCAGGCAGTTGCCGCGGATGCTACCGGAAATGTCTACGTTGCGGACACGGGCAACGCTCTCATATGGAAGGTCAACAACGGCAGCATGGGAGTTGCGACCGGCGCGCTAAAGGGCTCGGGCCCGGTTGCTTTGGCGGTAAACGATTCCGGAACCGTGGACATTGCCTTTCCGCACACTGTTGGCCAGTTGACAAGCTACGGCCTCACAATTCCGGTGGCCGGAGGCGGCTATGCGATTCCTGGCGACGGGGGACCGGCCACCAGCGCTCAACTCGTCCTGCTTTCCGGAGCAGCGCTTGACGCTTCCGGCAATCTCTATGTCTCCGACCTGGGCCAGCAATCGGTTCGGAAGATATCGCCATCCGGAGTCATTTCCACGATTGCGGGTACCGGGGTTTTGGGGTATTCGGGAGATGGAGGACTCGCTGTCACGGCACAACTCCATTTCCCACGCGGCCTCGCGATTGACAGCAAGGGAAATTTGTTCGTTGCGGACTCGGGGAACAATCGAGTCAGAAAGATTTCGCCGGATGGAATCATCACGACCGTTGCCGGAATGTCACCGCCTTCATCGCCGCCCGCACCTGGTGCATCCGTTGTCGTAACCGGGGATGGCGGGCAGGCCACGAACGCCGCCCTGAGCTCTCCAAGCGGAGTTGCCGTTGACGCAGCGGGAAACTTATACATCGCGGACAAGGGATTCCACACGGTTCGCAAGGTGACCAGCGACGGGGTGATCAGCACAATTGCCGGTATCACGCTGAATCCCGGTTACTACGGTGACCTTGGCATTGGTACGAAAGCCGCGATGAATCAGCCGTATGGGATTGCGGTGGATAGTGCAGGCAATGTCTATGTTGCGGACCAGGGCAACAATGTCGTGCGGGTGCTGCGACCCGTGAATCGTCCGGCTCTGATCAGCGCGGTGTTTGACGCGGCAAGCGAAAGCGCAGTCCCCATAACTCCGGGAAAGATCATCACCATCTATGGCAGCGGGCTGGGGCCCGCCACACTGGCGGTCAACGAGCCCGTAAATGGGGTCTTTGGAACGACGACGGGTGGATCCTCAGTTTCCGTCAATGGCATTCCCGCTCCGATGATCTATGCATCGGAGGGACAAGTCGCCGCAATCGTGCCTTACGGAATTGCGGGCTCGGCCAGCGCTCAGGTGGTAGTGACGTCAGCGGTCGGCGTTACCCCTGCGTTCCCGGTTGCCGTAGCGGCATCCGGACCCTCGATGTTCAGCCACGACGCCACCGGCGCGGGCCAAATCGCCGCAGTAAACCTGGACGGCTCGCTGAACGATGCCACGCATCCCGCCGCAGTTGGAAGTTACATTTCCATTTACGCAACAGGTGAAGGCCAGACATTCCCGGCGGGCGTCGACGGGGCGATCACATCGTCGACGTACGCGAAGCCGGTGCTGCCAGTACGCGTCACGATCGGCGGCGTGAGCGTGATGCCGGATTATGCGGGAGCGGCGCCGGCGGAGGTCGCCGGCCTGATGCAGATCGTCGTGAAGATTCCGTCCGGTATTAACGCGGGCGGCTATGTGCCCGTCGTATTACAGGTAGGGGACCAGTCTACGGTCGATGGCGCCGCGTGGATTGCAGTTTCCGGCAATTGAAACCGGGTCGGAGCGAACGGGCCTGGTGTTCTCGCACCAATTAGCTGGCTTGAACCGACGATATGTGCTGTGAGATACTGCGGGACGTTAAGGAAACACTGGCGTCCGAGCCCGGTCGATTCAACGTGCCGGGACGGCGCTGTTCAGGAGAGTTTTGTGAAAGAAAAAGGCACAGTGAAATGGTTCAACGCTGCCAAGGGCTTCGGCTTCATTCAGCGTGAAAGCGGCGACGACGTATTCGTTCATTTTTCGGCGATTTCCGCCACCGGCTACCGGAGTCTGGACGAAGGCGCTACCGTGGAGTTTGAGGTGAAGCAGGGCCCCAAGGGTTTGCAGGCCGAGAACGTTTCCCGCGTCTGAGCGCCGCGCCCCCTCAAACCGATTTTGCAAAAGCCCCGGCTGGATCCGGGGCTTTTCTATTGCTACTGGCCCGAAACACCGGGGTCCAGGTAGAGGCGGACACGATTGCTTTCTTCGCTATTCACGACGATTCGCAATTCGCTCACTCCCCGATTCACAAGACGCGGAATTTCCAGTTCGACCAGATAATTGCCAACAAGAGTCGGGGCCAGAGTGGCGCGGGAAACCCGGATCGGCGTGCCGTCGAGATAAGCAGTGACCGGGGCGACAACCGCTGGTGGAGCATCTACCGGCGCCGGAGTTCCGGTGGGCCAGTCCGGAGTAACCTTACCCAATCCGGTTGCAAGCACCTGAATTCTGGAGCCGCCCCGAACCGGCACGCCGGGATCGATCACCAGACCGGTGGCGGAATCCTGAATCATCGGGGCGCCGTCTGCGTCGACAAATATCGCCGGGGCCGCCTGCTTGACATTAAGCGGAGCCGAGAAGACGCCGTCGGCGCCTTCTACGATGAGCTGCTGAATACCGGGCGAGAGTTCGAATGGAACCTGTAGCTGGGAACTCTGCGCAGAAGGTAAGAGGACAGGGAACAAATTACCGTTGCTCCTCGCCTGCTTCACGTTGGCGCCCAGCACGGTGATCAGGGAACCCGGCGCGGCGGCCCTTTCACTCATGTCGGCGCCATTTACGATGCGCGGCGCGGCGGCGCGATGCGGAGCAGGGCTCTCGAAGACGCCGTAGCCGTCGAGCAGAACGGTCAGTGTGCCATCCGTGTTGAGGCGCGCGTCCCACGCCGTGGCGAAGGGGAGATCGCCGGAAATGGATGCCCATGATGCCGGCGTCGGATCCGCACTGTTCAGGGAAACACGGCCCGAGAAAACGCCCCGATCGGCGGCGAGATAAACAACTCCGGCGACACTATCGGCGGCAATGCCGTGAATGGATCCGGCGTTCAAAGATCCGGTGACGTCGTCCCAGAATCTGCCGCCGTTGGTAGTGCGGAAAAGCCGTCCGCCAGCCGAAGCCAACGCGGAAAGGGGATTACCTGGATCGGCCCAGATTCGTTCGGCGGGCGCCGCGTAGGGGAGTGCGGAAGGCGTCCAACTGGCGCCGTCGTCGCTGGAAACTACGAGCCCCCCCAGCCCGGACAGATAAATCGTGGTGCCGCTCTGAGCTGCCGCCGTCGATGCCAGCCCGCTCTCCGTTGCGAGCCGGACACGGAGCAGTGTGTCGGGCGAGTCTCCTGGCAATGCCGTCCATCTGCCTCCGGTCACAAGGGCCAACTTCAGGCCATCCGGGGAAGTATCTGCAAGTGCAATCACTCGCTGGCCCACCAGACTCCGCGCTTCCAGGTTCGGCAACCCTTCGTTAATGCTTTGCCAGGACAAGCCGCCATCGAGCGATCGCCACAAACCAAACTGATTGCCCGCAACAATATCCAGAGCATTCCCCGGCGAGACGGCGAGCGACGTGAAGCCGCCTCCCAGAATAGACTGGCCGTTAAACCCCGTTAGATTCACCCATGTATGCCCGTCCTCTGAGCTGTACACATTTTCTCTTGTTACGGAATAGCGGCGCACGGCAGACGCAGCGATCATTAATCCAGCTTCAGGGCGCAAATGGGCGCGCAGGGTCGGGGGATGCTGGGGAACGGCGTCTGACGAATTCAGCTTCCAGTGCAGGAAATCGGTCGTCTCAAATACGCGGGCCGATTCGGTCTGAACCAGGAGGCGATTTCCCGCTGCGGACCTCGCATACCAAGCGGCGCGTATTGCGCCTGATGCGGGGCCGGCGAGACCCAAATTCACTGTGTAACCGGCGACTTGCACCCACGACGGAGCGGTCTGGCCATATGATCGCGCGGCCAGGGTGGTCAGCAGAACCACCGCGGAAATCTGCCAGGACTTGAAGGCGCGCTTCACGAATTTACTCGGTCGTCAATTCCGTCGAATCTCTGCATGGTGGTGTATCGGGGGGACACAGACCGTGTCCTGATTTTACCCTATTCCAGAAACCTCAGATTTCGGAAATATTTGATTCAGCGGATGTTGTACTCAGCTTGTGCAAAGGGCCACGCTTTTGCCTGCATGCAGCGGCATATTTCCGGGCGTCAAGATTCCAGTCTCGGTTTCGCGGTAAACTAAGGGCTGGGCTATCCCTCACCTGGGGCCTTTTGTGATGGCGTATTTACCACGCGTTATGAGGTTTGTCACTATTGCTGTCGCACTGACGGTATCGGTGACGTGTGTCCACGGGCAGACCGTGCCGCGAACGCCGATGATCGATACCAGCGGTGCAGCGCGACTCATCTCATTCACAGGCCAGGTTTCCTATCTGCGCGGCAGCGAACCCTGGGCGCTGAACGTCGGTGACTACATCCAGCCTTCCCAGGTCGTCATAACCGGCCCGAGCGGATCGGCGTTGTTTAAGGTCGCAGACGGCAGTATCTTTGAGGTATTCCCGAACTCGCGAGTTGTGTTCCGCGCGAATCGGGGCAACTGGCAGGACCTGCTGGAGCTGATGCTGGGCAAGATCCGAATTCAGATCGAGCATCCCGGCGGTGCGCCGAACAACAACAAAGTTCGAACACCGACGGCAGTCATCTCTGTGCGGGGCACGATTTTCGACGTGGACTATGACCCAGAAGCGAATGTGACTACGGTCCTTGATGAAGAAGGAAGTGTGGAAGTCGCACGCGCGCTGCGACTCGACGATAAGAAAATTCTGAACCCGGGTGAATACGTCCGGGTTTACAAGAACGATTCGCTGGCGCGTTCTTTTGATAAAGGAGGCCTGTGGCAGAAGGTATTCCATTCCGCCATGGATGCCATTACGCAGGAAGAAATAAACCATCGCAACACGGCGCCGGCGGGTACGCCTGCGCCCGGTCCGGTGACGACGCCGCCGCCCACGAGTTCCGGCGATCACAACAGCAGCACACCGCCCCCTCCGGCGCCGCCCCCAGCGCCCACCGCACCGCCGCCCGCTCCGTAACTCTGCTAGCCTGATTACGAATGCGCCTACGCCCGGCTTTTTTCTACGCGGCGGCACTCGCCTGCTGGTTTTCTGTGGCTGGCACCGCTCAGGAGGCCGGTTCTACGCCCGGAATTCCACTCGATCCGGCCGATGTGAGCGACGCCGCTGCCGGCATTTCTCAGCGCGCCGCGCGTCTGCAGTCGATTTTCGATGAAGTTCATCCCACGGAATGGGTAGCGAAGGGCGCGCCTGAGGTTTACGTGTCCCAGTGGAAGTCGCTTGTGGCTCAGAATCTCGCGGTACAAACTGAAATGACCTCAATCGGGCAGCGTGCCGAGGCGGACGCCAGGCAGTTATCGCCGCAAGCCACGGTTGACGAAACCCTGCGCGCGCTCTTTCGGTTGCACCGATTCGACAGCGATCTTGCGTCCATGTTGGGTCCGATTCGTCGCTACCAGGACTCTGCTCTGGGGGATCGCATTGAAGGAGTGGCCGCAGGCGTGCAGGCAGGATTGGAAAAGTTGCAGCAGTATGCGCTCGAGCTCACCGAATCCAGAGAGAAACAGCTGGGCATCATGGATAAGGAAGCACAGCGGTGCCGTTCCGCACTGGCAAGTCAGCCGGTAAGCCGGCCGGTTTCACAGTCTCCGGCGCCGAGAAAATCCACGACACCCAATTCTAAATGACACCGACGACTTTTCCCTGCAGTATTTGCGAGGCAGATGCCACACGAATTTGTGTGCAATGTACCAAAGACGCCTGCGAAAACCATCTGTGCGAGCGGTGCAACCGCTGCAGCGATTGCTGCGGCTGCGAGCTGAAACTGGAAAGCGAGCCGGTATCTCCCGCGATTAATTAGATCGGCCAGGCTGCGTCAACAAGCCCGCGAGTAAGTGCCAGATCCTTCGCCATCGAGGCAACATCGTTGGTGGATTTGTAATCCATGTGAAGCGATATCGGGCCGTGAAATCTGGCCGCTGCCAGAAGTCCGAAGAGCTTCTTCCAGTCGATAACGCCGTCGCCGAGTGCGCACGGCGTGACCTCGCCGGTATCTTTGTCGAGCGCCACATCGGAAACGGCAACTGCGCCGAGGCGCGGCAAGGCCGCGGCCAGCGCGGATTCCCAGGCATCCACCGAATGACTCTCTCTGATTGCCTGGGCGGGATCGAAGCAGTAAGCGACTGCCGTGCGGTCCACTCCCGCCAGCAGCCCTTCCATTTCGGGAATGCTCCGGCCGGGATAGCTACCGGCGTGGTTAGCAATCAACGCAGTAACTTTGCAGTGTGCCGCCGTCACGCCGAATTGAGCCAGTTCATTGCGCGCCGTCACCGTCCGGATCGCAGCGTTCTGGCCATTGAGATCGGGCCCGGAAGGCGCAGGCGGCCACGTTCCGAGGCGGACAAAATGCGCCCCCAACTGTCCGGCTACATAGAGGATCGCGTATGCGTACGTCTGCGATGGTGATGTGAAGTCTGTAGTCAGCATTGGCAATTCAAGGCCATCGCTCTGCACCGTTTGGAAAGCGCGGTCCAGATCCACCATGTAAAGCGCCGGGTCGATGTGACCGCCTCTCATAACCGTAAGGTCGAGACCGTCATACCCCATGGTCTTCACGAAGCCTGAGAGTTCCTGGTAAGGAATCTTCGCGAAGTTGCCGGAGTAGGCACAGATCGCCGGTCTCGGGTTCACTTTGGACTTAGTCTGCGCAATGCCGCTGCCCGATGCTACGGCGGCGCCTGCAAGGGCGGAAATGGCGGAGCGACGGTTCATCCTAATTGCGCAATGGCTTACCGGTTTTCAGCATGTGCTGAATGCGCTGCTGCGTCTCCCTCCGCCCACACAGGCTGAGGAACACTTCTCTTTCCAGATCGAGCAGGTACTGTTCGGAAACCTGCGGCGTCCCGCTCAGCTTGCCGCCGCTCAAAATGTATGCCAGTTTTTCCCCGATGACGGCATCGTACTCGGAAATGTAGCCGCCCTGGCGAGCCATCCAGACGCCCATGTGCATGAGCGCATAGCCAGCTTCGCCGGAGACGACGATATTAGTTCGCGGCGCGCCTGGCGCATAACCCGGGATCAGCGACAACGCGCGCTGTTTCGCGTCATCGATCAGCCGTTCCGGATTCATGGAAATTCGATCGGCCTCGCGGAGATAGCCGAGTTCGCGTGCCTCGACGGCGCTGCCTGAGACCTTCGCAAATCCGATCTGTTCGAAAACTTTCTTCACATCGGCTGAGCGCAGGACCATCTCTTTGCAGCCGCCGCCCGCGGGAATGAGCCCTACGCCTACTTCCACCAACCCCATGTAAAGTTCGGCTGACGCCTGCAGTCCCGCGCAATGGAGCGGAATTTCACATCCTCCGCCCAGTGCCATGCCGAAAGGCGCGGCGACGACAGGCTTAGACGCGTACTTGAGCGACATATTGAGCTGCTGGAAGTCGTTTACGAAGCGATCCAGATCGTCCCACTCTTCGTCCTGCGCCGTCAGCAGAATCAGCATGAGATCTGCCCCTGCGGAGAAGTGGACGCCCTGATTGGCAATCACCATCGCATCGAAGTTGGTTTCCAGCTGCGCCAGGCCTGCCCGGAGCATTGCGGAAACATCGCCACCAACGGAGTTCATTTTGCTGTGAAACTCACAGCAGACTACACCGTCGCCGAGATCGATGAGGGATGCACCCGCGTTCGATTGAACCACTCCTCGGGCCCGCCTGAGATCGGAAAGTATCGTGATGCCGGGGCGAGGCTCAACTTCGCGATAGGTCGCCGAGGGGAAGTCGAAGTACTCGGTGTGCGGGTTGCGATCCCGGTCTGCGGCACGATAAAAACTTTGAACGCCGCTCCGCAACATTGCCTGAATACTTTCCGGCAGGGCACGGCCTTTCGCCTCCATGCGCCGCGCCGTCGTTTCGAAGCCCAGTGCATCCCAGAGTTCGAAGGGGCCGAAGGTGTGACCATAACCCCAGCGCATCGCCCGATCAATCTCCACGACGCGATCGGAAATCTCCGGCACCATGGACGCCGCGTAAACCATATATCCGCTCAGCGCATCCCAGAGGAAATGACCCGGCTTGTCATCGAGCGCGACTAAAGTCTTCAGCCGATCTGAAAGTGGCTCCATCCTGCGAACGTTTTCAAGCGAAGCGAAGCGTGGTTTTTCAGCCGGATGGTATTCGAAGGTTTTCCAGTTGATGGCATGAATCGCGCGTTCCTTACCTACCCGCTGATAGCAGCCCTGACCGCATTTATCGCCAATCCAGCCGCGGGCAATCATTTCGTTCAGGAACTCCGGAACCCTGAACTCCTCGCGGAAAGGATCGTGCGGAACGCCATTGTAGAGATTCTTTGTGACGTGAGCCCACACATCCAGGCCCACGATATCCAGCAACCGGAAGCTGGCGCTCTTCGGGAGTCCGATCAGAGGACCCGTAAGAGCGTCGACTTCTTCGATGGTCAGATCTTCGTCAACCGTGAGTCGCTGAATCGTGGCGCCAAAGAAAGCACCGATGCGATTGGCAATGAAGTTCGGTGTATCTTTGCAGGGCGTCACACCTTTGCCCAGATGCTGATCGCAGAATGTGGAAATCCCGGTGAGGATTTCGGACTTCGTTGCAGGTCCCGGAATGATTTCGGCGAGGTGGAGATAGCGCGGCGGATTGAAGAAGTGCACGCCGAGGAAATGTTCGCGAAACTCTTCGGGAAAGCCTTCGGCGATGGCACGAAGCGGAATGCCGCTCGTATTGGTGGAGACGATCGTGCCGGGTGCGCGGTGCATCAGCACCCGCTCGTAGAGCGCGCGCTTAATTTCGAGTTCTTCGGTTACTGCCTCAAGAATCCAGTCGCAGTCTTTCAATCGCGCCATATCGTCATCGAAATTACCGGTGGCGATCAGGCGCGCCGCAGCCGGAGTGAAAAATGCGCCAGGCTTCCCTTTGAGCGCGGCCTCCACACCATTCCGCGCAGCCTGATCGCGGGTCTTTCCGCCCGGCAGCACGATGTCGAGTAACAGCGACGGAATACCCGCATTAGCGAAATGCGCGGCAATGCGGGATCCCATGGTCCCGGCTCCCAGAACAGCGACGCGGCGGATTGGTTTCATTGAGTGGCCTGCACTGCGAGTTTATCGCGTTGCGGCGCGGCACTGCTGCCTGCCCTGCCATACAATTGAAAGTCCGTGGCCCCGACTTCCGCATCGAGCAAAACATCCCGCGTCCGCTTCTCGATTCTGGCCATCGTCTTCTTTGTTTCCACACTGAGTTATGCCAGCCGTGCCACGCTTTCCATGGCAGGCTCAGCAGCCCAAAAGGAACTCGGAATTACGAGCCTGCAACTCGGCAATATCTTCGCGGCGTTTGGCTGGACTTATGCGCTGGCGCAGATACCCAGCGGCTGGCTTCTGGACAGGTTCGGATCGAAGAAGGTGTACACGCTGAGCATTCTGCTCTGGTCCGCGTTCACACTGGTACAGGGCTATGCAGGCGCTTTCCATGCCGCCGCTGCGCTTACATTTTTCTTCATCATGAGGCTGCTGCTGGGATTGACGGAAGCGCCGGGCTTTCCGGGAAACGCCCGGATCGTGGCTGCATGGTTTCCCGCGACGGAACGCGGCACGGCTTCCGCTGTCTTCAACTCGAGTCAGTATTTTGCCACGTTCGTCTTTGCTCCGCTTTCCGGATGGATTGTCTCCCGGTTCGGCTGGCCGTGGGTGTTTTTCGTCACGGGCGGGATCGGAATTCTGATGGCGGGAGTTTGCCAGCTGGGTATTCACAATCCAACCGCACATCCGCGGGCCAGCGCCGCAGAACTCGAATATATCGAAAACGGCGGTGCGCTGATCGACATGGATAAATCGTCAGCCCGTTCCACACCCAAAGGAGCCCTGGGACAGTTACTCGGCAACGGGATGCTGCTTGGTGTATATCTGGGTCAATTCTGCATTAACACCATCACAGTGTTCTTTGCCACCTGGTTTCCGATTTATCTCGTGCAGGAGCGCCACATGTCGATCCTGAAGGCCGGATTCACGGCCTCATTGCCCGCACTGTGTGGTTTTGGCGGAGGCATACTCGGCGGCATGATTTCGGACGCTATGTTGCGGCGCGGTTACTCGCTGACGGTTTCTCGCAAGGTTCCGATCGTGACTGGCATGCTGCTGGCGATGCTGATGGCTGTCTGCAATTATGTCGACTCCGTGGGCCTGGTTGTCGCGATCATGTCACTCGCATTTTTGGGCAAGGGCATAGGCGCGCTCGGATGGGCTGTCGTGGCCGACACGTCACCGAAACAGGTCGCCGGCCTCAGCGGCGGACTCTTTAATATGTTTGGAAATATTTCCACCATCGTTACTCCCCTTGTCATCGGCTTCATCGTCGATCGGACACACTCCTATCGCGGCGCGCTGATTTATGTTGCCGCTAATGCGGCGGTCGCCATCTTTGCATATTTGTTCGTCGTCGGAGAAATCCGCCGCGTGGAGTTGCGCGAAGCATGAGCTCTCCCGTAATCGTCAGCATGCGCGTGGTTCCGGTTGCCGGACGGGACAGCATGTTGCTCAATCTCAGCGGCGCGCACGGGCCGTTTTTCATTCGGAATCTCGTTATTCTCACCGATAACGCGGGCCACACCGGCGTCGGTGAAGTGCCTGGCGGCGAGAGAATCCGGCAAACACTCGAAGATGCGAAGCCGCTGGTCCTCAGCCAGCCGATCGGGAACTACAACGCAGTCCTCAACGCCATCCGAACGAAATTCGCAGATCGCGATTCGGCTGGTCGTGGTCTGCAGACATTCGACAATCGAATCACAATCCACGCCGTCACGGCCGTGGAAGCGGCGCTGCTCGATCTGCTGGGTCAGTTCCTCGGCGTGCCGGTGGCTGCGCTGCTGGGTGACGGCCAGCAGCGGAAAACCGTGGAAACCCTGGGCTATCTTTTCTATGTCGGCGACCGCCGCCGCACGAGTCTGCCCTACCCTGACGGGACAAACGAAGGCGATGACTGGTTCCGTCTGCGCACCGAAGAGGCGCTCACGTCGGAAGCGGTCGTGCGCCTGGCTGAAGCCGCCCAGTCACGTTACGGATTCCGCCACTTCAAACTGAAAGGCGGCGTTCTAACGGGAGCTCTCGAAATTGAGGCCTGCGCCGCCCTCGCGGCGCGCTTCCCCGAAGCGCGCATCTCGGTTGATCCCAATGGCGCCTGGAGCCTGAATGAGGCCATCGAACTTTGCCGCAACCAGAAGGTGCTCGCTTACGCTGAGGATCCCTGCGGCGCGGAGAACGGTTACTCGGGTCGCGAGGTGATGGCGGAGTTCCGCCGCGCCACCGGTATTCGCACTGCGACCAATATGATTGCCACCGACTGGCGCCAGATGAGCCACTCTATTCAGCTCCACTCAGTCGATATTCCGCTGGCCGATCCGCATTTCTGGACGATGCAGGGCTCCGTCCGCGTGGCGCAGCTCTGCCGCGACTGGGGCCTTACCTGGGGATCGCATTCCAACAACCACTTCGACGTTTCACTCGCCATGTTCACGCATGTCGCCGCCGCGGCTCCCGGTGCGATCACTGCGATTGACACTCATTGGATCTGGCAGGACGGCCAGCGCATCACGAAGGAGCCGTATCGTATCGTGAACAGCGAGCTGACAGTGCCTGATAAGCCTGGCCTCGGTGTCGAAATCGACGAAGCCGAAATCGAAAGAGCGGCGGCACTGTATGCGAGCATTGGAACTGCTGCGCGCGATGACGCTGCCGCCATGCAATATCTCGTTCCCGGATGGACGTTCGACAACAAACGCCCCTGCCTGGTGCGCTGACACAATCTATGCCTTCTCTCCCTCCGAACAGCTTCAAGGCCGCGATCAATGCCGGAAGGCAACAGATCGGCCTCTGGAGTTCACTTTGCAGCAACATCGCTACCGAAATTATCGGCGGTTCGGGGTTCGACTGGATTGTTCTCGATACCGAACACGCGCCCAACGAAATACCGAGTCTGCTATCGCAATTGCAGGCGCTGGCCACCAGTCCGTCGGAACCCGTTGTACGCGTGGCCTGGAACGATGCCGTCATCATCAAACGCGTGCTGGATATCGGAGCCCGATCGCTGCTGATTCCTTTCGTGCAGAATGCGGATGAAGCACGCCGTGCCGTCGCCGCCACGCGCTATCCGCCAAACGGAGTGCGCGGTGTGTCCGTTGGGCCGCGTGCCAATCGCTACGGCCGCGTGCCCGGATATCATCACGCCGCGCATGAGAGCATCTGCGTCATCGTACAGGTGGAGACGCGGGCCGCGCTGGCTGAGATCGAAGCCATCGCTTCAGTTGAAGGCGTTGACGGCATCTTTATCGGGCCCAGTGATCTGGCCGCCGATCTCGGTCACCTGGCCGCGCCAAACCACCCGGAAGTGCAGGCTGCTATCGCCGATGCGTGTGTCCGAATCCGCACCTGCGGTAAGGGCGCAGGCATGCTGACCGGCGACCCGTCCGATGCGTGCCGCTACCTCACCAACGGTTTCACATTCGTCGCCATGGGCAGCGATGCGGGCGTTCTCGCTTCCTCCACCGCGAAACTCGCCACGCTCGGGCGCGAACACATCGAACAACTCAACAGGAGCACATCGAAATGAAGATCGGATTCATCGGCCTTGGAATCATGGGCAAGCCCATGGTGCGCAATCTGCTTAAGGGTGGATACTCCGTTGTAGTGCATGACATTGTCGCGGCGAGTGTTGCCGATGCGGTCTCGGCAGGCGCCACAGCGGGCGGGTCCAACGCCGCAACAGCAGCGCAGGCCGACCTCATCATCACGATGCTTCCCGATGGGCCGGACGTCGAAGCCGCCGTCCTGGGGCCAGGCGGAGTACTCGACGGTGCGAGGTCCGGTTCCACAATTGTGGACATGAGTTCGATCAGCCCGCTGGTTTCTCAGAAGATTGGCGTCGCGTGCGAAGTCAAAGGCATCGGGTTTCTGGATGCTCCAGTCAGCGGTGGCGAGCCCAAGGCCATTGATGCCACGCTTACCATCATGGCTGGGGGTAATGTTTCAACTTTCGAAATCGCGCTTCCCGCGCTGCAGAAAATGGGGTCGAGTGTCACGCTCACGGGTCCGGTAGGCGCGGGCAATGTGAGCAAATTGGCGAACCAGATCATGGTGGCGTGCAACATCGCGGCTATGGGAGAAGCGCTCGTTCTGGCCACACGGGCAGGGCTCGATCCCGAAGTCGTCTTCAATGCCGTGAAGGGCGGGCTTGCCGGCAGCACGGTGCTCAATGCCAAGGCTCCCATGGTCATTGCTCGTAATTTCAAACCCGGCTTCCGCATTGAGCTTCACGAGAAGGATCTCCGCAACGCGCTGCTGGCCGGCGAATCGATGAAGGTCAGCCTGCCGCTCACAAGTCTGGTGCAACAGATGCTGATTTCGCTGATCAATGAAGGCAAAGGTGGACTTGACCACTCCGCTATAGTTACTTTCCTTGAGCGGATGGCCGGGACCGAAGTGAAGCGTCCCGTACAATAGCGGCAGCTTCGTCCCACGTTCGCGCCTCGTAATCGGCTAAACCCGGCACCACGGGAAACAGAGGGTTTTCAAACCAGATGGTGCGGCAGCCTGCATTTTTTCCTGCCTGAATATCGGAGCGGCGATCTCCAATCATCCAGGAGTCGACCATATCGATTTCGTGCTCGCGACCGGCCAGTTCCAGGTGATAGGTGGAAGGTTTACGGCAGCGGCAGTGTTCATCGGGCCGATGCGCGCACAGGTAAGAAGCCGCGATCTCCACGCCTTCATTCCGGATCATTTCGACAAAGCGTGCCTGTACAGCCTTCATCTCGTCGAGCGTAATCAAGCCACGCCCAACACCCGACTGGTTGCTTATCACCACGAGCGCCCAGCCATCGGTAGTGAGGCCACGCAGCGCCTCGGCAGCACCCGGCAATAACTCTACCAGCGCGGGATCGCGCATATACCCGCGGTCATAAATGATCGTGCCATCACGATCCAGAAACACCGCGCGCCGCATCAGCCGGCCGCCGGGGTTCCACGCGCGGCGGCAATCAACTCGTCGCGATTCACGGCCCATGTGCCATGGTGAGAAACGGCGACGCCTGCCGCCACATTTGCGAGGATTACCGCATCGCGCGGCTCGAAGCCGACTCCGAGCGCGACGGCCAGCATCGCCACCACCGTGTCTCCCGCGCCGGTCACGTCCGCGACTTCGTTCACCAATGCGGGAAGATGCACGCCTTTCCTGCCCTGCTCGAACAGCGTCATGCCGTCTGCACCGCGCGTAACCAGAAGGGCGGAAGGTGCAATCTGATCCAGCAGCTTCGTTGCAACCCGCACCAGATCTTCGTTTGAGTGAATCGGCTCTCCGGCGGCAGCGGCGGTTTCCTTCAGATTCGGCGAAATGATCTTCGCACCGCGATAACGGGTGAGATCGGATGACTTCGGATCCACCACGACGGGAATTCCACGCCGCGCGGCACGCTCGATTACCCAGCGGCAGAAAGCTTCGGGCGCGACTCCCTTCGCATAATCGGAAATGACGACGGCATTGGATTCGTCGAGCACATCCTCGCAGCTGCGCAGCAAATGCGAAGCCATGCGGGCGGTGAGGGGAGCACGCGTTTCTTCGTCGTAGCGAACTATCTGCTGTCCGCCGGCAGTAACGCGTGTTTTGACCGTGGTGTTGCGCCCTTCGTCTTCAACGAGCGCCCGGACACCAATATCAAGCTTTGCCAGCTCCTCACGTAACTGTGCTCCGGCGGAATCGGCTCCGGTCACGCCCGCAAGGTTCACCATCGCGCTCATTCCGCGCGCATTGGCGGCTACATTGGCAGCGCCCCCCACCACGAATCGTCGCTGCTTCACCTCAACAACCGGAACCGGGGCTTCCGGGGAAATGCGCGTCACGGCACCTTCTACATAGGCGTCAAGCATGCAGTCGCCCGCGACTAGTATACGGATCGCGGCCGCACGCATCAGCAGTTTTGTCATCATGACGCTGTATTCACCGTTTTCTGACCTGTCGCGCGGATTTTTTCGACCAACCCGGTTGTAGATCGCCCTTCAAGCAGCGGAATGAAACGAATGCTGCCTCCGTATCCTTCCACCACCAACCTCTCCGGCACTGGCCGCTTACCATCGGCGTACTCTTCACCTTTGCAATGAATATCCGGCTGGATACGGGCGAGCACAGAAGAAGGCTCGGCCTCTTCGAAAATCACCACGTAATCGACCATTTCGAACGCCGCCAGCACTTCCGCGCGATCTTCCTGTGTCATCAGCGGTCTTTGGGGTCCTTTGACTGCACGAGTGCTTGCGTCGCTGTTAATTCCAACAATCAGGAAATCGCCCAATGCCTTCGCGGCCCGAAGACTGCGCACATGACCGGCGTGGATGAGATCGAAAATACCGTTTGTCCAGACCACGGTCTTCCCGCCCGCACGCCAATCACCGCGGAGGGCCACCAAGCCGTCAATTGTTTGTAGTTTGCCCTGGGGAACTGCCAAATCCAATTATCCAGCACGCACTTAAGGGGCCACTACTTCCGATTGGGGTTGGATCGCGGGCTGATTTTGCGCCGCGGTCCGCTGGGGCAATTGGGAGCGGGCCAGGGTCGCACTCACCGGGTCACCCCAACAAGGACCTGAAGCCAGTTGCGGCGTCCCGGACAGTCTCGCCCAGGCGTCACAATACTGGAGTTATGACGTTTGCTGCACCGCGGGAGCGGAATGAATCTGCTGCAGGCTCCACACGCGAATGGGGTCACGCTGCCGTGATGCCATCGCCTCTACCGCTGCTCTCGCTCCGCTCATCGTTGTAATGCACGGCACACGGTACTGAACTGCGGCTCGGCGGATCGATTTTTCATCTTCGAACGACAACGCGCCGGTCGTCGTATAAACCACAAGTTGAATCGAACCCGCCTTCAGCAGATCCACAGCGTTCGGTCTGCCTTCATTCACTTTGAAGACGGTCTTGCAGGCGAGTCCCGCCGCCTGAAGCGCAGAGGCCGTTCCGCGCGTCGCCACCAGATCGAATCCAAGACCCGCGAAACGCCTCGCCACCGGAATGATTTCTTCCCGATATCGGCTGTTCACGCTGATGAAGATTGTGCCCTTCACGGGCAGCGGCATGCCGGCGCTTAGCTGAGCTTTCGCAAACGCCTCACCGAAATTCTCACCGACGCCCATCACCTCACCTGTGGATCGCATTTCGGGACCCAGCGCGGGGTCCACGCCGGGGAACTTGTTAAACGGAAACACCGGCGACTTTACGAAGTTCAACGGCACCGGCAAACGATCGCGATATTCGGTAACTTCGCGCAGCTTCTTGCCGAGCATCAGCTGGACAGCCAGCTTCGGCAGTGGAACGCCGGTAGCCTTGCTGACATAGGGCACAGTTCGCGATGCGCGCGGATTCACCTCCAGCACGTAAACGCAACCATTCTTGATTGCGTACTGCACGTTCATGAGGCCTTTAACGTTGAGGCCACGCGCCAGCTTCACGGTGTAGTCTTCGATGACTTTGATTTCCGCGTCGCCAAGCGAAACCGGCGGCAGCACGCACGAACTGTCGCCCGAGTGGATGCCTGCTTCTTCAATGTGCTCCATGATGCCAGCGATCAGCACGTCCTCGCCATCGCAGAGCGCGTCCACGTCGACTTCAACGGCATCTTCGAGAAACCGATCCACCAGCACGGGACGATCCTGCGAGAACGTCACAGCTTCGCGCATGTAACGCCGCACGCTGTCCTCGTCATACACGATCACCATGGCGCGTCCACCCAGTACGTAGCTGGGCCGCAGCAGCACGGGATAGCCGATCCGTTTCGCAATTGCCACCGCTTCATCAACGCTGGTGGCCGTACCGTTTTCCGGTGACGGAATATTCAGGTCTTCCAGGAGTTTTCCGAACAGCTTGCGGTCTTCCGCCAGGTCGATACTTTCGGGCGCCGTCCCGATGATCGGAACTCCAAGCTTTTTCAACGGCAGGGCAAGTGTCAGCGGAGTCTGTCCGCCGAACTGCACAATGACGCCATCCGGTTTTTCCGTATCTACGATATTGAGAACGTTCTCAAGGGTCAGCGGCTCAAAGTAGAGCCGGTCGCTTGTATCGTAATCGGTGGAAACCGTTTCCGGATTGCAGTTCACCATGATGGATTCCACGTCTTCCGCCTGAAGCGCGAAGGACGCATGGCAACAGCAGTAATCGAACTCGATTCCCTGCCCAATCCGGTTGGGACCGCTGCCCAGAATCATGACCTTCCTGCGCTTCGTCGGCTCGGCCTCGCACGAAGTTTCGTAGGTGGAGTACAGATAAGGCGTAAAGCTTTCAAACTCCGCCGAACAGGTGTCGACACGGTTGAATACAGCCTTCACGCCAAGCTGCTTGCGCCTCTCGCGCACCCCCTGCTCGTTAGAATCCCAGGATTTCGCCAGCTGCGCATCGGAAACCCCCATGCGCTTGGCCTCGAGAAAAGTCTTCGCCGTGGCATCTTCCAGCGATCCCGGCCGATTCTCAAACTCCACAATTTGCCGCAGCTGTTCGAGAAACCATGGATCAATCGAAGTCATCTCATGGATCTGCGAGACGGTGTAGCCCTGCTCGAACGCGAATCGCAGATAACTCAGCCGATCAGGCGTCGGTGTGATCAGTTTCTGCGGAATCAGCTCCGGATCGAATTTGTCCGTACCAAACTTCTTGCCGGTTTCGAGGCTGCGAATCCCCTTGCTTAGCGCTTCTTTGAACGTGCGGCCGATCGCCATGGCTTCGCCGACCGATTTCATCTGCGTACCAAGTGTCGGATCCGCCCCGGGGAACTTCTCGAACGCCCACTTCGGGATCTTCGCCACCACGTAGTCGATCGTCGGCTCAAACGAAGCCGGCGTCACCTTCGTGATGTCATTTCGCAATTCATCCAGACGGTAGCCCACCGCCAGCTTCGCTGCGATTTTCGCGATCGGGAATCCAGTAGCCTTCGATGCCAGCGCCGAACTACGCGAAACGCGGGGATTCATCTCGATCACCACCATCCGCCCGTCTTTCGGATTAATCGCAAACTGCACGTTCGATCCGCCTGTATCCACCCCGATCTCACGCAGGCAGCGAATCGCGCCATCGCGCATCATCTGGTATTCACGATCCGTCAGCGTCTGCGCGGGCGCCACGGTGATCGAATCGCCCGTATGCACCCCCATCGGATCGAAATTCTCAATCGAGCAAACGATGATGACGTTATCCGCCTTGTCGCGGATCACCTCAAGCTCGAACTCTTTCCATCCGAGCAGGCTGATCTCGATCAGAACTTCATGCACAGGCGATAAATCGAGCCCACGCTCCAGAATCGTCACCAGGTCCTCGCGGTTGTACGCAATACCGCCGCCGGTTCCTCCCATGGTGAAGCTGGGCCGCAGAATAACCGGATATCCATGCGTTGCCGCAAACGCAAGGCCGCCTTCCACATCCGTGACCAGCTGCGAATACGGCGTGTCCAGGCGTACCTTTTTCATCGCGTCTTTGAACAGCAGCCGGTCCTCGCCCTTCTTGATCGCGTTTACATTCGCGCCAATCAGCTCCACACCGTACTTATCGAGAATTCCGGATTCGAAAAGCTCGATCGATAGGTTCAGACCCGTCTGACCACCAACAGTCGAGAGCAGAGCGTCCGGCTTCTCTTTCGCGATGATGGCTTCCAGATAGGCCTTGCTAAGCGGCTCGATGTAAGTGCTGGTCGCGATCTCCGGATCCGTCATGATCGTGGCGGGATTGGAATTCACCAGAATCACTTCAAATCCGTCAGCCATCAGAGCCTTTGCGGCCTGGGTACCGGAGTAATCGAACTCGCAGGCCTGGCCAATGATGATCGGACCGGACCCGATAATCAGAATGCGGTGGATGTCGGTTCTGCGCGGCATCGTAAGTTATTTGTCCGCCATGAGCTTGACGAAGTCGTCGAAGAGATAGTGCGAGTCGTGCGGTCCGGGAGCGGCTTCCGGATGATACTGAACACAGAAAACGCGCTCCCGGCGATGCCGGAAACCTTCCAGAGTCTGGTCGTTCAGATTGATGTGCGTGATCTCCACGTCGCTCGGATTCAGCGAATCCGGATCGACGGCGAATCCATGATTGTGCGAAGTGATCTCAACCTTATTCGTGACCTGATTCAGCACCGGATGGTTCGCACCGCGATGCCCGAACTTGAGCTTGTAGGTCCTGCCACCCAGCGCCAGACCAAGAATCTGATTACCCAGGCAGATCCCGAAAATCGGCGTTCTTCCAATCAGCTTCCGCACGTTGCCGATCTGATCGTGCAGCGGTTCCGGATCGCCCGGACCATTCGAAAGAAACACGCCATCCGGCTTCATCGCCAGAACATCTTCCGCGGACGTTCGCGACGGGACCACAGTGACGTCGCAACCGGAATGAACCAGCCGTCTCAGAATGTTCTGCTTGATCCCGAAGTCATAAGCTACAACGTGGAAACGCCGCTCTGCGCCGGTCCCGATTACGTCAGACGGAGAGCACTGCGAAACGCCTTCGGTCCAGGAATAAGCCTTTCCGGTGGACACGCGGCTCGCGAGGTCAAGTCCTGCCATAGAAGGAATCGCACGCGCCTTTTCAACCAGCTTCTTCGAGTCTTTCTCGATAGCCGAAAGCACGCCACGCATCACGCCGCGGCTGCGCAGGTGACGCACCAGCGATCTTGTATCCATATCGGACACAACCGGAATGTTGGATTTTTCCAGAAATGCCTGGGCTTCAGTATCCGAGCGCCAGTTGCTCGTAACAGCCGAGAACTCACGTACTACCAATCCCTCAATGTAAGCCCGCGTAGCCTCGTTGTCGGAAGCGGCGGTACCGTAATTGCCTATCTGGGGATTCGTGAGAATGACGATCTGTCCGGTGTAGGAAGGATCGGTGAAGATTTCCTGGTAACCGGTGATAGCGGTATTGAAGACTACTTCGCCTGACCGCTCAGCAGGCGCACCAAAACTCCTGCCCTCGAAGACTGTTCCGTCTTCCAGAGCCAGGATTGCAGAATCCAACAATTTCCTCCTGGGGGATTGGTAATAACCATTGTACGCTACGAAGCCTGAGCGCACGCAAAAAAGCGGCGCCGGATTCCACCGGCGCCGCTCGCGTTTGCAGGTTGGCTATTGGTTTATTTGTACGGTCCAAATACTGCGGTGAGGCCGAGCGTAATAGTCGTCATGCCACTCACGCCACCCGGCTTCGTGTTGCTCACGAAGAATGGAGCCGACGAAGCATCGTGACGGACCTCGCCACGCGCCATCAGAATCGAGCCGATCTTGTACTCGCCCGTCAGCGTGAGCTCACCCAGGTTCTGCTTCGTGCCGGTTGAGAATCCCTGCGCATCCTTGAAGTATTCAGCGCGGGCAGCGACGGCGGCGACCTTTGTGAACTGATAATGCGCCGCTGCGCCAATGCCGCCCCAGCTTGAGTGGCCTGTGGCCGAAGCTGTCGTCTGGTCGTTGTTGTCGCGCGCCCAGTCGGCATTGATGTAGATGTTGGTCTTGTCGTTGGCCGCGATGATCAGCGTGGAATCAAGCAGGTTACGTTTACCGCCCGCATCCAGGCTGCCGACCGGCTGATGATTGGGGCCAGTGTAGTAGTTCGTGTTCCACGTGTAGATGCCCTTTGTCACCGCCAGTGTGATGCCGACGTTGGTGAAGGCATGCGCGCCATTGGTTTCATTCCACGGATTTACGAGCTGGAAGCCCACCGTCACAGCTTTGTTGATGGGCTGCGTGTACTTCAGGCCGAAGTGGTAATAGGGGATCGCCCACGCGAACAACAGCGAGCGCGAATAATTGTAGTTCGACGGACTCTCGATGACTTCCGCACCGGCCGATGTCACGAACGTTCCGAAGTCGAACTCCGCGCCATTCATATGCTTCGGCTTGGCGATTGCGTACATCTGTTCGAAGTACCGCAGCGCTTTGTGATCCTGCGCCGCCGGATCGCCGGCATGGATCAGACGCATCGTTTCACCCAGGCCAACATCGAAGTGGAAGCCCACCACAGTGTCAGACTTATCCACCGTGAACTTGCCGAAGCTGAACTCGGGCTGACCGTTGATGATGTCGAAATTCTGCAGCTGATTGAGCGCGCCCGGCGGATGGTTATGGTTATCGGTGACGTATCCGTCAAGCAATCCGCTGAACACAAATCCGCCGTACTTCGGCGCTGGCGCCGGAGGCGTTGCAGCTGTTGTAGAAGCTGCAGCGGGCGCAGAGGCCGGGGCCTGATCGTCCGGATCCTCCGCGTATACCAGCCCGGTAAACGACAGAAGCGCCAGCAGACAAATCGGTATTCTCATGTGATTCTCCTCAGAAAAATGTATGGTTGACATGAGACGGACACGCCGTACGGCAACCGCGCCCGAGCCTCAAGTAGCCAGTTTACGGTTGCGTGAACAGCAAATGAAATCGATTTTTTGAATGGGCCGGATGGGCTATCGCGCGGCCTATAAAGAGTGGCAAAAACGCATTGAAATCACTGCAGTTAAAGCTATTCCCGGGCACTTCGGGGCCTGGCATACAGGATAAAAAACCGGGGCGAAACTGCATGCCCCAGCCCTGAATTCGGAATACGCTAAATGTCGTAGTACAACGAGAACTCATACGGATGCGGCCGCAGACGCACAGCGTCAGCTTCATTCCGGCGCTTGTAATCGATGAATGTCTCAATAAGTTCTTCGGTGAAAACGTCGCCTTTCAGCAGAAACTGATGATCGTCCTCAAGGCAGCCCAGCGCCTCTTCGAGCGAGCCCGGCATGGAGGGCACTGACTTCATTTCCTCCGGAGTGAGATCGTAGATATCCTTATCCAGCGGTTCGCCCGGTTCGACCTTATTCAGCACGCCGTCAAGCCCCGCCATCAGCAGTGCGGCAAAAGCCAGATACGGATTTGCCGAAGGATCCGGCGGACGGAACTCCACGCGCTTCGCCTTCGGACTGACCGAATACATCGGAATACGGCATGCCGCCGAACGATTACGCCGTGAGTATGCCAGATTGACAGGCGCCTCATAGCCCGGAACCAGACGCTTGTAGCTGTTCGTCGTCGGGGCAATGATCGCGGAAAGCGCGCGAGCATGCTTCAACAACCCGCCGATATAGTGAATTGCCATCTGGCTCAGACCCGCATACTCATCCCCCGCAAACAGCGGCTCGCCGGACTTCCAGATCGATTGATGAACATGCATGCCGCTGCCGTTATCGCCAAACAGAGGCTTGGGCATAAACGTGACGGTCTTGCCGTACTGATTGGCTACGTTGCGGACGATGTACTTGTAGGTCATCATGTTGTCCGCCGACTTCACCAGCGTGTTGAAACGCTGGTCGATTTCGCTCTGACCGGCCGTGGCCACTTCGTGATGGTGGCATTCAATCACCAGTCCGCAGCGTTCCATTGTGTTGACCATCTCGGAGCGCAGATCCTGATAATGGTCGGTGGGCGGAACCGGGAAGTAGCCTTCCTTATAACGCGGGCGATAGCCAAGATTCGAAGTCTCGCGCCCGGAATTCCAGCGGCCCTCTTCGGCATCGATGAAATAGAAGCCCGAGTGCGCATTCTGATCGAAGCGCACGTTGTCGAAGATGAAGAACTCGGCTTCGGCGCCGAAAAACGCTGTGTCCCCCGCGCCTGTGTTCTGCAGGTAAAGCTCGGCCTTCTTGGCAATCCAGCGCGGATCGCGCTCATAGTTCTGCCGCGTCAGCGGATCGCGCACATCGCCGATCATCACCAGAGTCGGCGTCTCCATAAACGGATCCATGAACGCGGTTGATGCGTCCGGGATCAGCAGCATGTCGCTTTCGTTGATCGCCGCCCAGCCGCGGATACTCGACCCGTCGATACCGAAGCCATCGGTGAACGAACTCTCGCTCAGTTCGCCGATCGGATACGAGATGTGGTGCTGAAGACCGGGGATATCGGCAAACCGGATATCCACCTGCCGCGCGCCGTTATCTTTCGCCATCTGCAGGACTTCGCTGGGTGTCATTTGCATCTCGCTCTCTTCAACAGGAATTCTAGCGCAGATCAGATAACCGAACCGCCGCTGACGTTGATGCTTTGGCCTGTAACGAAGCGCGCGGCGCCAGAGCAGAGGAACGCAACCACATCGGCCACTTCTTCCGGCACGCCGATCTTTCCCATCGGCTGCTGGCGGAGGGCGCGCTCCAGCATCTTCGGATCGGCGAAGTAATCGGAGGTCATATCGGTAGTGATGTAGCCTGGCGCAACGGAGTTGACCAGAATCCCACGCGGCGCCAGTTCCAGCGCCCAGCTCTTTGTCAGGCTGTCAATTGCAGCTTTGGTAGCGCCATACATACTGCGTCCGCCCGACACGCCGATGCGCCCCGCAACCGAGGAGATATTCACGATGCGCGCTCCGTCATTCAAAAACGGCAGCGCGCACTGCGTCAGCCAAAACGGCCCCCGAAGGTTCGCATTCAGCAGTTCATTGAGTTGCCCAAGCGGTGTCGAACCCATCGGCGTGTGAATCCACATGCCTGCGTTATTGATCAGAAAATCAAAGCGGATGTCCGCCAGTTCGGCGAACATCCGCTCAATTTGCTCCGTGGAACCAAGGTCCGCCTGGATCAGTCTGGCCTCGCCGTCGAGAGAGGCCGCAGCTTCTTCGGCGGCCGCACGATTCCGGTGGTAGTGCAGAACGACCGAGGCTCCCTTTTGCGCAAGCGCCCGGCAAACCGCTCGCCCAATACCGCGCGAGCCGCCAGTGACCAGCGCTGTCTTACCGGTGAATTCCGCCATGCCTCCTATTATCGGTTTGTCATGGTTACATTCACCGCTTCGCGCTCCCAGGAAAGGCGGAAATTTCCGTCTGGCAGGGGATCTTCGCCCCGGGCCTTCAGCGTGAAGCAACCAAGGTCGGGCGCGCGCCACCCGGTGAACCGCCAGTCTTTGCCCGAGCCGCGAACCATCACCACAGGATGGCCGAGAATCGTGTCGTGGCCCAGAACCTCGTCTCCCGAATCGACACAGCCGGCCCGCACATACTGTGCAAACTTACGGTCGTTCTCCGGCGATTCGTGTATTGCGACCCCCGGCAGCACCCGCATAAACAGCATGCGCATTCCGATGTGAAAATTCATGAAGAACTCGTGGATCGGTTGATTCGGATTTTGCTCGTCAATCACGATCTCTGCGCCCTTGTAGTTGTACCCGCGCCTCGTAGTTTCATCGCCGCGCGATCCGTCGCTGTTAAATGTGACCTGTTTCGAAGTCACCAGATAGGGCGCGTGCAACGCCGGCGAAGGCGTGATGCCCACGGAACTCGGGAACGCTACACCAACTACCAGAAGGAATGCCGCGGCGCCCGCCGCCATTCCAAACAGCCCCTTCCCTATATGCCACGAAGGCCATCGGAGTCGCCGCCGCGAAGGGCCGGCCTCAACAAAAGCATTTTTTACACTACTCCGCAAGGCAGGCCCCGGCTCCGGCGCCTCCCACTTATTCAGCATGTCGTCCAGTTCGGAATCGTTCATCTCGTTTTCTCTCCCGCCGCCACATAAGCGGCCAGCATCTCCCGGAGGTGAGCTCTCGCCTTCTGCAGTCGCGACTTCACCGTCGTCGTTTCCACGCCGAGAACCCGTCCAATATCGGCGAGCGCCATTTGTTCGAAATGAGAAAGGATCAGCACTTCCCTGTGATCTTCCGGCAGCCGCAGCACGGCATTCGCGACAACGCTTCCCAGTTCCGATCTCAAAGCCTCATGCTCCGGCGACCATCTGTCCTGCGGCTCCGGCGTTGCGTCAGGCGTTCGCGCCGACTTCGCGCGCCGCTTATACGCCTGATTTCGCGCCACACCGAACAGATAGATTCGCGCAGACGACCTTGAGGGATCGAATCTGGTCTGCGGACGCAGTAATTCCAGAAAGCACTCCTGCACAATGTCCTCGGCATCGGCCGCCGAACCCGTCATTCGGTAGGCGAAGCGAAAAAGCGGCAGGTGGTGCTCGTCGAAGAGCTTCAGATAAGATTCCCGATCCATACGTCTCAAACAGTATTACCTCGAAACGGCAAAAGGAATCTGAAAAGGGATAATGAAGCGTGAAACGAACGCTGCCGCTCGTCGTCTTGGCCGCTACATCGGCACTTTCGGCTCAGGCGCCCAAACCGGAGGTGACTGTCGCAGCCGCTGCGAACCTTAGCGCGGTATTCAACGAACTCGGCCCCCGCTTCGAGGCGGAAACCGGCGTCCATCCGCTATTCAGCTTCGGTTCCACGGCGCAGTTGGCCCAACAAATCGAGAACGGCGCACCCTATGACGTTTTTGCGTCAGCCGATGTCGACCACGTCGTGCAATTGGAAAGAAAGGGCGCAATCGCAGCGGGATCGCGGGCAGTCTACGCCACGGGGATCCTGGCTCTCTGGAGTCCGTCAGGAAAAGCGAACAAGCCGCAGGACCTGATCAATACTGACGTACGAGTCATCGCGCTGGCTAACCCCGATCTCGCGCCGTATGGACTCGCCGCCCGCGAAACCCTTCAGAGACTCGGCATCTGGAAGCAAGTTGAACCAAAGATCGCCTACGCCGATAACATCAATATGGCGAAGCAGTACGGCACTTCCGGCAACGCTGATGCCGTATTCACCGCATACTCGCTGGTGCTGTCGGAAAAAGGAAAGGTAATTCAGATCCCGGAGAACCTCCACGCGCCGATCGACCAGGCGCTCGGAATCGTCGCCGCCTCAAAGCGAAAAGACCGCGCGAAGCAGTTCGTCGACTACTTGCTCAAAGGCAAAGGCCGGGACCAGCTGGTTGCATCCGGCTACCGCGTCACGCGCTAACGACGCCGCCCGTCTCAATTTTCCAGCGGCTTCTCAAGCATGCTGTCGATCACCAGGACATCGCCCGGCAGTTTGCGCATTTCGACTTTTAAGCCGAGATCCTTCTGCAGCGCATCGAAGAACGTGATGGAACCCTCCGGATCGGAGGCCACTGCCGGCTCTGCCCCCGGCGAATTCTCCGTCGGGGCCGCCGCCACCGAATTGTGGGCCAGCAGGTCGTAGGTAAACGAAAACGTCCACGCGCCCTGAAGTCCGGTCGCATCGACCGCCGGATAGACAACGCTCCGATCCAAAATCTGGATCTGTTCCGCAAACTGGCTCATCGTCATATTGCGGCACGTAACGTGGACCAGCAACGCGCGCTTGTTTTGTCGCTGACTGTCGGTTCGGCAACCGGTCCTCTCTGACGGGTCGGCAGCCTGCAGCCTGGGCTTGCGTGCCGTCAGCGTCACGATGTCAACGTTTCGCTTCTCAACACGAAACTTCATCTGATAGCGCTCAATCAGCAGCTTGCGCAACATCTGATTCATGATGTATTTCGCGCGCTTGTTTGCCTCGGCCGGATCCTCCGGCAACAGCCCTTGCGGGGCCTTGGCGGAGATGGTAATGTTTGAAGCCACCGAATCGCCGAGAAATGCCTTCGGCAGGCCAACAATCTGATGGTAGGAAAACAGGTTCCACGCATCCTGAATGAGTATGGCCAGCGGCTCCGCGCGCGCTGTCACCCGGTTTCCGGTTTCGGCGCGAAGCGGAATTGAAGGGCCGATGCCATCGGACTGCAGTCTTACCGAGGCAACCTCGAATTCTGGTTCCGGCAGGGCTGCGGACAACGGCGAATCCAATGAATCGGGGCTTGGCTTTTCGTCCACTCGTACGACGGTCAGCGATGGCTCGGGAATCTGGGCCGGTTCCAGCGAGAGACCTGAGCTGGCAAGAGAATCGGAGATTACCGAAATGCGTTCGGCGCTGTCTGCCGGCTCTGTGAAGGCTATGTCCAGATCCCACACGCCATCAAGCCCCGTGGCGTTAACGACGGGACTTCGCCCGAGAGGCGTGGCAAGTACGCGGGCAAGAGTTGCGGCCACGTTATCCATCCCGGCGCCGCGGCACGTCATAGATCCCTCGGCGATGCGACCTGAAACGCTGTACATCGTCCTGCCGCCGCTACTGCATCCGACGCCCGTCTCGCTGGCGGCCTTTACTTTCAGGTCGCCTTTCCCCCGGATCAGTCGGTATCCAGGAACACGGTGCATTCCCGCGCTGACCATCAGATGGAACCGCTCGGCAAGCGCCGAGCGAAGCATCAGCCGGAGTTCAGCCGGATTCGTTCCGGGCCTTGTCAGCGCGGTTATGTCAAAGCGGTTGTAGTCAATCCAGCTGGGGCCGCCGTAGACCGTCCCTCGGTCAACATTCCATGCTTCGCTGACCAGATCGAGCATGGTGGCTCTTCTGATCTCATACCGGTCGCCACTCAGGTAGCCTCCGCGCATGATGTTATTCCAAACTCCGGCCCCGACAGTTGGTGGACCCGCCACAACGGAAACAACATCGAAATGGGGCGCCACGACAGCATCCTGGGCAAAACTCAGGGGGACGCAAAACCCGATGACACAACAAATCCGCAGCCTGAACCGCATTATTCAGGGCCTCCAATTCCCGCTACGGATAACCAGCTTAACCTGCGGGCCTACTGCGGTTTCTTCGTGCGCGTGACGAGTGCGGTTCTAATAACCGGCACCAGCGAATTCCGATCTCCTGGAGCCACCGGCGCGCGGTTCAGCAGTTCGTTGTTCAGGGACTGAACGAACTCCTCCATCTGATCCTGCATCGCTTCCATCTTCTTGCGCATGTTGAGAATAATTTCAACGCCCGCCAGGTTCACGCCCAGATCGCGTGTGAGATGCAGAATCACCTCGAGCCGTTCCAAATCCTCTTCCGTATAGAGCCTTGTATTGCCGTCGCTGCGGCTGGGCTTCAGCAGCCCTTCGCGTTCATAAAGCCGCAGCGTCTGCGGATGCACCGAATACTGCTCCGCCACCGACGAGATCATGTAGGCCGCTTTGGATTTGGCTCGCATCGATTATTCCTCGGTCCACAGACCCGCTCTCGGGTCTTCGGGGTGCAATTCTGCGAGTTGCTTCAACAGATCGCGAGTTCGCTCGTCCCGAACTTCGGGAGCGCGCAAGACAACCCGCACGTATTGGTCGCCTTTGGTCCCCTTGCGCGGATTCTGAACGCCCCGTTCCCTCAGACGGAACTTCTGGTTATTCTGTGTGCCTGGCGGAATCTTCAGCAGCGTCTTGCCGTCGATTGTGGGAACTTCAATCTTGGTGCCAAGGCCGGCTTCCCAAATGGTGACCGGGACTTCAATCTGAATGTCGTCGCCTTCGCGCGTGAACAGTGGGTGGGGCTCAACGTTCGCAGTGATATAGAGGTCGCCCGCGGGCGCACCCATCGTGCCGGCATTGCCTTTTCCCGCTACACGCAGGCGTGAGCCATTTTTCGCGCCCGCCGGGATGCGCACCTCCACGGATTCCTTGTGCGCTATGCGACCGTCGCCATGGCAGGCCGGGCAAGCGTTCTTAATCCGGCCCTTGCCGTTGCAACGTGGGCAGGTCAGATTAAACTTCATGTTGCCCGCCATCTGCTGCACGTTTCCCGTTCCCGAGCACTGCGGACAACTCACCGAACCCGACTCATTGCCGCCAGTCCCGTGACAGACGCCGCACTGCTCGTACCGCGTAATCTCAATCTTTGTCTGAGTGCCGCGAATCGCCTGCCAGAAGCCGATATTGAGGCCGTATTCGAGATCTGCACCTTTTTCCGGCGCCACGTCGCGCTGATTGTTCGAGGAATCGCCGCGGAAGAACTGGCTGAAGATGTCCTTAAAAGCCCCGCCGTTACTGCCTGTGCTGCCTCCGCTCTTGCGACCACGCTCGGCTTCGGCCTGGGCATCGCGAAACATTTCCGAAAAATCGAACCCACCGAAATCCATGTTGGGTCCGCCGCGTGCTCCGCCGCCACCCGCGCCGGGGTTGCCTGCGCCGGCCGCAAAGCCGGCATCTGAATAGAAGCCCACCTGGTCGTACATCGAGCGTTTCTTCGAATCGCTCAGTACGTCATAGGCCTCCTGAACATTCTTGAAGCGGTCTTCCGCGGACTTATCGCCAGGGTTCAGATCGGGATGGTATTTGCGCGCAAGCTTGCGGTAGGCTTTGCGGATATCGTCTTCCACCGCTCCGCGGTCTACCCCGAGGGTTTTGTAGTAATCGTGTTTGGGCGCGCTTGCCATATAGAAAGTACCGAACCGAAAAATGACCGGGCGACCCGCTAAGGCCGCCCGATCTCTCAAACAAAGTTACTTCTTGTCGTCTACGTCCACGAATTCGGCGTCGACTACGTCTTCCTTCGGCTTATCACCACCCGGAGGAGGCGCGGAGCCCTGCGGACCGGCCGCGCCATCGGCGCCCGGCGTCGACGATGCTTTGTACATCGCCTCGGCGAGCTTGTGGCTGGCGGTGGTCAGCTTGTCGGTTGCCGCGTTCAGCTTGTCGGCATCGTTCTCGTTGATCGCCTTTTTCACGTCTTCGATGGCGGTTTCGATACCCTTGGCATCGGCATCGCTCACCTTGTCGCGATGCTCCTTCAGCGTCTTCTCGACGTTGTAGACCATCGCGTCAGCACGATTGCGAGCCTCAATCTGGTCCTTCGCCTTGCGGTCGTCCGCGGCGTGCGACTCGGCATCGCGAGCCATCTTGTCGACTTCGTCTTTCGAGAGACCCGAAGAGGAAGTGATCGTGATCTTCTGCTCGTTGTTAGTCGCCTTATCCTTCGCGGCTACGTTCAGAATGCCGTTTGCATCGATGTCAAACGTCACTTCGATCTGCGGCACGCCGCGGGGAGCCGGCGGAATTCCAACCAGCGAGAACACGCCCAGCAGACGGTTGTCCTTCGCCATCGCACGCTCGCCCTGGAAGGCCTTGATCTCGACCGAGGTCTGGCTGTCCGCGGCAGTCGAGAAGGTCTCGCTCTTGCGCGTCGGAATCGTGGTGTTGCGCTCAATCAGCTTGGTGAACACGCCACCCAGCGTTTCGATACCCAGCGACAGCGGCGTGACGTCGAGCAGCAGCACATCCTTCACTTCGCCGCCCAGCACGCCGCCCTGGACCGCGGCGCCGATCGCCACGACTTCGTCCGGATTCACGCTCTTGTTGGGCTCCTTATTGAAGAGCTCCTTCACGATCGCCTGGATGCGCGGGATACGAGTGGAACCGCCGACCAGCACTACTTCGTCGATCTTGTCCGGCGTCACCCCGGCGTCGGCCATCGCCTGCTTGCACGGACCAACCGAGCGCTGGAAGATGTCTTCGCACATCTGCTCGTAGCGCGACCGCGTCAGCTTCAGCAGCAGGTGCTTCGGACCGTTGGCATCCGCCGTAACGAACGGCAGATTGATGTCGGTCTCGAGCAGAGTCGAGAGATCCATCTTGGCCTTTTCCGCCGCTTCCTTAAGGCGCTGACGGGCCATATTGTCTTTCGAAAGATCGATCCCTTCGTCCTTCTTGAACTCGGTGATAATCCAGTCCATGATGCGCTGGTCGATGTTGTCGCCACCGAGATGGGTGTCGCCGTTGGTCGACTTCACTTCAACCACGCCATCGCCCACTTCGAGGATCGACACGTCGAACGTACCGCCACCGAAGTCATACACCGCGATGGTTTCGTTCTTCTTCTTATCCAGACCGTAAGCCAGAGCGGCTGCGGTGGGTTCGTTGATGATGCGCTTTACATCGAGGCCAGCAATCTTGCCCGCGTCTTTAGTGGCCTGGCGCTGCGCGTCGTTGAAGTAGGCGGGAACCGTGATCACCGCTTCGGTGACCTTCTGGCCCAGGTAAGCTTCGGCGGCTTCCTTGAGCTTGGTCAGAATCATCGCCGAAATCTCGGGCGCCGACTGCTTCGTCCCGGCAATATCCACGCGCGCGTCGTCGTTGTCGCCGCGGACAACTTTGTACGGCACCATCTTCATCTCTTCATTGACTTCGCTATAGTGCCGACCCATGAAGCGCTTGATCGAGAAGATCGTCTGCTCGGGGTTCGTGATGGCCTGACGCTTGGCGACCTGGCCCACGAGACGCTCTCCGGACTTGGTGAAGGCCACCACCGACGGAGTCGTACGCGCGCCTTCCTGATTCGCAATCACGGTCGGTTGACCGGCTTCCATGACGGATACAACGGAGTTTGTGGTTCCGAGGTCAATACCAATAATCTTGCCCATGTCCTTCTCAGGACCTCCTTAAGTTTAAGAAAGCGTTGAGCGGCAGCTGACTGCCTTGTTAAGCTCTACCTGATTATCAAATATGAGTGCTTGATTGTCAAGTGGGATGAGTGAGTTCGCAGACGGCACCCCGGCGTGGTCGATCACCAGTACTTCCACCGGAACTCTTTTGGACAAGCCTTACACCGACTTGCTCCAGGAGGGCCGTGAAAAGGGAGGGAGCGTCCGAATCGACATTGTCCCGTAATTCGCCCAGCCGCCAGCGAAGGCTGAAATCGAAACTACGTGAGTCGTTCGTCAGATCGACGACCGGCTGTTTGAGCACGGCATACAGGCGAATCGCCAGGGTGGCCATTGTACAGCCAGCGACCGTCGTCGCATTGCGAGTGGAACTGCCGCTAAACCTGGTGGTCGGCGCGGATACCGGAGCGAGAATTCCGCCCTTCGGCACAGTGAGCGCATACCCGGCCAGGTTCCGTCCCTCACGGTGCATCTTCAGCTGAAAACGTTCGGCAAGCAATGGCTGCAGCATTTTCAGGAGCTCTCGATCATCAGTCGGATAAGGCTGTTCGGCTTTGGCAAGAATGTCGAATCTCGTCTCGTCCAGCCACTTCACGTTACCTGCGATCTGGGGCTCCGAAAGCGCATAAGCGTACCGCACCAGCATCCGGAGAGTCCGGCTAAGCCATCTTCAGGTCTGGAGTACCGTCCCGGCGCGCGGGCGTTACATTCTATCTAATGGTGCGGAATCTGTGGAGGCCCGCGCTGTGGTCGCGCCAGGAAGTGAGCCGTGATCAACCGCTACCGAGTAAGTATCGAGCAAATCTCTGCAACGGCCTCTTCCGTCAATCCAGGATAAAGCGGCAGCGTGATGGCCCGCTTCGAAAACGCCCGAGTGAGCGGA
Organism: Acidobacteriota bacterium; assembly: GCA_048498815.1. Taxonomy (GTDB): domain Bacteria; phylum Acidobacteriota; class Terriglobia; order Bryobacterales; family Bryobacteraceae; genus BOG-234. The sequence goes on along the minus strand of JBEHXG010000016.1, from coordinate 21,237 downwards.
ACATCGGCTCCGGCGAAGGAACGGAAGGCCGCGAAGTCGCAAATGCAGGGATAATGGACGCTCGTCTGAATTCCTGCCGCCGTTAATCGCTCACGCACCGAATCGTCGTTTGAAAGTACAACCATCAAATGGCCGGAATGATCCCGCGGCATCTCTACAAAAGGAATGAGCAACCCGGAATCGGCGAGTGCCCGTTGGTAAGTCTGTACCAATGCGCGTCGCCTTGCGTTATTGGCTGCCAGCTTCTTCAGTTGGGCTCTGCCGAGCGCGGCCCGCAACTCATCCATCCGGTAATTAAACCCGCACTCCACAACGTCATAACCCACCGTTTGACCCACCGATCGATCCCAGCCCGAGGCCGTCATCCCATGGGATCGCAGCGCACGCGCGCGGCCCGCGATCACATCGGAGTCCGATGTCAACATGCCGCCCTCGCCGGCAGCAAGGTTCTTGTTCCCGTAGAACGAAAATGTACCCACGTCTCCCAGCGAACCGGCCTTACCCGCGCCCACCGCATGGCAGGCATCCTCAATGAGCGCCAGTTTATGGCGGCTGCAGATTTCGCGCAGCGCCGACATGTCGCACAGGTAGCCACCGTAGTGCATGGCGATAACGGCTTTGGTTTTGGGAGTGATCAGGCGTTCGACGGCTGCGGGATCGATCACCGGCTCACAGAGGCTTCGAATATCGGCAAAGACGGGAATCGCCCCCACCGCGAGCGTCATATTCGCGGCCGCAACGAAGTTCAGGGCAGGCTGAACGATCTCATCCCCATCCCCAATTCCGAATCCGATCAGGGCGAGGTGAAGCGCGGCGGTCGCGCTGGAGACAGCCACGGCATGGCGGGTGCCCGCAACTACCGCAAATTCCCGTTCAAACGCGGCGACTTCAGGCCCGGAGGAAATCCAGCCGGAACGGACCACACGCAGGACAGCTGCTTCCTCCTCCGCGCCGAAGCCAGGATCGGAAAGAGGGATACGCCAGGACAAGCTCCAGTTTAGTGCGAGCGGCTTAACGTAGCGGGGCTGCGAGAATTCACGGCCTGGGCGACGACGGGAATCGCAGCGGGAAGACTACTGCGCCCATCCAGATAGACGATCAGCGATTCCGACGGCCCAATGGGTTCGTCCTGATTCACGAGGAAACTAACCTGGTAGACCTCCCCGGAGCTTTGGTTGACCGAAAAAGCGGGGTGCATAACTTCCGACCCAGACGGCCCGATCAAACCAACCTGAATGCGCGAGATGTCAATCGTACTTCCATCCGGCGCGAAACCGGACAGGCCGACGGAAATCAGGTCCCCCTGTGTAGCGGGTGTTGAGGTACCAACCGCCAGCCCGGACGCCTTCATCACACTTGTGATCACAGCCGGCGGAGTATCGATGTCTACGAGCACCGGATACGAATTTACCGCTCCGTTGTTTACCGTAAGGGCCGCCAACCCGGGCGCCAGGTCGCCAGGTATCTGGAAATTGATCTGTGTTGGAGACGAGTAGAGGATTGCCGCGCCTTCGCCGTTCAGGCTAATCGTCGAAGTGGAGTCCTTCGCGACCAGGTTGGATCCGTAAATCGCCACGACCGCGCCGGCATAAGATCCATTGAGCCCCTGCCCTGCATTCGTCAACACCGGAATCGCCGCCGGCAAGCCGGGCACGGCAGCTGTGACCCGGAAAGCGGATTTTCCGGTCGCGACGCGAAATCCGTTAAAGATACTAACGTCGCTATTTCCCGGTACAGCTCCCGCCGCCACGGAAACATCCACCTGCAGATGGTTCGTGTCAAGTACAAACACCCGGCGAACAGCTATGTCACTCGTTCCAAAGCCAATCGCAGGAGGAGTGAGGACGAAATCAAAACCAGAACCGACGATATCCACCATTGCTTCCGCCCCGGCAGGAAGCTCGGCAGGACTGATCGAGACGACCGTTTGCTTTGCTGCGGACGGATACTTGTAGGTGACCGGAGAAGCTGCCTGCAGGAATTCCGAGTTCTGGCCATCCGGATTGTAAACGGTTAGAATCGCAGTCTGACCATCAGCACCCGTCGGCGGTGTAACCGTCGCGGTTCCTTTGAGAGTTCTGGAATCAATCGTGACGGTGCTCAGGGATGGTAGTCCATCGAAATAGATCCTGCTGCCGGCTGACCAGTTGGAACCCGCAATCGCCAATGTGCCGTCTCCGTTATCCCGCACGGAGTCAATCGACGGTGGATCCTGCTGCACCAACCGGACTGCGGCGGGCACAACGTGCAGGAATCCCGACGTGTTCGTGATGAGGTGTTGCGGGCCGGTGGTCCCAAACAAGGGATACAGGATATCGAGAGCGATGTAGGTGTAGCCCGAAGACTGATAGGGCCGGACGCCGTTGGTAGCGATGATCGCAGAATTTCCCAAAAACCCGACTTTCAAATCCGGGGCCGTGCCGTTGGAACCGAGGCCGACGCCGGCGGCGACGGCGGTAGTTTCACCGGACAGCATGTTCAGATATGCGGGCTTTATGGCATTTGTGTTGTTTGCGTAGAACCCATAAACCGACGCATCGTAGACAGGCAGAGACGGGATTGTGGAAAGCGAAATGTCGATGCCGGACTGCACCTTACCGGCAGCCACGGAGACGGGCGTCGCCTGAAGCGGATCCGTTGTAGCCGGGTAGAACAAGGCGTTGGTCGGCCCGCTGGACGCGACTACGGAGCCATCCGGATTCCAGGGTCCCTTAATATCGGCATCCGGCGGCAGCGCGTGCGCATACACAAAGTACTGGCCCTCCGCAATACCGTCAATTTCATACGTCCCGTCAGGATTCGTGATCGCGCTGATAGCCGGCTGACCCGAACGAATGGCCACCACGGATTCCAGATGAACACCCGCATCGCCTGCCGTAATTCGGCCACGGATACTGCCCGTTTTCGCGAAAGCGGCGTTGGGATACAGCACCGAGAGGCCGGCGACATCGTCGGCGTCAATTGGATTCATCGTCGAAGTTGAACGCGTGGTGGCAATCGACATCGTTGACGACGTGAATGTATGCTGCAGGCCGAGCGCATGACCCATCTCATGCACCACCGTCATAAAGAAGGACTCGTTATAGCTCGGCCCCGGTGCAATTGTTTGATTCAGATTCAAATGAATTGCCGAACGTGCGATCGGCACCCAAGGGGCGCTGCCGTCAGCAGGGACTATGGGAGTCGACAGAACGGTGGGTCCACCATAGCCCAGCAGCCCAGGCGGGAGATCTTCAAAGACCACGTCCGCAGCCGGCGTGTTCTGTATCGTCGACGCGTTTTCAAACCCACCAAAACCCACCCGAACATCCGATGAAGGCACGCCGTCCCATGCCTTCACCGCCTGCCGCACCTGAGCCACCACCGACGCGAAACTATCGTTGGCTGAGTATTGTGTGGGTCCGCTTTCCGAAACGAAGAAATAAACTGTCTTGCCCGGCAGGGACGAAAGATCGAACTTCGCCCTGGCGTTGCCGGAACTCAGATACCAGGTAAAGTGATAGTACGCCGTCGCCGGAATCGCAGCCAGGACCGCGCACGCCAGAATTGCGGATGCCGCAAAACGGAGCCTCACTGGAGCGTCCCCGCGGAACGAACCCGCGCCTTCATGGTGGCAAGAGGCATACTCACGGGCTGGTCCGAAACCCGCTTCCCCGAAGCATCCAACATCAGCTCGCCGGTCTGGCGGCGGCTGGCGAAAACGGAGCCATCAGCGTGAGCTCCCACCTCGAAAATCCCCTGAGTCAGGCCAAGCGCGTGAACGACGCCGGTCGATGGCGAAGTCCAGAGAAACAGGACATAATCTTCCCCGACTTTGAGTTCGGGAACGCCTGGAAAACTCTGTTTCCGACTTTGTGTATCCCCACCCGGCAGCACGACTTCGGCAGGGGCCGTGCCCTTCCAGATCTCGCTGACGCTCAGCCTGTAATGCGTGTAAATAGTTGATCCTGATAGAGATGTACTGACGCTCGCCACGCGGGCATGCACGATCGCCGTGGCCGCCTGCGTCATCTGATCCATTGAGAGCTGGACCAGCGTCGCCGCTTGCAGGGACACACCCACCACCAGTGCTGGAATGAAGCGCAACAGCCAGGACATGTGTTTCATATGTGTATACAGCAAGGCGCTGCCCGAACTGTATGACTGATATCTAAAGAGTTAAGAGACGTCCGTGCCGTCTGCCGGTGCCACGCGGACACGCCAGTGAGACATGGCGCCCCATCTCTGTGGAATTGTGGAAAAGCTAAGAATCCGCAGGGTCCCTTACTACAAGAATAGGAACATTGAGGGCGTGGCGAACCGGATCAATCGTGGTGCCAAAGATCAAATCCTTAATCCGCCGGTGGCCGTGTGCGCCCATGACCAGTAAGTCGGCTCCGATTTCGCGGGCGTAAGATACAATCTCGTCCCTGGGGCGGGACCCATGCCGAATTGCTGTGTCGACCTGGATCTTCATCTGGCCCAGCGAACCCACTAACTGATCCAGGTACGCTCGCCCTGCTTCTACCTCGGCCGTAGACGATTCCGAGCCATACATCTGGCTGGTCACGCCCTCTTCCACATGGAGCAGATAAAGCCGGGCTCCATCGCGGAGGGCGAACCCGGCAGCGTGACTCAGCGTGAGCTGATCCAGCCGGGAATGATCGAGTGGAACCAGAATCGTGCGATAACGCCGTACGCTTACCAACTCTGTAGTCTGCTCTTCGACTCCCAGCGTGGCGACGGGAGCCTGAGCATGCCGGTAAGGCTGCAAGGTGATCCATGTAATCAGGGCGAGCAGCGCCGCGCCGATGGAAATTGAGAGAGTCCAGACCAGGGGAGCGAAACTGCCTGCGGAACCCGCCCATTCCGCGATCGATTGAGCGGCGAGCCAGATATTCAGACTCAGGACAACCACCGCAGTAGCCCAACCGGCAATCCGCACTGCGGTACCGCTGGCGAATTCGCCCATACGTCGCGGATCGTTCGTGAATTGCAGCAGCGGAATAATGGCGAACGGGAGCTGGAGATTCAGAATCACCTGGCTCAAAAGCAGAAGCTTGAAAGTTCCCTGGCTCCCGGCAAGCCAGATCACCACGAATGCCGGAACCACAGCCAGAGCGCGCGTTACCAGGCGCCGCAGCCAGGGCCGTACCCGAATGTTGAGGAAACCCTCCATTACAATCTGCCCGGCCATAGTGCCGGTCAGCGTGGAGGATTGACCCGAGGCCAGCAGCGCCGCTCCGAACAGCTTGGCCGCCAGAATTGTCCCCATCATGGGCGCCAGCAACTGGTAGGCCTGCTGGATTTCACTGACATTCTGATGCGCCCGGAAAAACACCGTCCCGGCGAGAACAAGAATCGCGGCATTCACAAACATCGCCCCATTCAGGGCAACCACGCAATCAATCAGGTTGAATCGGCAGGCCGCGCGCTTCTCTTCGCTGCTCCGTCCAATACGGCGTGTCTGCACAAGGGCTGAGTGCAGATACAGGTTATGCGGCATAACCGTCGCCCCCAGCATCGCAATCGCGGTGTAGAGAGTCCGATGATCAATAGTCGGTATGAGACCCATCGCGACGCCCATATAATCGGGCTTTGCCATGACGATCTCGATGGTGAAACAACCCGCAATGATCACCACGAGAGCCAGAATGAAGGCTTCCAGATAGCGAATACCAAGCTTCTGGAACCAAAGCACCAGCAGCGTGTCGAACGCTGTCAGCGCCACAGCCAGAAGCAGATTCATGTGAAACAGAAGATTGAGCGCGATCGCGGCGCCTAAAACTTCCGCCAGATCGCAGGCGACGATGGCAATTTCGCAAAGGAACCAGAGCGCAAAATTCACCGCGCGCGGGTAGGTCTCGCGGCAGGCCTGCGCCAGATCGCGCCCGGTGACAATGCCGAGTCGGGCGCTGAGCGTCTGCAGAAGGATCGCCATGGCATTCGACATTACCAGGACCCAGAGGAGCCGGTAGCCGAAGCGGGCGCCGCCATCGAGGTCGGCGGCCCAGTTGCCGGGGTCCATGTAACCAACGCTGATGAGGTAGGCGGGCCCGGCGAAGGCCATCATCCGGCGAAAAGTGGAGACATGGCTCGTCGAGACGGATTCGTGGACGTCTGATAGCGAACGCGAACGGATTGTTGTACCGGCGGACACGTTTACATTAACTTTACCGCCGCCCCGGAAGTCCCGCAATTATCGAGCAGCGGGCGGTGCAGGTGGGGCAAGCGTACCGCCTTCTGCCAGAATCTTCATATTCTGGAGGGCCTGGGTGAACCGGGCCCGGCGCTGCGTGATGTCTTTTGTGCGGGCATCGTCGTCGGGCAGCATGGCGTTGTCGTACATGAGCGTATAGACAAGCTTGCTCGTGGTGGCTGTTACCGGACGCGCTTCGAGCGTGCCGTGATAGTAGTTGTAGGGCCGACCGGGGCGCGGCGTCTGTCCGTAGGTATAGGAGAGGTCGGTCTTGCCCACCATCACTTCGCCCCCAACCGAGCGAACCGCTCCAACTTCTCCGTCTTTACCGGATGTGATCGTGCAGGCGACCTGGAACCATTCGGCGATATCGCAGTACTTGCCGACGCGCTTCCATACTTCAGCGGCAGGGCGGTTCACCGTAACCTCCATGACAATTGACACGTACGTTGGCGGCGTCGCGGGAACGGCCGGCGCAGGCGGAGCCGTCTGCCCTAAAGCAGATATGGTCACCACGAGAGCATGGACTACAGCGAAGGAATGACGAAAAGCCATTCCCGCAGCTTATCAGTTCGGACGCGCCTTTGGCGCCGACAAAAGCACGACCACACTGCGCGGCGCGAGAACGTACTCCGCGGTAAGCAGGTGCTCTCGATACTCCGGCGCGACGTAGTCGTGAGGCGACGGAAGGCCCGTATCGGCGACCAGCAACCAATCGCGGGGCTCCCCCTCCTGCACGACAAAGTGAACAGGCGCGGGACTCGCATTCACCATTACGTAGATGTCGTCATCGCCAATGTTTGCGCCGCGCAGACACCATGCGAGCGTGTTGCCGGCGGGCGACAGATCTACCTCTTTGCCCGCGCCGTACCAGGAAATGTCTTCGCGCCAGAAGTGGCTGCGCGCCAGCGATGGATGTTGCCTGCGGAACGCGATCATCCCCTGAAAGAAGCGAAAAACATCTCGGTTGGTTTCGAGGAGATCCCAGTCGAGATAGTTGATTTCGTTGTCCTGGTTGTACGGATTATTGTTGCCCTGATGAGTGGTAAGGAACTCATCACCCGCGCAAAACATGGGTGTGCCGTTACTGACCATGAGGATAGAGAAAAAGTTCCGCACCTGCCGGCGACGCAATGCCAGCACATCCGCCGGCGCCGCGCGGTCCCCTTCCCAGCCGCAGTTCCAGCTGCGGTTATCGTCGCTCCCATCGGTGTTGGCGTGACCGTTGGCTTCGTTGTGTTTTCGATTGTAGGCAACCAGATCGTAGAGGGTGAAACCATCATGCGCGGTGATGAAATTGACGCTCTGGAACGGGCGGTAGGAGTTTTCGGGATCGTCAGGGAACAGGTCGTCGCTGCCATAAACACGCTGCATCAGAGCGCCGACGCGGCCGGGGACGCCACGCACGAAGTCGCGGATGTCGTCCCGATACTTACCGTTCCACTGCCGCCAGTTGATGCCGGGAAACGCAGGACCCAGCAGGTAGCTTTCGATGTCCCAGGCCTCAGCGATCATGCGTACGCCGCGGCGCGCAGCCAGAAAGCTGATGTCGGAAATCAGCGACGGGTTTTCCAGATCCTGGCCGCCGTCCGACCGCCGTGTGAATACCGAGGCCAGATCGAAGCGGAAGCCATCGATCTTCATCTGGTCGATCCAGTAGATGAGGCTCTCCAGAATCATGGAACGCACCACAGGATGATCGCAGCGCATGGTGTTGCCGCAGCCAGTGTCGTTGAGATAACGCGAACGATCGGCGGACAGCAGATACCAGGACTGGTTGTCGATACCGCGATAGCTGTAAGTGGGGCCGTCCGGACCGCTTTCACTGGAGTGGTTGTAGACCACGTCCATCCAGACTTCGATGCCGTTGGCATGCAGCGCAGCGACCATCTCGCGGAACTCCTCGGCCGGGCCGCCGTTCGTCTGGTCAGCCGCGTAACCTCTGTGCGGCGAGAAAAAGTTAAGGGTCATGTAACCCCAGTAACTGCCCTCCTGGGGATCGCACTGGTGCACAGGCATCAGTTCCACGGCGGTCACGCCCAGTTCGCGCAGATAGGGGATCTTTTCGATTAACCCGGCGAAGGTACCGCGCTTATCTGCGCTGACGCCGGAGTTCTCACGCGCCGTAAAACTCTTCACGTGGAGTTCGTAGACGATCAGGTCGGAACTGGGGCGCGTCCTGCCGAGTGTGCGGGGTTCCGGAGAATCGACTTCGGCTGGGTGCGGCAGCACGCCGAGCGGAGCGCGGCCATCGTTCGGACCGGGCAGTCCGCAGGCAATCCGGCTGTAGTTCGCGGGGAAGTGGACAGCCGGCGCAAAGGGATCCAGCAGGATTTTTTGGGGATCAAAGCGATATCCCCCACCGGGATCGTAGCGTCCGTCTACTCGATACGCATATCGCGCGGCGCCCGGAACGCTGGCTTCCGCAACCCAGCAGTGCCAGATGCGTCCGGATTTATGGATGCGCGGGTGAAGATTCAATTCAAGCAAAGGCTTTATCGAATCGTCCACCCCGTAGATCAGGAGTGTTACTGCCGTAGCACGCCGGGAATAAAGAGCAAAGTTCCATGCCCTGAGCTCGGCAACCCACGTTGCCCCCATGGGGCCTGGGGTCCCTTCCTTCCGGTCCCATTCATCAAAACTCGTGATTGGCCGCGGCGATTCTGCCATGATTCTCTCTTCGGCGTCAGGGGCTGCTTCGAGAGCCGAACGCAAGCCCTTTTATCGAGGATATCGCCGCCGGCTGTGTCGCCGGTATACAAACCCGGGAAGCCGCTAAAATAAAGAACGGACTATGAAATTCGCACTCCTCGGGATCCTGATTTTCGGAATTGCTTTGGCGCAGACGAAACCGGCCGGCGCTCGCGCCGCCACAACGAAGAAGACATACGCCCGCGCCGCATCCGGCGCCCGGCGCACCACGGCGCCAGCGGCCAAGCTCGACCTGATGCAGCCCGCTACCCTGAACCTCAAGTCTCCAGCCGTTTTTCGCGCCAGGTTCAACACGAGTAAAGGCCCATTCACGATTGAAGTTACGCGCGCCTGGGCGCCGCTTGGCGCAGATCGTTTCTATAACCTCGTCAAGGCTGGATTCTTCACCGACATGTACTTCTTCCGCGTCGTTCCCAACTTCATGGCACAGTTCGGCATGAGTTCCTCGCCAGAAATTGCCGCAAAGTGGAAGCCGGAAACGATTCAGGACGAGCCGGTCATCCAAAGCAACACACGCGGGATGGTCACCTTCGCCAAATCGGGCGCACCGAATAGCCGTTCCACTCAGTTTTTCATCAATTTCGGAGATAATTCCCGGCTGGACGGTTTGGGCTTCGCTCCGTTCGGAAAGGTTGTCGAAGGAATGAACATAGTCGACTCTCTGTATTCCGGCTACGGCGAAGGCTCAAACAACCAGCCTGCGATCACAGAGCAGGGTAAAGCGTACTTCCAGAATTTTCCATTGCTCGACAAGATCGTGACGGCCGCGATTGCGCCGGCAGCAGTCGCTCCGGCGCGCTCCGACGCTCGCAGCGGATCAGGAATCCATCGTCCGGCTGCTGCTCTGAAGAAATAATCAATTTTCCGAGGGCTTGTGGATCTGGTCAATCACGACGATATCCACGGGACCTTTACCGGAATCGAGCCTTAAACCCAGTTGCTCCTGAAGGGCAGTGAAAATAGTGGGCGCTGAAGGCTGCGGCGCGGCATCATCGCCTGTGTTGGCGGCCGCCATATCGGGAGTCCAGTCGAGTATCCAGTCATACTTTCCGGTGAGACCCGACTTGTCGATGACTGTGTGGCCTGTCGCGCCCGTCAGCATGTCTGTAAGCATTTTTGTAGTGGCTGCGAATCCCTGTGTGTGTCCGCGGCCGTTACTTTGCATCCCCTGGCGGTCTCCAGGCGTCTCGACGACTTTCATCTTTATGCCGCCTTTGGCGACGGTCAGGTAGTAAACCGTTTCTTCTCGAGTTTCGTGGTGCGCCACGAGCCCGAACCGTTCGGCCAGCAAAGCTCGGCAGCGTTCGCGCAGGCGCTGATTCCGAACCTCCCGCTGACTGTCTGTCATCGACCTCGGGTCGTCGCCGCCCGGAGAAAGCTGGTCACGCGGCGTTTTCGCCGTAATATCGAAGCGGTCCGAGGCCACCCAACCTGGTCCACCTGTCAGTTGAAGGTCGCGAATCTCATACGCGAACGTAATTAACGCGCGGATCGGCATGTTGCCGGCCGTAAACAGGTCGCCCACGCCCACGTTAATAAATGATCCCCTTGCCGCGGGGTCGGAAGGTTTGACGGATACCACGTCAAACTCCAGGGGCTTTGACATCGATTGCGCCAGCAACAGGCCTGCAAATGCGCAGAATAGAGCGAGTAGCTTATCGGAACGGACCATGCCTCTTATACGTTGCAGTCCGTGTCCTGTTAACTAATTCGTCGTAAGTTTTTCCGCGTGATCGATGACAAGAAATTCAACCGGTCCCTTCGTGGCGGTGAGTTTCAGGCCTGTGGAATCCTGAAGGGCGGTGAAGAAGGGGGCTACGTTTTCCACTGGCGCGTTGTCCGGCCCGTATTCGAAACGAAAGTCGAAGTTGCCCGCGATCCCGGTGTCGTCCGTCACGGGCCGACCGAGGCCCTGTTCCAGATATCGGGCCAGTTGCTGCATCGTGGCGTTACGACCGGTAACAACGGTTGTCAGCGCCGCAGCGGTTACCGGACCGGTTCGGCCGGTGCCGATGCCGGACCGGATGGTGTCCGCGGGCGGGTTCAGTTTAGGCCCGCCTTTCGCCACGGTCAGGGAATAGACATTGTCCTGCCGCGTTTCGGTGTGAACCTTCAGGTTGAAGCGTGCGGCCAGCAGACGTTACAGCATCAGCATCATCTTGCGTGGCGCGGGCCGGCCGAGGGCGAGCACCCGATCCGGATCGCCGCTGAAGTCCTCCGCGGTTGTTGCTTCCACCACGAACATAGCGTCCATCCATGCAGGGCCGCCGGAGAGGCGTTCCATGCTGTACGCGGCCTCAATAAGCTGGCGGAAACTGCAGTATGCGGAGAGACGATGCGGAAACGTCTGCATGTCGATTGGAAGCGAGGCATTGGAAGCCTTTACGGAAGCTACCTCAAACTCGGGGGGCCGCCGCGAGACGGACGCAAATCACAAGAATCGTCAGCCGGAGGCAGCGCATCGTTTTCAAGACGTCGCGCCGACCCCGGATGTGTATCCGGCGCGGGCCTCAAACGTGACAGAGAAGCGCGACCCGCGGCCGGTCTCGCTGGATACATCCATTTCCGCGCCATGCGCCAGCGCAACATTGCGGGCGAGCGAAAGACCGAGGCCGTGTCCTGCATCCGTGCGAGACCTGCTTGCACGGTAAAAACGCTCGAAGATATGAGGCAGGTCGGCGGCGTCAATGCCGACGCCCTGATCTTCCACCGTCGCCACGATCTTTCCATCCTGCCGGCGAAGCGATAGCCGAACTTCGGTTCCGGCGGGTGAATACTTGAGAGCGTTGTCCAGAAGAGCAAGAAACAGACGGCGCAGCGCGGCTGCGTTGCCCGCGACCGTGACTGGCGCCGAGGCCGTTTCTACCTCGATGCGGATGCCTCTGGCTTCGGCCAGTCCATGAACCTCATGCGCGGCGTCGCGCACGATGCTCCGCAAATCCAGGGTAGTCATCGGGAGGGCGTCAGCCCGCGCATCCCGGCGCGCAAGAAAAAGCAGGTCCTCCACAAGCTGCGTCATGCGCTCCGATTCCGCTTCGATCTCCCGCAGCGCCTCACGATATGCCGCGGGCTCGCGTTCCCGCCGCAATGCGAGTTCGGCGCTGGTGCGAATCACCGCGACCGGAGTGCGCAATTCGTGTGAGGCATCCGCCACAAATCGCGAAAGCACCGCAACGGCCGATTCGAGCCGGGCCAGCATCGCGTTCCATGTTTCTGTCAGCCGTTCCAGCTCATCTCCCGTTCCGGTGGCGGGCAGACGGTTCGCAAGGTTCTCAATACCGATGGTGCGTGCCGCGGAAGTGATTTCATCCACCGGCGTCAACGCGCGGCGGCTGAGCCACGCGCCCCCCGCGCACGCGATCAATATGGCCAGCGGCACCAGACTGAACAGAAGCGTCTGAAGGAGGTCGAGCGCGCGATGCATTTGCGCCCGCGAAGCGGCGATACGCAGAGTGTATTCCTGACTTCGAATCGTCAGCGGGCGCAGGAGAATTTCGTAGTGCCGCTCCGGTTCGGCCTGACGCGCCCGGTAAAAAAATGGGGTGCCGACTGTGACCGGTCGTAATTCCAGATAACTCGAGGAAGGCAGAGCGTGGCAGAACTCCTCAAGTTCATCGGTGAGATTCACCGCGGGGATTTCCGCTGCTTCACGCTGCGCGAAAGCCGTAAAACGATCCGCTTCGTCTTCAAGACCGCGCCGGATATCCTGCAGCAGGCGCTGCTGCATCGTGAAGTAAATCAGCACGCTGAACACACACAAGGCGGCGGCGAGCAGCAGCGCATAGCTGACTGTCAGACGGAACCGAATCGAACGCGTATTCAACCGCATCGCTCAGGGCACGCGGATCGTGTAGCCAACGCCACGCACCGTGTGGATGAGCTTCTGTTCGCCGGAATCCACCTTAAGCCGCAGCAGCCGTACGAACGCTTCGATGGTATTCCCCGCAACCTCCGTATCGAAGCCCCACACGGATTCGAGAATCGTGTCGCGGGTGACCACGCGACCGTGATTCCGCATGAGCAGTTCGAGAAGACTGAATTCACGCGGCGTAAGAGAAATGCTGTGGCCCGCGCGAGTGACAACGCGTGTTGATGGATCGAGCCGCAGATCGCCGACCTCGAGATTCAGCGATCGCGGAATTGCGCCGCGCCGGCTCACCGCGCGCAGCCGCGCCAGCAAAACATCGAATGAAAATGGTTTTGTAAGATAGTCGTCCGCGCCGGCATCCAGCCCCGCAATAACATTCGTCGCGGCATCGCGCGCAGTCAGGATCAGGATCGGGGTCTGATTTCGCGCCTCCCGCAAACGTTTGGCGACGGCAAAACCATCGAGACCCGGCAACATTCCGTCCAGCACAATGACGTCGAACTCAGCCGACCGCGCCATCTCATAGCCTGACGCTCCGTCATGCGAGGCGAAAACCTGGTGGCCTTCTTCCTCCAGGCCGCGCTTCAGCAGCGCAGCCATTCGCTGCTCATCTTCAACCACCAGGATTCTCACTCCCTACATCCTATGCCAGAACCGCCGGGCCAGTTGAAGCAGCCGGTTCCGCTGTCTGTGGGACACTGGAGGTTCCGGCCCAATTATAATGAACCGCAAGATTTTTATCTGGAAGCTGCGCTCTACGGAGTTGCAGCTGGGCGAAAAAACGCTCGTTATGGGCGTCCTCAACGTCACCCCTGATTCGTTCTCGGACGGTGGCAAGTACTCCGATCCCGACCGTGCTTACGCCCGCGCGCTTGAGTTGGAAGAGCAGGGCGCCGACATCATCGACCTCGGAGCCGAGTCGACGAGCCCTGGCTCTCATCGCGTATCAGCGGAAGAAGAATGGTCCCGGCTTCTGCCTGTACTGAAGCGTCTCCGCGGCAACCTGAGCGTTCCGCTCTCGCTCGATACCTACAAAGCCGAGACTGCTCAGCGCGCCTTCGATTACGGCATTGAGATCATCAACGATCCCAGCGGCCTCACATTTGATTCCGAGCTCGCAAGAACGGTCGTTCAGGCTGATGCCGGCCTCATCCTCAACCACATGCGCGGCACACCGGAGACATGGGCGAAGTTGCCGCCGCTGCCGGACATAATGGGTTCGGTTGTGCGCGATCTGGAAGCTACGGTCAATCGTGCGCGCCGCGCCGGCGTGGATAAGGCGCGCATCGCCGTCGATCCTGGCCTTGGCTTTGGCAAACGCCGCGAGCAGAATTCGGAGATTCTCGCTCAGTTGCAACAGCTTGCCGCCCTTGAGTATCCGGTGCTGACGGGACCGTCGCGGAAATCGTTCCTGGCGCAGGGAACCGAGCATGGCACTCTCTATGCAACGGCCGCCGCGGTAACGGCATCCATCCTGAATGGCGCCCACATGGTGCGGGTGCATGATGTGAAAGAAATGCGTGTGGCAGCGCAGATCGCTGACGACGTTTTACGCGCGTCCCAGCTTAAAGTTGTGGCAGCGCCCGCGCCGCCGGAAAGAGTGGTGCCCCGGCGACCCGTTCGGGAGGTGGAGGACCGGCCAAGGGCCCTCAAACCACCAGTTGCAGCGAAGATTGTGCCCGCCCCTGCTCCCAGTTCCGTAGAAGCCGAAGCGACAACTTCGATGGTGCCGGAGCCTCGACCAATCGAGCCGAGGGATTCGCGTGCCCCGCGTGAGGAATATTCGGATAGGCCGGCCCGAAAAGAGTTTGGAGACAGGCCGCCCCGCAAAGACTTCGGCGATAGGCCGCCACGCCGCGAGTTCAACGATCGTCCACCGCGCAAGGATTTTGGAGACAGGCCCCCACGCAAAGACTTTGGCGACAGACCCCCGCGGAAAGAGTTCGGTGACCGGCCTCCGCGTCGCGATTTCGGTGACCGGCCTCCACGTAAGGAATTCGGCGACCGGCCTGCTCGGCGTGAGTTCACCGACCGTCCTCCGCGTAAAGTGTTCGGCGATAAGCCGCCCCGCAAGGATTTCGGTGACCGGCCTCCCCGTCGCGATTTTAGCGATCGCCCTCCGCGCAAGGAATTCGGCGATAAGCCACCCCGCAAGGATTTCAGCGGACGACCACCTCGCAAGGATTTTGGCGATAGACCGCCGCGCAAAGATTTCGGAGACCGTCCGCCCCGACGAAACTTCGGCGATAAGCCGCCGCGCAAAGATGCCGGCCCGCCGCGAGGCAAAGGTGGACCTGCGGATCGCCGTCCCCGCCCATTCCGCAAACGGCCTTAGAATAGACGAACGAGGGAGAAGACGAATGACTCGACGCGCACTTCACACACTGGTCATAGCCGCCGGTCTCGCGGGAATGGCGGCAGCGCCCGCAGCCGCACAGCGCTACACCGCAAAACAGGAAGGCAACCTCGTCAACCTGGCGGATACAAAAGCGAAGATGACCGTCGGCGTCGTCATCAACCAGGGCAAGGCCTGGCAAATTCAGGTCAATGGGCAGAACCTTGTTCGGACGTCGGCCACGCTCGAAGCATTCGAAGCCAATTCAGGCCTCAACGGCATGCCTCTGCTCGCGCCATTCGCCAATCGCCTTGACCAAACTGCCTTCTATGCCAACGGCCAGAAGTTCAACTTCGATCTCGGCCTCGGCAACGTGCGTGGACCCATTCCTCAGACCGGCTACGTGAACGGTTCGAAGGAATGGAAGCTCGTCGAGTTTAAAGCCGATGGCAAAGCCGCCTGGGTGACCTGCAAGCTCGACTTCTACAAGATCCCGCAGTTCATCAAGCAGTTCCCCTTCGCGCACACCATAACCATCACGTACCGTGTGGCCGATGGCACGCTCGAAGTCAAAACGCGCCTCGATAACTTAAGCACGGAACCCATGCCTGCCGTCCTCGGATACCACCCCATCTATGAACTCCCGGATGGTAACCGCGACGACTGGACGGTTTCGGTGGACGCCAAAACGCACTGGCCCGAAATCCCGGAGCGCCTGCCCACCGGCGAGACGCAGCCCATCGAAAGCTTCTTCACCGCCGACAAGGATCGCACTGCAATCCATCTGAAAAACTATGCGCTGATCGATGACATGTTCACCGATCTGGTCCGTGACGCCAATGGCCGCGCAACCATGCGCCTCATGTACAACGGCAAGGAGCTTGACGAAACGCTCGGGCCGAAGTTCAAAACGGTGTTGCTATGGTCCACACCGCTGCCCGCCGGGGGCGGAGGTGGATTTGGCGGACCGGGCCGGGGCGGTAGCGGTTTCGGAGGGCGTGGTGGCAGCGGCGGCGGCCGTGGCCCTGGATTTGGGGGCAATGCCTCTGCGCCGGCACCCAGCGGCCCGTTCGCTATTGATCCGGCGAAGGCCGTCAGAACCGCTCCTCCGGCGGTGGCTCGGCCGGCTGGCGCTCAGCCGCCGGCAACAAAAGGCTTCATCGCCTTCGAACCTATGACCGGCATCACGAACGCGCTGAACCTGTCGCAGAGTGGAGCGTACAAAGAGCTGCAGATGGTTCCCGCCGGTGGATCGTGGGAAGAGAGCTTCTGGATTACGACGAAAGGCTACTAAGGTAGCCTACTTCACCGGTGAGTAAGCGGCGGCCCGATAGATCTCAACATCGCTGTTGATGACGATCTGGCCGCCCTTATCGATCGATTCCTTACGCGCTTTTACCCATTCGGGATCGGCGCCAAAAGCATCCCACGACTTCTCACGCGCAGCCAGCGAGTCCCACGGAATTACGTAGGTAACGTTTGGCATGTTGGCTCCGACCCGGGTCGTTGTGAGGAATAGCGGCTCAATGCCGTGTGCGTGGAACAGCCTCATGGTTGCGCTCGTAAAGCGCTCGTTGATCGCCCGCAGCTGCCACTCCGTCGGTGCATGATAAACGCGCATCTCGTAGTAGCGCGGCTTCTCAATTTTCCCCTCCACAACGGCGGGTGAATATGCGGTTGCTTCCAGAATGCTGCTGGATCGGGACTCGTAAGGCGACTCGCCCGCCTCAATTCTCGCGTACGCCGCTGTCAAAGCCGCGTCACCGGCGAGTTTGTTCTGAACCGTTTCAATCTGAGCGAATGAATCGTATCCGGCAAAGAGTTTGATTGCAGGCAGACTCGATGCGAAGACTGCTTCGAGCGCCAGGATCGGACCTGCGCCCTGCCTGGCGAGGGCGGGTATCAGGCTGTTCCCCAGCCAGTCCGCCATCCGCGTCTGCTGCGCACCAGACTTGATCTGCCACGCATCCAGCGTGAAAAACTTTGAGCTGCGGGGCTTTCCGGATTGCAGCTGGGACTGCGCCAGGGCCGCACTCACTCCGGCGCCTGCCATTGCCCGCGCAAACTTTCTGCGATCCCTGCCACGCCTGCCCGCTTTAGCGATTCAGCAGGAATGCGTAGATCGTGTCATTCGCGGCGACAGTGATCATCTGCTGTCCATCCACAAGGTAAGTTTCCGCGCCATTACTCGTCAGAGTGGGCATCCAGGTGTGCCACAGGATCTTGCCCGTAGCTGCGTCAAACGCGCAGAAGTTCGAAGAGCCGTCATTACCGAAGAGGAGCCCGCCCGCGGTTGAGAGCAGTCCCTGGGGACCGCCACCTTCGTGCATCCACTTCAGTTTGCCGGTCTGGTAATCGATCGCGCGAATGCCGGAACGCCCACCGGAGGCACCACCGCCTCCGCCCGTGAAGCCGTAGCCTTCCGGCCGGTCAGTGGTGTCCACCAGATAGCTCATGCCAAAGCTTTCGGACGTGCCCACGTAGAACAGTCCGGTCTGCGGCGAGAAGCTCGGCGGCGGCCAGTTCGTAGCCGAACCTGCTCCAACCAGCACGCCATCCAGGCTCGATTCCTTCTTGGGATTATTAATCGGCTGCCCCTTGGCGTTGATTCCGGTCGCCCAGTTCAGGAACTCGGGATCGACCAGCGGCGCCGTCAGCAGATGCTCGCCGGTCTGCCGGTCCAGTACAAAGAAGTAGCCGTTGCGCGCCGCCTGAGCAACCAGCTTGCGCGGCTTGCCCTGCCACGGCGCATCGAACAAAACAGGAGCCTCAGTACTGTCCCAGTCATGCGCGTCGTGTGGTGACGTCTGGTAATACCAGGCCATCTTGCCGGTATCGGGATTCAGCGCCACAATCGAACACGTAAACAGGTTGTCACCCGGTCGGCTTTGTGTTGCGCCAACAGGATTTGGATTTCCTGTGGTCACATAGATCAGGTTTAGCTGAGGATCATACGTGAGCGGCTGCCACGGACCCGCGCCACCATGACGGCGCGAATAGTCGTCAGGCCAGGTGTCGTAACCCGGATCGCCCGGATTCTGGGGCGTGGTGTACCAGGTCCACTGCGTCTCGCCGGTTTCCGGATCGTGCGCTTCCAGCTTGCCCTGAATATCGCGAGCGTCGCCGCCCATCCCGGCCAGTACGTGATTGCCGACAACGAGAGGCGCACTGCTGCAGAAGTAATCGAGTTCCACCGGCGCGAGCTGTTTGAACCATCTTTCTTTGCCCGTCTTAGCATCCAGAGAAACCAGGGCGCAGTCCGGCGTTTCAAAAAAGAGCCAGCCGGCATACATGCTCATTCCTTTGCTGACGTTGTTGTGGTGACCGCCACGGCTCCGATAGAAATAGCTCCACAGCACTTCACCCGTGCGGACGTTGATGGCCCAGGCACGGTCGGTGACGGAGATGTACATGACGCCATCCACCATCAGCGGTGAACCGCCGATGCGGAACGTATCGCTCGGTCCTCCCCAGTAAGTGGGATCGCCGGGCTTCCACGGGCCGCCGACATTGGTGGCGGTGCTCTCCGTAGCGGCCAGTTTCGCAGCCCACGCCAGCGTCAGAGTGCCCACATTCGAGCGATTCACCTGATCGAGAATGCTGTAGCGCTTGCCGGAATAATCTCCGTGATAAGTCGGCCACGCATCGGTAGCGTTCGGCTTCTTCAGCACGGCAGGATCGAGAATCTGCGCCATCAGCGCGACGGGAACCAGGAGAACTGCAGTCAGAGTAAGGGAACGAATCGTCATGGGTGCTCTCCTATTTGTCTCTCAGGTATGCGGCGAGATTATGGATGTCGTCGTCCGTATACTTCTTCATCAGGTCGATGTGAGCCTGCATGCGGTTCACGGTCGTCACCTGCGGCCAGCCATCGACTTTCAGCCACGTCTTGTTTTCGCCGTTCGCCTGGCGAATCTCTACTACGAAATCGTTCATCAGTACGGGCGAACCGGTGAACTTCTCACCACTCTTCGTCGTGACCGTGGCAGTAACATTGCCGCCACCACCGCCGCGTCCACCGAACCCGCCGCCACCGCCGCGTCCGCCGCGCCCACCACCCACGCTGCCGCCAAGGATCGCAGCCTGCAGGTTGCCGGCGTCATCGCCCGACTTCTGTCCAATGCCTTTCAGATCGCCCGTCACCGAGTGGCATGTGCTGCACTTGCCAACTGACCCGTTAAAGAATGTTTCCCCTGCCTTCGCGTTGCCGCTGAACATATTAGGCCGCTTGTAATCCTGCCGGGCGACCGTAACGGTCACCTGGTAGTGAAGCCACGTCGCCAGATCAACGCCGTCTTCCTTAGAAAGCTCGAACTTCGGCATCCCCTTATCAGGCCTGCCTACCGCAAGGAACAACGGCAGGTCGCGTCCGGAATGGTCCATGGCCACGATGTCTGAGCGCATCAGATCGGAATCCGTCTTGGCGAGCTTGCCGCCGCGCGCATCGGCGCCGTGGCACGAGGCGCACTGGGCACCGTAAATCCTGCTGCCTCGATCGACCGAGGACATATCGAAGGAGCTCTTCGCCGTGATATCGATGGGGCGCGCAGAGGCTCCGGCAGGAGTGGCTCCGCCGCCTCCCCGACCGCCGCCGCGCTGCGCCCAGACGGGTGCAGTGAGGATCAACGAAGATGCCACAACGATGCGGAATGAGAAGCGATGGCTCATAGGCCCCCTTAGTTCAGATGGGAGTATATCACGGTATATTGTATTCGACAATTCCTTTACCGCAAATTACAAACCCGCAATAACTGACAGAAAAATAATGACTTATACACACCGAGCGCGCACCAAAGTTCACCAAAACGATACCACTCCGGCTTACGCTCCGCTACGGTATACGATTTTCCGAACCTGGAACCGCGAGGCTCGAAAATCGCTCCGGCTCGTTATAACCCATGCGCAGGTGAATGACGATCGCCTCCTCAGCGGACTGGCGCGAGTTCCCCTGGATCACTTCCAGGAGCGCTCGGTGGTGGTGCAGCCTCCAGCGCAGCATTTCGTGGCTGATTCCGTCGAGCGCGCGATGCGCGAATAGCGCCGGCAAAAGCGTTCCCAGAGTCTTCTGCAGATAATTGTTGCCGCTATAGCCCCAAACGGTGTTATGGAACTCGAAATCGAGCTCGGCCGCGTCGAGCTGCGAACCAGTCTGCCAGCGTTCCATTTTCAGGACGAGCGCTTCCAGGTGACTTTCAATCTCTGTCGTCAGCCGCGCGCGACAGAGTTTCAGCGCCTCGGCTTCCAGGATGATGCGGACGCTGTTTATTCTCTGAGTATCTTCCTCGCTGAGACTGTTTACAAACATCCCGCGTCGGGGATGATTCATAATGAGCCCCTGTTCCTGCAGCTGCATCAGAGCTTCGCGCACAGGGATGCGGCTAACCTTAAACTGCCGCGCGATCAGGGTTTCGTTGAGCCTGTCCCCGGGACGGTACTTGCCCGAAATAATGCTCTCGCGTAGCCGCTCAGCCACCTGAGTCTTCAGGGTGGGAGAAGGAAGCTCGAGAACGGCATCGGCCATAACTGAAAATTGTACACCGCGGATGAGGTGAGCTGGCTACTGACCTTGCTGCTACCAAGGCTTCCGCATCCTGTGCCCGGGGGGCCGCCACACATGCAACGAGATTGTCACACGGTTTCTGGCCAGCCCATGCGATTTTCCGCAGCAGGTTTTTTGACCACCGGATTGGAGACGTCAGTGCAGGTGTATGTCTGCATCCAAGAACGAAGGTACGAACGGGCTCGCCCCTAACTGCCGGGACGGCAAGGAAGGCGGCCACGGCCTCCGGAGAGGTCTTCGATGAAAGGGCTTTCTTTCGATTACTTCACATGCTGATGCGGTCAAAACTAAAAGCGAAAACGGCGGACGAACGCTATACTTCAGGCTGAGACATAATCCGGGCCCTTAGCTCAATGGTTAGAGCAGCGGACTCATAATCCGTTGGTTGCAGGTTCAAGTCCTGCAGGGCCCACCAGGAACCCTTCTGTCCGGACCGGACACACAGGTAACAGTTCGTACCTGAGACATAGGTAACACATTCGGGATCGCCGAAGCCATGGAGATTGAGTTTTGAAGGCATGGGCGATCTATCGGTCCGATAACAGTTCAGCAAAAAAGGGATGCCGAGGCACCCCTTTTCTCAT